>NZ_JBBNAC010000001.1:1902012-2536016 GCF_037996825.1 Bdellovibrio sp. BCCA | reverse complement strand
AGGATTTTCCGTTACCATCTCTACAAAACGACGTAAAGTCAGACGCCCCTCATGAACGTGATTCAGCATGATCGGAAGGAGTGTTTGCACTCCGGGAACTCCCGAAGGACTTTGCGGATAAGGACGCTCTTTTTCTTCGCGTGTGTGCGGAGCATGATCTGAACCAATCACGTCCACTGTGCCATCCAAAACCGCTTTCCAAATGCGATCTAAATGCCGCTTTTCACGGATCGGTGGATTTTGTTGAGCGTAAGTTCCCAAGCGATCGTAACAATCAGGCGCATAAAGTGTTAGATGTTGCGGAAGAACTTCGACAGTCGCAATATCTTTTTGATCTTTTAAAAGATCCATCTCTTCACCTGTAGAGACATGAAGGACATGGATACGGCGCCCGGTTTTGCGTGCTAAACGCAAAAGTCTTGTTGTTGAATTCACAGCTGTTTCAACATCTCTCCACACCGGATGATAGTGCGGATCGGCCATGTCAACCGCGATATGCTTTCTTTCGCGCAGACGCATTTCATCTTCGCTATGAAAAATCACACGGCGAGTGCCTTGGCGCAAAATTCTTTCGAGTGTTTCGTCATCTTCCACCAAAAGATTTCCCGTGGAACTTCCCATAAAAATCTTAATGCCAGAACAATGAGGTAATTTTTCAAGCTCTGCCAATTGGTCGACATTGTCATGAGACCCGCCAATAAAAAAAGCATAGTTGCTGTGAGCTCGACCTTGGGCTCTTTGAAGTTTCTCGGCGAAAGCTTCTTTCGTGGTCGTTGGTGGGTTGGTGTTCGGCATTTCAAAAATACTCGTAACTCCACCTAAGATCGCGGCCTTGGTTCCCGTTTCTAGATCTTCTTTGTGCGTGAGACCTGGCTCGCGAAAATGAACCTGGCTATCGATAATGCCGGGAAGGACATGCAATCCCTCCGCTTTAATCGTTCTGACAGCAGGATCTGTAATAGAGTCGCGAATTTTTTCGATGCGGCCATCTAGAATCCCAATATCGGCCTGTTGTTCGATCAAGCCAGTTCCCGAAGGATGGGGGAGTAAGCAGATTCCACCTTGAATAAGAAGATCAAAAGGGCGCTGAGACATGTATCACCTCGGATTCAAAAAACCATACCACTATACTCTATCGAAGGTCTAGCGTTGACGGGGCCTCTAGGATAGGTGAGAATTTGAATTGTGACATTTGATACATTTCTCTCCTTTTGGGATCAGCATAATACCGTCATCATCGAGGGCCTCGTTGCGCTCGTTCTAATTCTCTCTCTTTTCCTGGCGTATCGCAGTTTTTTTGCGAAAAAGTCCAGCGAGGGAGGTTCAGATTTGGGCCACGGTCTCGACGCGGCTCAACTTGAAAAAACATTGCAGAAGATTCTCGACAATCAAGCGCAGTCAGGAAAACCTGCGGCACGCAACGGTGGTGGAGCGTCTGAAGATTTTGGTTTGGATGTAGACTTAGATGAAATGGAAAAATCATCAGCGTCTTCTTTGAAAGCAACTGGTGCTGCGGTAGCGTCTGGAGAATCTGCCGCGGAAGTGTCACAGCTTCGTTTGTCTTTAACTGAAAGCCATCAAAAAATTGAAACTCTGCAAAAACAATTAAAAGAAGCATTAACGGCTGCAGAAGAAGCTGCGGCATCAGGTGGTGCTCCGGCAGCGGGTGTTTCTGAAGGCGGAGCCAATTCTGCTGCCAACGATGAACTTGCAGGTAAAGTTCGTGATTTAGAAGCGCGTCTGGCTGAATACGAAATCATCAGTGAAGATATCGCCGACCTTTCTCGTTATCGCGAAGAAAATGATCAATTAAAAAAAGAATTAGAAGGCCTTAAAGCAGGCGGCGCAAAACCAGCGGCCGCGGCGGCAGCGCCAGCTCCTGAAGCTCCGAAAGTAGAAGCGGCACCGGAACCAGAGCCAGCGCCAGCGCCAGTTCCTGAAGTGGCAGATGCTCAAGAAACTCAGGCGCAAGAACCTTCATCTGATTTGATCGATGATGAGTTGATGAGAGAATTTGCCGCAGCCGTTGAAGGTCAAAAAGCTTTAGATAAAGCCGCTGAAAAAGCCGGTGACGGCAGTGAAGCCGCGAAATCTGGTAACGATGAATCCGATAAGTTGATGAATGAGTTTGAAAACTTCGTATCAAAAAAGAGTTAGGCTATGAATAAGATTATTCTTGTGTCCGTTGTAGTTGCGGGATTATCTTCAAGTGCTTTCGCAGTCGGAGCTAAACCTTCATCTAGTACTTTAACTTCGGCGGTGGAAGTTCTTAAGCTTCCTAGTGAAAACCGTCGCATGGTGATTCAAGGTCAGGGCGATAAGTATTATCAGAACTTTATCTCTGTCGCATTTAACGAAGAACAACCCATGAACATGCGTTGGCGCGCTTTGATGGCGGCAGCCGAGGCTCGTGGCGAGAAATCGACTCCCGATCTTTTAAAAGCTTCCAATCATAAATATTGGTACATGCGTAACGCGGCTCTTGTGGCGTTGAGTGAAGTGAATCCCTCTCAAGGGGAGAAGCTTGCGCAAAAACTTCTGAAAGATAAGGCTTTGGTTGTTCGTTCCGCAGCCGTTGGGGTTTTAGAGAAATCAGCCTCTTCGGATGTTCGTGATCTTTTGTGGGAAGAACTCAATCAAGGTTACAATTTTAAAAACGCACAAAGTCTTTGGATCCGCCATCAGATCGTGGAAGTTTTGGCGAAGAAACCTTTAGATCGTGAAACTAAAATCTTTGCGGGATTGTTATCTGATAAAGACGACCGTCTTCATATCCCGGCTATCCGTGGTCTTGAAAAACTCACAGGCGTAAAACTTGGCGAAGGCAAAGTCACCAAGTCCGCTCTTGTTGGGATGTGGAAAGACTACGTTAAGAAAGAAAAAATCGAACTTTAATTGCAAGGCCTGTGTTTTTAGGCCTATTTTTTTTCTTCCACTAATACAAGCTTAGTATCGCGAATCTGCGCCACAGGCGTGATGATGGGTTCATTTAAATCAAGCTCTCGCCCCGTATTTTCTACGCGTTGGCGAATCAGTTCTTTCACGTAGGGTCCATCAAGTCTTAAATCACGAAACTTTTGTACTTGGCCCACTTCAATTCCGGTCGCACGAAAGAAAGATTTGTAAACAAGTTCCGAGCAGTAAATTAAATCATCAGACCACTCAAACCAGATATCATAGTCGCGTCCCATAAACGCTTCGACCTGTTTACGTAAATCTTGTTTTTGCGCCTCTTTAAGTCCAGGGACACGATAAATTCTGTAAGCGCCATTTTTGCCACGAGAAATAAAAGAAGACAGCGAAGTGAATCGTACCGGCTGTACGGCCTCCGCAACCTGCCATTGATTTTGTTTTAAAAAGAGCATTCCCACGTGAGTCCACTTTGAACCCGTGGCTTCCTGGATTGCTTTGGTTTGAGGTCCCTGGCTTTCATGAAAAATCAAGTCGCCGTCTTGATAAGTGACGGCAAAAGCTGAGTTAAATCCAAAACAAATAAAAGAGAGCAAAACAAGAATCGAAATTTTCATTTTTTGTCTCCAGGTAAAAACGTTAGAAATAAAAATAGGACGTAAACGAGCGGTTAATCAAGATACTTTGTCATTAAAGGTTATCTCTGTTAGCATTTTTGCATATGTGGAATCTAAAATTTAAAAAAACAGTGATCTTTGTCAGTGTATTGCTTCTTCATCCTATGGTGAATCCAAGCTCTTTTGCATTGGCGAAAAGAAAAACTCCTCCGAAAGCTTTCAGCTTTATTGCGGAAGGTGGAAAAGCGTCTCAGGGCGAATGTGACGGAGAACGCAAAATCCCTCGCAAGTTAAAACATCTTAAGGAATTTGCTAAATTCAGTTCGTACATGGGTTCCGAGTTGCAAGAACCCGAGATCAAAGGAAAAGCCGATGAAGAAATGTGGAAGCATTTTTTCAGAGTAAAAGCTTCTTGCAATACGGTTTTGGCGAAGACTCCTTCTTCTGTGCAAGATCCCACTTTGACGAAAACGAAGGCCGAGCTTCCGCCAGACGATTCTGATGATTCAGACAGTGACAGCGAACAACACGAAGGCCCGGATGCAGAATAGTTCTTGGGGTATGTTTTTTAATTCGCGCGCTTAAGAGCGTCGTTAACG
The DNA here is from genome assembly GCF_037996825.1 of Bdellovibrio sp. BCCA. Classification (NCBI taxonomy): domain Bacteria; kingdom Pseudomonadati; phylum Bdellovibrionota; class Bdellovibrionia; order Bdellovibrionales; family Pseudobdellovibrionaceae; genus Bdellovibrio; species Bdellovibrio sp. BCCA. The sequence goes on along the minus strand of NZ_JBBNAC010000001.1, from coordinate 2,531,890 downwards.
ATAAGCTCGCGTTCGATGCGATAGAAGATGATCTTCTCTTCAAGGCCATCGGATTCCATGGTTTCTGGTTCTGAAAAGAAATCTCTTAGAATTTCCATTCTTTTATCAACCGTCACGCGCACGGATTCGCGGCCTTCGGTTTTTCCTTTGGCAAATGTCAGCGTCAACTTGTAGCGAATGCCGCTTGATGGAGGACGTTGTTCATTTGGTGGAAGCCAGCCGTCGATGCCTTTGATGTATTCGGTTTCGATAACACCGGTGTCCTGATTTTCTTGAGCGATAGGATATTTAAGAACAGCGTGAGCGGCTCTCCACACTTGGTCGTAGGTGGCGAAGAAAACTTTTTGTTTGTTGATTTGTCCCATGCGGGCATGGGCAGAAGGTTTCTTGTCGAACAAGCTGCACCCAAAAAGAGTGCAGCCTGTGATAATCACAAGTCCAAGAAGTATTTTTCTAGAAAGAGATTGAGCTGTGTGTAACATGTGTTGCGGCTTCGATCATAGCAGGTCCGAGGGCTGCTTGTGAAGCAGTTTGGCTGCCGACGAAGTTTACTTCCCAGCGTTTTTTACCAGGAATCGCAGAGTCACTTGGCCATTGGGGCAGTTTCATACGCTCAAGCCAGTTTTGTGCGTACACTTCCCATTGAGGCATATAGATTTTCACTTTCGCGTTACCTTGCTGAACTTCCTCTTCTTTAGAAAGCACAGAGTAAGTCGCAATCGGATTTACACCCGCCACAGAGCTAAACTTCGGCATCAAGATCTCATCACCTTGGATCGTTGGATCAGGGATCAAAGGAAGCATTGACGGAGTCGCACCTGCTGCAAAAGGAAGCAGGGTCGCACTCATACGATCTCCGCCGCTTTTCATGTCAGCTGATTTTTTTAGAACACCCAAAACAAGTTGCTCAGAGCCAGGCAGCGTATTCAAAGCCATTTTCTGACCTTGTGCGAGTTTTTTCACATCTGTCGGGATGAGGTAGCCGGATTGGTTCGCTACGCCGACGGCGATGAACATTTCATCTGCGCGATATTGAGGAGCTGTCAGATTTTTTGGTTCTGAGAAGTTCAACTCGCGAGTTGGCATATCCAATTTTGTTTGGCCGGATTTGATTTCGATGTCGCGAACGGCTCCACCGTTGATTTTGAAATCGTTGATAAGTTCGTAGAACTCAGCTCCGCCACGCAAAGCATCCACTGTAGATTTAAACGGGAAACGACCGCGAGCTGCGAACACGCGACTGATGCCGGGTTGTCCGTAGTAAATGCGATACGTTGGTTTATCCAAAGTGATTGTGAACAAAGAATACTTTTCGCTTTGTTTTGGCAAAGAGATATTCGCCGGAACATCGATGTCTTGGCCCATCGCTGAAATGCGATCGTACTGCGGGCTGATAACATTATTAATATCGAAAGCCAGCATGTCTTGTTTCGTAAATGCAGGCATCACAAGTCCGAAGTCGACAAAGCCATCTTTATCTTGGATCGGAAGACCTTGAGTTCCGCCACGCACTTCGTGCTGAACCTTTGAAGACACTGCGCGAAGTTTGATCGTCAAAGCGCCTGGCTCTTGCGCCATATAAGTCGTGCGCATATAGCCCGGAGCTTGAACTGTGACTGCTTGAGCCGAAGTCCATCCCGCTGGAAGCTCCACCTGACCATTTGCATCCGTCGTCAGGAAGTTGCCTGAAAAAGGAGCATTCAAGGCATCGCCGATCAAAATTTGAGCACCCGCAAGAGGCTGGTCATCAACAGTTTTGATTGTGATAAGGTTTGTTTGTTGTACCCAGAACAGACTTGAAAAAGTCGTGGGCTGCATTGAAGTTGGCTTTTTAGATTTATCGTCCTTAGAACAGCCAATAAGTAGCGCTGGCACCGCAAGTGCCATCATCAGTTTTTTCATATAAGTCCCCCTCCGTGGTTTTCTTACATCATCTGTAATTGCACGGCGGAATAGGGGGTAAGGTCAAGACCTAAGGCGAGGAAACTTTGGAATATTCAGCATATTTCAAAAAACGTAATTTAACGCAAAGCCCAGGATTGACATAATGCACGTCCCCAATTAAAAATCCTGCTTCACGCATTTTGCGCCAAAACGCAATTTCTGTGATTCGTGTGGTGGGGTAGCTCAGCTGGTTAGAGCAACGGAATCATAATCCGTAGGTCGGCGGTTCAAGTCCGCCTCTCACTACCAATTTTAAAATGCCTGGCAATCGCCGGGCTTTTTTTTTGCCCAAAATTCAATGACTTACAATTTTTGAATGGGTGTTGCGATTAGGCTGATCGGCGATTTACCATCAAAATGCAATGAGGTGGCAGGTAATTACTTGCTTTGAATAGGATCAGTTTGCCTTTGCTTTCGATCTTGTCGAAGGCCGTTCTGCCCTACACTGGAGAGAATCTTTGTAGCGCTCTGGCTGGCGAGACGTTTTCCATCCGCCTAAAGCTTGCAGAGCAAGCTTGTCGCCTTCGTGTGCGTTATTTAAGAGCTCGAACCATAGACAAAAGTCTAAGTTTGTTGCTCTCATTTTGTTTACAGACATTGACGGTGGCCTCGATATATTTAAAAATGTTTATATCTCTTAGGGAGAACTTTTCGTTTTTTTTGTTAAGTTCTGTGCCGGGTGTTTCACCAGGCCGTGATGGATTGATTAGATTTTACCGCCAAATTATAGCGAAAGCTTTCTACGAAACCTTCCGCTAAAATTTGGCGCTCTTAATGTAAGAGATATTTTTGATGTTTGAAAATTTAGCCACCAATAATACTGCAAGTGCATTGTTGAGCGAGTTGAAAAATGCATTATGCAGTGAAAAGGCTTTCCTAAGATATAATAGACCCTTTATTTTTGTTTGCGGTGGTAACGATAAAAAAAATGGGGAAACTACTATATTCTCTGTTCGAAGCAAGTTTCTTGCCTATGCAGCAACAGAGCTCCCGGATTATGAAATAGTGTTAGCTGAAGCCGCCGCCGAGTCTGCAGATGGTCTCAATCAGATTCGTTATAATAATATAGCCTTATTTGAAGAAATCTTAGCTGATATTTCCGACTGCGTGATTATCTTTCCTGAGAGCCCTGGGTCTTTTGCCGAAGTCGGTTATTTTGCGAAAAGTGAAGAAATACGAAAAAAGACTCTAATTGTTAATTGCGGGGACGAGCAAAAAGATTCTTTCTTGAACAAAGGGCCCATTGATTTGATTGATCGAGAGTCTGATTTTCGCACGAAGGTACATATAGATTTTAAGGCCCAAGTAATTGAATTTGATCGTGTTAGGACTCGTCTTCATGAGCGCATTAACGGTTCAAATAAAAGCTCAAAGAAAATTCTTCAAAAAAATTTCAAGGAAATGGATCATCGGCATCGTCTCCATTTGATCTATAAGATCATCGATATTTTTGGTGCTATTTCAATAGAAGATCTTAAAGAAGTCATTTTGCATCTATTTGGGCAATTCGAGTTTCGTGAGCTAAGGGATTACGTTGGGATTCTTAAAGGAATTAAATACGTCGATATCTACGAGGCCGATGGCTCATTGGTGGTGAAAAATAATAATGCCGTCCACCCACTTGTTGAACTTAGAAACATTGATGAGAACGTGCTTCTTCTCAAAGTGAAAAGTTATTATAAAAGAATTCGACCTCAATTATTCCAAGTTAAGGAGTTTGTGCTGTGATTCTGGAAATGGTAGCTGAGGTTTCAGGACTTACTCAGTGGGGATTGATGGCGTTTGCCAATACAGCATCACATCGATATAAGGTATATAAAATTCCGAAAAAGAAGGGTGGCACTCGAACTGTCGAACAACCATCAAAGGAAGTAAAATTTCTTCAACGCGTGCTCATTGAGATGTTGTTTTCGAGGTTGCCCGTTCACTCTGCGGCGACAGCATATGTAAAAGGTAAAGGAATTGCTCATAATGCAAATCAGCATGTGCGGAGCAAATATTTCGTTAAGTTTGATTTTTCCGACTTCTTTCCGTCTATCAAAGCTCACAATATCCAATCAATGCTTAAGAGAAATTTAGAGGCGAGAGGAATTAACTTACCAGCAAGTGATTTGACTTTAATAACAAATATTTGCTGTAAGAAGGGACAACTCGTTATAGGTGCTCCATCTTCACCGATTCTGTCAAATTTGATTATGTATGAATTTGATAAAGAGTTTGCAGAACGGATGGCAAATAGAGGCGTTGTATATACACGCTACGCAGATGATATATGTTTGTCATCCGAGTATCCGAATCGTTTAAGTGACTGTGACAAGGAGATAATGTCAGTGTTATCGGACTTCACGGATCTCAAATTAAAATTGAATACAGCCAAAACTGTCCACGTTTCAAAAAAGAAGAAGGTAATTATAACTGGAGTGACAGTTACAAGCGATTCGAGTTTAAGTGTTGGTAGAGTTAGAAAAAAATTTTTGAGAGCGAAAATTCATCGAGCGTTGACTGGAAATTTGTCTCCGGAGCATATGAAATCTTTAGCTGGAGAAATTGCATATATTGATTCTATTGAGAGCGGTTTTTATCGCAGTCTTATTGCAAAATATGGAGATGAGCTGAAAAATAAATTAAATTCAGCCAATTGGGATGCCAAATGGGTCAAGAAATAGGGGCATCGCATGTACCGTTTAATTCGAGAACAAGACTTTCTGGTGTTGCGGGTATGTCCTCTATTAATCATATATTCTCAGACTAATTTCCAAAGATAGTCTCCGAAAATGTGTCTGGCGATGTGACAGATAATATGCTCAGTAATTCCCGCTTCTTTTTGTACTTTAGGAAGATATCGAGAGAATTGCTTATCAGTCAGAAGGTACTTATGTGTGATATTTCCACGACAATAACTTCTGATGACCTCTTGAGCATATGTAACTCAGGGATGTACTGATGGATGAAATCATCGTACTCGTAATTATAGGCGGATTATTAATACTTAATTTTGGAGCGACGACGGCTGCGGCTTTGAGCATTGTAATAGGATCATCACAGGAATTCTCTTCAAAGAATGCCGGATCGTATGCTTTTGCTTTTCGTACATGGTGGCCATATTTTGGCTGATTGGATTCACTCAATTCTAATCGGCTAACGTGGGTGACCGTTTGCTGTCACCCACGAATTAATTAAAGGCGAGCAAACATATTCTTCAGACGATTAATCTGAGCTTGGAGGTCTTTGATCTCACTCTCCTTTGCATTCATATAGCGCTGCTCGTCCACGCTTAGCGTTTCTCTTCTTTGATCCATCTGAGCGACCTCTACCGACAAGTCTTCAACCTTCCTTTCAAGGTTATTTTTATATGATGAGATTTCCATTTTCCGATCAAGTGGATCTGTGAGAAGAGGAGGAGTGATTTGAATATCACTTATAGGCATTGATGCTCTGGCTTTATAATCCTTACCACATCGTGGACAGTAAAATTCTTCTGTTTCATTGTGGCCATCTTGCTTAGTAATATGCACGGTTAAATGAGCAGTACACTCACACTGAAATTGGTTGTTCTCCCCATAAGGGAACATAGCAGAATTACTCATTTTCACCCCTCAAATATAAAAAATTATCCTTATAAGAAATCTAAAGAAAAGCAAAAGACATGATGTATCCGAAGCCACATTGTAGGAGCAAAAAAATGACAGCACCATTAAAGTGTGCGTGTGCTTTACTTTGAGTTAAGAATCTGGATTTGATGTTTAAGTCGCTGTCAATTTTGTCGAAATAGTCGTCAGAGAATAGCTGTTTTTGAAAATAGATTGCTAAAGAGGCAACGAGTCTGTGGCTTACCAATACAATTGAAGAGGATGAAATAACAATACTTGCTCCGGCAATCACTTGTATAAATGAAAATTCTATCTTTGTTTGGGGAATCAAATAGTTAAACCATAGCCATGAAAATGAGATGCAAGTTGCCACTAGCATATTGGAGGTTATTCCAAGAATATATCTACAAAGGACTCTGGAAGGCGGAGATCCATTTTTTTCAAATAGCATATCAAAGTTGTAAAGGCGCATAGCTTGTAATCTAGAAAGCGTATAGTACCCAAATAGACCGCCAAAAAGAAAAAAGAAGTTTTGAAGTTTGTCTACCATTTTTATTACTTCCACACCCTTGCGGAATTTGCTTCGTAAAACTCTAATGTGAGCGGTTTTGAAGCGGGACGATCATTCGTAATTGTTTCAAGGGACTGGATCATTTGAAGATTGTTTTCACTGTCTATATCACCAAAGACCGAAACACAAATTTTTTCCAGGCGAGTGTTTTTTTGAATTTGCGTCATAATATGTTTGTCAGCGTCTCCAAAGGAAACTCCAAAGGTAAATAATGTTCCAGTACAATTTCGGAGACTTCGAAAGTTAAACCCTAAATAGTTACTCTTTTGAATTCTTTCGAGTTTTTGATTTGCTGTACCTTCTGCTACTATCAGGGGAAATTTTCCACTCTTCAAGGCTGTGTCGATTTGTTCTAAGAGACGCGTGCCTGTTCTACTCCAGCAGAATTTTTGTAGGAGAGCTTTTTGGTAAAATATATGAAGTGCGCCGTGAATATAGTGAATATTTTGTCCGTGGGTGTCGTTTGCCCATGCGACATACCCGTCCTCGGTAGATATCTCATTTTCAATTTCCGATGGATCTCGAAATCCATCGTCTTTCTCTGAGCCTCCCAGCTCTCTTTGCTTCATAAGTGTCCAGTACAATAGAAGGTCATAGTTGAGAGAGTATATTTTGTCGAAGTTTGATAAGAATTTTATGCAGTTCGCATACTCCTCTTCCGATATGCTAGATGGTAAGGGAGGATGATGTTTTGCAATTGTGTTGACCAAAATGCTGCGCAAGAAACCAGAGTCCGATTGAGCGCGATTTGATATATCTGCAGCACAGCCGTAGATAGGCATAATAGTCGCTGATACATTTAAGGACTTCATGACGATTTCAAAATCCGTCGTATCTAGTAGTTGAAATATCTGTTTTGCCTCAACAGAAAGCCTACTGAAGTCCGCTGATTTGAAGAGAGAGTCATAAGAGAATACTTCATTTCTGCAAGCGCGACTGAAGCCATTTCCCAGTAAGACATGCTTTTTCTTGCTGACTGCCGATTTTATGCAGTCGTCAAATCTTTTAAGCTCTATTTTTTTCATGATGCTTTATGGTTGCAGTATTTACTTAGGCATTCTCGAAAGCCTTCTGGATTGACAATACCTTTAACGTTATTTCCTTTATCGTTCCCAGTTAAGATGCTGAGACTCCCAACATCAAAAAGTCTTTCGATAAAATTTTGAGAAAATGCAATATCATTGATTTTATTTAGGGGAACATCTGTTGCAGTTTTTGTTAAAATTCCGTTTTCAATGTAAAGACGCTGATTTGTTATTAAATATTTTTTTGATCTATTCTTGAGGATTTTGTATAGCAAAGGAGCATAGGCAACAATCGCAAAAAATACAGGTGAAGGCATGCGATTGGAATCGTCAGCCATTGATACAAAAAATCCAGGCGTGCAAATGAATGCCCAGAAGCCTGCAACAAGATAGTCTGACCAATGGAATGTGGCTTTCATTTTAATTTCTTCGTTGTCTCGTAGTTTAAATGCCATTTTGTAACCTTTATATAATTGAAAAAGTAACGTTTTTTGTTGAAGTCATTTTTAAGACGCTGTTTTGTTTTCTTCGCCTAGAACTGTGTCTGGCGATGTCACATCGGATGTGGCAATGGCTGGCTCGGTACTTACAGAAGATTTTCTAGATCTCTTTGTTTTTCGGGAAGCTCTTTTCTGCGCTTTGACGAATTTTTGGATTTCGGCAGCCTTCGTATCATTCCATCCTTTGATGGCGTCATTGAGACCTTGTTCAAGTAACCAATAGAGACGGTCCGTTAAAATTTCGTGATTTGCTTTAAACTCATGCTCTCCACGAACATATTTGGCAATGTATCTAACAACGTCAGTTGATAAGATCGCTTTCGCTAGTGATTCCGGAGAAAATGCCATAGCTTCCTTTGAAAGCTCAGGCCAGGACGTCGTAGTGAATGAATTTTCATGGAAATCAAAAAACTCATAAGCTTGTTCTTCAACGGCTTTTTTAGATACATCGAGAACGTCACCTTCCGATTTTAAATCAAAAGCTGCGATCTCAATTCCGCCGTACTCAGGGAGTGAGAAGTCGTAAAGTTTCCATTCAGTCCCATTTGTAAGCATTCCCCAACGGACATTTCCAATAAGGTTTAGATATTCGTTGAGTTGTACTTTGCCGCAACGGAAATCAGATTTATTAAGATCAAAACCCATTTTCTTTACTTCAACGACGAAGATAGGTTTGTCATTAAAGAGAACAATTAAATCAGGACGCATTTTTCCCTTAGTTTCTTGTGCACGAATGGAGTATCCAGCGGAAGCGGAATAGCCCAAGCAATTTCTAATAAAGCTCTGGGCCCATCTCTCAACATCAAGCTCTTTTGTATTTGGATTTGCATCGAGATTCTTTAGTTCGTGAAGATGCTCGGTTGCTTGATCGAGTAGATTACGAATGATTCTGTCCTGTTTTGTTTCTCTAGACATTCAGCTGCTCCTTATTGCAGCGTACATTTCGGTTTGTTTATAAAAAAGTTTAGTTTGCTCATTATAAAGGCAAATTTGTTTTGTTCGTATTTTAACAGATAGTACGAATGGTGGATGAAATCTGGAAAGAATTCTGGAATTCCGAAAGATGCTCTCGAAAGCATTCATCATCCTATTCGGCAGTCTAGGATTTCACAATTTCATGCAGATTTTAACAATGAGCGGACATTCTGATTTTACACTAACTCCATTATCCAGGGAGCCCAGAATGATCCGTGTCCTCACAAGCTTAAAAAACCAATTAATAAAGTTCTACAACATCATCAAAGAATTAGATCAAATGCCCATGCGCCGATTACAAGGCGAGTTCTACGAAGAAGAACGCAAAGAGCCCCGCGTTCGTCGAAAAAACGATGTGAAAGTTGAAGACCTTTTCCCCAAAAAGTCAGAAGACTAAAAACATTGCTGAAAAACTAGCCCTTTATACAGCGGTGACGAATAATTATACATTTATATATGCATAACACGCATATTCGAATTTGCTGAATGAGGGAATTAAAAGCCTCCATCTTTTGTTATTATATGCCGTAAGAAGCAATAACAAACAAAGGAGGCTTCAATGATGAAACTGATTTCATCTCTAAAAGAAAAAATCTTCGGTATGAATCTCGAGAACTCGACAGTTATTTCTTGTCTATCTCATCTCGAATAATCTTGGGGGCCTTAAGGCCTCAAAGACCCCACCTTCTTCATCGTCTCAGCAAATAAAGCCGCCTCTTCAAACATCGGAAAATGCGCGGAGTTTTTAAACTCAATAAATTCTTTCCCCTTAGGGGCCAAGGTTTTATCGAAATATTTTTTCACAAGCTCTGTTGGTGTCGCTAGATCAAAAGTCCCTTGAATAAAATAAGTGGGAATATCCAAAGTCGGAACTGCGGAGGCCGCATTGTATTTTTCTAAAAACGGAATCAAAGCTTCAAAGGATTTCTGTGCTCCCAAAGATTGATTCTTGAGATCGTCCATAGAATAGAAATGACCCGAACCCGCAGCACGATTAACTTCATCAAGGGCAATTCCATGAAAAATACGATGAGCTTTGATCAAAAGCTGACTGACTTGCATCGCATCCGCCCAATGCACATAGGGCGGAGCTTTTAACTCAGGATGATTTTTGTGCAGGAATTCGTATTTGATTTGGTCGGCCTTGGCATAATCAACCACGGTGCCGACAGAAACATAAGCAACAAATGCATCGGGCTCTGCTTTTACCATATGGGAAGCTACCACAGTTCCCCAAGAGTGGCCGACCAAAATCAATTTCTTCCCTGGCAGTTTTTCTTTAAGATGTTTTACGACTTCTAATCCGTCAGCGACATAGTCTTTCAAGCTTAAAGACTTGTTAAACGCCTCGGGAGTATAAGATTTTCCGGCACCACGTTGATCCCAATGAACCACCAAAAAATTCTTCGCAAGTTCCTTGTCAAAACTTTCTGAAAACATCATCAGCGGTGAGCCAGGCCCTCCGTGTACAAAGAGGATCACAGTCTTTGCGGAGTCATTTCCAAAATACGAGATCCATTGTTTGCTCTGTCTCACGTTGAGCTGTTCTGTCTTCTGCATGATCTTTCCAAAACTATAAAAAGGCAGGTTGAAAATTAATAAAGCGGCCAAAAGCGTTTTTTGCATTGTTTAAGCTTAGCACACAGTTTGTAGAAAACCAGGAAAGGAGTTATTCTTTCTAAAAAACGGAGAACCGGTGGAACTTGTACAGCTAACTCAACTTATCAAATCCTTCTGCGAAGCCCGCGACTGGGACCAGTTCCACCCACCAAAAGACCTTGCCATTGGCATGTCCACTGAGGCCAACGAACTCTTGGAACTTTTCCGTTTTAAATCCGATGCTGAAGTTCAGGAAAAAATGAAAACGCCGGAGTTCCGGCAAAAAGTTTCTGAAGAGCTTGCGGATGTCTTTTTCTTCGTTCTAAGATTTGCACAGATGAACTCCATAGATCTTTCAGAAGCTTTGCAAAACAAAATGCAGAAGAATGCTGAAAAGTACCCGGTGGAAAAAGCCAAAGGCTCTAATAGAAAGTACAACGAGTAGGAAGGTCTATGTCACCACTCACGCATGAACAAAAAGTCACGATCTTTAAAGCCTATGCGCAAGAAAAGAAAATGCCGCGAGCTTATACTACAACGCCGACAGTGATGTTCATCAGCATGGGACAAAATGTTCCGCCGATCATTTTCTGCAAAATGTGGCAAATCGCTCTTTCCTTGGGAATTAACTTCGCGGCAGGGTGGGGGCTTGCCATGCATTTTGTTTCTTGGCGTCGTCATAATATGCCGATTTCCCTGCAAGTCGCAGCGTCCGTTTTTGCGGGAGTGCTCTTTGGAGTTTCCATGGCCATCTACTACAAAAGCCAAAGAAAGAAATACGGTCTGACTACGTGGGAAGAGTTTAAGGGTTAAACCTCGAGAAAGTTGAATAAAAAGTAAAACAAATTGACACCCAAGTGGCTTGATCCTATCGACCCCTAATATTTGTCTTTCAATTGCAAACAGACATTTTATAATAAGCTTATGGTAGGCACAGTTATATCCAGTGTAGTTCTAGTGGTAGGCCTTCTTTTTATCATCGTTCGCCCGATCTGGCGCTTAACGCGCAGTCCGCTTTATTGGGACATGGGGATCGGAACCGGAGCGGTCATTATCTTTTTGATCTACATTATGACGGCGGTGGTGACTCCTAAAATGATTGAAGAGGACCTCGCCAAAGAGCCTTGTGGTTCAAAATCGCCGCAAGGCGCCTGTTATAAACTTGAGCCTGACTTATGCAAAACAATCTGGGATAAAGCGATCGGGGATTGTAAGCAGGAGCTCGCTGACATTATCAAAGCTCGTCCGACGGGATTGATTTGGCCAGCGCTCAGTCGTTGCAGCGCTCGTAAGATGGATAAATCTGTGCGTTACAACCGCGTGCAATCCGAAACCGATTATTGCAAAGCCTATTTTAGTTATTTGGAAGAGAAACACTAAGTGAATCAAAAACAACAAACGCCCTACGAACTTCTTGGCGGGGAACCGGTCTTAAGAAATATCACAAAACGTTTTTATGAAATCATGGACACTTTGCCAGAGGTAAAATCTTTGCGCGACATGCATCCAGAAAACCTCAGAGGCTCTGAAGAAAAACTTTTTATGTTTTTATCAGGCTGGCTTGGTGGCCCGGGTCTTTTTGAACAACGCTATGGTCATCCAAGATTGCGCGCTAGACACATGCCTTTTGAAATCAGAAAATCCGAACGCGATCAGTGGATGCTTTGCATGGTTCAAGCTTTTGATGATTTAAAAATCGCAGAGCCACTCAGATCTGAACTTTTACATTCTCTTTTAAGACTTGCCGATCATATGCGCAATCAAGAAGAGCCTTAGTGCGTCGGTTTATAACGGCCCGTGAGTTTGCCAATAGTTTTAATGAGCAGTCGTCCTTCAACAGGTTTTGCAAGATGTTCTTGAAAGCCTTCTTTTAAAGCACGCTCGTGATCCTCATCATGAGCATAAGCTGTTAACGCAATAACGATCGTATTTCCTCCCATTTCTGGAGAGAGTTTGCGAATCATGTGAATCAAGTCATAGCCATCGTGCTCGGGCATACCGATATCGGTGAGAACAACGTCAGGACGATTTTTGATCAAAGATTTAAAAGCTTCAGCGACTGAAGAGGCCGTATAAATCTTCGCTCCGGCTTTCTTTAAAAGTGTGCCCACTAAAATTTGCGCATCAGCCTGATCGTCGACAATAAGAATACTTAAGTTTTTCAGAGGATTCTTACTAACCGCAACATCGTGATCATCTTTCGGCGCGGGGCGATTCTTTAAAGATGTCATCGGGAAAATCACCGTAAAGGTGGCACCTTTGCCTTTACCTTCACTGGCGACTTGAATATTTCCGCCATGAGCTTCAACAATACTGCGAGTGATAGCAAGGCCCAAACCCAGACCGCCATATTTTCGTGTCGTAGTGGCATCTTCTTGACGGAAGCGTTCAAAGACGTACGGCAAAAAACTTGGATCAATACCTTTCCCTGTATCGCGCACCGTGATCTGCACATTGGATTCCGCTTTTGCCAATGAAACATAAATCTTCCCGTGGCGAGGAGTGAACTTCACCGCATTAGAAAGTAAATTCCAAAGAACTTGTTGCAGACGGGTAGGGTCACCTGCAATAGGGCCAATATCAGTTCCGATATTCTCAATGACTTCAATATTTTTAGCACTTGCTGCAGGTAAAATAGATTCCACAGAGAGGGAAATAATATCCGCCATATCATTGACTTCCATATTGAGCTGCACTTTGCCGGTGATAAAGCGCGAAACATCCAGGATATCGCTCACAATATGCACTTGCGCTTTGGTGTTTCGATAAATAGCCTCAATGGATTTTCGTTTTTCAGACTCCGTTAAGTCTTCATCGTGAAGCATTTCACTGTGTCCCAAGATCACATTCATAGGCGTTCGCAGTTCATGAGAAATCGTTGCTAAAAACTCATCTTTAAGACGGTTCGCTGTTTGCGCTTGCTCATACAAAATCTGTTTTTCGGTCACTTCTTGAGAAAGCTGCTTATTCAAATTTCCCAACTCTTCTGTTCGTTTTTGAACTTTGACTTCAAGGTCTTTTGAAAGCTGTGTCAGCTTTTCTTCCGCCCAACGGCGTAAAACAAAAAGTCCGAAGCGCTTTCCGATGTCATTCATAAGATCTAACACCTGCACATCCGAAGGCATGGCACTTGTATGATGTATTAACAGAGTTCCAATAAGTTCTGTTCCTTCATAAATCGGGCAGTACAAAATAGTTTGAATGCCATTTTGTTTTAAAAAATCCGCGCGAGGCATCGGGCGATCTTTGGCAGATAGCCATAAGGAAGCCGTGATTGTGGAAACAGTTCCAACAAGGCCTTCTTCGCGGGGAATTCTTAAAGACGCATTTGCCGATTTGAAACTATCTTCAAGCTCAGAAGATAAAGACCATAAGCCAGCAATGGTTAAATATTTTCTTTCTTTATCGGAAAGCCAAAGTTCCGTGACAGGCCAATTGAGTCCCGACCCAACGGCTTTTAGAAATGGCGGAATGGCTTCCGCTAAATTATTCCGATCTGTCAGAATGCGCGTGATGGAGTACTGAATCAGACTTAACTGCTCTGTTTTTTTTCTTATTGTGATGTCATGAAGAAAGGCTCCAAAGATCACCGTCTCCTTTTGCTGAATCGGATAGACGGTAAGTTCCACGATCAACTCGTGGCCGTCTTTATGTATGGCGGGCACTTCAATGCGGGTGTTTAAGATCGGACCTTCGCCAGAGCCAAGATAGCGCTTCAGTCCCGCAAAATGGGCCTCGCGATATTTTTCCGGAATAATCACGTTTGCAATAGATTGTCCTAAAACTTCTTCGCGTTTCCAGCCAAAGGATCTTTCCGCTTGAGGATTCCACTCACGAATGTGGCTTTCAGTATCAATCGCGATAAATGAATCATGGGCCGAGTTAATAATGGCCCGCGTGCGCTCTTCACTTTCCCGAAGAAGTTTTTCGCGCAGATTTCGTTCTCCGAGCTCTTTCAGAAAATGAGCTTCAGAACGTTTTTTAAGAACACCGACGATGGCGGCGATGGAGGGAAGTGAAATAGCCCACATCGAAAGTCGTCGAGTTGCTTCTTCGCTTAAAGTGCCATTATGAGAAAGAAAGTAAGCGAGATAAGTCCAGGCCACGGTACTTGTAAAAAGGCCCGGCCCCATTCCGCCATAAAAGCAACTAAAGATCACAGCTAAAACAAGAAGCGACGCGGGATTGGGCAAATAGTATTCGGTGCCTTCTGTGACATACATCAGAAGTCCCACAGTTAAAACCAAAAGGATGCCTGATAAATAATGGAGAATCCGCACAATCCTCTCCTAAAACATACCTAAGTTTAACTATCATCCTTATGGGTGAAAGAAAAAAATGACTATGTTAAGTCATTGTCACGAATGTCATTGGACATGAAGAATCAATAGCCGGGCATCGAGTTCAATTTATCTTCCATCAATTGCTGCTGGAACATCCATTCTTCTTCACCACGAGGGTCTTCGCTGTATTTTTTAAACTCACGCAAAGACTCTTGGTTGGATTGACTGAACTCTTTATCACGGGGATCTATGCGCAAACGACCGTCGACGTCATATTGGTTCGCCGGAGTGAACTGCAATTTCACGTTCATGGATTTATTGTGCTTAGACATGTCCCCCACCCATTGAGAGGTGGGAACAGCTTTCGTTTCCATTGAAGGATCAATGGTGAATGGAATAAGCTCGCCTTTTTTCTCAATTAAAACAACGGGAGCGACGTGATATTTCCAGCGAATGCGTTCGCCTTTTTTTCTGGGGTGAGGAATTTCCAAGCGGGGAGATTTATTTTCGTCCACCGAAGCAAAACCTTTAAGTGGCGTAATCCCTTTTAATAACATCAACCGAGACATCTCATGAGCACGCTGCTCACAACCCGCCAATGAAAAGTCATAGGGAATGTCTTTTTTGTTTTTAAGTTCAGTAAATAAAGCCTGGGCATCTTCTTCTGACATAACAGTGGCCGGAGCACCTTTGTAGCTCACCAAACGAGCTGAAGAAGGCGTCAAATTTTCGGCATCACAAGGTCGGGAATCAGAGCGGTTTAAGTGACGAAGCGTTTTATCCAGGCCTGTAGCAAAAGACTTTAGATCGTCTTTGGCAAAACTCGCTGATGAAAGCAAAAAAATAAAAAGAACCGCGAAGATTTTCATCACAGTTCTTTTCGGAATATAACAGAGAAAAATAACGGGAATTGTGTTTTAAAACGAGACGATTAAGAACGTCTGCGGATTTTTTCCAGCTGAGCGACCTTTTCTTGCAGGTTCTGAAGGAGTTCCTTCTTTTGCTCAGAGTTCAGACTTAAAAGAATTTTCACTACAAGGTTTTGCAGATCTTTCTGGTAAGCCTTAAAAGCCGCCTGGTAGGCAGGATCATTGTAAGCCTCTGGATGGGCATAAAAGTCCCTCACGAACGCTTTCATGCTTTCTGGAGTTTTGCACTCTTTGATAAACTTTTGAAAAACCCATTCCTTGTTTTTGATCTTAAGCTCCAAAGGAAACGGAGACTCTTGAATGTGTTTTTCAATCAGGGACTTCTGTGAATCCGTTAAAGAACCCAAGAACATATTAAAGTACTTATAATATTTTTCTTTGTATTCGCGCTGATATGTTTTCGTGTCGCGGAATTTCTTTAAATCTTCATCATTCTTTTCATGAAAAGCTTTTGAAAAATAAGCCAATTGTTGAGGATCTGTTGACGAGATAAAATTCACAGCCGTATCGGTAAAATAAGACGTGAAGTGCTCGACATTTCTTATCACCAAAGAAAAGACGCTAGAGATTTTATTTTCGTTTAATGTATTTTGCGCAATATCCCGCTCAAGCTTTTTAGCGTTATTGATCCAATCCGGAAGAACGGCGGTCTTCATTTTTTCAAAGTCTTGTTGCAGGGATTTTTTAAGGGCTTTGCTTTGTTTGGAAGAAATATCAAAGTAGTCGTCAACTTTAGAGGCAATAAACGTGTCCGCCCAATTGTAGGCGATATCAAGTCGTGAGCACGCAGTCAGACACGAAAAGCTCACGGCAATAATTAGCAAAATTTTTTGCATGCGATTCTCCTCGAAGACTCAGCCTAGCAAAAAATCTCAAGCTGAGGCGCTTTCGGAAGGCAAACAAGACTTTGTACGTGGGATAAACGAGGGAGATTCAGATAGTCGCTTTTTGATTTAACGGGCATGGCCACATGATCTTGTAGCCATACCATTAAATTTCTTTTATTCGTTATGCGATTCGGCGCGAACTTTTAAAATATTCGGAACTTCTGGTGCCCAGTTTTTTAAATCGCAGAACGTAGGTTTAATTTTTATACCTGTAAAAACACGACGATCTTTCGAGGCCTGAGCTTCCAAGAATAGCGCTCGATCAAGATCGCAAAGAACCTGAACTTGTTCTAAATCAAAAGTGAGCAGCAATGCTTTTCCGGAATATCTTGGGGTTGTCGTGTTAATGTCAATAATATTGATTGATTTTGGTTCGGCATTTCCACGTCCAAATTTGATTCCACTCTTTTGAATATCCTCGGCTTGAATATCAGAGTTTCCTAATACGAGAACCTCAATGGTCCCTTTTGCCATAGGATCAATAGTTCGCAAGGCATCGTGTGAGGTCTCCAATGAGCCCGTCCATGCTTCATCGGACTTTAAGCGATACAACGCCGTAGGACTCACCTGATTTTCTGGAATTGGGCCAAGGGTCATAACTGAAGCACGAGGATCGTCAACTCCGCGGCTGCCGTAGTCCCAGTAGCCTGGACATGCGGTCATTTTGTCACGTTTAATTTTCGTGTAGATAACATTGGTGATTGAGTTTCTACCCATAAATGATGCTTTCACTATTCCGGGTCTGCCTTTTGACGTTACTTTGTATCCTGAAACGAACTCTCCGGGTTTTATACTTAGTTTTCTATCTGTACTCCATCCAACGGTAGAGCTTCCAGAAAACTTTGCAGGATTCCAGTTGTTCGGCGACTTAGGACTTGTAATTTTCTCTTTGGATTTAAGAAAAAAATTGGCGACAGAGACAATGCTAGTTTTAGAGTTAGACACTGAATATTCATAAGAATATTCATCCTTCGCTTTTGTGACTTTGGTCGAAACTTCGACATCAAAACTGTGATGAGAATAAGGACAGGTATTTGCCTGTACTGAAAATGCAATAAAATTAATAAGTATGATCAATAAATAGTTCATTAAAAATCTCCTGAAAAAATTAAATAATTATGGTCCATCATAGTGAGCATGCCAATGATATCCCGGTTGGCTTTGCTCTGTCGGAGTTGCATATGGGCTCTCGCTACCTTCAGGGAATGTATATCCAGCCGCAAGTAGTTTGTCCTCGAGGTTTGCAACGAGTTGCGTATGGTAGGAGCTAGCTTGAAAGTTTGCCATTCCGATATCTATATCCAGACCACTTCGATGTTGGCAGTGGGGATTTGAATAATTTTTGCCAATGTCGAAAATACCTCCGTATTTTAAGCTAAGAGCTTCTGAATTAGGTTTCACGATGCTTCCGGTTGGTATGCCGTCAGCAGCAGATTTAATTTGATAATCATCAAGAGCAGTAATGAGAGCTACTCCGGCGTTATATTGCATATATGTACCATCTCCTGGATGAGATGTGATATTGTTCGTAGTGAAGTAAGGACTACCTGACATATCTTCTAAGTCGGGGACAAAAACGTAGAATGACACATATGAAACCATAGGTGGAGCTGACGGAAATGTCCATGTCGCCTTCAATCTTGCTTCACCTGAGTTATTCGGCGCCTGGTAGGTTAGAAAGAGGCTTCCGGTTACGTGATATGGAACTCCTTCTAAATGACTTGTTAACTGTCCCAGGGGGCGAGACGAATGCGTGAGGGAACTGTGTCCACCGTCCTCATTACCTTCTTCCAGCAGTCGGAGCACTGAAATTCCCATTCCTCAGTGCTTGCTAAATTTTGACTGCAGCCAATGAAGCTTGGATACATTTCTAGATAGGAAAGAAAGCTAACCGGTTTCTTAGTTCCATTCTTAATATGTAAAACTTTTGCTCCATGCTGATTTAAAATCTCTTCGTCTACTTCATTAGGTGAGATTTTTCCAACAGCGGTAAGCAGTCCCGCTGTTGCAAAAATCCCTAATAGTAATCCAAACTTTTTTGACATTTGCTATCCTTTCTGTAAACAAAAAATGTTTATACAAGTACAGCTTATATTTTTGATCAAATGAAGAAAAAAAATATATGACGCAGTAAACTAAATAATGTTTTAATGGTTTGGTAAATTTTTGGTTAAAATAAATAACAAGATTTAAAGATGATCCGCACGTCGACTATTTTTATTGCCGCTCTCTACGAAAGAAAACTATTTCTCGTGGTGTTTCTCCGCATCGTAAGCCTTGCGACCCGCACGGTGAACAATCTTATAGGGCGAGCTGGCTTCAATCAAAGCTCCAGATAAATCCGCACATCGGTCTAAGAGCTCTTTTGCGGCATCACCCAAGGCATGGCTCTTTTGCACATAACGGACGTTGTGCTCCATGTTTTCCATGCTCCATCCTAAAGAGTGCGCGATAAACGGAAACGGTGGCAGATGAAATCCGAGCTCGGCAAAAAATCCCATCAAATGACCAGCAACGGATTGCACATTGTCTTGACCACCGGTGATGATAAACCCTGCAACCTTATCGCGAATCAGTTGATTGTTGCGAATGGTGATTTGATTTTGAATGCAGTTAAAGCGCTCGGCCATTTTATAATACAATGAACTTGCGGAGCCCCAGCGAATCGGTGTTGCAATCAGTATCACATCGGCCCAATAGATAATATCTTCGTAAATTCGATCTAGCTGATCGTTTGGATCCATTTGCGTGATCGAACAAGGCCACGTGCATGCATGCGAACTTTTTGAATAAAAGCCTTCGCAGTGGCGAAACTGCAACTCACGGATTTTTTCTAAACGCGTTTCATATCCTAAAGTCGCCCCGTACTTCAAAGCTTCTTCCAACAACAATTCGGATGTCGACACACGGGGATTTTTAACATCCATTACCGTCGTTGAAATTCCGACAACACGCAAAGGCCCCGGCGCTCGTCCCAAAGGGCGCGTCAGTGGGTGAGGAGCATGATGCAATTTATGGCGAGATGTGCCGGCCGCAAGATCGACCCAAAGCATTCCGTCTTCTTCCTTCACCGGATAACTCGGAACACGATCCTCTTCAAAGCCAGGTTCACCTTTTCCTGTCTTCGTATGGAACCTATAGTAGTGCCAAGGACAAACGACATAGTCGCCTTCAAGACGACCGTCACCCAAAGGTCCTCCGGCGTGATTGCACACTCCTGAGATCGCGGTGAACTCATTGTCTTTGTAAATCAAAGCGATTTTTGTGCGATTGATTTCCAATTGCTGAAGAGGTTTTAGTTTTAAAACTTCGATCGCACCCAGTTTTTGCCAATTGGATTTTTCCGTCATAAAGCAAGGTTATATGGTTTGGCAGGATTTGTTTCGTTTAAAACGAGAAATAAAAAAGCCATCTTATTTAAGATGGCTTTCAAAAATACTAAGGTTTTTTCTCTGGCGGCATTTTAGAGCACATTCTTTTCATCTTATCCATCATCTTTTGATGCATTTGCTTCATGATGCATTTGAAAGCGGGCTCTCTTTGTTCAGCTTTTAGAATGTCGTAGAACACTTTTATTTCTAAATCCAGTTTCGCTTGGCCCAAAGCCATCATTGCATCTTTAGCAGCTGCGCCTGCGGCAATGCCTTGATCTTTGGTAGAAGCCATATCAGAAATTGTATTAGCATAGTCAATCCAGGCATTTTTTGCTGTCGCACCCAGAGTATTTTTTTGTTTTATAAAATCAAAAGCCGCCTGGCGAAGAGCCATCTTTTGTGCGTCATCCAAGGTGAGCCCTTGGCAATTTTGAAGCCCGTGGGGATGAGCGGCAATTTCCACAGCGGCCGTTCCAAGTTCAACGGTGTCTTCGCTTTCAAAAGATTTAGCTTGAGAAAGAGCGGGTGCCATCATACAGAGACCCGCGCAAAGCATGAGCATACGATTCATTTTCATAGATCCTCCTTTGGATTGATTTGTTGTGGAGGTATTCAAAGCCTAAAAATCAATCTTCGGAAAGATTTATGAAATGAACTTGATGAAACTCAAAGATAAGGAAGAATTCTTGTTATTCGTGTGACATCTTCACCGCGGCATTCTGTGTCTTTACAGCGATGTGAGACGGTGCAAGATCCATGGTACTCAAAATCATCGTCACCGCGGACTAAGATTCCTTCAACAACACCGGTCTTAGAGTTAAAAACTGCAGAGCCTGAGTTGCCCCCGTAGGTGTCTAAGTTGGCAACAAAATACTGATCCGGTTGCGCGCTACGAACCTTCGCACCGGCAGCGACTTTGGTGGGGAGACCAACGGGATGTCCAATGACGACCAAAGGATCACCGACTTTCACGGCACCTCTTTGACGAAGTTTAAGAACAGCGTGATTGGTGACAGGGCGATTTAAACGGACAAGCGCAAAGTCAGAACCACTGGCAAGAACTTCGGTATGAATGACTTCAGCACAAGAATAGATTTCGGAGTTGGCGATCTCTCGCGGCAAAACACCTTTTACTTTCACCGCGTAACCAAAAACAAACTTCGTAGAAGCGCAATCGCTGGCTGAACGGACACAGTGTCCGGCTGTGGCGATGATGTCAGGAGCGACAAGAGAACCCGAGCAAAACGCCGCATTTTCCTGTTCCCCGAAACGTTCCGAGGAACACAAACCATACGTTTCCTTAAAAGTCTTGGAAACAATTCGTGATGTGTTTGCTCCGGCTTGTACTGAGCTGGCCTTAATGAGGGCGACGGTAGAATCGGCCAAACGTTTTTGCAGCGAAGAAGTCACTTCGTAAACATCTTTACGATCATCCGAGCCATAAATCACTTTTTCGTCGATAGTCTCAGAACCTTCTGTGGGTGCAGATTTTAGGGCGGTGTCCTGAGCTTGGCAGGCTGCGAGCAGGAGGATTAGTAGAAGCGTGTTTAATTTTTTTAACATCGAGTATTCCTTCTCTTTTTGGTCGGGACATCTTGTCCGCCAATCATAGACACGAGACTCTATCGCTTCGGTTAACCTATTTTAACATCGACAGTGTCTCTTCAGAAGTGTTCTCTGTTCTGTGTTCTGTCGTATTGGTGGAACACATTGTAGCCTAGACGCTGTAATGGAGGGTTGCTCAAGTTTGAAATTTTCTTACACAATGGAGTCATCGGAGGCTCGTGTGTTAGCGGAAGTTGTTAATCAGGAAACGGAGATTAGAGACCGCCTTGCTGGCGTCTTACAAAGTGTGATTGTGGAAATGACCTCTTGTCTTGAAGTGCAAGTAACATATGCGACAGGTGATAAGACGACAGTTTACAATGTCTCGCTCCCTCAGGAATTCAGAGGGAAGCTTATCGGATCTCAGGGAAAAAACATTACATCTCTTAGAAATATCATCGGAGCTATGGCGGGGAATCACGGTTTCCGCGCAATTATTGAGCTTGTCGTCTAGTGTTACGTGAAATAGTTTAAACAAAACGTCACAAAAGCAGCATTGATAAAATCAATAAAACAAGATCCAACAAGAGGAACCACTAAGAACGCTTTGGGAGCTGGCCCGTACTTTTGCGAAAGCGATGACATATTAGCCATGGCGTTCGCAGAAGTTCCCATCATAAAGCCGACATAACCAGCACTGATAATGGCTCCTTCATAATCGCGCCCTGCAACCCAAAAAGCGGGTCCCAGTGCGGTGATAACAACCAGAACAGCTTGCAGTGCCAGGAAAATTAAAATCGGTAAGGCGGCGTTTTTAAGCTCATCTAAACGCAATGTCATAATAGCCGTCGCGATAAAAAGTGTCAGAGCCACAGAGCCAATCTCTTCAACCCAATCGGGATTGAGTTTAAAAATAGGGCGCACATCTTCTACATTTCTAAAAACTGCCGCGATAACCATTGAGCCAATATAAATCGGCAGCGTAATGCCTTGATCATTTATCCACGAACTTAAAGTGGTTCCAATTCCCATGATCAATGCGAATCCTAAGAAATGATAAAGAAGATCAAATCCAGGGCGAGCCTTAAGTGAATGCGGTTGTTCGTGTTCAAGAGGCAAAGCTTGAGCGTGGTCTTTTAATTTTCTCTTATGAATCAAATACGTCGCTAACGGAGTTCCAATAAGACCGCCTAAAAGAATTCCACCCATCGCAGTTGTTAGACCGATAGCAGAAGCTCCATCAACACCGGCTGCTTGAAATGAAGGTCCAAAGGCAAGCGCTGTTCCGGGGCCTCCAGTTAAAGAGACTGCTCCTGTGAGAACTCCCATTAAAGGCGGAAGACCCATGAGTTTGGCAGCACCAATGCCGGCAAGAATTTGTAAAAGAAGACCACCCACGGTGAGAATTAAAAAGAAGATAACAGTTCTTCCGCCTTCTTTAAGAAGTTTTAAAGAAGCCGAGTAACCGATGGAGGTAAAGAAGGCGATCATCAAAGTTTCTTCGAAAGCTTTTGTAAATTTCAGTTCAAAAAGGCCCTGGCTTTTTAAAATTGCTAAAACAAAAGCCAAAATAAAACCGCCGATAACAGGGGAGGGTAAATTGTATTTATCGATAAAGTGGATTTTCTTTTTTAGAAAACGTCCAAAGTAAACAACCAACGCTGCCAGTGCCAAAGTTTGTAGTGATGTTAATGTCATTCCTTAAGCGTAAATGCTAAGGTGCCTTATGTCTATGTGATAATCCAGTTCATAACGACCACGGAAAGCGCTCCCATTAAGAACTCTTTCTGCACTAGATATCTCATCTTAGTTTCTTTAAGTTTCGCAAAGATCTCTTCCAAAGTGACACTGATCATCGCACCACCAGCGAACGCCAAGATGTAGGGTAAAGTCGCTGACGTTAAGGAGGCAAAAATTCCTCCCAAAGCGCCTCCTAAAATTTCCATCACGCCAGTAAGGCAGGCGCCATACAAAGCAGCTTTTCGTGAAAGACCTATAGATAGAAATGCCGCGGCTGTGGCTAAACCCTCCGGAAAATTTTGAAAAACGATGGCGCCCACAACAGTCCAGCCATTTGCTTGCGATAAAGAGTCGGCGCTTAGCGCAGCTCCCGATGCGAGACCTTCGGGAAGATTGTGCAGCATCATGGCCGTCACAAATAACCAAGCACGGCGATGAAGCGACCACTCGGAGGGAGAAAAACTATGGATCAAATGACTGAGCCCATAAATCGAAACCACGCCAAGCGCCAGGGCAAGAGACACCCCGAAGGCGCCCGATTTGGAATTAGTATAGGCAGGACCGATAAGATTAAAAGCAGCGGCGGCAAGCATCATCCCAATCGCAAAATCAAGATTTAAGCTGCGCCAAGGATTCCAACCTTTGGATTCTTTCTTTAAAATCGGAAGAGCACCAATCATGGTTGAAAGACCTGTAATCAATCCTGCTAATAATCCCATCCACGCACTACCCATAAAATATCCTTTCTAATTAGGATCTATGGCTTCGGATCATCCATGCGGCTTTTTCATGAAAGCTGATTAAATCTTCGTACAGGACAACGGCACTGGTTTCTTCAGCTTCTTCCGCAGCCTCAAGACGAGGTCTTAACGCGATTGCTACATTGGTGTGATCCTGACTGAGCATCTCAATGATTTGAGTGCTATTTAATTTTTCAACTGGAACTTCTTGTAAAGAAGAAAGTTCTTTAAACTCTCTAAAAGAGCCCGGTGCACGGACTTTGAGAGCGCGCAAAACTTCGGCTGTGCGATCGACAAACTCCGCAAGTTCTTTGTATTGCTCTTCAAAAAGTTTGTGCAATGAAAAGAACAATGGACCTTCCACGTTCCAGTGGCAGTTTTGTGTTTTTAATTGAAGGATGTAAACATCCCCTAAAGTTTTTTTCAGTGTTTCAACAACGGCGGATGTGTCAGCCTCTTCGGATTTAACGGGACTTAGGTTTCTGTTTTCACGACCTGTTTCTTTTGAAGCATGTGCTGTAGATCTCATAAAGATACCTCCTCTTGCCTAGATACAGGATAAGAGGAGGGGCGTGTGATGAACAGTTCTCTTTTTCTATGAGCTATATAGACAAAATCTATATATGTCGTTTAACCATAAATGAAAACTATTTGATATGGCCTAAAGGATTATCCACCTTCATTTGGTTTTTATTGCGAGAAGAGCTAAGACCTTCCGGCAGGTTTTTCTTTATGTTTTCAACTAGAGCCTTAAGCAGGGCTTTTCTTTGAAAGTGAGGACCATGTATTAAACTGACCTCTCGGGTAGGAATGGGATCTGAAAAGGCACGAAGGCGCTTTTTATCCTGCACATCAAAGGTGGCAAGCCAAGGAAGCAAGGTAAAATTTTCGCCTTGATCGACCAGTTTTTTAAGAGTTTCTAAGCTGCCGCTTTCAAAGGTAAAAGTTTTGTCTGCCGACACAATCTGTTTTTTATTGCGACAAAGCGAAAGGCTTTGCTCACGAAAGCAGTGACCTTCGTTCAAAAGCAAAACGTCATCCACAGAGAGATCTTTTTCATCGATAGATTTCTTATTTAAAAGGGGATGTCCTTTGGCGAAATACGCCATAAAAGGTTCATAAAATAAAACATGGCTTGCGATATTTAAATCATCAATGGGAGTGACAACAATGCCCAAATCCAAATTGTGACTGCGAATTTTTTCAACCATCGTTTCGGTTTGAAGTTCTTCAAAGGTTAAATGAAGATTTTTGTAAACGTCTTTCATCTTTTTTAAAAAGAGCGGCAAAAGATAAGGAGCTAACGTAGGAATAATTCCAATACGCAGTTCTCCTTTCAGAGAACCTTTTGCGTCATCGACGATCTCTTTAAGATGCTGAGAGCCCTTCACGACCAGACGTGCTTGTTGTAGAATTTCCTCACCTATGGAAGTCGGTTTGATCGGCTGTTTCGTACGATCAAAGATCACAACGCCTAATTCATCTTCCAGCTTTTGGATTTGCATGCTCAAAGTTGGCTGAGTCACGTGGCATTGGCGTGCGGCTTGGCTAAAGCTTCCTGTATCAACAACGGCAAGAATGTATTCAAGTTGAGTCAGTGTCATGATACAAGCTTGCCGTTATGGAAAAAAGCTTGCAAGCTTAATCATGGCGTCGCAAATAGAGCTTTATCAGAAGTATGTGCTACAACGGGCACTTCCTCTCTCTGAGAAAGTGGTGGAAGCCTATTACCATCATCCGCGTCATCTCTTTATTCCTGAATACACCATCGAAGAAGCCTACTCTGATCAAGCTTTGCCTTTGTATGCGAAAGGTCCCTTTGTTTCGACGATTTCTCAACCCAGTTTTGTTCTTAAGATTTTAGATCTTTTAAAATTAGAGGAAGGACAAAAAGTTTTTGAGCTGGGAACGGGCAGTGCTTGGAATACGGCACTCATGGCTTTTATCGTGGGACCCACTGGCAAAGTTGTTTCTGTGGAAGTTATTCCTGAGATGGCGGAAAGAGCCAAGCAGACTTTAAAATCTTTTTCTGTGAACAATGTGCTCGCCATTGAAGGAGATGGATTTGAGGGGTATGAAGCGGAAGCCCCCTATGATCGCCTGATCTTTACGGCAGGTTCGACAGAGTTTCCTGAAAAATTATTTACACAGCTTAAAGAAGGCGGACGCATGATTTTCGTTCGCCAGCATTATTTAGGCTATGACGTGCTGGAAGTGACAGAGAAAAAAGACGGAAAGCCCGTCATTGTTGATTCAATGCCTTGTTCATTTGTCTCTGTTGTCAGAAAAAAGAATCCCGCTTAAACGCGGGATTCTTCGAGGTGAGCAGGACTATCCAACTCTAAGCTCTAAAATCATCTTTCGGTTTTCGATCCCGATTGGCTGGTTTTTTAGGCTTGAGTTCCAAAACCTTCTCTTTTTTCTCCTCAGAAACTTTTGTGGGTTTTTCTTCGGGTTCATCATAGAGATGGTAATGAGATGCGATTTCTGCAAATTTCTCGCTGGCATCTTCAATGGCCATACCCACCTTTTTTTCTAATAAGTCGACAATGGACTGAGCATTGCCTCGGGTTCGCTCAAGGTCATGTTCGGTAAGCTCATGCCATTTTTCCATGAGCTCCCGTTTTAACTCGGTCCATTTATGACCTGGAAGGTGTGTTGCCATAAGGCACCTCCTTATTCCGTTTCGATCACAAGATCGATACGGCGATTTTCTGCGCGACCTCTTTGTGTTTTATTGTCGCTGATGGGTTTATCAGATCCCATGCCGACGGCATCCACGCGATCTTCAGGGATGGCGCCGTTTTTAACGAGGAAGTTTTCCACCGCTTTCGCTCTTTCTTCTGAAAGAACGGTGTTGCGATCAGGATTTCCCGTGGCGTCGGTGTGACCTTCGATTCGGACGTGAGAGGCATCGACATCATTCAGAGCCGTTTCAACTTTTTTTAAGAGAGCTTGATTCTTAGGCCCCAAAGTCGCTTGGTTGCTTGCGAACTGCAAGCCTCTGAGACGGATCATCAATTTGCCGTTATCTGTATAAACCTCCGCTTCGTTCGGTTTAAACTGTTTACGAAGGTCCGCTGCAGTTTGGTTGAGGGTTTGTACTTTCTCAAGCTCCTCTTGTTTTTTAGCCAACTCTTGCTTTTGTTTTTCAGCTTCACTTAATTGCGATTGTGATTCCTGCAGTTCTTTTTCTGTTGAAGAGTATTCATTGCGCAGGCTTGAAATCGTACGCTGTTGGCGGTCTGCCATTAGAACCAGATCTTCCGTGTTACCTGCATTCACACGGCGAGTGACGTCAAGAAGACGTACGGATTCACGGGTGGCATCTTCAGACGCGCGACGGATAGCTTCCGTGTTGCGCGGATCTGATTTGATCATTTTTTCCGCATTGTTGTATTTCATGACAGCGAGGTCCCAAGACTTCGGTGCATTTTTATCGGCCTTGTCTTTTTTAGCTGATTTAATATTTTCATCAGCAATCCCTAGATTTGCTTTGGTCACGGACATGGTTTCTAGATCGCGATAACGGGCTGTTAAGTCATTCCCTTTTTTCTCTGAAGGACTTAAGTTTCCTTTTTCAATAGCGGCTGTGATGTCTTCAAGTTCATCACCTGCTTTTTTCCATTCTTTAGGATAGAGGCTGGGGGCGCCGGCACGCAAAGCTCCTGCACGAGCATCTGTGATATCTTTCATGGATGTTTCCGCGATTTCCGCTTTGGCATTGGCTTCATTCAACCATCCGCGGGAATAGGAAACCTGTTCTAAGATATCTTCGTTGGATTTGCCTTTTTCTTTTTTATCTTTTGCTTTCTCTAAAGCTTTTCGTGCATCAGCAAAGTTTTTTGGAGAAAGGACGTCCACTTGACGGCCCTGGGCATCTCTCAACATTTCTTCGGTGCGCTCTATTTCAGTTGTAGGGTTGGCACTGGAGGAAATAGTTTGATATTGAGGTGGTTTACCGGCGCATCCGGCAATGGCAATCGCAAGAGCCACGGCTGCAACATACTGCTTTGTTCGCGATATCATAACGTCTCCTTTGTGCTGGCAAATACCAGTCTTCGATATCGGCCAGATATTTTTTTATTCTTGAATTTAGGCTAATCCTCGAAAATCAAAGAGAACAAGAAAAACAGATGACAATCCCTGTTTAGATGTCCGTTAACAGTGGAGTGCATACCAAAGTGAAGAATTGGATTGCAAGGTTGAAACTTGAAAAAGAAAAGGAGAGTTTTTAGCTCTCCTTTTCTTAAATTGAATTTTTATATTTTTTAGAATGCGTAACCAAGACGAACCAAAGCGTGAGGCAAAACCATTTTACCAAGTTTTTCTGCCGTGTCTTTCACGTCGTCCTTGTTCTTAATGTAGTCAGGATCATTCAGCACTAGAGGATTCGTTGTTCCGTCATCAATGTCCACTTTTGTTGAGAGAGGAATCTGTGCACCTAATTCAACGCCGAAATTAAGACCGGAATTAAACTGCCAGAACCAACCGATTTTAGGAGTAAGGTAAGTGTTGCCGACCTTAACTTCCGGAGACACGGTTTCACCAACATATGTTGCCGTCTTCTTGGCTTTCACGACTTGTGTTCCGATCACGCCGCCAAAGAAGAAAGAACCTGTGAAAGGATGATAGCGTCCCTCAAGACCAAAGCTTCCCAAAGAAACTTCTTCTTTATCATTCGCTTCATCTTTTGGTTTATAAGAAAAAGCTCCGACATCAACAGAGACGGCCCAGGTGCGGGATTGGTCTAAATACTCAAGACCGCCACTCAATCCGTGAGGAAGACCAAGACCACCATAAACACCCCAAAGGCTGCGCGGCCATTCGCGCGGTTCTCCTTGATGATTGGGAGTTGTTGGCGTTGGAACTGGCGCCGTGTCTGCGGCTTGAGTTTCTTGTGCAGGAGTTTCCTTCGTTTCAGAAGAAGTTTCTTGCGCCAAAGCGGAAGTTGATAAAATGAAAAGTGCTGCTGAAGTGATAAAAATGTTTTTCATAGACTTTATTTTTCAATAAAGCCCTGGGGGATTCAATGCAAAAACATAAAACTGCCAATGGAGTACAGTCCTGAAATCAAGAGCACCACGCCGGCGATTCGTTGTTGGCGAAGTCCAGCAGACTGAATGGTCTTTCGAACCATCATTGGAACTGCACTTAGGGTGGGAAGTCCGCCCAGCCAGAACAAAAACAAAGTCAATCCGCCGGCCCACGGACTTCTTGTTGCGATCGCTGCCATCGCATAAGTGTAAAGCCAGCCGCAAGGTAAAAACACCGTAAGAAGTCCCACGGCCCAACCTGAACGGCCTATCTGAAAGACCTGAAGACGCCATGGATTTTTCTTTAGACGTGCTCCAAGTTGAGGAAAGATCAAAGCAAAACCAGAAAGACAAAGCAGAGCCGCTAAGAGAACACTCGAAATCCAGCGTAAGACCACAAAATCACTGTTTAAGAAAAACTGTCCCAAGGCGCCAGAGACGACGCCTAGGGCTGTGTAAGAAATAAGTCGTCCCAAGTGGTAACTCAGTAAACTTTTTTTTGCACTCATCATGCTTGCAATAGGTCCACACATTCCAGCGCAGTGCCAACTGCCGAAGAAACTGGAAGAAAGAATTCCTAATGCAAGCAAAAGAGTCGGGGTCATTGTTTAGGCCCTACTAAAATTAATTCGCGCTGAGACTGAAACTTTTCGTTATTCAAATCGCGAATCTGCAATTGCGTTTTTATTTTTCCACTGGCATCAAAAAGCGAAGGAACAATTCTCACAAAGAAATACCATTCCCTAGATTCACCTGAAGCCAGTGTTAAAGGATTTTCTGCAACACTGAATTCGACATCTTGTTTTAAAAACTCGGCCGGAAGACTGAGTTCATAACGAGCGGTTTCTTTACCTTGGTTTTGAATGTGCACGCGGAATTGATTGAGAATCACTTCTTCCCCGTGGGAGTTTTTCACATAAGAATAAGGAAGTCCGGCTCCGCGTAAAATAGTAAAGTGCGCAGGCTCTCGGGTCGCGACCGCATATCCCAAACCTAAAATCAAACTTACAATTGCAACGATATAAATAATCGATCGCGGTTTCATCAAAGAAATCGGACTGCCATCCAAGGTGTCATAACGAATAAGCCCTTTAGGCTTTTTCACTTTTTCCATGATTTCATCACAAGCATCAATACACGCAGTGCAAGCAATACATTCCATTTGCAAACCGTTGCGGATATCGATACCTGTAGGACAGACTTGTACGCAGCGATTGCAGGATACACAATCACCCGCCGTTTTTCCCGGAGGCGCTTGGCCTTTGCGAGGTTCCCCACGTTGCACGTCATAGACAACAGCCATGGATTTTTGATCAAGCAAAACAGATTGAATACGTCCGTAAGGACACATGATCACGCAGAACTGTTCACGGAACCAACCGAAATCAAACAGGGTTGCCGCCGTAAAGAAGGTCACTAATAAAAAATAAG
Organism: Bdellovibrio sp. BCCA; assembly: GCF_037996825.1. Taxonomy (NCBI): domain Bacteria; kingdom Pseudomonadati; phylum Bdellovibrionota; class Bdellovibrionia; order Bdellovibrionales; family Pseudobdellovibrionaceae; genus Bdellovibrio; species Bdellovibrio sp. BCCA. The sequence goes on along the minus strand of NZ_JBBNAC010000001.1, from coordinate 2,501,721 downwards.
TGAGATTTTTTGAAGGTTCATTCTGGATCATTTCAACAAGATCCGCAGCACCCACAAAATACGCCATAAAACTATGCGCAATCAGCGAGGACACGATGATAAATAAAATCCATTTCAATCCGGTCTTACGAACTTTTTCAAAAGTCATCGGACCGTCGCGAAGGGCGCGACGTTTGATATAAGTTCCCTCCGTCCATTGTTCAATACGACGGAAAACAGCATCAATAAAAACTGTCTGCGGGCACGCCCATCCACACCACACACGGCCCCAGATTGAAGTAACAAAAGCTAAACCCAGAGCCAATGTGCCGAAAATAAAAAATAACAAAGGCGCATCGTGAGCTTTAAACAAAACCCCAAAAAGAGCGAACTCTCTTTGAGGAATGTTCAGAAGTATTGTTTGATGGCCACCCATTTTTGTCCAAGGCAGCGCCAAAAACACAACCAACAAAACCAATTGAGTCCATGTCCGGTGACGACGGAAGAATCCGCGCACTTCAGCAGGAATAATTCCGACACGGTCACCGTGTTCATCAACGCTGGTCAGTTTGCTGGGGTCTAGTGAGCTCATTCGACAGGATCTCCTTGAGGTTCTTTAGCTCCGGCTGGATTTGAACCTTTTTTTGAAAGAATAAATGCTGCCACCGCATAAATCTCGTCTTTTTTCAAAACAGGTCCCCAAGGCGGCATCCCTTTTTCAGGCACACCTTCGCGGATGACTTTTACGACGTCCATGCGCGTGCCTTTGCCATGCAGCCAGTATTTATCAGTCAAATTAGGACCAATGAGACCCTGCAATTCCTGTCCGTGACAAGAAGCACATTTAGCCGTGAATTCCGATGCGCCCAGGGCGACAACACCGTCTTTACCAAAAGCTTCCTTTAAAGAATCTTCGGTTTCCATCGGAGAAGAGGAAGCCGCTGTGGCCTTGGATTTTTCCAACTCGGCCATGGCTTCTTTGAGTTCTTCCGTTAATGTGAGTCCACCGCCGCCAAGTTGGTAGTGGATAAAATACATAAACGAAAAAATAATCGTGATGAAAAAGGACCACAGCCACCACGTTGGAAGAGGATTGTCATGTTCGATAATGCCGTCGTATTCGTGGAACTTTTCTTTTTGATCGCTCATTTTATTCCCCATCCTTTAAAGGCATTTGTTCCATCTTCGTGTACAAGGTTGAACTGGATTTACGGTAAACCCAGAACAAGACACCAACGAAAAACAGAAAGAAAATCAAAAGACCCAAAGCCGTAAGGTGTGTGTCTGTAAAAAATTTTAATCCTTCTTGTTTCATTGTACTTTTCCTTTCTGACCCAACGACTGAAGGTAAGCGATCAAAGCAATGATTTCTTTTTTCGCAAGTCCTTTCGGAGCGCCATTGGATTCTAGATCTGCGGCAATTTCCTGCGCTTGTTTTTGCGCATGAATATCGGCGTTGGCGATGACATCTTGTTCGTACGGAACTCCAAGCTCACTCATCACAGATAATTTTTTACGAAGACCTAAGAAATCCGTGTCTTTTTCTGCAAGCCATGGATAGTTCGGCATAATACTCTTTGGAGTCACAGCGCGAGGATCCATCATATGGCTGTAGTGCCAAAGATTCGGATATTTCTTTCCTAAACGCGATAAATCCGGACCCGTGCGTTTTGATCCCCACTGAAACGGATGATCGTACATGGACTCTTCCACAGTGGAAGCTTTTCCATACCGAAGAACTTCAGAGGCAATCGGACGAATTTGTTGAGAGTGACAAACGTAGCAACCTTCTTTGATATAAATATCGCGGCCCGCAAGCTCCAGGGGAGTGTAAGGATCAATGATATTATTAGGGCTTACGTACTTGTGTAAAGAAAGTGTCGGGTAAATTTCAATCACCGAACCGACTGCAATCGCCAAGAAAGCAAGAATTGAGAACGCCAATCCCATGCCTTCAAGTTTACGGTGAGCTTCTTTTGTGACTTCGTCAAAGCCTGTGCGTTCCACCAAAACTTCTTTGGCTTCCACAGTCTTTGGTGCCATTTGAATTGTTTTGAAGATGTTGTAACACATCATCAAGAAACCAGTCAGGAAGAGGAATCCACCCACTGCGCGCACCCAATATAAAGGCACGATACGCACCACAGTCTCGATGAAATCAGGATATGTCAAACTTCCGTCAGCGTCGACCGCTCTCCACATAAGACCTTGAGTGATCCCCGCTACCACCATAGAGATGTAGTATAGAAGAACACCTGTCAGTCCAATCCAGAAATGATTTTCTAAAAGTTTTTTAGAATAAAGCTCTGTCTTCCAAAGACGAGGTACAAGATAGTAAATCATCCCGAAAGTTAGGAAACCATTCCAACCCAAAGCTCCTGAGTGCACGTGACCGATGATCCAGTCAGTGTAGTGACCCAATGCTGAAACAGATTTAATTGAAAGCAACGGTCCTTCGAATGTCGACATGCCGTAAAAAGTTAAAGCTGCAACAAAGAACTTAATCAATGGCTCTGTACGAAGAAGATGCCAAGAGCCTTTCAACGTCAAAAGACCGTTGATCATTCCACCCCAAGACGGAGCCCACAACATAATCGAGAAAACCATTCCCAATGTTTGCGCCCATTCTGGCAGTGAAGTGTAAAGCAAGTGGTGAGGACCGGCCCAAATATAGATAAACACCAACGCCCAGAAGTGCACAATCGACAGACGGTAAGAATAAACCGGGCGGTTGGCGGCTTTAGGAACATAGTAGTACATCAAGCCCAAGAACGGAGTTGTTAGGAAAAACGCAACGGCGTTGTGACCATACCACCATTGCACCATCGCATCTTGAATGCCTGCATACACCGGGTAAGACTTAAACAGTGAAACCGGAATTTCAATAGAGTTAATGATGTGCAAAACAGCGACCGTGATGATTGTTGCGATGTAGAACCAAATCGCCACGTACATGTGTTTTTCACGACGCTTGCGAATCGTCATAAAGAAGTTCAAGGCAAAAATCACCCAAACGACAGTGATCGCAATATCAATCGGCCATTCAAGCTCTGCATACTCTTTGGACTGGCTGTAGCCCAAAGGCAAAGTAATTGCGGCAGAAAGAATAATTAATTGCCAACCCCAGAAGTGCATCTTTGAAAGCAAATCTGAAAACATGCGAGCTTTTAAAAGTCTTTGCGAAGAGTGATAAATTCCGGCAAAGATCGCATTTCCTGCAAAAGCAAAGATCGCCGCATTTGTATGAAGAGGGCGCAGACGACCGAAAGTGATCCACTCCATATTGGCATTCAAAGGCCAATAAGCGAGTTGCAAGGCAGCAAGCAAGCCGAATAAAAAGGCAGCTCCGGCCCAGATCAGAGTGGCGAGAATGAATTTTTTTACGATATCATCATCGTAATATATTTTCTCGATGAGGTTTCCAGTTGTTTTCACGAGTGTTTCCTTTCGTTATCATCATTTAAAATTCTATGTGCAGGAGTTTCCAGGTCATCAAACTGACCTTTTGAAGTGGCCCACAAAAAAGCGGACACAAAACCGATTCCTAAAAGCAAAGCCATCGGAATCATCAGAGTTAAAATATTCATCGGAACCCCCAAAGACTCGAAAGAATGATGGCCAAAGAGCTCAAAGGCATTAAAATTGCCGCCATCATTGGGTTGATAAACCCCATCAATGCTAACGTTCCACCAAGAGTATTATAGACAAGGGAAATAGTAAGATTGCGCACCAGCACGCGGCGGGTTTGTTTTGCCAGATTCATCAGATCAAACAAAGGAGACAGTCCTCCGCGCATAAAGTAAATGTCGGCACTTTGTAAGCTTAAATCGACACTTCCTTTAACCGCGATACCGACATCGGCGGATTGCAGACTTAAAGAGTCATTGGCGCCATCACCGATCATGCAAGTGTCGGTGTATTTTTCAAGGATTGCTTTTTTATCTTCGGGAAAGAGTTCACCGTAAGTGTTCTCGCGGGAAATTCCGCAAGCGTCGGCGGCCTGTTGAGCGCGAGTTTTTTTATCACCGGAAAGCAAAAAGCATTCTATATTTTGACGCTGCAAGCTCTGTACGGAGGAGCGAGAATCACCACGAAGAGCGTCGATAAAGTAAATGCGTGCGACACTTGTGCCATCTTTTAACACTTCGATGCCGGTTTCCACTTCGTGAGTGCTTTCTGCCAGATGACGAATTTCATAATGACATCCCTGGATATCACCATGAACTCCACGGCCCAAAGTTTCTTGAACATTGGAAGCTTCAATGAGTTCTGAATTATGAGCCCAAGCTTTGCGGAGAGCAAAAGCCACGGGATGATAAGAAGCGGCTTCAAGGCCCAAAATCGCTCTTTTAAGATCTTCTGGAATATTCGAAGGCTCTGAATGAGAAATTTGCAAATTACCTTCAGTGAGCGTGCCTGTTTTATCAAAGAAAATATGACGAACTTTAAGAATGCGCTCAAGACTTGTGGCATCCTTGAGAAGTATTCCGAGTTTCTGCGCCTTCTTTAACGCCAAACCGAAAGTCAAAGGCGAACCAAAAGCCAAGGCGCAAGGGCAGGCCAGGACAATCAATGCCAATGACCTATTAAAGGCTTCCGTCGGATTAACGCTCATATATAAAAAGAAGAAAAGCAAAGCGATACTAAAAACTGTAACAATTAACTTTTGCGCAAGTTTATCGGACAGAGTAATAAAGTGACTTTTTTGCAAAGCATTTTGATCAAGCTGTTTTAGAAGAATTCCAAGCTTGCTTTCAGTAAAAGGAACTTTCACGCGAATCAAAATCGATTCGTCTAATACTTTTGTGCCAGCAAAGAGCGACATGCCGCGGGAAAATATTTTTGGCAAAGATTCACCATTAAATAAAGACATGTCTAAGTTCGCCTGCGAAGACTCCAAGAGAGAATCCGTCGGCAAAGTTTGGTGGCGCTGAATTTTTAAAAGATCACCGGGTTTCGCACTTGACCAAGGAATGCTTTTTTCTTCGCCATCTTCAACGAGAATGTACTTTTCAGTTTTGAAGAAGGACTGCACACGTGTCGGCGACAGATAATTCTGCTGAACTCTTTTTAGAAGATATCGGGCTGACAGAATAAAAAACATAAAGCTTGCCGTACTATCGTAATAGATAGCGCCGTCTTGCTTCACAAGGTTCACTGTTGAAAGTGCAAATCCCGAAAGCATCGCCACTGTGATTGGCAGGTCGACATTCACGACTTGATATTTCAAAGAATTCCAGGCGCCCTTATAAAAGGGAATAGCGCTGTAAAATAAAATAGGCAGGAACAAAAGAAAGCTTAAAAAATTAAAGATATGAGCCCAAGTTCCCGCAAGCCCCGCATAAACGGGAATCACAAAAAGCATCGTGTTCCCGGCGCAAAATCCGGCCACGGCGATACGTTTAAGATGAGTGCGGTTTTCCTTTTTATATTTTTCAACGATATTGTCTTGCGGTGAAAGTAAAGTGGGTTTGTATCCCAACTCCTGAATAACGTGGGCCGTTTGCGCTAAAGATCCCGCATCAGAAATTTTGACAGCCACTGTGGACTGCCCGAAATTCACGCGGGCTTTTTCTACGTGTTCGTAAAACTGGGGAAGTTTTTCTAAAAGATGGACACAAGAGGAACAGTGCAGACCCTCTGCAAAGAAAAGAAAATTGAAATCGTCCTGATTTTTGTGGCGATAGAGATCGCGGAACTCTGGCTGATCTAAATAAGAAAACGGATTTTGAGCGACGGCAAGGACAGGCATCTCTTTGACTTGCGTATCAAGAATTTCGCAAGCACGACAGCAGTACGCATCCCCTTGGGTAGGGATTCCGCAGTAGTTGCAATTTGTAGCCACGTTTAGGTCCATGTGCTGTCTCCGTTGTACCTACTATCGATTTTTTAGAAGGTTATTTCTATGACGGACATCATAGTCTTGGTAAATATGAGGACGAAATAAATATTTTTTTACACCGGGAGGGTGGAAGGGTGCTGCAAATTGTTGCGCAATTAAATACTTCTAGACTAGCGGACGTCGGCGCGCTCGCGCAGTTTTTCTTTAGAAAGAATGCGAATACTACGACCGTCGGTTTGGTCAATGAGGCCTTCTTTCTCAAACTGAGAAAGAGTACGAATCACAGTCTCAGGAGTCGTCCCGGCCCATTGAGCGATTTCTCGACGGGTCCAGTTTTGGTGCGAGAAGTGATCTTGGAGGAATAAAAGCGCTTCGGCAATTCTTTCTGAAGCTCCTTTATCCATTTGATCCATCCACTTTTCTTCAGCCATACGGAGATCTTTAGAAATGTGCGACAAAAGTTTCATCGCGAGGTCCGGATGGGTCTTAAAGATATTCATGATTTCTGCCTTCGGAAGAAAGCAAAGTTCACAGTCTTCAACCGCGACGGCCGAAGCGTGATAGGGCTCACCAGCAAAAAGGGAACGGTAGCCCAAAGCTCCGCCGGCGCCGATCATGCGCAAAGTGTGGGCTCCGCCAGAAGCTGAAGTTACTTCGAGCTTTACCAAGCCTGATTGAATCGTGAAAATTCCTAAAGGGTCATTGCCAGCGTAAAAAATCACCTGACCTGCCTTATAACGGCAAGTGACACGTGCTTTTTCAATCATCAAAAGTACATCTGGTGAAGAACACAAAAGACTATCAAAACGCATTCCGCAGGATTGGCAGGACGAATTGTGTGTAGGCGTAGGACAGTCGCGTTTCGTTGACATATAAAGATAATAGTATCAAACAAAAGTACTTTCGTCACTGAAGTTTCTCTCGGATCGAGAAAGAGCCAGGTGCAACATTTCACTGTCATCGAGACCTTTGTAGAGAGGTGTGTTAAGACGATAAGCCGCCTCCAGAGCGCCTTGCGGGAAACTCCAAGGATCCAAAATCGCTTTAAACAGCTTTAAAAACTCTGTCTCAACTTGAGGAGGCAAAGGAGCATTCATCGCGGCATTTTCCCGGCGTTTGAAATATCCCAATAAAATCGCTTTCAAAGTCTTCAGTAAATGCAGTGGTACCGAATTCATATCCGACATTAGATAGTGAAACTCACCTTTAAAGGTGATGTCGCCCGAGAGCATTTTTTGAATTTCCGGAAGCTTCTCAATCACGAGAAGTTTTTGGCAAAAGTGAATCTGCGCTTGAGCTTTGACGGGGTCCGCAAAAAAATGATCGGCGTGAATCAGGTCGTGAACGATAAACCCCAAAACATCACGACCTTCTTCCACGAAATGACAGATTTCATTTTCTTGAATCAACATGCTGATACAACGCAACCCCTGGGCCTGCATTTCCAGAACTTCTTCTGGAGTCGGCACTGTTGTCAGAAGACGCAAAGGATAGCGTCCCGAGCTCCAGGCACTTAAAGACTGTTGAACTGAAAGTGGAATGGACCGCCAGCTCATGGAGCAAAAGTGTTCAACAAAAGAAACCGGACTGTTCAACCTTTGCAGAGATTTCGAATCACGCAAAGAAGCGGGCAGTGAGTTTTGTAGAACGCTTAAGACTTTTTCTGACGAAACGGCGTTTTGGCTTTTGTCACGGTCTAAAAGTTCGTTATGAACTCCACCTAAAAAATCTTTAGGCCGACGGAGAAACGCAAAAATCAGGATGTAGGCACTGGCCATTTCGACATCATTAAGGCTTCCCGTGCGCCAGAGTTGTAAAAAACTTTGCAAACACTGAAAAGCCAATGGCCCCTGATTTTTTAAAAATTCATCGTCCAAGAGGCGATGGCGAAAACGACCGGCACGTAACATAATCTCTGTTGTATTTAAATCCTTAACGGAAGTCTAACAAATTACTCATTGCCAACCGCGCCGAGGCCGCATCTAATTAAGTAAAACAACAACTTCCTAGGGATTGGGAGACTTCATGAAGACCTTGCTTCTGATGATCATGTTGCTTGTCGTGTCTGTATCAAACGCCGCCACAGACACATTGGGAAATCCACGGTTTGATGAATTTTACACCGTGAAAGAGCAAGTGGTGAAAAGCCACGAAGCTGACACTCCTTTTGTCAATCCCGCCGATATCGCTCAATCCTTCTGGTCCGACGCTGAAAACCTCTACGAATTAGCTGCAAAAATTTATTCTTTGATTGATTTTGATTATCACCACGAAAAATACGGTGATGTGAATGAGCCCTACAATCGTCAAAAACATTTCGGCACTTGGGTGAATGACCGCCGCGATAACACTTGCTACAACACGCGCGCAAAAGTCTTAATTCGTGACTCTTCGATTCCTGTGGATTTCCGAACAAACGGTTGCACGGTCTCTTCTGGTAAGTGGAGTGATCCTTATGGGGGCCGCGATTACACGAGTGCAGGAGATATGCAAATTGATCACTTTGTACCGTTGAAAAATGCATACATCAGTGGTGCTTACAAGTGGAACGGACAGAAGCGTTGTCTTTATGCGAACTTTCTTGGCAATGACTTCCATCTTCTTGCAGTTTACGGAAAAGAAAACACTTCCAAGAGTGATAAAACTCCAGAAGGTTACATGCCTCCGAACACCGCTTACCAGTGCCAGTACATTGCGCAGTGGTTGAAGGTGAAATTGATTTGGTCTTTGGGACTTACACCGCCAGAAAAAGAAACGGTGCTTGAGCTTCTCCGCACGAACCACTGTGATTTGAATAAAATGACTTACAGTGTGCAAGAATTAGATCAGCAAAGACGTTTTATTGCTGACAACATGAACCTCTGTCAGTAATCAGAGGGAATGAAGTATTCTCATCAAAAAGTTCTAGGGATGTTATGGGGGCTGCATGCGGGAGATTCTCTCGGAGCCCCTTTTGAATTTTTACCGCCGTCACCCGTGTGGCATTTCCATACGGAGATCGTGGGCGGAGGATTCTTTCGCTGGAAAGCGGGCGAGGCTACAGACGATACGGATCTCATGCTCTGTGTTTTGCGCGCTATTGAAAGTCCTGAGCGAATTTCTTTTGATATTTTAAAAACAGAAATGCTGAAGTGGTTTGACAGTCGTCCTCCCGATATTGGCACGACGACGATTCGCGGTTTAAGGAATTTAAAAGCGGGTCTGCCGCTTCGCCTTTGCGGCTACGTGGATAATAAGTTTCAGGGCAATGGTTCACTTATGCGCGTGGCTCCGCTCTGTTTATTAAACAATGATGCTGTAGGTACTTATCAAGGTGGCTTTATCTATTCACTAGAAGAAATCATCGAGACACAAACGAAAATGACTCATGGGCATCAAAACTGCGTGGATAGTGATCGTGTTTTAATCGCGGCTTTAAAAAGTGCGCTTGATGGAAATTCCAAAGAGGTGATTTTTGCAGCCGCTTTAAAAGAAGCAGAGAAGGTTTCAAATCTTATTGCAGAAAAACTAAAAAAAATTCCAACAACATCTTGGGAAGAACTTTCCACATCAGGATTTTGCGTTGATACATTGTGCGCCGGGCTTTGGGCCTTTATGAAATTTAACACACTAGAAGATGCATTGATCGCTGTGATCAACCGTGGTGATGACTCGGATTCTTGCGGTGCCGTGGCAGGAGCGCTTTGTGGTGCTTACTATGGAGTCTCGGCGATTCCAGCGCGTTGGCTTGAGAAATTAGAGATGCGAGAAGAAATTCTCTCGCTTTTACTCAATGCAAAATTAACGCATTGAGTTCGGTTCTGTTTGGAGCTCTTTCTAAAATTGTTTAGTATGTGGGAATGACATACACAACGATTGAACTTTTAGGCGCGATATTTTTTGGTTTGGCAGTGGTACACACATTCATGGTGGGACGTATCCTGCAATGGGCCCATCATTTTCCAAAACAATCTTTGTGGAATAATGTCCTTCATCTTTTAGGTGAAATCGAAGCCGTCTTTGCAATCTGGGCTGCACTTTTCATGATCATTTATATTTCTTTTGAAGGTTGGGGTGCTGCGATTGCCTATCAGAACTCCTTAAACTTCATGGAGCCGTTCTTTATTTTCGCCATCATGGTGGTGTGTTCAACACGACCTGTTTTGGCGGCAGCTCGTCAGGGGATTTTGTTTTTAAGTACGGCGATTCAAAAAATTTTTAGAACTCCTGCAATTCTCACAGATCTTGCGGTGGTTTTAATTCTTGGCCCATTGTCAGGAAGTTTCATTACCGAACCTGCGGCGATGACGGTGACAGCATTTATGCTCAATTCCATGTTGCACAAAGAATCCAATAAATTGATTTATGCTTTGATTGCCGTTCTTTTCGTGAACGTTTCTATTGGGGGAGCCCTGACTCCCTTTGCAGCTCCGCCGATTTTAATGGTGGCGCACAAATGGAATTGGGATTTTACGTTTATCCTGACTCATTTTGGCTGGAAGAGCGCAATTGCGGTTGTGGTAAATACAATCGCCTTGGTTTTATATTTCCGCCGCGAATTTGCCACGAGCTGTATCACTTTGCGTGATGTAGAAAAACGCCTGCACGGATCCCAGGCTGGAATTCCATTTCCTGTGACGTTGATCCACTTAATTTTCCTCGCGGGCATTGTTGTGACAAGCCACCATCAGAATGCGTTCTTGGGGATTTTCTTGCTCTTCTTGGGAGTCGCAACTGTCACTCAACGTTATCAAGATACTTTGCGCCTCAAAGAAAGTCTTTTGGTTTCTATGTTCTTAGGTGGAATCATTCAATTTGGAGCGTTCCAAAAATGGTGGTTAGCGCCCCTTTTAGGAAACATGAGTGATCTGCTTTTGTTTAAAGGCGCTGTGGGGCTGACTGCAATTACTGACAATGCCGCGCTCACATATTTAGGGTCTCAGGTCGAGGGTTTAAGTGAAGCCAGCAAATACGCTCTGGTCGCGGGAGCTATCGCGGGCGGTGGATTGACAATCATTGCAAATGCGCCAAACGCGGCAGGTTATTCGATCCTCAGTCATAAATTTCCCGGAGGAATCAAGCCTTTGAACTTGTTGATTGCAGCTCTCATTCCTACAGCGGTCGCCATTTTCTGTCTTTGGGTTCTTTAACCAATTCTTGAACGTCGAACCCCTCTTAAATATTTTTTGTTTTTCTTTTTAGGAGGGGCTAGACAAAGCTTTTTTCTTTGTTTACGCTTAAAAAATCTCACACGTAAGAAGGAGGTCATCATGATTATGAATACTATGATTTCAATGATGGTACTTCTTCTGTCCCAAAAATAAGATCCTCGTTCAACCCAACGTAAAGATCTGAATACAAATATATATAGTTATTTAATGCTCGTTAGAGCAGTTATGGATTCTTATGAATTTCTTTAGACGTATGTTGTTCTCGCAGGTGAGTCCTTTGGTGAAACTGGCCAAGGCGAAGAATATTTCCGAAGAGGATTTATTGCCCTTGCCTCAAGATCTTAATCCTGAGCATACGGCGATTCCGACAGATAAACTTGTTTGGACAACGCCAAAAGCTTTTTTATTTTCTTTAATTAAGGCCATGAGCGCATACACGCGCCCGGCTTACACTTGGTATTTTGCAAGTTCCACGATGGCCTTGCTTTCGCCGGTGCTGGTCAATCGTTTCGTCGGAGTGATTTCTTCCGGAGTTACGAAAGAGAATATCGCGTGGGCTTTGCTCTATGGTGTTCTTTTAGGCGTGTGTGGATTTTTGTCGGGCCTTTGGATGCAGCACTATTTTTATAACACTCTCAGGTCTTATCAAATCGCGACGAATGTTTTGAATGAAAAGATCTTCCGCCACAGTTTGAAGCTCAGCCAAAGTGCGCGTCAGAAGAATCAAATCGGCGATATTGTGAACCACATGAGTTCCGACAGTGATTCGGTCTCGGACTTTCCATTAGTGATTGGGGATTTGGTGTCGGCCATTTTCTTAATTACCGGTGTTGTCGTGATGCTTTTTTATTATATCGGTTGGTCGGCTTTTGCAGCGTTGGCCGTGCTCTTTACTTTGGCGCCGTTAACCAACTATGTCGCAAAAAAGTTCACACGCCTTGATGAAGAGATGATGGCTCATCGCGATCATCGCGTGACACTTATGACTCAAGCTCTCAACGCAATTCGTGTCGTGAAGTTTTTTGCTTGGGAAAAAAGTGTTTCCAAAGAAGTCACTGATGTTCGTGAAAAAGAACTTTTAAGCCGCCGCCGTTTGGCGCGCGCGGAAGTGATTTCAAGTTTAGGTTACTTGGCGGTGTCGACATTAGTTTTATTTGTCGCGTTAGCAGTGCATGCCTGGCGCGGAGAAACTTTGAATGCGGCGATTATCTTTACGTGTATTTCTTTATTCGGTCTTTTAGAAGGACCGTTCGGGGATTTATCGCGTTTGATTTCACGCTACACCACGGCGGTTGTGGGTGCGGGGCGTATTCTTAACTTCTTAAAGCAAGATGAAGTGGAAATCTCCACGGTCGAAAGCACCAAGCTTGATACACCGGTGGGACTGACTTTGCAAAATGTCACTGTCACTTATCCTGGCTCTCAAGAAGATGTTTTGCGCGGTGTGGATGTAAGCGTACAACCAGGTCAATCATTGGCGATTGTGGGACCTGTGGGATCAGGAAAAAGTTCGCTTCTTTATGGATTGCTCGGTGAAGTGCCTGTCACAAAAGGAACTGTTGAGTTTTTCCCGCTAGAAAGAGGTGAAAGACCCCGCATGGCCTATGTGCCGCAAGAGGCTTACATTATTAATAGCACTCTTTTAGAAAACCTTTCTTTCGGGGAAGAAGTTTCTAAAGAAGAGCTTCGTCGTTCTTTGCACAACAGCTGCTTAAGTCGTGACTTGAAAGAATGGTCCGGTGGTCTTCGCACTGAGATCGGCGAAAAAGGTGTGAATCTTTCGGGCGGTCAAAAACAACGTGTCGCTTTAGCTCGCGCTTATTTGCGCAAGCCCCAAGTGGTTTTGTTAGATGATCCTCTTTCGGCAGTGGATGCAGATACAGAAAAACTTTTGTGTGACCGTCTGATTTTTGGCGCGTGGAAAGATATCACGCGCATTGTGGTGACGCATCGTTTGGAATATTTGCCACAATTCGATCAAGTGATCTTCGTTGAAGACGGTGTCGTCAAAGGATCTGGAACTTTCGAAGAGCTTCTTAAAATCTGCGAGCCATTTGCGGAATTTTATAAAGAACACGGAAAAACGCAAGGCGAGCAGGAGTCCGCTGAAGGTGCCGACGCGGGCAAAGCCGAAAGTCAAAATCTCGCAATGGAGGCCGAGGAAGCTAAAGCCGTTGAAAGCGTAAATGATAAAAAATCCCGCGTGACAGAAGATGAAGAGCGCGAGGTCGGAGCGGTGAAAGGTTCCGTCTACTGGGATTATATCAGTTCACTTGGTGGTGATGGCCGTTATACGAAGCCATTGATTTTAACTGTGCTTCTTTGTGGAGCCGTCGGTGTAACATTGCTTCCGCTTTTACAAAAAGCGTGGCTGTCGTACTATTCGGACCATCAAACTCAGTGGACAGCTTTATCGGCCGTTGGAATTTACGGTTTGATTGGTTTGTCAGTTCTTGTGGGCTCGTTGCTCAATCATCTTTTTTGGTTAGAGCGCGGAATCCGTGCGGGTAAAAACATGCATGATAAAATGCTGAAAAGCGTTTTGTATTCGCCTGTGAGATTTTTTGATTCAACACCGATTGGTCGAATCATTCAAAGATTCTCTCGAGATATCGAATCTGTGGATGTGTATTTACAATGGAGTTTTGACTCTGCGGTTCACTGCTTTTTACAAGTCGTTGTGTCGTTGGTTCTGATCTTAGGATTGATGCCCTTGATGATCGTGGTGATTGGTCCCGTGATGGCGTTGTATTACGTCTTGCAAAGAGACTATCGTCGTCCGGCGCGCGAAGTAAAACGTTTTGACAGCGTGGCAAGATCTCCTCGTTACGCTCACTTTAAAGAAAGCTTGCAAGGTTTGATCGTCATTCGCAGTTTTAATAAAACATCTTGGTTTATGCGCAACTTTTATGACAAACTCGCGCACAGCCAACGCATGTTTTATTCGCATTACTTGATCAATCGTTGGTTCTCGTCACGCATTCCGCTCATTGGGGGATTGATCTCAATGACGACAACCATCGGTGTAACATTGTCTGCCTATGCGGGAGTGATGGATGCGGGAACGGCGGGTCTTGTGACTTTGTATTCTTTGTCGTTCTGGGGATTTTTGAATTGGGGTGTTCGTGTCTTTGCCGATATCGAATCGCGCATGACCTCGATTGAGCGCTTAAAGTTTTTCTCAAATCTACCGTCGGAAAAGTCCGTACTCAAACCAAGTGCGGAGCCTCTTCGTCCAACTTGGCCGGAGTTTGGTGAAATTTCCGTCGAAGGTTTAAAAATCCGCTATGCCGATCATCTACCTTTGGTTTTAAAAGGAATCACTTTTAAAGTCGAAGCGGGAAGTCGCGTGGGGATTATTGGTCGCACGGGTTCAGGGAAGAGCACATTCTTCCAATCGCTTTTTAGATTTATTGAAGCCGAAGACGGACGCATTGTAATCGATGGAGTTGAAACGGCGTCAGTACCTTTAGAAAAACTTCGTCGCAGCCTTGCAATCATTCCGCAAGATCCGACACTTTTCATGGGAACGATTCGTAACAACTTGGATCGCTACAATGAATACACAGACGAAGAAGTAATCGGCGCTTTAAGACATGCTTCGATGTGGGAGTATGTTTCAGACCTTCCGCAAGGACTTCATTCGCCGGTAACAGAAGGCGGGTTGAACTTAAGCCAAGGTCAAAGACAGCTCTTGTGTCTAGCGCGCGCCTTGTTAACAAAAGCCCGTGTGATTGTGATGGATGAAGCCACCGCCAGCGTTGACGTGCAAACAGATGCGCTATTGCAGAAAGTAATTCGTCAGTCATTCACAGGTGTCACGATGCTCATCATCGCGCATCGCCTAGGAACCATTGCCGACTGCGATCAGATCGTCGAGATCTCCGCCGGAGAAGTGAAATCCATCCGCAGACCGACTGAGTTTTCAAAAGAAGAAATCGAAGAAAGTTTGGTTTAAGAAGGGGAGGCCACGGTGCCTCCTACAAATAAAAAAAGGGAACCTTGCGGTTCCCTTTTCCATAAGAGCGAAGCTCTCACTTATCCTAAGCTGCGCAGTCCAGTGTCGCAAGCGACACCTCCTCCGCATAGCGGGGATTAGTGACCTGCAGGAGCAGCAGCTTCTTCTTTTTTCTCAGCTTTTTTAGCGTGTTTTTTCTTAGCTGGAGCTTTTGTTTCTTCTTTTTTCATTTCAGCTGCAGGAGCAGCAGGAGCTGTAGTTGTTGCAGCAGCTGCAGGAGCAGTTTCGTTAGCTTGAGCAACTACACCAGCAAAAACAAGAGTCATCAAAACAGAAGCGATTTTCATAGTAACCTCCTAATGGTTATTGTTAGCTTCAATTGGAAACACTAGAAGATTAGCAAACAGTGTTAAAACCCCCATTAAAACCGAATTAAATGTTTTTAATTTCAAAACTAAATCTCGCACCGTGTCCTGAATGATTTTGCGCAGTTAGCTTAGCCTCATGAAGAATGGCTATTTTTTGAGCAATCGCTAAACCCAGACCAAAGCCCTTAACTCGTGTCTCCATATTAGACCCGCGAGAAAAGCGTTCGAAAATGAATGGAAGAAGTTCTTCAGGAATGCCGGGGCCGTTGTCATCCACGATAAGTTCAGTCACATCTTCTTTCCAAACCAAAGTGACAGTCACAACTTCACCGTTCGGAGAATACTTGATCGCGTTCTCAATCACATTCGTCACAAGATTCTGAAGAAGATCATTATCTCCACGGACCATTTTGCGATCTTCGGATGTCTCGTTGTTGATATTGAGTTTAATTTTGATATTTTTTGAACTTGCAAGCTTCTCACAACGAGGCAGCACTTCAAAGATCAACTCATCCAAGGCAATCTCTTGCATGTTTAAAGCGCCAATCCCGGCATCGACGCGAGCCAAGAGCAACATCTCTTGCACAATGCTTGACAGATTATCCACCTCTTGCAAACCGCTTTTAATAAACTGATCGATATCTTTTTTCTCAGTCTTTTGCAGAAGCTCCAATTCCCCACGCATGATCGTTAGAGGAGTGAGCAGCTGATGAGAAGCATCCGCGACGAAACGCTCCTGACTTTGAAAGGCCTGCTGAATACGGTCGAGCATTTCATTCAAAGTTAAAGCGAGAGTTTTAATCTCGTCATTGGCATTAGGAATAGGAACTCGTTGAGACAGTTCGCTCGCCTTGATTTCTTTGGCGGTGTTAATCATGTTTTTCAACGGATTCAGTGCACGAGCAGAAAGGAAAAGACCACCGAGAGTTGCAATTAACAATACAAAAGGAATACCGACTTGCAAGAGCGTTAAACGCTGCGAGATCTGTGTTTCCATCAACGTCATCGGAACCGCAATTTGCAAAAGAAGCTGCGGTTTTGCAGCGTTGTCTAAAGGAAACGAAATCAATCGGTAAGAATCCGCTTCGGCTGAGGGAATATTGCGGATGTGTTCAATGGTTCGATAAGTCGCTTCTTCACCAGCCCAAATGCGCTCGAAATCTTTTTTATAAGGTGGATTAAATTCCCCGAAATTCCCAACGCGCGCAAGGACGGCACCTGAACTGTGGCGCACTTGAATCAAAGCTGTTCCCAAAGGGAACGGAAGAATTTTACCATGATCTAAGCGCAGGGGAGGAAAGCTTAAATCACCCTTGACCCCAATCTCAATTCCTTCCGAAACGTCGACGGAGTAGTTGAAAAGCGCATCATCAAAGTCTTGTTGAAGCGTATCGATCATCGCCTTGAATAAGAACATATTAAAAAAGATTGTCGTCGCTCCGAAAATCAGAACGAAGATCAAAGACAAACGCAGACGGATGCTGAAACTTGAAAAGAAATTATAAATTCTCTTTAAGAACATAACCCGTGCCTACCACTGTATGAATCAGTCGCTTTGAAAAAGGAGCATCAATTTTCTTACGTAGCAAATTGATGTAGACATCGATGACGTTGCTTTCAGAATCAAAGTGAATATCCCAAACGTGTTCGGCAATAGAAACACGGCCCAAAGGTCTTTCAGGATTACGCATAAAGTATTCAAGCAAAGCGAATTCTTTTGTTGTTAAAGAAATCTCTTGGCCTGAACGGCGCGCTTTACGCTGAATCAAATCCAATTCAAGATCCGCATACTTTAAAGTGTTTGAAGCAACACCATTGCCTGCCGGAGTTTTACGACGAAGAAGAGCACGCACGCGCGCATGAAGTTCGTCAAAAGAATAAGGCTTCGTCAAATAATCGTCAGCCCCAGCGTCAAGTCCATGAACTTTGTCCTTGGTTGTAGAAAGAGCCGTGACCATCAAGATCGGGCCATCGTAACCATCGCGACGGATGTGGCGAGCGGTATCGATGCCGCTTTGATCAGGCAACATCACGTCTAAAATCACAAGATCGTAATCACCTTGAGCCATGTAAGATTCGGCTGCAGAGCCGCACTCGGCAATATCCACTGCATAGCCGACTTCATTCAGACCTTTTTTTAGAAAGTTCGCCATTTTGGCCTGGTCTTCAACGACGAGAATTCGCATGCTGCATGCCTTTCTTATCTTGTTTCTCTTTCATGAAATAGTAATCTAGGACGCCCATCAAGGATTTGTATTTCACAGACAAAGATTTTTTATGCTCCGTGTTTTCACCAGGGATCAAACGCTCATAAGAGCCTTGCCAATCCAGAGCGTGGTCATCAATCGCTTTGCCAGCCGCCAACACTCCGCCGGTGCGGTCGACAATCAGGTTGGAAGCGTTCACGGCAAAGTCGTCACCTTTAGAGAATAAATCACGTCCTAAAGAATTATATTCCTGATTTGAAAGAGCAAGGTTGTACAAAGTGGGAGCGATATCGACTTGCGAACCAAAAGTTTCCGGATCTAATTTTTTACGAATGGCTTCCGGCATGTAAATGTAAAAGGGAACCGAGCCTTTTTGTAAAAGTTCTTGCTCGGTGAAGTTCACAATCCAAAACGTATGGTCACCAGTAACGGCGATAATGACTTTGTCTTTCAAAGGGGATTTTTTAATGCGATCCAAGAATGCAGCGAGCTTATCAGTAGAATAACGATAAGTCGCAAAACGCTGAGCCGCTAAAGCTTTATCAACAATCAGACGAGAAGCCAACTCGTCAGGTACCTTTAATTCTGGAGATTCATAACTTGCGGGAAGCTGATAAGGAGGATGATTGGTCGTCGTCATTGTGAGCAAGAATTGCGGTTCTTTGGCGTCACTCAAAGTTTTAAAGACATAATCAAAAACATCTTCATCATAGATGCCCCAATCATGTTTTTCTTTAAGTCCACCAAGGCCCTCGGCGATCTCTGTTTCACCTTCAACCGTGTCAAAATCCTGCATCAAGGCAAACTTATTCACTTCGCGCCAGCCGGGATTTCCACCATACAAGAATCTTGCTTTGTAACCGGCACTTTTAAATACACGTGCAGGACTTGAGCGGAAAGGCACTTGCAGGTAATCACTCTCTGTCAAAAACTCACTGATCGGTCTTTGAGGGGAGCCAATCATCAAGCAGCTTAAACTTCCAATCGTCGCATTGGTGCTCGAAAGAAAATGCGTCAGATAAGTGTCTTCATGAAGATGCTTTTTAAAGTTCCCAACCAAATCAAAACTGGGATCTTGGTATTTAAACCAGTAAGCCCCTAAAGACTCCATCGTCAAAACCACGACATGAGGACGCGTTTTTTCAGCCCAAGGATTTGGAGGGGTTTTGTGTTTCATTAATTCCAAGGGATCAGCAGGAACTTTATCCAAAGGGATCTGATAAAAATCCGCAAAGGCTAAAGCCGGATTGTCACCGTAGCCATAATGACGAAGATTGCTATCCCATTTTGAGGTCTGCAAAGACTTTAGTTCAATGGCGCGAGAAAAAGCGCGTGTGCCGTTAAAGCATAAATGATTCACAAAAATACTTTTAGAAATCCCGGTGTCCATTTCGCTTAAAGGAAAAAGTGCTAAAGAACCGCGGGCTCCGACGCCATTAAGCAAGAACAACGCAAAAAAGAATAGCACGAAAATAGGATAAGAAACGGCGTAGGACTTTAACGGAAGCCATTCCCGACCTTCCGTAAAGTTGATCTTTAAACCCTTCCACAAACAGTAAGTGAAAACACCAAGCCCTAAGAAAATCCAAACAATGGGGTAATTTCTCCACATGGTTTTGATTAAGGCCGTCGTGTCGTCAGTGAAAAAACCAAAGATCAAAACATTGATACGGTCTTGATAGAAACTATAAAACCCGAAATCCACCGCAGAAATAAATGTCACGATCAAAAGCATGACGGTGTAGTAGGGGATTAAAAACTTTGTGAAGCGCGAAAAGATTTTTCCTAAGAAACCTTCAAAGCCCTTCCAGAAAGAGAAAAGGCTTAGCAAAAACAAAATCAAAAAAGGAATGGCGTTGATATAAAATAAAACCGTGCTGTCAAAGCGCGCGCCTAAAACAAACGCGTGAAGAACATCACCGTGCAGTTGCGAAAGTTCTTGGGAATTTCCGTAGTAAAGATAGAAAGCGACTCGCCACAAAAAGCCAATCACGATGAAGACCGCATTCACGATCAGAATGCGTTTTAAGTACAGCCAAGATTGGTTAAGCCACTGCGCCCGGGATGTTTTCATTGAAGGCTGAAAATCTCACTTCCCGAGCGCTTACGCAAGATGAATCAGATGGGGCTCAGTCTGGAATTTTTCCGAAATCCCAAGGTTTGTTCGGGTCTCCGGAACCTTCCGTGCTTTTGCTTTTTTCAACGGTCTTAATACGTTTTTCAGTCGTCGCGACAACTTTCACAGGTTTGCCTGTGGGTTTACGACTGTCTTCGAGATCTTTAAGCATCTTGGCATAGTGCTCCGTAGAGCGCAAAAGGCTGTATGCGCCTTTGTTCTCTCCTTCAAAAAACACCTCAACGCCATCGCTTTCTTCGCGCACCACTTTCACTTTGGCGCTAAAGCTTTTGGTTTTTTCAGGTTCTGCTTCCTGCTCATAAAGGTTTGTATTGATCTTCTTGGGCGGGGCCTGTTCTTGGGCCTGCGCATCACCCGCGAGGAATAAGACGACGATGAAACTCAGCATTGTTTCCCCCTTTCTCAATATAATGCACGGCCTTTTGTTGCCACGCAATAGGGCTTATAGTACCGTCCATGATTGTAACGAGGAGACCTTATGAATCTTGGTTGGACTGAAATCCTATTGATTGGCGGCATTGCTTTACTTCTTTTTGGCCCAAGCAAACTTCCCGGATTGGGACGTTCTATGGGAGAGGCGATCCGTGGTTTTAAAAAAGGCCTGAACGAAGACGCTTCTCAGGAACGTGAAGTTGGTAAGCAAATTCCTCAAAATCAAGAACAGCCTCTGAATCAAACTCAAGAGGAAAAAGACTCTCACAAACAATCATGAGCTCAGAAAAAATTGCCCTGACTCAGACTGTGCAAAAAGGAGGATGTGCCGCGAAGGTGGCCGCCTCCGAACTTCGTAAAATTTTGCAACAGGTGAAGTTCCCGGTCCCTCATCCTAATCTTCTGGTGGATGGCGGTCTTTTTGATGATGCGGCAATTTACAAAGTGAACGACGAAATCGCGCTCGTTCAAACTCTCGATTTTTTTACTCCCATTGTTGATACTCCCAAACTTTTCGGTGAAATCGCGGCGGCCAATGCGCTGAGCGATGTCTATGCCATGGGCGGAAAACCAAAAACGGCGATGGGTATTTTGGCGTTTCCAATTGCCACTATGCCA
This sequence comes from Bdellovibrio sp. BCCA, assembly GCF_037996825.1. Taxonomy (NCBI): domain Bacteria; kingdom Pseudomonadati; phylum Bdellovibrionota; class Bdellovibrionia; order Bdellovibrionales; family Pseudobdellovibrionaceae; genus Bdellovibrio; species Bdellovibrio sp. BCCA. The sequence continues at coordinate 2,481,030 of NZ_JBBNAC010000001.1, read as the reverse complement.
GAGCACGTGATCGTTGATGTGATGCAAGGGGCGAGTGATAAAATCGCAGAAGCCGATGCCAATTTCGTCGGCGGTCACTCAATTGACGACGATACTTTGAAGTTCGGTCTTTCCGTCACAGGTTTTGTTCATCCTGATCATGTATGGTCCAACGCTAAAGCTAAACCCGGGGATCATTTGATCCTGACAAAAGCTTTGGGTACGGGCACTATGACGGCCTCTTTAAAGCGTCAAGAATCCACGGAAGAAGATATCATGGAGGCTTTGCTCAGCATGGCCACTGTGAATAACGCCATTGATTTTATTCCTGCAAATCTGGTGAACGAGGTTCGTGCGGCGACAGACATCACAGGCTTTGGACTTTCGGGGCATTCGATGCAACTAGCGAAAGCAAGCCAAGTCAGTTTACGAATTCACTCACAAAAACTTCCGCGTTTTGCGAAGACTATGCATTGCCTGGAAAAGGGTTTTCTGACGAAGGCTCATAGAAGCAATGCTCAATACACGGAAGACTCCATTGACGTTTCTAAACTAGACGCTCTTCATAAATTATTGATTCATGATCCACAAACCAGCGGAGGCTTGCTCTTAAGCGTGTCTCCGGAAGTGAGCGGTTTGATGGTTCAGGCCTTGCGTGCGAAGTTTAAATCTGCTGAGATCATTGGAGAGGTTATTGCTCGCCAAGATAAAGCAGTGATCTTCAACTAAATGAAGAATATTAAACCGGAACATCTTAAAGATTTATTTATTCATGATGTGCCACTGATTGATGTGCGCGCTCCGGTGGAATTTGTCCAAGGAAGCCTTCCTGGATCTGTGAATCTTCCCATTCTTAATGACATTGAACGCGCCCGTATTGGCACGACCTACAAAGAGCAGGGGCAAGAAGCCGCCGTGAAGCTTGGCTATGAATTGATCTCTGGCTCCGTCAAAGAAGAACGCCTTGAAAAATGGAAAAGTTTTATCGCGCAAAATCCGAATGCGGTGATTTATTGTTTTCGCGGTGGAAAAAGATCGCAGATCACTCAGCAATGGTTGAAAGATGCGGGTGTTGAACGGCCGTTGATTGTTGGCGGTTACAAAGCCAGTCGTCAATTTTTGATAGATACGATCGAACGGTTTTCAAAACATCAAGAACTGCTGGCTCTGTGCGGGCCGACGGGAAGTGGAAAGACCGAGTTCCTAAAAAAAGCTGATGCTTTTTACCCTACGATAGATTTGGAATTCTTCGCGCAACACCGTGGTTCGGCTTTTGGGGCTTTGGATAGGGCGCAACCGACCCAAATTAATTTTGAAAATCTGTTGGCTGTGCGATTTCTTAAGCTTGAGGACAAGGGGCTTGGAAATTTAAGACCCATCGTCGAAGATGAAAGTCGTTTAATCGGAAAGGTTTATCAGCCTACAAGTTTCTTTGATCGTTTGCGTGCTTCACAAGTCATCTGGTTGGATGAGCCTTTTGAGACTCGGCTCGAGAATATTTATAAAGATTACGTCCTAATGACCGCGATTGGTCAGCACATGGGACAGGCTCCGCGTTGCTTAGAAGAACAGCAGATTCTGACGTCTCAAGCTCTCAAGGTTTTTGAAAAATACAAAATTTCTTTGCACGCTATTTCTAAGAAGCTTGGGGGATTGCGGACTCAAGAAGTCTTGGCGGATTTGGAAAATGCCGAGCAGGATTATTTGAATAAAAATGAAGTCGAGTCGAACAAGATCTGGATCGAGAAACTTCTAAAATATTACTATGACCCACTTTATCTTTCCTCTTTGGAGCGCCGACAGGTAAGCCCGATCTTCAAAGGTTCCGCTGAAGAAGCTTTGCAGTTCCTTAAAAATCTGAAACCCTGATCGTTATTTCTCTGCGCGTTATCTGTTTGAAACGGCGAGAAATCGTCGCAAGATATGGCGTTAGCAAATTAACAACCTTTAAGGGGAGACAACATGAATAAGTTAGTTCTTGGTGGTCTTGTTGTAGCTGCAATGGCTTTTACAACAGCTTGCCAAAAGAAAGTTAAGCTCGACACTGATATGAAAAAAGCGAGCTACGCTATCGGCCAACAAATCGGTGGCAACTTGAAACAACAAAACATCGATTTCGATGCTGACGCTTTGGCGCAAGCTTTGAAAGATGCAGGCGCAGGTAAAAACGAAATGTCTAAAGAAGACATGCAAGCTGCGATGATGAAACTTCAAGAAATGGCGATGAAAAAACAACAGGAAGCTGCTGAAAGCAATGCTAAAGCTGGTAAAGACTTCTTGGAGAAAAATAAATCTGCTGCTGGAGTTAAAACAACAGCTTCGGGTCTTCAATACATCGTTGAAAAAGAAGGCACTGGCGCTTCTCCTAAAAAAGAAGACGTAGTAAAAGTTCACTACAAAGGAACTTTGACGAACGGTGAACAATTCGATTCATCTTACGATCGTGGTCAACCAGCTGAATTCCCAGTTGGCGGCGTGATCCCAGGTTGGACAGAAGCTCTTCAATTGATGAAAGTGGGCGGCAAAGCTAAACTTTTCATCCCACCTGAGCTTGCTTACGGTCCTTCTGGTCGTCCGGGCATCCCACCAAATTCAGTTCTAGTTTTCGACGTTGAGTTGATCGACATCGTAAAACAAGACAAAAAAGCTGAAGCTAAAAAGAAATAATGATCGATTTTAGCAAAGACCCTTTTGAGCATTTCGATCGCCTTCTTAAAGAGGCGATCGCAAAGCAAGTCCCTGAGGCCAATGCGATGTCAGTGGCGACAGTGGATGAAGAGGGTGTGCCCTCCGTGCGAATCGTCTATCTAAAAGACGTTTCCAAGGGGGGCTTTGTTTTTTATGGCAACTACAAAAGTCATAAAGGCCAAGACATCGCTATCAATGAAAATGTCTGTTTGAATTTCCACTGGCCCGTTTTGTGGCAACAAATCCGCATCACCGGAAAAGCTGAAAAGATCTCTTCCGAAGAAAGTGACGCGTACTTTGCAACTCGCGCACGCTTAAGTCAGATCGGAGCTTGGGCTTCTCATCAAAGTGAGATTATTCCCGATCGTGATTGGTTGGTTCGTCGTGTGGCTGAATACGAAAAACAATTCGACGGACAAGTCGTTCCTCGTCCTCCGCACTGGGGCGGATGGAGAGTCATCCCAACAGAAATTGAATTCTGGTTCGGTCTTAACGGTCGACTCCACGAGCGTTACGTCTATCAAAGAGACGGCAAAGTGTGGAAGACCTTCATGAGAAGCCCTTAAAGGTACGGACTTACTTTTGGTAGCGCTGTTGCGCTATTTGTACTCGAAAACGCAGGAAGCGGAGTTGTAGTCGCTGGATGTGCATTCGATTTTGTTGAGTTGCGCCCACAAAAGTCTTGTTGTGTGGCTGTCGCCGTCCTTCAATAAATTTTCTTCGATCATTCTTTGGATCAAAGAGATTTGTCCGTAGTGGCAGTTTTCGTCGTTGATTTCTTTACCGTTGCAAAGTTTTTCGTCGTCGTCCGGATATTCGTACATATCAACGTGTTGGCCGACGGAGTTGTCGGCAGAGACATGGATCATTCTTCCGCCTGAAGGACTTGCGTCGGCGTCGTAGGAGCAGTTCACGTTTGTAAGAGTGTATTTGCAGGTGTCTTCTTCGCAATCTGAAGTCGCTGTCAATTCGATCAAACTTTGTTGGATGTAGGAGCCTTTTTCGCCATCGATAGTGCGAGTTTCAGAAGCTAATGAAGTTTGTGCTAAAAGGACAAGGGCAGTCGCGATGGCGAAGTTTTTCATTGAAGCTCCTTGGCTTACGCCGGCTTTATGTTTTCATTTTAGAAAGTTTTCTGAAAAAGACAAAGAGGTTTTGTATTTTTAGCGTCGTCGTTGCTCTTTCCGTCGAGACTGTCATGCTCTTTCCAAAAAAGGAGAATTTTATGCACTTTTTAGCGAAGATCACTATCCCTACTGAAGGCGGCAATAAGTTTGTCTCTAGCAAAAACTTTAATGAACGCATGGATGATTTGATGTCGGGTCTCAAGCCTGAGGCTGCGTATTTTTGTGTGGCGGATGGTCATCGCACCATTTTTGCGTTAGTGAACTTGGATTCTGCCGCAGACATTCCGCGCGCGATTGAACCATTCTGGTTGGCCATGGGAGCAAATGTGGATTTGATTCCTGCCATGACTCAAGCCGAGTTTGGTAAGGCTATGCCGGGACTTAAGCAAAGTGTTGAGAAATACGGAAAATCAATGACGACTTAAAGGTCTTCTTTGGTGACGGCGTACAATACTAAATCCACCCATTTGTTGCGCACCAAAAGACGCTTGCGGCTGAGGCCTTCCTTGCGAAGGCCGATGGCTTTTGCGGTTTTGATGGATCTTTTGTTTGTCGGAGCAATCCCAGCTTCAACTCTGTGAAGTTTCAAGTCTTTAAAAGCAATGTGCATCGCTGCTTTGCAAGCCTCTTGCGCGTAACCGTTTCCCCAGTAGTTATTAAAAATCCGATAACCCAAGTAAGCATTTTGAAAAGGCCCGCGGGAAATATCCATCAGGTTTACTGTGCCCAATAAAATCCCGTCATCTTTTCTGAAAATTCCAAAAGAATAAAAGATGTCTTTCGCGCGTTGAACTTTCTGGATTTTCAAAAGTTCTTTGAATTTTTTCTTCGTGAGCTCAGAGTCTTTCCAGTTCGTTTCGTCCCACTCATTTTGTGGAGGACGAAGACAGGAATGGGCCTGCGCCCAGTTTTCGTAATCCGTTTCTTCTAAAGGACGAATAACAAGACGTTGGGTATTTTTATAAAGAGGCACTTTGATAGATTTCATTATTACGAATAAGTCTAAGAGGAATTCGTTCGAGCTTGCAATGATAATAGGTCAATGTATGAGCGCTTTTAACGTAAGCAATGTGATCTTTGTGGCCGACAAGTTTCAAAGTGATTTTTGTCTCAGGCCCTTTGGGAATCGCCACGGCTTTCGGAGTGACGAAGTTAGTTTTTCGATCGTTAAGCCAGATTTCTGCGCCTTCTTGCTCGGAAACAACCATGCACAAACACATCGTAGAGTTTTTTTGAAGTCCTAAAAGTTCGCGCAGATTTTTGAACCAAGCCATGAAAGCCCCCTTCCGATCGGGAACAGGGTTTAGCACAGCTTTCTTTGAGTGATCTAGAAAATTTCTAAAAAACTAGACCTTGTCGATTAATGAAGAGCGTGAGGAGCAATTAGATAGAATTCAGGGATTTCGACGCTGAAGCTCTCTCCATTTTCTGCAACGAAATGGTAGCGACCCTGCATACTTCCTGTGGCCGCATGAAGAGGGCAGGCGCTGTCATATTCAAACGTCTGACCCGGTTGGATTTTTGGCTGCATTCCAACAACACCCGGGCCGCGAACTTCTTCTTTGTGCCCACGAGCATCCGTAATCACCCAATGACGACTCATCAATTGAGCCGGAGCTTCGCCCACATTTTTGATTGAAATTTTGTAAGCAAAAAAGTGATAACCCTGCTCTGGACGCGACTCCGCAGGAACGTAGACGACCTTCGCAGTGATTTGAAAATTCGGGGTTGTTGTTTTTTGCATTGCCATAGTGTCATCTAGGATAATTTCGACGCATATAAACGTCAACGAGCTAAAAAGAGAATGACAGATAACAAATGTAATGCGGCGTGTGTAGCGAGCTATTTGAGTTTGAGGTTCTCAATTTCAAACACCAACGGATAATGATCCGAAGGGAGATTGAGTTTGGCATCCATATTTCTTGGGATGTCATGTTCCATACCGAACTCATCCTTATATCGATGCACATACGAGCCACCTGGTTTCACCAACTGCTGTGTGTGCGGCGACAAAAACGCAAAATCAATTTGCCGTCCTTCCGCGCGAGATCCGTTTCGAACTTGGTAAAAAGTGGCACGCGCTTCTTGCGGAAGACCGCTGACCTCCAGCACATCTTTTAAAGGAGTCGAAGAGTACAGATCTTTAAACTCTTCATCCGTATTAATCATGCTGGCATTGCCATTAAAATCACCCGCCACAATCAAAGGCAGATCAGGATGCACGATCTCAAGCTCATGGTAGATCTCAAGCAAAGTGCGAAGCTCAGCCTGGCGTCTCTCAAAACCGTTGGGATCAATCCGTTCAGGATCTAAGCGTGACTTCAGATGAGCGAGCAAAACAATCAGTGACGGTTTTTCTTTGTCAGTTTTAAAAAGTCGAAGCTCCGCCACGTCTCGTGAAAACTTATGACTGCTTGTGACCTTGCCACCTTTGACCGGATAGCCGTGCAAAAGACTTTCGCGCTCATGAGGGTAGAGGTAATTGATCGGTCGGTTCTTGTTGGATTGAAGATCAAAGTAGAACGGCAGGTTCTTGCGGATCAAAAAACCGACGTCGATATTTCTTTCGGAGTTTCCCTCAATCAAACAAGGGGAATAGGCATCATCCATAAAGAGAAGGTTGAAGTTTTTTAAGGACTCAAAACCACCAACTTCGCAGAGCATAATAATGTCGGCGTTGATCTCTTTTAAGGCTTTGGCGATATCTTGAGTTTTCTTTAACGACTTATTCTCATAAATGGAAGAGGACAGACGTTGCCACTGAGCTTCTTTCAGATTCAAGACATCTTTTGTTGGTGTCCCGTCGAACATCAAAAAGAGATTCTCTGCATTGAGTAAGCAAAATTTTAAATTTGTGGTCTCTGTCCACGTCATATTATGATTTTACGGAATTTATCACCCGAATCACAAACTAAAAGTGAGGAAATACAGTGGCTAAAAAATCGACTCCGAAGAAAACCTCAACAAAGCTTCAATTTCATTCATGGATTGAGACTTTTGATTTTGGCAAAGAACTTAAAGTAAAGAATGAATTGACAGGCTTCGTCTATTTCTTGGGAGTGGATGATTCAAATAAATTCACATCTTTAGTGGAACAGCACGCACTGGATTGGCAGTTCGACAGCCTTAAGAAAAACGAGCGTGAGTTTCTTTATTTCGTAGGACAAAAAGGACCTGTTTGGATTTTGCGTTCTCGTTCCAAAAATTCTGTGGGACATGATGGTTTGATCGACGAAGCCAGCTACACTTGGGCGCGTGATCAATTTGGCTCCTTAGTAAGTCACTTTAAAGCGCACCATTTAAAAGGGGTGCAAATCGAGTTTCATGGAACGGAAGAAGTTCAAGATTTGGGAGCTTTAGTTGGCTTTGATATGGCAGTTTACAACTTCCGCCAATTTGTTGACGGAAAACAATTGTCGGAACTTCCTAAGGTCGCTTTGAAAAAATCTTTGGGTGGATTGGATAAAGATCTTATTAAAGAAGCCATGCTTCGTGCACGCGCGGTGAATATTGCTCGTCACTTGGTGAATTTGCCACCGAACGATTTAAATCCAAGAACTTTTGCAGAGTTTGCGACAAGCAAACTTTCATTCCCATCGACTTTAAAAGTCGCGGTGTGGGATACGAAGAAATTAATGCAAGAAAACATGGGTCTTCACGTAGCTGTGGGCCAAGGCGCTGAAAACGGGCCTTGCATGGTTCACCTTAAATACCGTCCGACAAAAAAATCAAAACTAAAACCTATCGCCTTTGTCGGTAAAGGAATCACGTTTGATACAGGCGGCTTGGATATCAAACCTTCTTCGGGAATGCGTTTGATGAAAAAGGATATGGGTGGAGCAGCGAGTGTGATGGCTCTGGCGACTTGGGTTGCGGACAGTAATTATCCAGGTCCGGTGGATTTCTATCTGGCATTGGCTGAAAATGCAGTGGATGGAAAATCCTTCCGTCCAAGTGACGTGGTCACCGCTCGCAATGGCTTGAAAGTGGAAATCGACAACACAGACGCTGAAGGCCGTTTGGTCTTGGCAGATGTCTTGGATGTTGCGTGCACACAAAAAGGTTCTGATGAACCTGAATACGTGATCGACGTTGCGACTTTGACAGGCGCTATTAAAGTCGGTCTTGGCGCTGAGATCGCAGGTCTTTTCTCGAATGACGATCAATTGGCTTCTGCTCTCACTCATGCAGGACAACGTGCTGGTGACCTGAACTGGCGCATGCCTTTGTTTGAAAAATACTGGGGGGAAATGTCTTCTCCATTTGCAGACTTTAAAAACTCCGGCGGTGGATTCGGTGGTGCCATCACGGCAGCCTTGTTCCTACAAAAATTCGTCCGTGGAAAAAAATGGGCGCACTTGGATGTCTACGCATGGACTGACAAAGCACAAGGGGCTTTGCTCTCTAGCGGAGGAAGCGGTCAACCCGTTCAATGCTTGATCGAGTTCCTTTCTGATCGCGCGTTGAGGTAATTTTGTCTTCTTGCAAATTTTCTGTCGTGTAACTTCGTTTGACACCCTCCTTGGTTTTAATATCGGAATTTCGGAGGGTGCATGCGTCCGTCTCTTACTGACATTGCTGAAACTCCCATTCGAGGGGAAATATACAGCCTTGAGAGGTTGGAAGAATATGCCGTTTATCTGGCAGAGCACTTAGAGGTTGATAAAGCTCCTAAAATACGCCGTCGTCTTTTACACCGTATGCGTGACAGCGGTGATAAGCTTTTATCTTCCTATAAATTATTAGTCGAAGCCGCCCGAAATAAAGAAGCGGTTTCACCTGCGGCGGAATGGCTGATTGATAATTTCTATGTCGTTGAAGAGCAGCTTCGTGAAATACAAGAGGACCTGCCAAAATCTTATTACGAAGAGCTTCCAAAAATTTCCATAGGGGATCTTGCAGGGTATCCGCGCATTTATGCTTTGTCTTTGGCGTTAGTGGCTCATTCGGACAGTCGCCTGGATGTCGAGACCATTCGTCGTTTTATACAGGCTTTTCAGACTAAAGCGTATTTAAATATTGGTGAGTTGTGGGCGGTGGCGATCACATTGCGTTTGGCTTTGGTGGAAAACATTCGTCGTGTGGCTTTGCGAATTGTCTGGGACCGCAACCAACAAAAACAAGCGGATCTTATCGTCGATGAGATAGTTGAAAAAGTTCGTGATCCTGCAAAATTAAAAAAAGCGATTGAAAGCATTTCACAGCATTGCGGAAGAAATATCGAAGCTGAGTATGCTTTCATTTCTCAAATGGCCAAAAAACTCCGTGATCAAGAATCAGATATCTGGCCGGCCTCAGAGTATTTGGAAAATATTCTCCAAAACTGCCATTGCACCTTAGAAGAAGTCGTTTACCTGGAGCATCAGCATCAGGCCGCAAATCAAGTGACTATCGCCAATATTATTTCAAGCATGCGTCTTCTATCAAATATTGATTGGAAGGTGTTTTTTGAAAGTGTCAGTTTGCTGGATCAGGACTTGGCGACGGATCCGTCGGGCGATTACCTTCACATGGAGTTTGCGACTCGAGATGAGTATCGCCACACAATAGAAAGAATTGGAAAAAGGACGGGAGCTGCAGAGCGAGACATCGCAAGGCAGGCTTTGGTTTTTGCAGAAGAGGCAAAAACACATGTCGGATTCTATTTGAAAGACTACGGACTTTTAACGCTGGAAAAAAAATTTCATTATTCACCGCCCCTCAAAGAAAGAGTTGTCAGAGCTTTACAAAAGTGGCCCACGCTATTTTATTTAAGTTCTTTGACTGTTTTAATAGCGGCTCTTTTGGTTTTGCCGATTTGGTATGCTTCATTGCATGGGGCTTTGTGGGGAGGGTTGGTTGGAATTGCGTGGCTCTTTTTTATTCCGGCCAGTGACTTCGCTGTTAGTCTTTTTAACTTCGCTCTAACTCATATACTAGGACCCCGGCATTTAGCAAAAATGGATGTCTCTCAAGGAGTTCCAGCTGAGGCGCGGACAATGATTATCGTGCCTTGTTTGCTACCCGATTTAGAAACGGTCCGGCACCTTTTGGAGAAATTAGAGGTTCATTATTTAGGAAATCGGGACCCAGAAATTTATTTTGCGTTAGTAACAGACTACATTGATGCCCCTCAAGAAACGATGCCAGAGGATGTGTTTTTGCTTAATGAGGCGCAATCGGGCATTGCGCGATTGAATCAAATCTACGCTAACGAGGGTGAAGATCGCTTTTTTCTTTTTCATCGAAAACGAAAGTGGAATGACGTCGAAAAAAAATGGATGGGGTGGGAGCGTAAGCGGGGAAAGATCCATGAGCTCAATCGTCTGTTAAGAGGGGATCACAGGACTTCTTACATTGTCGCCACGGCTCCTGTCGAACTGCGTTCGAGCTTTAAGTACATCATTACTCTCGATGCAGACACGCAACTTGGATTGGATACCGCAAAAAAATTAATTGGTACGGCACTTCACCCTTTGAATCGTGCGCTTGTCGATAAAACTCTTGGACGGGTCACTAAAGGTTACGGCATTATTCAGCCACGGATAAGTATTTCACTGGAAAGTTCTTCACGCTCGACGTTCGCTGCGATTTTTTCAGGTCACACGGGAATTGACCCTTACACCACGGCTGTGTCTGATGTTTATCAGGATCTTTTCAAAGAAGGCAGCTTTACCGGTAAAGGTCTTTATGAAATTGATATTTTTGAATCCGTTCTGAAAGATCGCGTCCCTGAAAACACTGTCTTAAGTCACGATCTTTTCGAAGGACTTTTTGCAAGAGTTGCATTGGCGACGGACATTGAGCTTCTTGATGATTATCCTGGCAATTATTTTAATTATATTCAAAGGCAACACCGATGGGTGCGGGGAGACTGGCAAATTTGGCGATGGATATTGCCCTTTGTGCCAAACTCCTCTGGCAGAAAGGTTTTGAATCAATTGCCTTTGATATCTCGCTGGAAAATATACGACAATCTTCGTCGCAGCTTGGTCGCGATTTGGTTATTTGTTGCTTATGTTTTGGGATGGCTGATATTGCCGGGGCATGCTCTGTTTTGGACATTGCTGACGACGCTGGTGATCGCTTTACCTTGCTTTCTTCATGTAGCCAATGGTCTTTTTGTCAGCCCGCGAGGAATGCCTTGGACAAGCAGTTTTTGGTCTGAGCTTGGAAGGACTAAAACAAGTCTTGCACAGTTTACGCTGTCTTTGATTTTTTTACCCCATAAAGCTTTTGCAGAGTGTGATGCCATTGCGCGCGCCTTGTACCGCAGTCATGTCTCTAAGCGGAAATGTCTTGAATGGGTGGCCTCGGCGCAAGTGGATAAAGGTTATTCTTTAGATCGATCCATATGGAAAAAATCTTGGCCTGTTGAAGTTATTCTTGGATTGCTTTTTGCCGTTCTTCTTGTAAGGGGGAACGGGACGGCGTTTGTGGTGGCGCTGCCGTTTCTTTTGGTGTGGGCTTCGCAGCCTCTGGTGGCACAATGGACTTCCTTGCGCCTAAGGAAAAAGTCACCGGAGCTTTCCGAAAACGAAAAAGTTTTTTTGAATGGTATAGCCCGAAAGATATGGCATTTTTTTGAAACCTTTGTCGGCCCTCAAGATAATTGGCTTCCACCGGATAATGTGCAGGAAGATCCTGAGCATATTGTGGCCCATCGCACCTCTCCCACGAACATGGGGCTATATGCTTTATGCTTAATATCCGCAAAAGATTTAGGTTATATCAGTCCACGTTCATGCGTAAAAATAATAAATGCGTTTTTTGCCACGGCTAAGAAACTGGAAAAGTTTCACGGACATTTTTTGAATTGGTATGACACTCAAAGCCTAGAACCGTTGTATCCAAAGTATGTATCAGTGGTTGATAGCGGAAACTTTGCAGGCGCGCTTTTGGTGACAAAACAAGCGTGTTTGGAGCTGACCAAGTCTCCGTTTTTTCCGAAAGAACTTTTATCCGGCGCGCAAGTCACGTTGTCATTGATTGAGGAAGAAGTCCTTCATCTACGACACCAAAGGCAGGCAACCAACGCTATTAGCTCTACTCATCTCTATGAACGCATTTTAGAGGCGAAGCGTATTTTGTTAGGAAAGTCTCCGGAAAATTTGGAAGAGTGGTTTATAACACTTCGATTCTTAACTCAGTCAATGGGTGACATCGATGATAGTTTGACGGCATTAGAACTAGAGCATGGATTGAAGCACTATGAAAATCTACGAGGTTGGGTTAAATCTCTCATGTCTTTATTGACGGATCTCGATCAGGATTTGCAATTATATTTTCCATTTCTTCAGGAAGAGAGTCAATGGCGGCAGGTACCCGAATGGTCGGATTTGCGAAAGTCTCTTCTGGAAAATCGGGGCGCTGAAGATCTTTTAAATGCGTATGAAAAGACGAAAGAGCAATTGATTTTTTTAAAATCTCGCAACAAAGAATATGTTGAGTTCTGCGAGAGGCTGCTGGAAAAATGCGAAGGGGCTATAGGAAATCTAAAAAATTTTTTAAGCTCTGTTGCAAGAATAGAGGCGGACTGCGAAGATTTTTTTGAGGCCATGGATTTTTCATTTCTCATGGACAAAGAGCGTGAAGTTTTTTCGATTGGCTACAACGTCACTGAGATGCGGTCGGATAATGCATACTATGATTTACTGGCCTCGGAAGCCCGTCTGGCAAGTTTTATCGCCATTATTAAAGGAGACGTCGGTCAAAAACATTGGTTCCGTTTAGGCCGTCAATTGGTTCCTGTCGATGGACAGAGAGCGCTCGTCTCTTGGTCCGCTTCGATGTTTGAATATTTGATGCCTCAACTGGTGATGAAAAATTATGAGAGCACCTTGTTGTACGAAACTGTTTTTACCGTCGTTCGCAGACAAATCAGCTACGGTAAAAAGCTTCGTGTTCCGTGGGGGATTTCTGAGGCGGGATACAACGCTCGGGATCTCAATTTCAATTACCAATACGGTCCTTTCGGAGTTCCGGGCTTGGGGTTAAAAAGGGGACTGGGGCATGATTTAGTTGTGTCACCTTATTCAACTTTTCTGGCGGCCATGGTCAGTCCTGTCGAGGCTATTAAAAACCTTCGCCATTTTATTCAACAAAATATTCTCACGCGTTACGGTTTTTATGAGGCCATCGATTATACGCCGGAGCGTTTAAGTCCCGAACAAAAATTTTCCGTGATTCGGTCTTACATGGCTCACCATCAGGGAATGAGTCTCGTCGCTGTTGATAACATACTGAACTCCGAAATCATGCAAGAGCGTTTTCATGCAGAATCTCGGGTTCGTGCAGCGCAAGTATTATTGCAGGAACGAATTCCGCAGAAGGTCCTCCTGGCACCTCCGAAAGCGGCGGCAATCGAGTGGAATGGTGTGGAAGACTCGTTATTAAAGTCTTTCTCGCGAGTGTATGACGAATCCGCTCACCACAGTCCACGTGTGCAAATTCTTTCCAATGGAAAATACTCACTCATGCTGTCGACAGCAGGTGCGGGATATTCGAAATGTGAAGATTTGGCCGTGAGTCGGTGGCGCGAAGATGCGACTCGTGACCATTGGGGAAGTTTCTTCTTCATTAGAGACCTTGAAAACAACATGGCTTGGTCTGCAAGTTCGCAGCCGTCCCTTAAGAAGCCAGACAACTACAAGGTTATTTTCTCCGAAGATAAGGTTGAATTTTTGCGTCAGGATGGAGACCTTCGCACTCACAGCGAAGTCATCGTTGCGCCGGAATCCAATCTGGATATGCGGTCGATTTCAGTAAGCAATGACTCTTTTAAAGAGCGCTTTGTTGAAGTGACAAGTTACATGGAACCGGTTTTAGCTCCGTTGGCGGAAGATCAAGCGCATCCGGCTTTTAGCAATCTTTTTGTACAGACGGAGTTTTTATCGTCAAAAAATTGTCTTTTGGCTCGTCGCCGTCCTCGTTCCGTCAAGAAAAATGAAGTTTGGGGATTTCACGGTGTGACGACGGATCAGGCGCTTGAAAGCGGTGTTGAGTATGAGACGGACAGAGCCCGTTTTATCGGACGTGGTCGCAGTTTGCAAAATCCGTCTGCAATGAGTCCGGGAGCGGAGCTTACGAATACCGTGGGGTCCACTTTGGATCCTGTTTTATCTTTGCGGGTAAAGGTGCGTATTCCGCCTGGTGAAACTCGTCGAATTCAGTTTACGACAGGCATTGCTTTTTCTAAAGACGAGGTTTTGCAACTGGCGGATCGCTATCACGACATTCTTGCATTTGAGCGCGAAAGTCAGCTGGCTTGGACCAAGTCCCGCATGGATCTGCGGCACTTGGGTATGGATTCTGAAGCGGCCTATTTATTCCAAAGATTGGCAGAGAGAATTTTATACTCAGATCCGTCTTTGCGTCAGCCATCTCACTTCTTAGCGGCGCATACTCGTGAGCAGGCGAGCCTCTGGCCTTATGGCATCAGTGGAGATTTGCCGATCGTGGTACTGAGAGTGGCGGACAAGCGGGATTTGGGCATGCTTCGCAGACTTTTAAGAGGACACGAATATCTGCGTTTAAAGGGACTTTCTTATGATTTCGTTATTCTCAACGACCCCAAAAGTGTTTATCTGCAAGATCTGCAAGAAGAAATTTTACGACAGGTTCGTTACAGCGGCTATCAAGGGTGGCTCAACAAGCCCGGCGGTATCTTTTCGTTGCGTTTAGATACGATGCCTGAAAAAGATCGGGCTTTAATTCAGGCTATGGCTCGCGTTGTTCTTTCTTCTGAACTGGGCTCCTTAAAAGAACAGGTGGCCCGCAAAATCCTGCCGGAGAAATATGCCCCAATCTTTGTGCCCGCTGACGAAAATCGCAAATATCCCAAGGCAGAGGTTTTATTACCGGAGCTTAAATTCTTTAATGGTTTGGGCGGATTCTCCGCGGACGGCAGAGAGTATATCATTTATTTAAAAGAAGGCCTGTGGACTCCGGCGCCTTGGATCAATGTCATTGCAAATCCACATGATTTCGGTTTTCAAATTTCTGAAACAGGAGCTGGGTTTACCTGGTCCGTGAATAGCCGAGAAAATCGGCTGACACCGTGGTCGAACGATCCTGTGTGCGATCCACCGGGGGAAATTCTATATCTGCGGGATGAAGAAACCGGAAAGATTTGGAGTCCAACCCCTTTACCCATACGCGATTCAGGTCTTTATATTATTCGTCATGGCCAAGGGTATACGAAGTTCGAGCACAGTCAGCAGGATATCTCTTCGTATCTTAACGTATTCGTTCCCAAAGACGACTCCGTTAAGATCACGCATCTGCGCTTGAAAAATATTTCGACGCGAAAACGTAAGATTTCTGTCTGGGCTTACGTCGAATGGGTTTTAGGAAATCAACGAGATAAATCCGCACCCTACATCTTTACAGAAGTCGGCGCTGATAAAACAATATTCGCTAAGAATTCATACAATCACGAATTTGCAGAAAGAATTTCTTTTTTCAAAATGTTGGGTACGGCGAAAAGTTTTACGTGTGATCGTAAAGAATTTTTGGGAAGAAACGGACATTTTTCCTCTCCGGAGGCTTTGCAACGGCAGAATCTTTCGGGACGCACTGGGATCGGGTTAGACCCCTGCGGGGCCTTGCAAACAATGGTGGAAATAAAACCACATGAGGAAGTCGAAATAACTTTTTTGTTAGGACAGGCTGAAAACAAAACAAAAGCGCAAGAGTTGATATTAAAATATCAAAAAATGGAAGCGGTCGAGAACGCGTACCATGAAATGTGCGCGATGTGGGATGAAATACTAAATGTTATTCAAGTTAAAACACCTGACCAGTCCTTGGATTTTCTGTTAAATCGCTGGCTTCTTTATCAGTCTATTGTTTGTCGTTTCTGGGCACGTTCCGCATTCTATCAGTCGGGGGGGGCTTATGGATTCCGGGACCAGTTGCAAGACTGCATGGCCTTTGTATATGCCCGACCAGCTTTAGCTAGAGAACATATTCTACGTGCGGCCTCACGGCAGTTTCCGGAAGGAGACGTGCAGCATTGGTGGCATCCTCCCACAGGGCGCGGAGTGCGCACTCATTTTTCAGATGACTTATTATGGCTGCCTTTGGTTGTCAGTCACTATATTCGGTGCAGTGGTGACGAAGGTATTCTGCAAGAGAAAGTTTCTTTTATTGAAGCGCCGTTATTGTCGCCAGAACAAGAAGACGCTTACACGCAGCCGGAAAAATCGGCGTTGGAGTCGCCGCTCTTAGATCATTGCCTGCGCACAATAGATCATTCTTTGAAGCTCGGAAAGCACGGACTTCCCTTGATCGGCTCTGGAGACTGGAATGACGGTATGAACCGGGTCGGAGAAAAAGGGCAGGGCGAGAGCGTGTGGATGGCGTGGTTCTTAATTAAAGTCATCGAAGACTTTTTGCCATTTTGCGAACCTGAAAAAAAGGCTCAATACGTCAATGTCGTAGAAGTTCTTAAAAAGAATGTTGAAGCCAATAGCTGGGATGGGCAATGGTATCGCCGAGCTTACTTTGATGATGGAACACCTATCGGTTCAAGAGAAAGTGAAGAATGTAAAATCGATTCTTTGGCACAGACCTGGTCGATCTTGTCTGGAGCAGGGAGTCCTGAGAGGCAGCGGCAGGCAATGCAAAGTGTTTGGGAACACCTGGTTTTGAAAGATAAAAATATCATTCTTTTATTGACGCCACCGTTTGATAAAACCCCTCTAGATCCTGGATATATTAAGGGTTATGTCCCTGGAGTCCGTGAGAATGGAGGACAATACACTCATGCGGCTTTGTGGGTATTGATGGCCTTTGCAAAACTTAAAGATACGACCCGCGTTTATGAGATATTCAGTATGCTCAACCCCATTCAACATTCCCGCAGTAGGGCGGGCGTGCAAAAATACAAAATTGAACCTTACGTGGTCGCGGCAGATGTTTACGCTGTCGAGCCCCACACGGGCCGGGGAGGGTGGAGTTGGTATACGGGCTCTGCTTCGTGGTTCTATCGAGCTGGGATTGAATCTCTATTGGGAATCCATATCGAAGGGAATCGAATGTACTTTAAACCTTGTGTGCCTGAAACTTGGCCTTTTTACGATGTTCAGTACCGTTACAAGCGAAGTCTTTATAAAATAAGGGTCGAGAATTTTCCACAAAATAAAAATGAAAACCTTGTCGTGGTGGAGGAAGGAAGAATGGTGTCTGATAATGGAGAATTGCGGCTTGTCGACGATGCAAAGACCCATGAAATCGTGGTGCAGGTTCCTTATTCCGGTTTTGTCGGTAAGGAAAAGTCTTTCTTTTTGTAATGGTGAATCAAAACGTTGAAGTTAGCGTGGAAAGAACGGTTATTGAGTTCTTCGTAAACAGTCTCCTGGTAAGGTAATGGAACTTTTTTGGATTCCTGTTTCGAGCCTTTGTTCTTTGTTGTTCTAGATTTTCTTTTCATATGCCTCTATCCTAGGATTCTTCTTTACAAAGACAAAGCTGTGATTCCTTGCTTTGTCGCAGGTCGTGCCACAGCTCCATGTGTCTTTGAATGTTTCTGCCGTGTAACTTCGTCATCTAAAACTCCCGATTTAAGATGTGCACTATGGAGGAGTCATGGGTGTTTGTGAAACGTGCGGGAATCACTATAAAAATAGCTTCAAGGTAATCTTAAAAAATATCAGTCATGAATTTGACTGTTTTGAATGTGCCATTCATCGACTCGCACCCGTGTGCGCGAATTGCTCCTGTCGGATCATCGGGCAGGGGGTTGAGGAAGATGGAATCATCTATTGCGGAGAGCACTGTCTAAGAACTGCGGGTCGAACTTTGCATATCGAAGACACCACCGGGCTCTAAAACGGGAGGCGATAAATGCCTAGAGAAAGACGCAATCTCTTGCTCTTTATGTTATTTACTTTTGTCGGCCTCTTCTGGCTGCAAAACCTGTGGATGCGCTCAGGCTTTGTCGAAAATATTCCTTACAGTGAATTTGAATCCCTTGTGAAATCCAACAGCGTCGAAAATCTCGTGATTGGCGATAAAACCATTCGGGGAGAGTTTAAAGAGCCGCGAGGAAATAAAAAACTTTTTATCACAACAAGAGTTGAACCTGAACTCGCTAAAGACTTGCAGGGCTCAGGTATTACCTACACGCGCGCGGTGGAAAGCACGTTTTTTCGAGATCTTCTTTCTTGGACACTTCCCGCGATTATTTTCGTGGCCCTTTGGGTTTATTTCAGTCGTCGTGTTTTTGAAAAAGGCGGGATGGGTGGCTTGATGTCCGTGGGAAAAAGCCGCGCCAAACTTTACGTAGAGACCGACGTGAAAACCACTTTTGGAGATGTCGCGGGGGTGGATGAAGCCAAAGATGAACTGCGCGAAGTCGTGGAGTTTCTCAAAAATCCTATCGACTATGAACGGCTGGGCGCTCGCATGCCCAAAGGAATATTGCTGATCGGTCCTCCGGGAACGGGAAAAACTTTGCTTGCAAAGGCCGTCGCCGGAGAAGCCCAAGTGCCTTTTTTTTCGATCAGTGGTTCTGAGTTCGTAGAAATGTTTGTGGGTGTGGGGGCGGCTCGCGTGCGAGATCTTTTTGAAACAGCCCGCAATAAAGCGCCGTGTATTATCTTTATCGACGAACTGGATGCTCTTGGAAAAGTCCGTGCGCCGGGAATGCTTTCTGGGGGGCATGATGAAAAAGAACAAACGCTGAATCAACTCTTAGCCGAGCTTGACGGCTTTGATACGAAGTCAGGTGTCGTTTTGTTAGCGGCAACCAATCGTCCTGAAGTTTTAGATCCCGCCTTGCTGCGAGCAGGGCGCTTTGATCGACAAGTTCTTGTCGACCGTCCCGATAAAATTGGCCGCGAAGCGATTTTAAAAGTTCATATCAAAAAAATCCGCATTTCTGAAAATCTAAATCTAGAAAATATCGCAAGTCTCACCTCTGGATTTACAGGAGCGGATCTTGCCAATCTCGTAAACGAAGCAGCCCTAGTCGCCACTCGCAGAAAATCTTCCGTTGTCGAAGAAGAAGATTTTGTGATGGCGATGGAGCGAATCGTCGCAGGCTTAGAAAAACGCAATCGTCTTTTAAGTCCGAAAGAAAAACGTATCGTCGCCTTTCATGAAATGGGACATGCTTTGATTGGCTGTGCCTTGCCGGGAACGGATCGGGTGCAAAAAATCTCAATCATTCCTCACGGCATTGGTTCTTTGGGTTACACCATTCAACGTCCTTTAGAGGACCGCTATCTTATGACTCGAGAGGAGTTGTTAAACAAGATGGCTGTTTTGCTGGGAGGAAGAATTTCTGAAAGTTTAGTCTTTGGAGAAATTTCCACGGGAGCCGCTGATGATTTGGTGAAAGTCACAAATATCGCAGAAGCCTTGGTCACGCGTTACGGGATGAGTTCTTCTTTAGGTAACGTCGTCTTTGAACAACAGCCACCATCATTTTTAGAACGCACTTACCCTGGAATTGAACATCGGGATCACAGTGAAGAGAGTGCACAAAAAATTGACGCCGAGATTCGCCGAACCATTGATGAAGCCGCCAGTCTCGCTCGACGTATTTTAGAAGCCAATCGAGATATTCTAGAAAAAGGGGCCAATCTTCTTTTAGAAAAAGAAACCCTGCAGGAATCTGAAATTAAAACTCTGATGCAAGATCTTAAACAGCCGCGCCCCGCAGAGCGCCCTTTGGATTTAGCGTGATAGTTTATTGATAACCAAAAAGTTTTTTGGATTTAATCAGATCGCGCACTTTTTCAGGTACAAGCTTTTCCCAAGCAGGATCGCCTTTTTCAATCATGCGCATCACATCAACAGAGTGCAAATAATCTGCCGTTTCGTCACATCCTGAAATATCCACGATCTGCTTATTCTCTGTAAAATAAGCATAGATATGACGAAGATGAGGAGCAGGAAAGAAACTCTTCGTTGTTAGACATAACGTCGACGTTTTATGCGGGTAAATGTAGAGCTTCGTCTTTTGCTCTAAAAGTTTACCCAAACCTTCAAGAAGACCACCTTCAAGATTTTTATAGTGTTCCTCTTTAAAGAGTTTTTCTAAATGGCTTGCTCCCACAACCAACGCCATAAAGTGCGGGTTGTAGCGACGGATAAAACGTTTAAGTCCATAGAATAAGAAGAAGTTGGAAATCAAAACGTGCATTCCAAGATTCGTCAAAGTTTCAACACGGGCTAAGAAGTCTTTCTCATTGATATGGCCATCCGTTTGCAAGTTGTGCATCGTGAGCTCCATAATCGGTAACACATCAAGATCTTTGCCTTCGCTTTTACGAACGTCATCTTTGATTTGCGCTAAACCTTTTTGCAAAACATCGAGGTGAGTGCTTGTCACCGGACGGAATGTTCCACGCTGAATCAGCAAGGCTTTTCCATAAATAGCATCAGAGACATTAAGGATTTCATTGTTTGGAGAAAATAAAATCGCCTCTGCCAAACCTCTACGAACCAATTCCAAATTCATTAGGCGGCCATCGAAATGTTTTACTGTCGGGCCTTTGAATTTGATCACATCGATAACGATCTGACCTTCTTTAAGACCTTCCACAAGATGAGTAATAAAATCTTCGACTTTGTCTAAATGATAGAAGGCGCACGTCAGAAGGTTGACACCTAAAACGCCCAAAGCTTCTTGTTGTTGCAAACGATGACGATCCAGCATGCGCACATGCAAGATAATGTCGTTGGAAGGGCCGTTGGGATCTGCTTGAAAGCGCACACCCATCCAACCGTGAGATTGTTTCTGTGTTTGTTTGTTGCTGCTGGATGAAGCCGTTGCCACCGTGTTTGCAAAAGAGAAGAACTTCGTTTGCGCTCCGCGTGTTGATGACAGGCGATCCGTCAAAAGATCGTACTCATGACCCAGCATTTTTTCCAAACGTGATTCGCAGACATAACGGCCATTGGGCTCACGACCATAAATATCGTCACTCACGATCATGTCGTAAGCAGAAATAGTTTTAGCAATTGTTTGAGAAGCTTTTCCGGCTTGAAAAAAGTGGCGAGCCACTTCTTGACCAGCACCGATTTCTGCAAACACACCATAGCGAGTGGTGTCGATATTGATTCGCAGTGCTTTACCCGTGGTGTTTTCAGAAGAATACTCGGACATTATTTTTTCTCGCCTTCTTTTTCAGCTTTCACCCAGCCCGTGATCGCAAGACTCATGGCTTTTTCAATCGGCATATCTAACGGAGTGATACGAGAGCGTGGCACCATCAAAGTAAAACCACCCAAACCGTAACTCATCGGAATGTAAACGGCGATACGATCTCCCGCATTTTGTTCAATGGCAGGAACGTCTTTAAAACTTTCACGCGTCACAAGACCCAACGCGCGAACTCCGGAGTCGGACAAATCCACAAGCACAACTTTTTGCAAACCACCCGGACCGCCACCTTTTGAAAACAAGTTCATTAGATCGCGCAGGGGACTGTAGATCGCTTTGATAAATGGAACTTGCGTCAGCTTTTGTTCCAGCTTTTGGAAGATACCGCCAGCCAAGATGTTATTGAGAATCAAACCCAAAAGAAGAATCAACACAATTGTAAGTAAGAAACCTAAACCCGGTATGTAGATGGGAAGAATTTGGCGGAGAGCATCCCCGAGAAAACTATCCACGATCGCGATACCGGCGTAGATGATGTAAATCGTCAGCGCAATCGGTAGGAAAGTCACGAGACCTTGCAAGAAGATTTTCTGAAGTTGTTTCATAGCTGGATGTCCTGTTCGCTTTTTAACCTATCGGTTGAAACTAAATATCAGCTAAGTCGAGGCTCTTCAAGCTCTTACGCCGTTCTTAAAATGAGACAGTTTTTTTCACCCATTTTTCACTCAACCCCCCCGGACTTCTGGCCGAAGAGAATAGGGTTGAGAAGGAGAACCGGTGAAACCGATTCTAAGAAGTCTTTTTATTTCATGCAGTACGTTGGTTGGTGGACTCGCGATGGCGCAAGTACAACCTAAAGTCGTTCCTGGCGAGTACCTGATTAAGTTTAAGGCTTCTTCGGGAGGCGCAGCGATTGCGCAACAAAAACTCTCAGGCAAAGCCTCTTTAAAAGCCTCCTTCCCTGGTATGGGAATCATGCAGGTTTCCATGAAATCCGCAGATGAAAAAGTCAATTTTGAGGCTCTTAAAAACGATCCCGACGTTGAATATATTGAACCGAACTTCGTTTTGGAAAAAAGTGAAGTGGAGCCCAATGGCCCTGTTGAGCGTCTGACATATGAGCAGGTGGTCAACGCGAATGCGGCTTCTACAAATGCTTCGGTTTATTCACAATCAAATGCAAATACGGGAGTGGCTTCGGCATGGCCGATACTTTCTCCGTTAGCATCTTCCAATGATAAAGTCGTTGTCGCGGTTGTTGATACCGGTCTTGATAGATATCACGATGTCTTTAAGCCTGTTGCCAACGGCGGAACAGGAGCTCTTTGGATCAATCAGGCAGAAGCAAATGGCCTCCCTGGAGTTGATGACGACCAGAACGGTTTTGTCGACGATATCAACGGTTGGAACTTCATCAATAACACAAATAATTTTTTTGACGATGACGATCACGGAACACACGTTTCGGGAATTATCGTCGGCACAGGTCAAAATATTTTTGCGCGTCCTTTGCAAGAATCCAAACTGCTGATCATGCCTTTGAAATTCCTAGGTGCGAGTGGCTCGGGCTCTACGTCGAATGCGATTCGCGCGATTTATTATGCCGTTAATAACGGCGCTCGTGTGATCAACAACTCTTGGGGGGGAGCGGGTTACAGTCGTTCTCTTCACGATGCGATTATTTACGCCTACGATCACCGCGTTCTTGTGGTTTCCGCAGCGGGTAACTATTCGAATAATAATGATGTGAATCCAATGTATCCATCGAACTACGACGTGCCAAGCAACTTGGCGGTGGCTTCAACATCTCGCTATGATGATCTTTCAAGTTTTTCGAATTACGGTGCAAACACCGTTAATATTGGAAGCCCTGGTGAGTATATTGAAAGTACCGTTCCTGGTAACGCGACAATGTCGATGTCGGGAACAAGTATGGCGACTCCATTTGTAGCTGGTATGGCGGGACTCGCTTTTCGAGAAGCACCATCTTTATCTGGCTATCAAATGAAGCAGCTTATTTTGCAAACAGCTCAGCAAAATGGTTACTTAAATGGCCTTGTTTCAACAAGCGCACGCATTGATGCTCTTTATCTGATTCAATCAGCCAAGCAAATGGTGTCGACAGCTTCAGCGCAACCAAGTTACAAGCCGTCTTACTTGGCGGACAGATCTCCAGCCAGTGATGCCGCTGGTGGAGGCGGTTGCGGTTTGGTGAAAGCTGTCACGAAAAACGGTCCGGGTTCTGACGATGGATCAGGTGGTTCACCGATTGGTATTGTGGTTGGACTTCTTTTAGTGCCACTCGCTGTATGGCAAGTGTTGCGTGTAAGAAGTGCTGCTTCAGCCGATCCAAAAGACAAACGTCGTTACGAACGCTTTAAAATGAGTTCTGAAATCCGCGTGAAAGTCGGCGACCGCGAATTGGTCGGAGCGATGAACACGATTTCCGAGGGCGGTCTTTCATTCAACACCGACCAAGCATTGGAAAAAGGCGGCATCGTCACGATGAGAATCCAAAGCCCTGATGGCCATGAAATCATCGAGGTCACAGGACAAGTCGTCTGGTGCGAAAAGAACCAAGCTTACGGAGTCCAGTTTGCCAATGCCAAGCAGGGAACTCTTGCTATGATTCGCGATTGGACTGCAGGGCTCATCAAAACATAGTCTTTGCTAAACAAGTAATTTCTGAGGGGCTTCGATCGACAGATTTGAAGCCCCTTTGCTTTGGTCCTGAAGTATTTGGCGTTTTTTTCCAGACTTGGATTTGGTGCTTTGGGTTCCGAAGAGATTCTTATGAAGAGTAAGATTTTGGTTCTTAAGATGATTTCGGTGGCAGGGGCATTTCTAGTTGGATTTTGGATTCCGCTTCGGTTGATTGGGTATGTTTTGGATCCGGCTTGGGAAATTGTTTTTGATCTTTTGATTTCTGTGGTGGCGGGGATCAATGTTTATCTTTATTTTCAGCGTTCTGAAAAAAATGTTTCTGATTTTCGTTCTTGGGTTAACTTAGGGCTTTGTTTTGATCTTGTTTGTTTGCTTCCGCTTTCTCTGATGGCTTTTGTTTTCTTTCATACGACGGTCAGTGGGCTTTTGATTTTTAATTTGCTCGCGGCTCGGCATGTTCGTCATGTGAAAGGGATTTTGGATAGCTTTGGACACCTTCAGCCCATCACGTATCGTCTGGTTCCAATTTTTGTGATGATGCCTCTGTTGTTGCATTTGATTGCTTGTGCTTGGATTTCTTTGGGGAGCGGTACTGCGGGACCGGATACGGATCAAGTTTATGAATATGTGAAAGCGATTTATTGGTCGTTTACGACTCTCACGACAGTTGGTTATGGAGATATTTCTGCTAAGACAATTCCGCAGATGTTATTTACTTGCTTGGTGCAGGTGACGGGTGTTGGTGTATTTGGATTTATCTTGAGTAACGTAGCAAGTCTTCTGGCTCGTAAAGATGCGGCTCGTGAACATCACATGGATAATCTCGACAAAGTTGAAAACTTCATGCGTTCACATCGCATTCCAAGTGATACGCGCACGCGAGTTCGTTCTTATTATCACTACATGTGGCAACATAAAAAAGGTTATCGGGACCATTCAGCTTTGGAAGATCTTCCTAAAAAAATTCAGTCGGAATTATTTTTTCACATCAATCGTCCCGTGCTAGAGCAAGTTCCTTTTCTTAAGGGAGCCTCACATGAACTCGTTGAAGACTTAATGCACGAACTAGAATCCCGCGTTTGCATTCCAGGAGAAAAAATCTTTAAAACCGGAGATTCCGGCGACGCCATGTATTTCATTTACAAAGGCGGCGTCGAAATCATCTCAGATCAGGGTGCGGTGATTGCAAAATTAGTCGAAGGAAGTTTCTTCGGAGAAATGGCTCTGCTTTTTGACGGCAAAAGAAACGCCACAGCCAGAGCCACTCAGTTTTGTGATTTGTACGTTCTAAAAAAAGATTCTTTCGAACACGTGTGCGCAAAGTATCCAGAATTTCTGGAACACATCCACAACGTCATTCAAACAAGGGCTTCTTAAAGAAGCTGACAACTCCCTGAAAGCTCCTTCATCACCGGAGGAGCCGCAGGATTGATGAGTTTACTTTTATAAGTATTCCCCTGAGGCGGATAAACCATCATGTGAATTTCATTATTAGGATCATCCTTAGAAAGAATCAAACGAAGCATTTCACCGTTCTGCGGATTCTCATTCGAAACAGGCATCTCCCGAGCCGGAGTATAAAACATAGCAACAGTAGCAGTCTCCGCAGGAACACCTTTATCATCAACAGCCAAAGTCACCGTCCCAAGAGGACTCCCAGAAAACCCATACTCACACTTAAGCTGCCCAGCAAAAACAAAAAGGGGAGAACAAACCAAAGCAAAAGAAAAAATAAATGCTTTCATAAAACGTCCATTCCACAAAATAAGTTTGAAAAGATAAAGCCCTACCCCAAAAAGCATAGAACCAACCCTCAAACCAACGCAAATTAAAAAAGGCGCAAGCCCACTGCGTTCACCAACAGAACAAACAAAATTCAACAAGGACAACGAAAAAACAAAAAGGTCAAAAAGAGAACTGCTCCGAAGTTCCTTCTAAAAGAACTCACAGGAAATCAACTCAAAGTGTGCAATAGCAGCACGCAGTTATTCTTTATGGAGTTCAGCAAATTTGAAGTGGGATGGAGTTTAGGAATGGCTGTCCGAAGAGAGGCCTTCGTCGGCGCCACGATGGCGCGAACCACTGCGCAGCAGTGGCGACGACCGAGCCCGGATGGCGTGCCGACCGAAGCGACAGCCATTCCTAAACTCCATCCCACTTCAAACCCCGCTCGAAGCCGTCCTAAAGAAGAACCCCGTGCAAAATCATACTAGCAACAGTGAAGTAAATAACAAGCCCCGTGACGTCAACAAGAGTAGCAACAGCAGGAGCAGAAGCAGAAGCGGGGTCGAATCCTATTTTTTTCAGGACAAACGGCAACATCGATCCAGAAATAGTACCCCAAAGAACAACTCCAATAACACTCACGCACACCGTAGCCGCAACAAGCATATAGTGACTTGTGTAAAGTGCTTCACGATTCGGCCAAAGCATAATACGAGTAAAACCGATCACACCGAGCAGTGCTCCTAAGCAAAGTCCCGTCACAAGTTCGCGCCCTAAAACACGCCACCAGTCACGCAAGCGCACTTCACGAAGAGCAATCGCACGAATAATCAAAGTCGAAGCTTGCGAGCCCGAGTTACCGCCTGAGCTAATAATCAAAGGAATGAACATCGAAAGAACAACAGCTTTAGACAGTTCATCTTCAAAAAATGCCATCGCTGTGGCTGTGAACATTTCCCCAAGGAAAAGGATCATCAGCCAGCCACCGCGTTTTTTTAACATCTCGAACATCGAGATCTTCAAATACGGAGCATCCAAGGTTTCAACGGCACCGATCTTATGGATATCTTCTGTCGCTTCTTCTTGAATCGCTGTCGCCACGTCGTCGAACGTAACGATACCTTTCATCACACCATGTTCATCGACAACGGGAACCGCCATCAAATCTTGTTGTGAGAAGATACGACCGATTTGTTCCTGGTCCATTTCTGGCGGAACTTTTAAAATATCCGTGTGCATGATCTCGGAAATCTTTTTGCCGGGAGCTGCAGAGAATAATTCGCGGAAAGAAACCACACCCAAAAGTTTTTGATCGGAATCCAAAACGTAAGCGTAGTAAATCGTTTCAACGTGGGTTTTGGCTTGAATGCGGATGTAACTGATCGCTTCATCCACAGTCATGTCAGGACGCAAACGTACGAAGCGGGAGCTCATCAAGCCCCCGGCGGCGTCTTCGGCATAAGCTAAGAGCGCTATAACCTCACGCTTTGTTTGTGGATCAAGAAGAGACAACAGGTCCTCTTTTTGGTCCAGTCCCATTTCTTGAATTAAATCGGCCACGTCATCGGGAGCGAGAAGACGAATCCACGAACGCTTTTCCAAATGCGAAGCTTCGGCGATGAGTTCGGCCTGGTCATGAGTCTTGAGGCTTAAAAAGAGTTCTTCAGCCTCAGTGCGGGGCAATTCTTTGAATTTCTCACGACGTTCATCGGGAGACAGAGCTGACCATGTGTCAGAAAGGTTCATGACGGAGTCTTGGTCTTGTGTTTCTTCAAGGGGTTGGTTGTTGTTGTCCATCACCGCTCCGCTCTGGCTGAAAATAAATAATGCTCCGATGAAATACTCCTTTTCATCGGCAGCCGCAAACTTATTTTTTAGACCAGTTCTGTATTTTTAAAACGGGGAAGAACCTCATGGGTCGGTCCCAAGGCGACAATCTCTCCGTTTTGCAACCACAGGATGCGATCGCACTTCGCTAGAGTAGAGAGTCGGTGAGCAATAATGATCTGCGTTCGATCCGAAAAGAACTCCTCGGTTGCTTTAACCATGATCTCTTCAGATTGAGGATCCACTGAACTTGTGGCTTCATCCATGATCACAATCGGAGCTTCCTGCAAAAGGCAACGGGCCATGCACAGAAGCTGTCTTTCACCCAAAGACAAGTTCTTGCCGCGCTCTTCGATTTTCATCAAAAGTCCGCCCGGTTGAGCTAAGACCCAAGAACGAAGACCCACTTGGTCCAAGACCTCCAAAAGGCGTTCGTCGGGAAGATTGTCTTTGATGTCTAAGTTAAAACGCAAAGTTCCTTGAAACAGGATCGGTTCCTGCGCAATAAAGGCCATGGATTGACGATATAAATTCAGATCCACACCTTGGACCGCTTCGGAAAGTTTCGGGGCATGAGTGTTGATAGAAATGTTTCCTTTATCAATCGGGTATAAATAAAACAAAGCCTGAATAAGACTCGATTTTCCGGAACCCGTTCGGCCTACGATTCCTAAGCGTTCTCCGGCCTTGACCTCGAAATTAACACCTTTAAGAACCCAAGGAAGGTCTTCGCGGTAACGGAACCAAACATCATTCACTTGCACCGAGGCACTGCGATCTTCTGT
Organism: Bdellovibrio sp. BCCA; assembly: GCF_037996825.1. Taxonomy (NCBI): domain Bacteria; kingdom Pseudomonadati; phylum Bdellovibrionota; class Bdellovibrionia; order Bdellovibrionales; family Pseudobdellovibrionaceae; genus Bdellovibrio; species Bdellovibrio sp. BCCA. The sequence goes on along the minus strand of NZ_JBBNAC010000001.1, from coordinate 2,453,140 downwards.
AAGGCGGCGGTGGAGCAAATATTTTTCCACAGAGTCAGAGTAAACAGGATGTCCCGTTGCAAACTGAGCGTAAGAAGGCAAATGACTGCCTTTTTCAATATCCATACGCATGTATTGATCTAAACGTTCAACCCCAATCATCGCTTCTTCAAATTGCGTGAGCCACTCAAAGAACATCTGCACCGTATTTCCTGAAAGCGCGATAAAACTAAACGCCACACCGACAGAGCCTACGGTTGCCCAGCCTTTTTCCACCATAAAGTAGGCGGAGACCCCGGTGATAAGTAATAATAACGCCGTTAAGCTGTTCATCTGAAAAGAAAAACTAATCAGACTTTTTGTGGTGTTCATTTTTTGAGTTAGAAAATAACGATCCAGTCTTTCAAAGCGCTCACCAAAAGATTTTTGACGGCGGAAAGAGCGAATCGTGCTTGCGCCTTGAGTTGTTTCTGCAAAATGCGCAATGCTTGGCGACCGGCTCGCCGAAAGTTCACGGCGGGAGGTGCGCAGTTTTTCCTGGTTGAGTTTATAAATCAAGAAATTCATAACCGCGATGAATGCAACGAATATCAAATAAATCGGATTCGCCACTGAAATCAAAATCACCATCATCACAAGTTCAAAGATGATCGTGATGAATTCGGCTAAAGGCCCGCCAAAAAGACGGAAGATGTTTCCGTAGTCACTCGAAAAACGTGTGATGATTCTTCCCGCTGGAGCGTTGTCAAAAAAACTCATCGGCAGACGGGAGGTACGCAACGTCACTTCATCATAGACCGTAGAAATCGCACGGGCCGATAAACGCGAAAAGTTTGTACGGAAGGTCACCGTGAGAATGAATCCACCGAAAGCCATACTTCCTAGCAGAGTAATAATCCCTTTTTGGCTAAGACCAGAAAGCGGAGTTGATTTTCCAACGAGTTCATCAACCCAATAACCAATCACGTTGGCATTGGCTAAAAGCAGACCGCGTCCTATGATTCCCAAAATCAGAAAGAAAATAATTCTTCCGGCAAAAGGTTTGTAAGCAAAGGCCAAAGTTTCAAAGATGGTTTTACTATAGCCGCCTTCTTTGCGGATTTCTCCGTCAGAAAGATATTTAGGTTTTACAATGGGCTTCGCCACTTGTTTTTTAGACATGAGAAGCCTCCTGTTTTTTCTCGGCAGCTTCTTTAGCCACACTTGTCGTGTACTCGCGGAACTTTTGATTGCGGCCTAAAAGCTCTTCGAAGGTCCCTTGGTCTAAAATCTTTCCGTCTTCCATAAAAAGAATACGGTCAACGCGATGAAGGGCGCTAAGACGGTGAGTGACCAAAATTCTTGTGCGCTCACTCCAAGCTCCCAACAACAACTGTTCAAAAAGCTTGTGTTCCGTATCGACGTCGACAGCACTTAAGCAGTCATCCAAGAGCATGATCGGTGCTTGATGGAAATGCACACGCGCTAAACCGACACGCTGACGTTGTCCTCCTGAAAGATTCACGCCGCGTTCACCGATTTCAGTGCTCAGGCCTTTTTCAACCCGCTCGGTAGTTAAATCAAATTGCGCAAGTCTTAGTGATTCTTCCACCATCGGGTCACGTTCTGGCTCAATATCATAAAGAAAGGCCACGTTTTCACGCAGACTTGCGCTCATGATAAAACCCTCTTGAGGAACGTAAGCAAACTGCCCACGCACTTCATCTAAAGGCACTTCTAACGCATTTTTATTTCCTAAATGATATGAATCAAAGCGAGCCCCGGTCTCACGCAAAAGTGAAAGAAGCAGCATGGATTTTCCGGCACCGACTTCACCCACAACGGCGACAAATTCCCCATGGGCAATGTTGAAATTAAGATTGTTTAAAATATGTCTTTTGCCGATCACAAGATTCAGACCATGCACTTGCAGCGCATATTTTTGATCGCGCACTTGCTCTTTTGTAATGCGTTCTGTGCTGTCCGCCGTTTGATTGTTTTTCGTACTAAAGAAATCTTCCAAACGCTTTAACGATGTCCAAGAATCAAACGCAAAAGTAAAAAACCATGGCATCTGCCTAAACGGACGAGTCAAAAACACACCGACAATCCAGAGAAGTGCTAAAAGTTCGCCGCTGGTGAGTTGATGTTTCGAGTGCAGAACCAAAGTTGCCAAAGCAATCACGTTCAAAATAAAAGTGATGGAAGAAGAAACGGCATTCATGATTTGACCGTTTGTCACCATCGTGATGCGGTTTTGCGTCTCAACGATACGTTTGGCAAAAATATTTTTTTCGAAATGACGAGTCCATCCCAAGATGCGGATGGTGCGGATGTTTTGCACCCACTCGTTTACAAGACCAATACGCTCCGCCGCCAATTGCTTAAAAAGAAAAAAGAACTTCGATTGGCGAAAGGCCATGAACGAATTAAAAAGGGTGATAACGAACATCACAATCAGCGTCGGCCATAAAGGAATATCAAACAAAACAGAAATAGCAAAAGGGGCTAGCAACAGCGGAAAAAGAGTCGAGCATCCAGCAGGCAACGTTTGATCCAAAAACACTGTCGCACCTTGCACGTCTGTTGCGTAAAGAGAAACAATCTCTCCCACAGGTTTGCCACTCATGGTATCCACACGCAGATGCAAAGTTTTTTCGTACAGTCTTTGTGCAAAAACTTTTTGCATGTAAAGCGACTCGCGCACGCTCAAATAATTTGTCAGCTGCGAAAAGGCCTGCGCCAAAAGCACGCACAAAAAGGCGCCAATGATGTACGTCAATGGATTGTCGAAACGAATCAGATGCAAAGTTCCTTGAACGCCTGTCAGTTGATCAATGAGCTCTTTTTGAAAAAAGGGACCCAAGAGGCCTAAAAGAGCCGCCATTAAAGACGATAGCAGAACGAACACGCGGGCGTGAAAACGAGTGAATACGACTTCTGAGAACAGCGACTTCATGATGCATCGTTCCTAAACCAGCCCGTGATACTTAAGCGTGGTTGAAAGCTCTTCTCGACTTGATGAGGGAAGAGGTCGCTGCGAAACAAAACAAAAGTGCCAAGCTGAGGCTCAATCTGTGTGATCAGAGTGTCTTCGTGATCAGGCTGATAGAGACTTAATTCGCCACCATGTCCCTTTTTCCAGCTTTCATTGAGGTAAAGGATGAAAGTAATCTTTCGAGCTCCGGAACCTCGATGATTATCAATATGCTTATCATAACCTGCCCCCGGTGGGTATAGGGCAAAGTGTGTTTCAAATCTTTTAAGTCCTAAGTAAAAAGACTGATTGAGATGTTCTAAGAGAGTTTGCAGATGTGAGAGAAAGTTCTGCTGCAGAGGTGAGACTGTGTTTTCGTCGATCCACAAAGTGAAGTCGCCGCGAATTTCTGAATGTGTTGTTTTCGTGGCTCCGCGTCCGATAGAGGCTTTGTTAAATTCCCCTTGGTCGTGAAGCCTTTGACACTCTTGGGCGAGCTTCCTACTGAACTCTTGTGGAAAAAGTTCAGTCGAGCTTGCCCAGTTTTTAGCGGCCAGCTCATCGAACATTCTTTCGAGCTCTATGAGATTGATTTGATTCTGTTCCAAAGTGTTGCCATTCTATGGGACGAGAGGGATTGATGGCAAAAAGTTCTTTGAATCGCCGCGAGTTTTTAAAGATTTCAGCATTGGGTACGTCGGCTATGGCGCTTAGCAGTTGCACAAGCCTCGACCGTTTCTTCATGGGCGACTCCCGAAACCTCAAAAATGAAGTCGTCATCCTCGGAGGAGGAGCCGCAGGTCTAGCTGCCGCCTTTGAACTTAAAAAACGCAAAATTCCTTTCCGCATATTTGAGGCGTCCTCGCGAGTCGGCGGTCGCGTGCAATCCGTCACCGTCTTTCCTGAAGGGGGCCCGGTCGCGGAATTGGGAGCCGAGTTTTTTGAAACATCTCACTCCCAAGTTTTTCTTTTAGCACAAGAACTGAATTTACCTGTGCGCGAACTCAAAACGCCCACGGATCTTGAAGCACACCTTTTTTCTTTCGAGGGAAAAACTTATCGTGTGAAAGACGTCGTGCCGCGCCTAAAGACATTGCAAAACGTCTATCGCCGTATTCGCAGTGACTTGTTCCGCGATCAAGATGTCATTCTTAGCTATAAAAACTCTTTGCAGTTTGAACGCTCCGTTTATTACGACACATTGTCTTTAAAAGATCTTTTGGATTCGTGGAAAAGCGAAGTCGATCCTTTAGTGTTACAAATCATCGAGACCCAAGCGGTGAGCCGTTTCGGAGTGGATGCCAAAGACCAATCTGCATTGCATTTCCTTTCAACGATTGACGCAGAAGGAAGTTCTCTTCTTTCAGGTCGCTCAACATATCGTTTGGAAGGGGGCCTTTCAGAATTGACACAAACTTTGGCAGCTCGTGTGGCCGGAGTTATTCCTGATCAGATTTTGCGCTTAAATTTTCCTTTAGTGGAAATCGAAGAAAATGGTGGTGTCTTTGAACTGACATTCGTAGGTCCGAACGGCAAAGAAAAGTTCATCACTCGCAACGTGATTTGCACGGTGCCATTTTCAAAATTGCGCGAAGTAAAAGGTTTGAGCGATCTCAATTTCTCTTCGCTTAAACACGAAGCCATTCGCACGCAAGCTTACGCGACTCACAGCAAAGGTGTGATGACATTTGCAACACCATTCTGGCGCACTCGTCGCGGTTCGGCGGTGGCCAATCTTGGAAACTTCACAGGAGATTTTGTCTCTCAAAAAATCTGGGATTCAGGACGTGCTCAAAACGGAACTCAAGGTCTTTTAACTTTCCAAAGAGGCGGCTCTTCAGGTGCAAAGGCGGGGGCGGCAGCTCCCGAAGAAGCATTGAAAGATTTAGGACTTTTCTATAACGATGTTCCTTCCTTGGAAGGCGACTCGTCACAAGCCGTGAACTGGCTTCAGAAAAAATGGGCTTTAGGATCTATGGCTGTGTTTAAACCGGGTCAGTACATGCGCTACAAAGGGGCTGCCGCAGAAGCAGAGTACGAAGGTCGATTTGTTTTTGCGGGGGAGCACACAAGTTTAAGATTTGCGGGAACTTTGCAGGGAGCTTTGGAGAGCGGCGTGAAGGCCGCCTCCGAAATCGTGATCTAGATTACTTTACAAGATTCACTTGCAGTGTCGCTGTTTCGCCTTGAGCGGAAACAAAACCATCCACATCTGTTTTGTTGATCGCATTGATCAACGAACTCATGTGGTTGTTTGTAAGGCTCATACCTTGAGGAACGCTGCCATCGGCATTCACCCAGCTGTAATTCGGCTGCGGAGACACCACAAAAACGATGATGTTGTAAGAAGGACGGAAACCTTCTTTTTCAACTTGCACTGAAGGCAAAGTCATCGCGTCTTCAGAAATATAAACCGTGCGTGACTCTTTCACTTGAGAAATAGAGATTTGCGAAGAGTCTGTTGAAATGAACGGACGAGAACCGACAGCATAAAGAACTGTCAGGTACTGACCACGCATATTGCCCAGGCGATTCACTTGCAAAGAAGGAATCGTTTCAAAGCGAGCGGCTTCCGCATTTCTTTGAGAAACAGAACCACTCATAAGGCCCAAGCCAATGATCAGTGTGAGTGCATTAATGATGATGAGTTTTAGAGATCTCATTGTTACTTCGCTCCTGTTTTCGCGTAATCCAGATACATCACTAAGTGACCGTTTGGATCCATGGCGACGCGATTGATATCAAGCTTAATTCCCAAAATTTCAGGAGGCAGCGGCAGACTTCCTGGAATGACTTCGTCTGATTTCGCCCATCCTGCGCTCTTCTTGCGCAACTCATCTTTCACACCTTCGCGGACTTTACCTTTGAAAAGGGCTCCGGCAAAAGAGATGTACTTGTCATCCAAATACATGCTGTCTGTGTCGATAGAGACCAGCGCAAGCTGCATGCCGCTCTTATCGCTCAATTGACGAAGTTTTGCAATAATATCGAAGTCGACGACGATGGTGTCTTTCAGGAAGAGAGAACCCGGTCTGTTTTCCACCGATACGCGCATTTTAACGAAGGTTTCTGTAGGTTTTAAAACCGCACCCGCTGGAGTTTTTACATAGTCAATGAGTGGCGGCGCCTTCAGTTTCAAAACGGAACCGTCGGATTGCTTGATTTGCTCGAAATTCCTGCGTTCATAGCTAAGCTGCAAGATGCGGTTGATCAACGCACGATCCAAACTTAAACCGATGTCAAAGTTCTCTTGGGGAACAAGCCCCATAGTCACAGGACCGCGAGATCCATGGGACTTCACAGGATTGCTTTGGCTGTTCACAGGATCTTCAACATAAGCTGTGAGCGCAATATTCAATGACTTCTTCAAGTTGATATTTTGAAGTTTAAGACCCCATTTAAAATCAGGGCGTCTGTCGTTTTCTTCTTTACCTGGAGGGGCCATGTCTTGAACTTGCTCTAAAGATCCACCCAAAAATTCTTTGGCTTTTTCATTAAGCATTTGTGGCAATTGTTTGCGAGCAAACTCGCCCAAGTTTTTACGAATCTGTTCCAAAATCACAGGAGCTTGAGCATTGAAAAGCTTATCGACTTCTTTGTTGTTCAAATAGAATTTCTTGCCGTTGATCTCTACGGCAAATGTAGGAACGATCAATTTTCCATACTTCAGCGACATCGAAACTTGATCAAGATTGTTGTCAATTTCAAGGGCTTCGAAATCAAGACCGCCGTAAGCATTCATACGGATATAAAATGGCAAACGAAGTTTCAGCGGAGTTCTTTGGTCTCCGGCTGCAAGCGTGACATTTTCAAATCCGGCTTTTCCTAGGAATTCATTATTCAAATCCCAAGCAACCACGGAGCTTGTCGAAACAGTGAGCTGTTTTACTTCAAGCTCAATAGCTAGGACCGCGCCGTCCACTTTACCAAGTGCGCGCATAAGATTTTCGTCAGTCACCAAACCAAAGCGAGAAAACTGCGCTACGTATCCTGATTCACCAATCTCAATTGTCGGACGGTGATTGTTCATCGAAAAGCCGACCAACCATTGTGTTAACAAATCACGAACTTGCTTATACATTTTTACGGCGTCAGGATTGGAATTAATAAAGTCATCAGGGTTGATGTCTTTTTCAAAAGTATATTTCATCGCAGGGAAATAACCCTCATCCAGCTTCACTCCCAAGTTTCCTAGGATGTCACTTAGACGAGTATCAAAGTATTTCATCCCGCGAGACGTGACTTGGACTTGGACTGCATTACCTAATAAATGCTTGTTCGCAATCTGCGGGTTGCTGTCAGAAGCAGCATGCGCCGTCAATCCTTGCAGGGACAGTAACAGGGGCATCAACAATTTAGATGTGTGAAACCGACGTACCATTTAATAAACCTCATCTTTTTGGGGGCTATTGTCCGCTCGGGATCGTTGCAAGCAGGATTCCAAAAATAAAAGGTCTTATGGCAATTGTAGTGCAGCCCAGGGTTTCGACGACTGTCTAAGATTGAGACAGGGGCCGAAAAGGGCGGTTTGTTTGGGGGAGTAACAGCTGCTTGTTGTGGCGCGAAGGCTGACCATCCATGAGTGGCCTTCCTGACGAGCATCGTGCTCGTCAGGGGATGTAAGGAAACAGCTTGCTCACGGACGGCGGAAGAACGCAAAACTGTCTCCGCTGTATTTACCACCGCATCGGTGCTTCACCGTGTTGCGATTTTCCCCAGAGATTTACCTAGTCACAAGGATTTCAATGAACTTTTATTTTTCATCTTTTATGAACAATGAATAAATCTTTAAACATCGTGACATTATCGCAGCAACAAAAAATATAAAAAAACATTTGACGTGTTTTCCGACGCATTTAACTGCTCTCAGTTAAACAATCTCTGGAACAAATTTTATTTTTTCAAAATAGTCTGTGATCGTTTCCTATAAGAGCTATTGACTCGTTTTGAAGTGAATTAAAAATCATCACTGACAAACTCAAAATTTCAATCCTAAAAGGTGTGCTATAAGTTTCTCAAGAATTCTTCGGAGGAATTTATGCACGCATTAAAAAGACTTTCTAATCTAGAACTTGAAACGAATCTCAAAGATTTTGTACAGAAAGAACGTAAACTTCTTCATGTAATTCTTGAGCATATTAAAGAAATTGATTCAAGAAAGTTATATTTAGAAAGAGCTTACTCTTCTTTATACGAGTATTTGGTTAAAGAGTTTGGCTATTCCGGATCAGCTGCGATGAGAAGAATTGAAGCCGCAAGACTTTTAAATGAAGTTCCCGCTATGGCTCAAAAAATTCAGGAAGGTTCATTGAATCTTTCCCAAATCGGTGAACTTTCCCGTTCGATTAAAGAAAAAGAGAAAACGACGGGCCAAAAAGTATCTTCACTTCAGAAGCGCGAACTTGTCGCAAAGATTGAAAGTAAAACAACACTGGATACTCAAAAAGAATTAGCGTTAGCATTGGATTTACCAGTCAAAGAATTTGAGAAGCAAAAGATACAACAGAATGAATCTTTGCGCCTAGAAATCACTTTAAGCAAAGAACAATATCAAAAGCTTCTTCAGTGCAAAGACTTGGCGGCGCATTTGTTGGAACAAAACCATAAGGATTCTTCTTGGGCTTCTTTATTTGAATTGCTGGCCGATCAATATTTGCGAAAGACTTTCAGACAGAGCGATACAGAAAGCTCAAAAGTGGTAGCATCGAAAGTAGATACGACAAAGAACGCAAATGCAGACGACACTGCCGTTCAGACCAATTCCGTAACACCTTGCAAAATCGATGCGGTGGTGAATGATTATAATAAAACGTTAACTCCGAAAACTCGTCGGCTTATTCTTAAGCGTGATACCTGCTGCCAGTATCGTGACCTGCAAACTGGAAAGATTTGTCAGAGCACTTATGGTTTGCAGATCGATCATAAAACTTCGCGTTGGATTGGCGGAGGTAACGAAGCTCGAAATCTCCAAGTTCTCTGCGGAAAGCACAATAGATACAAATATTCCAAAGAAGCGGGATTAGTAATCAATGCTCGAAATCTTCGTCGTTAACTAGGAACCAGGATTTGCCGTTGTCTTCGGACTTTAAAAGGGCGGAGTTCAGCATTGGGGAAGTGTTGATCATTTCTCCGGTTGGCGTTTTGAAGAAATAAGGCGCGTATGGTCTCATCTGCGCGTATTCCAAATACAGATTTTCTTTTCTATCGATCGTCATCACTTGGTAATAATGTGTGTATTCTGGAGCATTCGGATAGACCAAAATTTGTGGAGAATTCCAACGACAAGTTTTTGAAACGTTTTTTTGATCAGAGAAATCACAGTCCGCTTTTTGATAGGCGAGAGCGCCGAAGTATTCTGCATTGAAAACTGATTTGTCTGACGCCCACAAACGATAGGCAAGATGCAATTGATCTTTGCTGTCGATCACCAAAGACACATAGGTCTGACTGCCTCCGGGAACACCAGGAATATTAAAATTGGCAGAGTAACCACTGTTCGTGGTGTTCGTAAATTGCGGAGCACTCCAAGCATCGATGGAGTCAGGTTTTAAAGAAAACGCATGAGTAAAATGCGCCCCATGCGCTCCGCCTATGACATGCAGAATACCTTTACTTGTGCGAACAATGCCGGGCTGATTATGACTGTCATTCAAAGGCCACGTTTTGAGAACTTCTGTTTTCTTAAGAAACCTTGTTTTTATGTCGTACTCAGCCACCCAAATTCCTGAGTAAGGATTTCCTTTTTTATCGGGAACTGTATTCACTGGTCGACCAGTCTTATTTTTCTCAAGCTTATGATCCAAAGTGGCTTCAAGCCATGTCACAAAGTATTTGTCGCCAGAGCGTAAAACTTTAACAGCGCTTCCACTGCGATAACCGATGGGCTGCGCCGTAGTGCTGATCTCAACAGGTGCATCAACAACAAGTTCACCTTTGTCATTAAATGACGTCGTCTGCAAAGTCAGTCGACCCACAGTGCCTTGCCAATATTCAAACCCCGTTTCGTAACCGGGAGCTTTTCCTTGTTTTTGATAATACAAAAATGCGGGAGATGAAAACAAAGGATTCGGAGAATAAGGTCTCTCCAGGTCATACCACTCCGGAAGATTGGCATCGCTCAACAAGATTTTACTCTGCCACGAAATACCGTGGTCTTTTGAATACATCAAAACATAATGCTTCAGCGAAGGATTCTCTGTTCTGATGCGTACGACGGTATACAAGACGTCGTCCTTATCAAAGACCGCCATCTTCGGATCCCACAAAATGTCTTGTTTGTTAAAGTTAGCCAGTTGCTCAAGGGACGTTTGAGGAAAACTTTTATGTAAAGCGGAAAGATCTAAAGGCAGGTCTCGCCAAAAACCTAATTCATATTTTTTAAATCCATTCATGAGTGCTGTCGTTTGACCGCGATCGTGTTTTCTTAAATAGGGTTTGTTTTGATTATCAAAAGCCGGAATATAAATCGGGTAGGAGGGATTCCAATTAAAGGCTTTTCGTTCGTGAAAAGTTTCAAGATAGTTGGCGACTTCCGCGGATGAGTTAAAAAGATTTAAACCCGAACTCGGAAAAGGCGGAAGTTTTAAAGGTGCATAAGTTCTATTCGTTGAAGAAGACTCAACAGAAGAAAATGAAAGACTCCCTTCGGGAGTCGATCTTGGCAGAGAAAGCTTTACAGAGGTGACCACGGCCGTAAGAGCAATGGCCAGTCCCAAAAGTTTCTTCATGTCTTATCCTAAAAATTAAATCCGTATCCTGCGCGAAGGACGATTTGATTCGCGGAAGATGTGTTATTGTCCGGGAACATTGCATAGTCGAGCTGCACAGGAATAAAGTTGTTACCTTTCAAACGGTAATCTAAACCCAAAGAACCGACGATTGTTTGATTCGTGCTGACTTTGCTTGTATCCAAAACGTTACTGGATTTGCCAATGGCAAAAAGAAATCCTAAACCGGCACCAGCCCACACATCCATACTTTGTGAGCGAACGAAAGAATAGCGCACCAAAGCTTCAAGACCCAAGTAGCTAAGTTCTACTTTACAATCGGAACTTCCGGAGCAAGAAGCGGCCGCAGAGGAACCTGAAGCTTGCAAAGTTTCATAACCCCCAAGAATGCGGGCACTGAAACCACCATCAAGATGCATTTGATAAAAACCGGAAACGTTAAAGCTGCTTCCTGAAAGAGAGATTGAAGAAGCACCACTGGGTTTTACGGTCATCTTATTCATCGCATAGCCCGCTGTAAAACCCCAAGCGGATTTAGATTTTGAAAGTGATTTTGTTGGTGCTGTAGATGTCTTAGCCGCAGCAGAACCGCCAGGAGTGTATCTCTCAACACTAAAATCTTTTTGCATGCGGCCTTTTACAACCATTGCCACAGCTTTTCCGTCTTTCACTTGTTTGATTTCAAGAAGAGCACGGGGTTTTCCATCAGAGCTTCGCGCTCCGAGTTTGTCGCCGACTTTCAGATCTTCACCTTCCAAATCAATAAGTGCGCGATCGTTTTTAACGACGAGTGTTTTGAGGGCGTAAGCCGGTGAAACCAAAGATGTAAGCAACAATGTTGTAATCAAGATCTTCATAAGGGGATTATCGACATAATCAAAATGAAACTAAAGTGTCTCAATGGGGGAATTGAAAAAATCGGAACAGAAAATTTACCACAAAAACCGTGTGCGGAACATGAATGAAACATTTAGTTTAAAAAAAGATGTCTCAATGTGAGAAGCATGGTCGTGTTTCTGCTCCCAAGTCCGATAAGATGAATATATCGCGGAATTATTCAATGGGGGAATGACCGTGTCCAAACGTATTGGTACTTTTTTGATAGTACTCGTGGCGACGTCGTCTGCCTTTGGGCAAACTTTATCTGAAGTAGGCCTATTCAACCGTTGCTATTCTCATTTAACTGGAAAACCCGTTCCACTCGGCAATGGAACAATGGCACAGATTCGTGCCGGGAAGATGAGGGCCTTGGACGCCTGCAATGCTTTATTGGATAAAGCAGAGCTGGACCCAACGGGACCTCTTTATAATCGCAACGACGGTGAAGCTCGTTCGATCCTCAATAACTTTTATAACTTTCATCGCAGTTGGTTTTCTGCCAATACTGTTGATCAGATTCAAGAGTACAGCGCAGAGCTTTCGCGCGGGACCATTGATATTTACGATACGACGGAACCAGGTCTTGCTCTTACGCGCGCGATGTTTGCGCGTAACGCAAAATATTCTGACGTTTTGACTCTTTCCACGGGCGTTCATGCCCAGCGCGAAGAAAACATGGCTGTCAAAAATATGATTGGTTGGAACGTCAACTTCCCCGGTCGTTTGATGTATGGAAATAACGGCGGCTTCGATCAAAATCTTTTTAACTTTCGTTCGTACACAGGTGGATTTAACGGAAATTCAGACACAACGAATTCTATGTTCGTCAATCTTCCAAAAATTGAAGTCGGTGAACTCGTGGGGATTCGTCTCACAGGTGAGAACGCGAATATTCCAAACGTCTCGTTACATCCGTTGGGAGATGATAAGCGCGGTAACGACCAACCGGGATTGAATTACAGCTTTGATCTGTTTAAAACATTTGGTGGCGGCGTTTTAGGGACACCTATTTATTTTATGCTCAACTACGGTCATGGCCGTGGAGTTGAAGCTAACGGTTCCACAAAAGTTCCTCGTCGCTGGTCGCAGACGAATATGAATTCATTTTTATGCGCAGAACTTCCGGCTTTGCGTGAATCGGATATTAAGCAATATGTTGTAGGGAATTCTTCAGCACCTTTTAGAAACTCTGCAAGCTGCGTGATGTGCCATGCAACCTTAGATCCGATGGCTTACACGGCCCGTAACCTGGTCGTGGCGAATTCGGACTATTTCGTGATGTCCCAGGGTTCCAGAACGAATTCAAAAACGGCTCTTCATGTAACAAGTTATCGTCCTGAATTTCCGTCAGTCGGTGGATGGCCTTCTGAACCCGTGGCTAATTTCCATCGTCAAACTCCGACGGGTCGTTTGTTCTTTAGATCCATGACAGGAGAGCTCGTCGATAAACCGGTTAGCAATATTGCGGGCCTTGGCGCTGCGATGACGCAAACGAAGGACTACTATTATTGTGCAGCAAAGAGATATTTTGAGTTTTTCACAGGAATTCAAGTAGCTCTTTACGATCGTACAAATCCTGCGAATGCAGAAGTGAATCGTAAATTATCTCAAGAAGCTATGGATGACAGAAAGTTTATTGAATCTCTTGGGGAAGAGCTTCAGAAAACGCAATCTGTTCGTTTGCTGATTAAAGATATCATGGCTTCAAAATACTATCGCAGCGTGAATTATCGAGAAAAATAATTTTGGGGGCGTCACATGGGGGATGGAAATAAATTATCAAGAAGGGGTTTTATCGCAGGTGGTGCTGTTGCTGGCGCTGCGGCCCTTGTTCCAACTCCGTTGGAAAGACTGCTCAATGTTTTAAGTTCCGGTTTTATCCAACAAGCACAAGCCGAAGCGAGTGGCAACGCTGGCGCACGCAATTATATTAATATTCTTATGGCGGGCGGACCGATGCGCTACGCTTTTGATGCGTGGATGCGCACGAACGTGAACGACACCATGCTTGATTTTAATCCAATGGTAGCCACAAAGTTCGTGAACTCCGGCGGTCGTGTTGTCGGAGTTGAAAATGCGACATTCAATTATAACGGCGTTCTTGTGCCGCATATGTTTTCTCACTCCGTCTTTAACAGTGCAGGCGCACAAAGACCTTTGACCGATCTTCTTAATCACATGCTGGTGATTCGTGGATTCGGAACGGGTTTCGACGGACATCCTTTTAATGCCACAGCTCAACAAGCACCGGTCGGCGGTGTGTCTTCTGTTTTAGGCCTTGCTGCCGATTACTCTTCAAAAACTTTTGAAGCCGTCGAGTGGCCTGAGCGCGGTGACTTTGGAACTTACACTTCTTCAAAAGGAAAAGCTCTTAACAAAGTTACCGGAAATCCTTTGTATTCATTGCTTGAGGGGTTCGGTGGTCCGCAAGGTGGCCGTGTGAAAGGCCGCTCTTTGAAAGACCGCAATCGTGATGCTTATGATTTGGCGCAAGCTCGTTTGCGTGCTTATGCTCAATCGGATTTTAACGGTTCAACTGTTTTAGCGAAAAATCTTTCCAATGCTTCAGAGTTGATGAAAAAAGGCACGGGCAATCTTGACGGTTATTGGAATCCAGCCGTGGCTCGCTACAGAGCTGTGATTGAAAATAGTATGCGTCAGTCAGGTTTAATGGGAATCAGCGATGTGCCGATGATTTCTGATGGTGGAGCTTATTGGGGAGTGCACGTAGCCGACGGGAATCGTCGTTTGCTTGTAAGCAGTGACTTCGATTTGCGTGAGTCTGTGAAAAGCATGACAGCTCCGGGCTCTTTGGCAGAAGGCTTAGCTCTTGCCGAATACGTTTTAAAAGAAAATCTTGTGACATCTTTGAATTTGCAAATGGGTGATCCGGCGAATGTGATTTTGAAAGATGCTGCCAATGGCGCACAGGCCGTGCATACGGCGATCAAAGACATGCACGAAACGGGAGCCATTCCGGGTCTTCTTATCACAACGGCTTACTATCGCGCTTTAGCGGCAGGTCTTTTAGAGTTGATCGATCAGCTTAAAAAAGTTCAAACCAATGGCACAAATCTTTGGTCTGAGACTGTGGTGCAAGTGATTTCAGAATTCAATCGCAGTGCGCGTGCAAATGGCACGGGCAGTGATCACGGCTTTAATCAAATGGTGACGAGCGTATTTTCGGGTGCCATTCAAAAAGGTCCTTTTGTTGTCGGTAATATCCAAAAAGCCGGTCATGGTGGTGGATATACGGGCACTCAAGGTATCGGAGCCGCGATTGATGATTACAATCAAAAAGGTCGTCCTACTCCGACGATGGCGGCTTCAACTGTCGCAGCTCTTTTACGTGTTCCCAAAAATCCTTATGAGAATTTGGCAGCTCCTTTGGTTGAGCTTAACAACGGTCAACTGCGCGTTTTAAAAACGGCGAAGATCGTGGGGTAATAAAGATGAAGATGCTAAAATCGCAAAAAACGAAAATCTTCACTCTTGTTCTGTCCGGCCTTGTGCTCACTCAGATGTACCAAAACTGTGGGCAGATGGGAGAGTTTCAGGCGTTGGATATGTCTTCGATGAATCTTTCATTGGGTTCTGAAGGTTCCACAGACTTAAACCATCCGGCGCAAAAAGACGTGGTCTTGCCGACGCAAAAAATCCAAGTGGGGAATCGAGAGTACGTCGCCTCTTTGGTGCGCGAAGTATTTACTAATCCAGCAGCACCTGTTCCCAACTTAGAAGCGCTGATCAATCAATGGATTATCAATCGTGGTGCGCAGTATGGTCTAGGTTGCAATCCTTATAGCACTTATTCCGGTCGTGATTGTGGTGGAGATATTTCGAATGCGAATCTTTCTACTCACGTTGACGACAATACCGTACGTGAATCCTTTCGCGTTCAGTTCTGTGAGAATGTCTTAGGAATGGATGAGGGCGTGAACGCTGTTCTCGCAAAAATTTCGAACCGTCCGACAGCTCCGAATGCGAGTGCTGCGAAGCAGGTCTATGGTCTTTTTTATCGTGGTGATGAGCCCTCGGATCTTGTGATTAATTCGCTTCTGGAGTTGGATCGAGCTATGGCGGTGAAAAATGAGACACCGCTGGAAAGATGGCGAGCTTTGGCACTTCAAGTTTGCGAATCACCAGGGTGGCAGTTACAATAAAAGAGTTCGTTTTTGGGGGAAAAGTAGATGAAAGCTGGGATGAAAAGCGCGCTGATCGCGGGTGGTGCGGCTGTGGTGTTAGTTTTGGGTTTCCAAAACTGCAGTGACTTTGCCTTGCAAGATCAGGTTCTCTACGAACAAGGTCTTTTCGAATCTCGCGAAGCTTTAGATGCGAAAACTCTTCCCGCACTTTTAGAATCTGAAGAACTTTCTTTGTGGTCTAAACCAGGCCAACCTAATTTCGTGAACAAACAAGTTTGGGGAGATCAGGTCTCTATCGTTGTTGCGGCTGATAGGTCTGCGACAGGAACATTGGCCAACGTGAGATCCGGCGCTGGTGTGGATGAATCTTCTATTTCCGTTGTGGCGGGAAAAATTCGTGCGACTCGACTGAATACTGTAGGTACAAGTTATACGGAATACCTTGAAGTTCCACTTCCATCAAGCGGTGACAAAATGGTTGTTGCAGCTTCTTTCGGAGCAAAAGCTTCCGACATTTCTTTGATGGTAAACGGTGTTGTTCAGTCGGGAACCGTACAAAAAACCGGAGCGCCTTTTGATTACTCTTACACATTGAGAAGTCTTTCTTCGACGCCGGTTGGCGGACAAGTGTACGAGTATGTTGTGTACGGCGGAGACAGCCTTTATAAAAAAGGAAAGTTGACGAATTCAGAACTCAACGTCATGTCTCGCTATGTTGCCAATGACAATATGATTGCGAATGTGATTTTCGATCCATCGTTGATTAACGATGGTGGATCTGGTGGCGGCGATGTCGTGAATCCTAAATTCGTTGCAGCTAAAGCAGTCATCGATGCGAAATGTATCAGCTGTCATAAGTCCGGCGGATACGATCCAAACTTCGTGAATATCACAGAGTCTAAAGCTGTGGGCAATGGCTGGGTCGTTAAAGGAAATCCTGAAGCCTCGAAGCTTTATTATCGTCTGCAAGGTTCAGCAGGACCGGGCACGAAGAACATGCCATCAGGTGGAAGCATCAGCGGAGCTGAGGTTCAATCTATCGCTGATTGGATTAACAGCATTCAATAATTTTTAAAAAGAGAAAAACAATCACCAAAAATTAGGGGGATCTTAAAATGAAGTTTTTTGCAGCTTTGTTTCTAACTATGGGGCTTTCTTACACCGCGATGGCACAAAGTGTGACTGTGGATGTGATTTTAAATCCGATGGGGGATTTTAAAGCGAAAACAGGCGAAGTAAAAGGTGCAGCAACAGTGAAAGGCGACGAAGTGTCGGCTGAAAACATTGTTGTGAATTTGAAGAGTTTAAAAACAGGTGTGGAGTTGAGAGACAAACACACTCAAAAATATCTTGATACGAAAGCTTTTCCTGAAGCCGTTCTTGTTTCTGCGACAGGAAAAGGTGGTAAAGGTACTGGCAAAATCAAAATCAGAGGTGTTGAAAAAGACATCGCCGGAACTTACAAAGTCGAAGGTAAAGTTCTAAAGGCCGATTTCAAATTGAATTTGACTGACTTTGATATCAAAGACATCAACTACATGGGTGTCGGTGTTGAGGACGAAATCACACTTCACGTGGCCGTCCCCGTTAAGTAATTAAAATCGGTAATTCACACCGATTTTCCAAAGAGTGGCTCCCTCAGCGAGGGGGCCAATCCCAGAGTAAAATTCCCACTTCTGAAATAGACGAACATTCAAATCAGCCATTCCCATGACATTGAGATTGCGACCAGAATCAATCGTTTGGTTCGTAGCATCTTTAGGCCAATCGACATTCTTCATGAATGCCATTGCGGATAATCCGGCGTTGATTCTTCCAGATAAACGATAAAACACTCGCGGAGCAATACCGTAAACTGTAAAAGCCACTTTGCTTTTTTCGTAGCTAATAACGGTGCTATTGCCGCCGCCATTCGCGCGGCCTGCGCCCACGAATCCGCCAAAGCTCCAACCCCAACGGTAGTAAGTCACTTCTTTTTGTGCCGTAAGAATAAGTCCGTTATAATTCGCAACGTCTTTATCCGCCGTAATACCTTGTTGCAGTTTCAAAGTTTCATTCCACTGCAAAGCCGAAATTCCCACGCCCCAAGATTGCAAAGATTTAGGACGGACGACACGCGCTACTGTCTTTGCTGGAGCCGGAGTCTCAGTCGTTGTCGTCGGCTCTGTTGTCGGAGCAGCAGATGTTTCTGTAGGTGCAACCTCTTCTTCCGTTGCAGCTTCTTGAGCAAAAGACGAGTGAGCCAGCAATGAACTTAAGAAAAGAAAAAGAATAATTTTTCTCATGGCTCTCTCCTAGTAAGACACGTGAATTTGACCTTGCAAGGCCCAAGCATCTTGAGCACCTGTCGAGTCCGTATAAGTTTTTGCATTTGTCGCCATCGCGCGAAGCTCTAAGCGGGGAAGTGGGAACATCAAAGCCCCCAAACTCCATTTCATATTTTCTGAAGACGATTTGCTAATATCAGACTTGCTATGTTCAATCACCGAAAGAAGATTGTATCCGCGAGTGACATTCACCATCGTTTCAACCAGGGCATAAGTTCCCAATTGCGCTTTGGTATTCGCAAGCTTGTCAGTTTTTTCTTTAAAGCCAGCCTCTGCCATGATTGCCGAGCCTTTTGAAAGTCCCATGCGAGTGGTGAAGGCTAAAAGATTCCATTTCGCAAGATCACTTTGTGAGCTTAAAGCCGAGCCGCCAATTTTAAATTTCTCAAACACTTGGTATTCGCCAGCGACAGAGAACCCTTTTTGTTTTTCAACGTCTTCCTGAGCGCCATTACCAAAGAAGGCATTCACAGCGACATCCCAATCTGGATAAGTGAAGTGAGCAATGACTCCTTGAGATTGATCAAACTGTCCCAGCGTGATTGCCTTACGATTCACAGCCGTGTGATCCACGTTGCGAATACCAAAAGCCTTATCCATCTGACCCACGTAGAGCCAGAAGTTGTTGCTCTTTTTCCAACGAATATAATATTCCTTCGCAAACCACGTATTTGTTTTTCCGTAGTAAGGCTCAATCCCTGTGTAAGACGTCGTTGTCACCAGTGTGTACGTTTGTTTTTTGTCGCCAAAGAACGTGAGATTCACGTCATTTTGCATGTTGATGAAACGCTCCATGGAGGCTTTTGATCCCGGATCCATTTGCAACCAAAGACCGCGATACTTAAGCCCCGGACGAATCCACCAAGGCATAGGCTTAGAGCCTAAGAAACCTGACTTGGCAGCGATTTCTTCCTCTTCCATTTTTTTAGGAAAGAAAGGATCACGGGCTGTGATCTCTGTCGCATAGAGGGCGCGACCGTAATCGTTCAGTCCGCCTCCGCCCAGGCCGTTGTAGTGGCAAGTGATGCAAGAGGAGTAGCTATAGCCGATAAAATCGGGATAGGCCTGTGCCTGGCTTGCAAGGATGAAAGAAACAAGGATGAAAAACGCGTATGAAAATTTAAAGTGTCTCACAATGACACAAATTCTATTGGACGAGAGTTGAGAATCAATAAAAATCTATATCAACATGCATTCTTAACCGATAAGTGTTCCATGGAAACAAAGACCACCACCTTAGAACGTCCGCGCGCTGTGCAGATGGCTGCTGCAGTGCTTATTATGGCTCCTGTGTTGGATATGATGATGTCTCAACGAACCGGAGCTCAAGTTTTTAGCGTTTTCAGTTGGATTTTGATTTTTGGCGCAGGAGTGAGCCTTTTGGTTCGTCACAAATCCTCTTGGGTTTTGGGAATTATCCTGTGCTCTGTCTTTGTCATTTCAACGGGTGTGAGTCTGGTGCGCGAGATGGACACGGTGGATCCTATCGTTAGTTCTGCAAAGCTCTTAGATTGTCTTTTAGTTCTATTTATCGTGGGAACGGTGTCCTATTTTTTCCGTTACCCTTACTTGGATCGCCGTCAAAACTGGTTCGCACCGACAGGAGATCGTTTTGCTATTGTTTCGTCCGTGGTTTTAGGCGGAGCTGAAACACAAACCATCGACCTTTCCTATACCGGCGCGCGCATCACCATTCCGGGCTCTGCGACCTTTAAATCGGGGGACGTTGTGGCTCTGCAGTTGACTGAAATCAACGACATCAGCTGCAAAGCACGTGTTGTTGATGTCAAAGAGGACCATATTCGTGTTCATTTCGAGGGGACTTCGGCTTCTGAAAAGGATTTAATCCGTCAGTGGTTGAATTCTCAGGACCTTAAGAAAGTTTAAACAAAATCGACTTAGTGCTTTCGCGCCGCCTGATTTTAAGGCATAAGAGGGCTTTTCACCTAAGGTAGTATCATGGCTAAAACAACAAAGAAAAAAAACGCAAAAAAGCCCGTCACGACAGACGAACACGCTCACGAAATTCCAGTGGAGGTTCGTAAGATTTTAGAAAATGTTCGTCCCACGCCGATGGTTCACAATGGTCTGTCCAATGAGCAAAAAATTGCAAAGATCACTGAAAAGTTCACGGATATCATGGAGACATTGGGCCTTGATTTGGAAGATGACAGCTTAAGAGAAACACCTCATCGCGTAGCGAAGATGTACGTGAACGAAGTTTTCGGCGGTCTTGATCCTAAGAAATTCCCGAAAATGACGGTGATTGAAAACAAAATGAGTTACGATCAAATGATCGTGGTTCAGAGCATTAGCTGTCTTTCATTTTGTGAGCATCACTTTTTGCCAATCGATGGATGGGCGACTGTGGCTTACATTCCTAACAAAAAAGTTATCGGTCTTTCAAAGATCAATCGCATCGTACAGTACTTCTCGCGCCGTCCTCAGGTGCAAGAGCGCTTGACGAAGCAAATTGCGGATTGCTTACAGTACATTCTTGGTACGGAGCATGTCGCTGTTCACATCAATGCCAAACACTACTGTGTGATCATGAGAGGTATTGAAGACACAGGCAGCACGACGTCCACAGCGGACTTGCGCGGGCACTTTAAGTCTCGTCAGGAAACGCGTGAAGAGTTCTTGCAGCACTGTCGGACGAAGTAAGTTTAGTAGTAATTAACTTCGATCAGCAGAGACAATGGCGCGAGCTTTCGCCATCCGTAAGCAGGCTGTTTCCCGACCGTCCTGGTCGGGAAAGGAAGATTACATCAAAGCAGACTGCAAAAGCTCTCTTGAGTTTTTAGAGAGAGTTTCTACTGCCACCATGCGCTTGATTTGCTTCATGGCTTTTTCTTTCATTGCAGAATCTAACTTTTGTACAAAGTTAAAGGCTGCGCACAAACGAGCTGCCACTTGCGGATTCTTCGCGTCGATTTCCAAAATTTTATCCGCATAGAATTCATACGCGTTTGTATTTGGATCGTGGAAGTTCACAATGTTCGCACCGAAAGCTCTCAACAATGAATAAACGTTGTTAGGATTTGTGATGTTAAACGCTGGGTGTTTCGTCAAAGCTTTGACGTCCTCAAGCGTTTGTGGACGGTGAGATGTCGCTTGAGTTGTGAACCATTTGTTGATCACAACAGAATCGTTTTTCCACTCTTCATAGAAATTCTGAAGAGCTTTTGCACGATGTGGTGTCTCTGCATCCGCCAAGATCATCATCGCCGTCATACGGTCCGTCATGTTTTGCGCTTCCCAGTATTGCTTATTCACGATCTCTAGGATCTCTGGATCACGAAGGTCGGCAAGGTAAGCCAAGGCCTGGTTTTTCAATGAGCGATGACCAAAAACTTTCGTGTTGCGGCTCTTGGGCTCGACACCATGATATTTGCGGTAGATATCCAAAAGTTGCGCGCGGTTTTCGCGAGCAATCGCCATGCGCAATGTAATGCGAGCTTTATGGAAAGCCTCCGCATCCAAAACGGCTTCCTCTTGAGCTAAAATCGCATAGCTCGGAAGTTGAAGCATTTTTGCCTTAAAGCCCGGGTCCATCGTCTCATCATGAATGATAGCGCTTAATGCTTTTAAGTATTTTGCATCGACAACCAGCGGTTGTTTTGCGCGAGCTTGCTGAATAAGTCCGTGCAATACACCCATGCCGATTTTTTGCGCCATCTCACGGCGATTGAAAGAATCCGTGTCTTTCTCCATCAAGAAGTAAAGATCATCTTGGCTGGCTTGCCATTTTAAATTCACGGGAGCTGAAAACTCACGTAAAATCGAAAGCACAGGACGCTCGGAAAGTCCCTTAAAGACGAAGTTTTCTTTTTCTTCCTTAAGTTCAATCAGATTTTTTCCGTCTGAATTTACTTGGATCTTATCGCAGTTCAATTTCAACTCATTGCCAGCTTTATCCAAAAGACCCATCATCAATGGCACATGGAACGGATCTTTTTTAGGTTGGTTCGGAGTCGGCGGGCAGTGTTGCTCCAACGTTAGATGGTATTCACCTTTAGCGGCTTCAAAATTTTCCGTGATCGTCACAACCGGAGTTCCCGATTGGTTGTACCAACGTTTAAATTGAGTGAAGTCTTTGCCATTCGGTTCAGAAATCGCAGAGGCGAAATCTTCCGTTGTCACAGCCTGTCCGTCATAGCGTTTGAAGTATTCGTCCATGCCTTTGCGGAAACCTTTACGACCCACAATCGTTTGCATCATCCGGATGACTTCAGATCCTTTTTCATAGATCGTCATGGTAAAGAAGTTATCAACAGCCATGCAAGACTCAGGACGAACAGGGTGAGCATTCGGACCGGCATCCTCAGCGAACTGTCCTGCGCGAAGAGCATCGACGTCTTCAATTCTTTGCGTTCCGCGATCCGTCATATCCGCAGAAAATTCCTGATCACGGAAAACAGTCAAACCTTCCTTTAAAGAAAGTTGAAACCAATCACGCAAAGTCACGCGATTGCCTGTCCAGTTGTGGAAGTACTCATGCGCAACAACAGATTCAATGCTGTGGAAGTCGACGTCCGTCGCGGAGTTAGAATCCGCCAGCACCAGGCGAGAGTTAAAGATGTTCAAACCTTTATTCTCCATCGCGCCTGCATTGAAGTCGTCAATGGCAACGATCATGTAGTCATTCAAATCATACTCAAGGCCGAAAGTGTCTTCGTCCCACTTCATGGATTTTTTCAATGAATCCATAGCGTGCCAGCAGCGCTCTTGTTTTCCGTGAGCGGCGTAAACTTCTAAATTTACTTTGTGACCAGATTTAGTTGTGAACGTGTCGCGGATTACACCAAGGTCTCCAGCGACCAAGGCAAAGAGGTAGCAAGGTTTCTTGTGAGGATCGCGCCAGAAAGCTTTGTGGCGACCGTTGCCAAGATCTTCAATCTTGATGCGATCACCGTTTGAAAGAAGCACAGGATATTTCTTTTTGTCAGCTTCGATAGTGACTGAATAAGACGTCATCACATCAGGGCGGTCGAAGAAATAAGTGATTTTTCTAAAGCCTTGCGCTTCACATTGAGTACAGAAAATGCCGCTAGATTTGTAAAGACCCTCAAGCGAAGTGTTGTTCTGAGGTTGCAGCTCCGTCTCGATTTCCATGGTGAAAACATCTGGAACGCTTGGAATAATGAGTTCCTCAGCTGTCACTTGGTACTGCTCTGGACTTAAAGCCGCTCCATTGATTTTCACGGAAACAAGCTTTAATTCTTCACCATTGAGGCGCAGTTCAGCTCCGGAAGTAGTTTTTTTTATTTGGCTTTTTGCAATGACTCGACAAAAGTCTTCATTGAGGTTGAAGTCGAGGTTCACTGACTCCACAGTGAAAGCAGGGGCTTTATAGTCTTTCAGATAAATTTTTTCTTGTTTCATAATGCCTCGATTCAGATAATAGACCAATGAGTTTGTTAATCACTTCTATCACAATAAATACCCCGCGCCTACAGGACATGCTGGGATTTTATCGAATTATCGGCTTTCAATTTACAGCGTCAAAAGTTGATAAGGGGAGTGAAGTGCACAGAGCCGTTCACAACGCTGTGGAGTTTTCTTTATACTCCATCCAAAATGCGCAGAGATCTCAAATTCCCAGTCTGCAATTGGGTTTCAGGATTACAGATTTGGAAAAAACTGTCGGGGAACTGATGAAAATCCCCGGGGCCATGTGCATTTTGGACCCGACAGAGATGCCCGACGGAATGAAAGCCATTGTGTTAGATCCCGATGGTCATTCGATCGAACTGAGTGAGCACTAACCTTAGGTCTATTTAGAGAATCTCTCGGACTCCGATAAGTTTTTGTTGGAGTACCAAATCATGAAAAAACAAATTGGTTTTCTGTTTTGTGCTGTTTTTGCATTGAACTCATGCACGACAATGACACCTTCTTCTTCTACGCGTGAGCCCAATTCCTTCTTGTCAGGAATGGATCTCATCACACAAAAAGATCTGGATAAGTTTTCTTCCACAAAAGATCTTCGTCTTTCTGGTACAGAAGTTTTGGTGGATAACGATGACGCATTTGAATCCAAAATCAGAATGATTCGCGCAGCCAAAGCGGGTGAGACCATCCGTTTGGTTTATTACATCTACAGTCACGATCATTCGTCTTCGGTGATGACTGAGGAGTTGTTGAAAGCCACAGCACGCGGCGTGAAGGTGCGCATTCTTTTGGACTTTTTCGTAAACTACAAAACTTTGGATGAACTTCTTTTGATGCAAAAATTAGGAAGAGGAAATCTGGAAGTTCGTTTTTACGGAAAACCGACGGACTTAATGATTCGTGATGCCCGTTTCTTAACAATGCCTTGTGCTAAAAAGGACGCAAAATCAAAAGCCAGTGATTGTTCAGACGCAAAATGGGCGCAGATTAAAACCGGCACAACGAAAGATGCCGACATTTATGCGCGTCTTTTGCTTTCTGCCATCTATGCACAGAATCTCGACTTGTTAAAACTCGCCATCATGGGCGGACAAGAGCTGGATCTTAAAACTTTCAGTGTGTCTCATCGCTGGAACAATTCGCAGAAACGCAACGTCGCTGCCGCGGCCGACGTGGATCTCGAATCAATCTTTAAAAATTTAAAACTTCTGAAAGAAAATAAAATCGACGGCAATTATATTGCGCGCTTAAAGATCGCGTTAGGCATGGTCTTTATGGGAAGTACGCTTAATCCCATTCTTTATGAAGTTTATGGACGAGTGCCACTCGACCAGCCAAAACCTCATTCGTGGAATGATTGGCTTCATTTTACAGACTACACGCACCACAAGATGATCTTGCTGGAAGATCGCATGGTGCAATTGGGTGGTCGTAATATCGAAAACTCTTATCACATGAAAAAGAATCATCTTACGGATAAATATATCTTTAGAGACACGGATCTTTTTGCCAACATCACTCGCGGTGGACGCGATATCGCTAACGCCTATGACCGTCTTTGGAATTACAAACCGATGGTGTGGACTGCAAACGAAGCCTATAGCTTTATGCCTCACGACTGGGTTGTAAATGCAGACTGGTTAAAGCAAAGTCTTGAGTCTTGTAAATCGCAAATGGGCAAAAACCGTTCAGCTCTAGCAAGTTGTTTGTCAAATCGCGTTTCAGCAAGTTCATTTACTGTGCAACAAGACCGTCAAGCGCGTATTGAAAAAGAATGGCAACAAAAGGCGGATACTTTCTATCGTGAATACGTCAGAAAACCGTCAGACAAACACTTTAGAATTTCTGATAGCGATGCACAAAAGATGGCGGCGTACTATGTCGAAAACTTGCCGTTTAGCTTTGTCGATAAAGACCAAAGCAATCAAGATCGCATCTATGGAGCCTCTAAGCGCAGCTGGGCTCCATGGGGTGAAGACCGCGAGGAACTCAACGGTAAAAACATTCACGCGGCTTGGATGAAAGAACTTGAAAACGTCTGTGAAGTTTCCCGTACGACGGGAAAAAGTCAGCGCGTGATTTTCCATAGTGCTTACTATATGCCTCCGGCAAATCTGGTGCGCGCCTTTGGAAAAATGCTCGATGGTCGTTGGAATTGTAAGAACGTGAAAGTGACGTTCATCACGAACTCCGAGCAGTCAACGGACTTGTTCTTTATGAATGTTTTCGCCAAATACCAATTGCGGGCTTTCTTTGACGTCTATCGGAGAAAAAATAAATCAGCTCCGACGTTTGAATATTTGGAATACAAGGGGACGGATGACAAAGGTGGAAAGCTTTCCTTGCACTCAAAAGTCTCTGTCTTTGGCGATGATGTCTTGATCGGGTCGGCGAATTTGGACGTGCGCAGTTTCTATATGGATACAAACAACGGAATGCTTCTGCGCAATGTGCCTCAGTTTGCTCGTGAATATACTGAATGGGTGGACGATTTGACTCGTAACTCAGGACTCTTGGAAAATAAGACAGACCTTTACGTTCGCGGCGAAGGAATCCAAAGCATGCGCGAGCGTGATTGGCAGATGGCAAAAGCTCAGCTTGCGAAGATCAATCCAAAACTTATCGAAGGCAAAAACGGGGAGTTCATCAAAAAGTTGATTTTCAACTTAAGCGAAAGAATTTATCAGTTGAGTCTTCAGTTAGTGGACTACAATCAAGTGCCGATACAGAATAACGATCGTGCAGATGAGTCCAGCGAACAAAAATCCAAGCAGCAAATGCTGGAAACAGAATACGACGAGCTTTTACAGTTGATTTAAAGAATAAAAGGACCCGTTTCGGAGACGGTAGGATAAATGAGTTTTTGGACGAAGCTGAAGGAACAGCGTCATTCTCTAACATCAACAACGCTCACAGCGATTGTTTTGCGGGTTTCTCTTGTCGTCGGTGTGACGGCGGGGCTCACGTATTGGCATTTATCTCACGAAATAGAAAAGACGTCTCTGACGACTCTTGAAAAGTACGTACGCGAGCGTTCACTTAGGGAAAGAGAAATTTTTAAACTGGCCCGAGATAATCAGTATGCTCTCAGAAAAGAACTGATCGACGTTTTCCGAAAAATAGAAAAATCCAGTGAAGATCCAGTGGCGGAGTTTAACTCTTTGGTACGCAGAGATCCGGACGGAGCTTTGCGCTCGCCACATTCGAAACCTGGTGTAAAAAAAGAACTGGATATTTGGGTCGCAAAAAACGCCAATAACGACGCTTTGTTTCGCAGAAAAGTCGTCGCATTTTCAAAGATCCTTTTGCGGTATGCTCCGGCCTTTCATGTGAGATTCACGGACACTTATATTGCTTTGTCCGAAAATGCGAACATCGTTTATTGGCCCGAGTTCCCGGATTGGAGCGCTGGCACACCTGCTAACTTTGATTACTCAAGTTACGAACTTTATCAAATCGGAAAAAAACAAAACAATCCCGAGCGCAAAACGCGCTGGTCGGGAGTTTATTTCGACGATGCGATCCACAAGTGGATGGTTTCCGCGAGCACGCCCTTTGATGACAGTCGGGGATTCTTGGCTGGAGTTATCGGACATGACGTTATGATTGATGATTTGATCACTCGAACCACCAATGAGGGCTTACCGGGAACTTATAATATCCTCATCAGTGGTAACGGTCGCTTGATTGCGCATCCTCAGAAAATGGATCAGATTGTGGCCGCTAAAGGACTTCTTTCAGTCGATAACGCTCAAGACTCGCAACTCTTGGATATTTTCAACGAGATAAAAAGAAATTTTCGTGGAAATACAGCGGAAAAAATCATCAACCAAAGTGAGTACGACCGGTTTTTGGCCGTGAGCTATCTACCTGAAACGGACTGGTACTTTGTAACGGTTTCTCCGAAGTCGTTGATTCGGCAAACGGCCAATAGCGCGGCGATTTTTATTATTCTGGTTGGCGTAGGTTCCCTGCTTTTGGATATTGCGCTTTTATATCTGATCTTTAGAAGAAAGGTGGCTGAACCGCTAGAGCAGTTCATCCGCGCCACTGAAAGCATTGCGAAGGGCGAAAGCGAAATCGCCTTGCCCGTTGAACGCAAAGATGAAATCGGCAGGCTCTCGCGATCCTTCGCTTCTATGGCGAAAAAAATCCGAGAGACGCGCAAGAGCTAGTGTTTGTACATGCGGTCTTCAAAAGAGGCCAGAGCCGCTTTTGCACCTTCACCCATAGCAATCACGATCTGCTTGTAAGGAGTCGTTGTTACGTCTCCGGCAGCGTAAATGCCTGGCAGGGATGTGCGACCTTTTTCATCGACAACGATTTCGCCAAACTTAGTTAGCTCCACAGTGTCTTTTAAGAACTGACTGTTGGGAACAAGACCGATTTGTACGAAGATACCATCAAGATCGATTTTCTCTGGTTTGTTGACCGAACGGTCCACGTATTCAAGCTGAGTTACTTTGCTTCCATCGCCTGTGATCTTTTCAGTTTTTGCACTCGTGATAATAGAAACATTTGGCAATGATTTAAGTTTATCTACCAAGATTTTGTCGGCTTTCAATTGATCGTTATATTCAAACACAACCACTTCACGCACGATACCTGCAAGGTCAATCGCCGCTTCAACGCCAGAGTTTCCTCCGCCGATCACAGCTACTTTTTTACCTTTATAGAAAGGTCCATCACAGTGAGGGCAGTAAGCAACTCCACGGCCCAAATATTCTTTTTCACCTTCAACACCGAGTTCACGCCATTTAGCGCCTGTTGTGACAATGATCGAATCGGCAGTGAGGTGTTCTCCACTTTCAAGTTCAATGGCTTTTAGTCCGCCTTCGGTACGGATCTTTTTAACACGGCGATTTTCAAAAACTTTGATTGGGTAACTTGCCACGTGTTGATTCAACTGTGCCGCCAATTGAGGACCTTCTGTGTAAGTCACAGAGATTAAGTTCTCAATGCCTTTGGTTTCTTGCACCTGACCACCGATTTTTTCTGTGATCATAGCCGTGCTTAACCCCTTACGAACACTGTAGATCGCAGCCGAAGCGCCTGCAGGGCCACCGCCCACGACAAGAACTTCAAAATGACCTAAGTTTTTATTCACAGGCTCAGCTGGAGCCGCTGTTTCATCGACACCGAATGTAGATTCAAGTTTCGCTAATAAATCTAAAAGAGAAATACGACCTGAGTGAAACATTTTTGCGTTAGCAACCAAAGAAGGAACACCTTGGATGCCAAGAGCTTTCACGTCGTCTTGTACGTAGCCACCGTCAATAATTTCATGACGAAGGCTTCCGTGAACTAAAGCAAACTGATTCAAAGCTTGCACAACATCAGGGCAGTTTTCGCAAGTTAATGAGATGTATGATTGAACTGTGATGTTTTTCTTTAAGCGTCGCACGCGATCGGCGATCACTTCATCAAGAACTTTTCCTTTGCCGTCCGTGTTGAGGATAGCAAGGATCAAAGAAGTAAATTCATGTCCGCCAGGAATACCTTTAAAAATAATTCCTGTGGGTTTGCCTTGGTAGGCAATATGAAACTGAGGCATGGGCGAATTGCCAGCAGCATTTTTGCTGACAACGATTTTAGAAGAAGTGCTAGCCACATCCTCAAGCATTTCGATCAGGTCTTTTTGATCTTCATGCGAGCTGTTTTCATAGATAAGCTCTACGGTGTTTTCAAGTTTTCCGAAGACGGAAGTTAGTTGTTCTTTAATTTGAGAGTCGAGTGACATAACGCCTCCTAACTAGAGATCGAGAGACTTAAGGGAGAGAAGTCCCCGCCGAAATTGCGGGGACTTATTAAAATCTAAAAATTAGATTTTACCAACAAGGTCCAAACCAGGTTTCAAAGTTGCTTTGCCTGGAGTCCATTTAGCAGGGCAAACTTCGCCTGGGTTTGCAGCGATGTATTGAGCTGCTTGAGTTTTGCGGTACAACTCATCAGCGTTGCGGCCGATACCGTTGTCTTGAACTTCAGCCAATACGATTTTGCCTTCTGGGTTCACCAAGAAAGTACCGCGGTAAGCAAGACCTTCTTCTTCAATGTGTACACCGAATGCGCGAGTCAATTGGAATGTAGGGTCTGCCAACATTGGGTATTTGATTTTTTTGATTGTTTCAGAAGCATCATGCCATGCTTTGTGAGTGAAGTGAGTGTCTGTAGAAACACCGTAAACTTCTACGCCCAATTTTTGGAAGTCAGCATATTTGTCAGCCATGTCACCCAATTCAGTTGGGCAAACGAATGTGAAGTCTGCTGGGTAGAAAAAGAAAATCGCCCATTTACCTTTAAGGTCGTTTTGAGTCACAGTTTTGAAATCACCGTGGTGGAAAGCTTGAACTTTAAAGTCAGGCACTTTCGTGTTGATAAGAGTTTGCATGTTTTCTCCTTAGATGGTTGCACTCCGATTTCGCCGGAGTCGTGGTTAAAAAAAATGAGGGCCTCTAATAGCCTTCGTTACCAGAGGACATCTTTCGTCTTTCATAGTAGGGGATCAACCTTTTTTAATGAAATCGATTATAAATATGGATTGATAGATTTTGTCTATTACGGCATAATGCCTAATATAGGAGCAATTCTATGACCCCAAAAGTGAACTTTTCTTTGACGCAGCTCGAATATGTGATGGCAGTCCATAAATATGGGCATTTTGCTAAGGCGGCAGAGGCTTGTTTTGTAACGCAACCGACTTTAAGCATGCAAATTCAGAAGTTGGAAGAGGACTTAGGTGTGGTGATTTTTGACCGCTCTAAAAAGCCGATCCTTCTGACACACATGGGAAAAAAGTTGATATCTCAAATGCAGACGGTCCTTTTTGAGGCCAGAAAAATTGAGAATCTGATCCAGCAAGAAAAAAAAGGCGCAAAACAAGGCTCGCTCGTTGTGGGAGTGATCCCAACAGTAGCTCCTTATTTATTGCCGCGACTTCTTCCGATGTGTGAAGAACTTTTCCCTGAAGTAGAACTCAACATCAAAGAATTGCAGACCGATCAAATTTTAAAAGCTTTGGATGACGACGAAATTGATGTCGGAATTTTGGCGACGCCAACACAAGTGGCGAAGATGTTTGAATTTCCTCTTTATTACGAACCATTTTATGTCTTATGCGATAAGGATCACGAATATGCACAGTCTAAAAAGGTGAAATATCAAAGTCTTCGTATGGAAGACGTGTGGCTCCTAGAAGAAGGTCATTGCTTGCGCAATCAAGTTTTAGATCTTTGTTCTATTAAGAAAAATAAAAGCGGTGTGCATCGCAAATATAAATTTGAAAGCGGAAGCTTAGAGACCCTTAAGAATCTTGTGGATCTCTACGGGGGGTACACTTTGCTTCCACACCTTGCCACCGAACAAATCGGGGAGCATAGTCAGGTTGTACAATTCGAACGACCAATTCCTGCCAGGGAAATTGGTTTAGTCTATCGCCGCGAACACTACAAAAGCGAATTGATAGAAAGCCTAGGGGAGGCGATTCTAAAATCAATCCCCGAAGAACTCCGCAAGATTCGTCCAAAAGATCTGGATGTCTTGCCAATCGCCTAAGAGGTACGGCGTACCTTTTTGAATTGCGGCGCGATAAATAAGGATTATTGAAATGGAAAAACGTAAACCGATTGAAACAAGAGAAGATATTCAATTACTCGTGGATAGCTTTTACGCCAAAGTTCGCAAAGACACTTTGATCGGGCCGATTTTCAACGATGTCGCGAAAGTAGATTGGGATGAGCATCTTCCAAAATTATATAATTTTTGGTCGGATTTATTGTTAGGCGACGACACTTATCGTGGTCGTCCCTTTCCTCCACACATGAAACTTAATTTGCAGTTCGGCCACTTCGAACGTTGGCTTCGTCTGTTCACAGAAACCGTGGACGAACATTTCATCGGCTTAAAAGCCAGTGAAGCCAAAGAGCGCGCCATGCGTATTGCGCGGAACTTTATGATTAATTTGAGTTTGCTGGATCCGAATTAAGTCTTGAGATTTTTTCTAAAACCCAACTGTAAAATTCCAAAGGTAATTTCAAATATGGCAAAAACTCCAACGATCCAAGGAGCTTGAAATCCTATGAAATAATACATTTGCCATGTAAAGAATAACAGGCGAGCTATTCCGTCATATAAACCAAAAATCTCGTTATACTGACGAAGACGCAAGGTCGACCAAACAACAACGACGCTTCCCATTAGGTTAGCAAACAATATATGCATAGGTTGATATTCCGGAAGCGTAACGAAATGTCCTAATCCATGATGCAGCCATTTGAATGTCCAGGGTGTTGCAAAGGGGGCTGACACAATTAAGTCATAGAGTGCGCTGGCTTGAACTATTTTTTTATATCTTTTTGATTCCATACTGTTACTGTAAACCTTCATGTATACTTTAGACTCAAGAGGAAAATTATGAAAATTGGCGAATTAGCAAAAAAAGTGGGATTGTCCGTCTCAAAAGTGCGCTATTATGAAACAATGGGAATTATTCGAGCTAAAAGGGGAGACTCTAATTACCGTGATTTCCCTCCTGAATCTGAAGGACTTCTTCTTTTGGTGTTACAGGCCAAAGATTTAGGATTTACCCTTAAAGAAATTCAATCGCTAGCAAGAGCTCTCCAGCAAGGAGCTTTAACTAAAGATAAGCTCCGTTCGGAACTTACTAAAAAACTCGATGCCTTAGACGAACGAGTTGCCTTAATAAAAAAGTTTCAAAAAAATGTTCGCGAAATTCTGCAGTCAACGTGCCCGTTTGGTGTTGAATCCAAGTCCGTCTAAATTACACCATTTTAAGGTGCGACTTTGGTTTCTCACTTTAGGTGTGCCCCTTTGAATCCGATAATATCTATAGGGAATTCTGGAACGTTTCACTGGGGGACATATGCATTTAGCCCGATGTCTATCCTTTCCTAGGGCTTTAAAGCAAATAACTTTACTATTGTTTTGTGTTTCAACCACGGAGGCCGCAAGCATTTCGGCAAGCTCCAGCTCTCTTACTTTCCAAGGCCGCATTCTTAAATCTGACAAAACACCTTTTGAAAACGGCAACGTCTCCTTTGTTTTTAGGATTCTGGATCCGAGCGGGAGCTGCCTGATTTATCAAGAGCAAATCGACGGTTACAACATGACAAACTCTGGAGGAGTTTTTGATGTTCCTATTGGTTCGGGTTCCGTTCAGTACATCTCAGGACTAGTAACTCAAACCAGTTTTTAACTTGGGATGGGATGTCTTTAGCTTGTATTCCGGTGAGTGGCGCTTTGGGAGGAACGGTGACTTCAGTTTCCTCGATGAATTCTTATATTTCCGTCGCGAATGGAAACTCGACTCCTCAATTGACCCTCAATGTGGGAACCTCGGCGGGAACTGTGGCTGCGGGGAATGATTCTCGTTTTACAGATTCACGTGCGCCAACGGGCAGTGCTGGTGGAGATTTAGGCGGAAGTTATCCGAACCCTGCGGTTCTAAAACTTCAGGGTGTTGCAGTTTCAAATACAACTCCTGTAACTGATCAATTCCTCAAGTATGACGGAACTCAGTGGTTGGCGGCTGCCATTGGAATGAATGACGTTACAAATTTAAACTCCACACTGGATACCTACCATACCATCTCTGCATTTAATACCGCTGTTGGTAGTGCCAATTGTGCGGCTCACGAGACTCCTTACTGGAGTTCTGTTTCTGGAAAATTTTTGTGTCAGACAATTGCGCTATCTGCATCCCAACTTCCGACAGTTCCTGTGAGCAAGGGGGGGACAGGTGTAACGTCTCTGACCGCCAGCCGTCTTCTTGCCAGTGATGGCACAGGAGCTGCGGTTACAACATTTACCTGTGCGGTAGGACAGTTGATGACATTCGACAGCGGGGGAGTGATGGGATGTACAAATTATTCGGCTTCAAATATTTTTGCTAATGGCGGAAACAGTTTTTCTGGAGCCGCCACTTTAGGTACAAATGATGCTTATGCTTTAAATTTTGAAACCGGCGGAACCACTAAAATGACCATCCTTACCGGAGGAAATATCGGCATCGGCACAACCAATCCGGCAGCCACCCTTGAGGTTGTCGGCGGTATCAAGCTGGGGTCCATGACAGCGTGTACTGCCAGCCAAGAAGGTTCACAGCGCTATAATTCAACTCTGAAAATTATGGAGTTTTGTGATGGCATCGCTTGGCAATCTTTCACTGGATCGAGCAGTATACCCACCGGCGCGGTCATGGCATTTGATTTAACAAGCTGCCCTTCCGGTTGGACCGAGTACACAGCCGCCCGAGGTCGGTTTCTTCGTGGGATCGACAACGGTGCTGGTAACGATCCGAGCGGGACCCGTGCTCCCGGAAGCGTACAAGTGGACGATTTTAAAAGCCACACGCATTCACCCAATGGATACTTTGTTTCCGGCACGTCAGGTGCTGACGGAGACTTAGATGGATCGACCCAAGTCACGGGATACGACAAAAGCACGATAACAGGTGTGTTAAGCAGTACTGGCGGTGCAGAAACACGTCCTAAAAACGTCGCCGTTCTATTCTGCCGAAAAAATTAAAAATCATAAACCTATTCCATATTTTCCAAATACGGTTAGTATAAGAGAAGTATGCGTACTTCTCTCTGGGGAATTCTTAGCGTATTTCTTTTATCCGGAGTAATATCTCTACCGCTCTCGCTGAATGCAAAAACAAAGTCCAAAAAAATAGTTTTGATGTCCACGGAGTCTCCTCCGTTTTTATCTGAAAGTATGAAAGATCAGGGTGCTGGAATTTTCGCTCTCAGAAAATTGTTAAAAAAAGCGGGCTACGATCTTGAAGTTCGCTTTGCGCCATGGGAGCGAGCGAAGGTCATCGCGCGTTCGGATGCGAGTGTAGGCGGGATATTTCCATACGCGGCTAAAGATCTAGCGGATTTTCTTTACTCAAAACCCATCTATCGGGCTAAGTGGGTGATTGTTGAAAGAAAACAAAATCCCATCACGTGGGATAAGATCGAAGATTTGAGCAAGTTCACGATGGGTAATGTGACAGGAGTCGAACTTCGTCCTGGAATTAAAGAGCTGGCAGAAACAAATAAACTCAAAGTCGAAAACGCCTCGACTGATCTGAACAATTTGTTGAAGCTTGCCAACAAAAGAATCGATTTCATAACCATGGATGCGACGGTTTTCAAATATCAAATGTGGGTGGAGCCTAAACTGCAATCTTTTCGAGAAGCTCTGCAGATCAATCCCAAGTTTATCACTGTCACAGAATATGGATTGGCATTAAAAAAGAGCCCCGATCACGAGGCTCTTTTGAAGGTATTCAATAAAGTTAGTTCTTTTGAAGAGGCGAATCGCCACATTGACTTCTATCTTGAGCACCTTCAAGACAGCAGCAGCAAAAAAAAGTAAGTGACCGTTTAGAACTGTACTTCGAAACCTTCGTTGCCGTCGCGGTCAACAGTTGAGATCACTCTGAAGTTCGTATTTGGATTTGCAGTAACCACAGGGTCTAAAGTCACGCCGTCGACTACAACAACAATTTTGTATTGTCTCGCCAAAGAAAGCGTTCTTTGCGTGTTAGCGGGAACAACAATGCTTTGAAGCGTATTGCCTTCCGAGCCTTGATAGATCGCAAATTTGACAACGTGTTGAGTGTTATTATAAACGCGCATTGAGGCGTGGCCAATTGTCGGTAAAGCAAGAAGTGCGAAAGTTAAAGTTTGAACGATTTTTTTAGTAAGTGATTTCATTTTATTTGCCTTTCAAAAAGATTGTTATGTCTTCGTAGAAAAGCAATCGCGATACCAACTTTTAAGAGCCTTATCTGCAATATAAAAGGTTTAAAAGCGGGGATGCCGGAGGCCCAGCAAGACATACTGTTGTGTCTTCGGCGCCTACCGGGAATCCGACAGGCGCCGTCTTTTATGTTGCTCCAGTTATCACCGCAATAAGCGCCATAAATCCAATAACAGCAATGAACTTATGGAGCAGGTTACGCCACCCAGTGAGTGTCATAACTTTCCTCCTCGGTTGAATTATTGTCGTTGAACACGATATTTCTAATAAAAAACTGGGATGAGCCTGAAATTTGTCAAGGTGACGTCTGGAAATTTTTTGGGAAAGAATTTCTCTGTAAAATCACAAAGGTTTGCGAAATACCTCCGTCTGATTCAAAAGCAAATCTATCATATAAGAGCGGGAGGTTCAGTTATGAAAATCACCGTCACCTTTACGTCGCAAGGACGCATGCTTGAAGGACTTCTTTTTTTACCAGAAAGCAGTCAAGGTGTCGTTCCTGGTCTTTTGTTTGAAGGCTCCATGACAGGGGCAACCAACCAAATTGCAGAGTTGATAGCACGTGAAGTTTCGCTGCAGGGATTTGTGTGTCTTGTGATGGATCACAGCTTCTACGGTGATGATGAAGGAGCGGCGCAGCCCTGGGAATCTCCGTCCAAACGACTAGAGGATATCAAAGCAGCGCTGCGATTTTTAATCGATCATGCAGCCGTGGACAGTGAAAAAATTGTCGGCGTGGGAGTCAGTGTCGGCGTCGAATACATGGCTCAAGTTTGCAGAGAAACGAATTACTGCAAAGGCCTTATCATGTTGCAAGGCCCCTTTGATGACTCCCAAAATGTCACAAGAGATTTAGAAATTCCCTCCATCGTTATTGATGAAACTCATTTGGATTCTGCCGTGGACGAAGTCGTCCTTTGGACCAGAACTTTGTTTAACGGCAGTCTGCCCGAACAAAAGAACGAACCGCAAAATATCGATTGGAGCCGTTCAGATAAATAAGTGGTGGAGGTTCCCGTAAATCGGACCCGGCGTTCACTAATGCGACTTCACAGATTACCTCAAAGAAAATTGAATAACCACGCAGCCTAGAAAAAATATGGGTTCTAACCTGCAAAGGAAGAACCGGTGAATCCAGAAACATTGTCACTAAGCAGTGCCCAAGAGTTTGTTACGAATATTTTTAATCGTGCCGGCATCACCGCCAACGGTCGTATGGCCTCGGACATTAAAGTTCACAATACAAAATTTTATAATCGGGTTTTAGCTCAAGGTTCTCTCGGGTTGGGTGAATCCTATATGGATGGGTGGTGGGATTGTGAAGATCTTAGCCAATTTTTCTTTCTTCTTTTGCGCGCCCGTTTGGATGAGGCTGTCAATCCTGCGACCTTGGCACTGCAATCATTGAAGTCCAAAGTTCTTACGTTGGGACGAAACGATCCCTACAAGATCGGAGAGTTCCACTATGATTTGAGCGACGATTTGTACCGCGTGATGTTGGATAAAAGAATGATCTACACCTGTGGCTATTGGCAGGACGCTTTAAGTCTTGATGAGGCTCAAGAAAATAAACTGCAACTTATCTGTGACAAACTTTATCTAGAGCCCGGGATGCGAGTTCTGGATATCGGTTGCGGTTGGGGTGGATTCTTAAAATACGCTGCTGAAAATTATGGAATTAAAGGTGTGGGTGTCACAGTCTCAAAAGAGCAGGCAAGTGAAGCCAAGAAAAATTGCCAAGGCTTTGCCATCGACATCCGTTTGGAAGACTACCGCGAAACAGTCGGGCAGTTTGATCGTATCGTTTCTATCGGTATGTTTGAGCACGTGGGTAAAAAGAACTACCTGACGTTTTTTAAAAAGGCGGCAGAGTGTCTTACGGATGATGGAATTTTTCTTTTACATACAATCGGAAACAGTGAACCTTCGGGAGGCGGAACGGATCCTTGGATAGAGAAATACATTTTTCCAAACTCTATGATACCTTCCATCTCACATGTCGCGACTGCCATTGAGGGACTTTTTGTTATGGAGGACTGGCACAACTTCGGCCCTCACTATGATAAGACATTGCTAAGTTGGTTTGAAAACTTCGATCACGGCTGGCCTAAGTTGCAAGACAAGTTTGATAAAACATTTTACCGCAAATGGAAGTATTATCTTCTGAGTTGCGCGGGTACATTCAGAGCGCGCAGAACACAATTGTGGCAAA
Organism: Bdellovibrio sp. BCCA; assembly: GCF_037996825.1. Classification (NCBI taxonomy): domain Bacteria; kingdom Pseudomonadati; phylum Bdellovibrionota; class Bdellovibrionia; order Bdellovibrionales; family Pseudobdellovibrionaceae; genus Bdellovibrio; species Bdellovibrio sp. BCCA. The sequence goes on along the minus strand of NZ_JBBNAC010000001.1, from coordinate 2,415,752 downwards.
TTGTTTTAACGAAGCACGGCCTAAGTAATGGCTACACAAGCCTTCGCTAGTTTAGGAAGAAGGCAATTTTTCTAAAAGTCTTTGAAACTCTTTGGCCTCGGTGTTTGTAAAATACTGACCAAAATGTTCTTCAATCGCAGCTTTATAATAGACCCATGTTTCTTTCAGGGCTTTTTTCCCTGCCGAAGTAATATGGGCGTATTGGCCTCGTTTATCTTCGGCACATACTTCTTTTGTAAGAAGACCTTCCTGCTCTAGTTTTTCAACGGATCTTGTTAAAGCGCTTCGGCTGGTTACAATGCGATCAGCAATTTCACTGAGTCTCAAGCGTTGCTCTGGTGAACGATATAAAACCAAAAGAACATCATACCAATGAAGCGGAAGAACGCCTTTTCGTTGTTCCAGATCTTTTTCAATCTTTCTCAAAACAAGAGAATGGCGAGAAATTAACATTTCCCAAGCTTTTAGCTGATTTGCAGAGTTTTTATCGTCCATGTTTAAACTCTGCCACAAAATAGTTGCACGCGCAACTAAATCTGGTATTCTCTAGATAGTTGCACGCGCAACTAATATTGAAATGAGCCTTGTGGCTAATATTGTTGAACTTCAAGGATTCAAATAAAGGACTCAAATAAAGGATGTAAATATGAAATCATTGATTTTAAAAACACTGGCGACAGATAAAAGTCTTACAGAATTTTTCTTAAGAGTGGCTCTGGGAGCCATGATTCTCCCTCACGGATTGCAAAAAACTTTTGGTGCGTTCGGTGGTTATGGCTACACGGGCACAATGCAGTTTTTTACAGATACGATGGGAATTCCCGCGCCTTTCGCATTTATGGCAATCGCCGCTGAATTTGCTGGAGGCTTTGCTCTGATTTTAGGAATTGGAACTCGATGGGCCGCGCTTCTTGTCGGAGCGGTTATGGCGGTGGCAGCTCTTACGTCTCATGTGCAGAACGGTTTTTTTATGAACTGGTTCGGCAATCAAAAAGGGGAGGGTTGGGAATTTCACCTTCTAGCGATTGCCATTGCTGTGGCATTGGTCGTCCGCGGAGGGGGAGCGTACTCGACGGATCTTGTTGTTAGTAAAAAACTATCTTAGTTTTATTTCTACAGAATTCGCGACTTCATTGTTGAAGCCGCGAATCTCAACCAAAACTTTTTTCTTAGCCCAATCAATCGTCGCTAAGCCAAAGTTTTCTTTATTGTAGATCGGCCCAATATAGTGGCTGTCAGCATCGTTATAGTTGTTGCCTTTGTTGATGGAGCTTGAAGTGATGTCATACAAAGGGCCGTAAGAATTAATATCCACTTTCGCAATAGTCGCCAGATGACGATCGCCACTAAGAACAATCACGTTCTTCGCGCGAGTTTTCTTAAGAAGATCAAAAAAGCGCTGACGTTCATTCGGAAAGTTACCCCACTTTTCAAACTTCGGATCATTGGCAACAAGTTGGATGCTGCTCACAATAAAGCGCACGTCAGCCGGGCGTTTGAGTTGGGCTTCCAACCACTCCCATTGCTCTTTCCCCAACATCGTGCCGTCTTCGGACGGAAGATAGTCCATCGCTTTTCCTTCCATACCAGGACGCTCTTTCAATGGACTGCGATAGTAGCGAGTATCAAGCATGATCACTTGCACGGATTTCTTTTTAGGGCCGATGATTTTTGAATGGTAAACCCCACCTTGCTCAAGCGGAATGGAGTTTCTCACGTAAGTCCAATAGTTCAGAAAATCTTTGCGGGCACTGTCTTTGCCAGTCCAATCCGACCCTCCGTCACGCTGACCAAAATCATGATCATCCCATGTCGCCATGAAAGGAACTTTTTCGCGAACGGCACGATATTCAGGAATCAAATCAAGCTTACGGTATTGTTCCGCAATAGGTTGTTGCGAAGGGCTGCTCGCGTAAACGTTGTCACCCATGAATAAAAACAAATCCGGATTCGCAGCACTGATATCTTTCCAAAGAGGTTCGGGCTTATCTTGATTTGCGCAAGAACCAAAAGCGATCTTTGTGAGTGTCGTTGAATAATCAATTCCACGCGCAGGCAAAGAAGAGACATATGTTTCCACGCCATGCGGTTTTGAAGGAGTTGATTCAGAAATCTTGGGAGTGTGCGCACAAGCGGTGAGCAAAAGAACTATGAGCAATAACTTCTTCATGGAAACCTCCAAATGCCGTAACGCGGTTGCACTACCAAAAGTAAGTCCGTACCTCAGAGTCGTCAATCTCATTATGAGATAGGCACAAGCTTTGTATTGGATACTTTGTATGACTGATAAAATGCGTTTATTTCTACGAACAGCGGCTTTGGGATTTGTGGCTTTTGCGATTTTAGCAGCGGAACTCACTCTTGTTGGAGTTCAGCAGCGTTCTCTCACAATGAGACAGCCGATAAGTGGCGTCTCTGTTTACAAAATGCCCAAGCGCCAAATGCTGGAGATGAATATGCAGTCCGCAAAACGCTGGGCTGAACGACTGGATGCTCAGTCGTTGCATATTCTTGCCGTGTCGTCGATGAGCGGTTTTGATCGCTGGCGTCGCGGAGTTGATATCGACTCTATGAAAACTCAATATTCGAAAGATATGATCGCGCATTTAAAGGCGATGACTTCAATTCTAAAGATGCGCCGTGAAAAAGGTGGCTTTGCGAAGCTCCGCGAATTCGATTTCCAAAATATGATTCGTAAAAGCGATTATCTGCTTTCACTGAGTGTGACGAAGTCTTGTCTTGAGCACTTAAGCTCAAAAGAAGACTCAACTGAAGTCGTTCGCGAAGTCGTAGCGTCTTACAATCAAGAACGCATGCAGTTTGATCACAAAATGATTTCCATAGCTGAAAACTAAAAGGGCGCAGAGAGCGCCCTTCCTAAAACTAAAAACATTTTTTTCTAGCGAAGATCGATGTCGATGAAGCATGGGCGCGGCCTACGATCTCGCCGTCGGCAAAAACTCTATAGACAACACCTTCATCCGTTTTTGTGATTGTTCCGACATAGCCCTGATCCGCATGAAAGCGTGAACCACAAGCCATATTCACCATGCCAATAGCCCACTGACTTTGACTTGGAAAATCCAAGGAAACAGTGGCCTCGCCGACTTGAGCAGAGGCATAAGAACCCACAAAGATCGCAGCCATAACAATTATTTTTTTCATCGTAGTTATCTCCATTGTTTGAATTGTGGGCCTAAATAAATTCAGAACAGGAGCGATGTCAGGTTTTATTCTTGAAAGAATCCGTCGCGTAATGGGCTTTGCGAACGGCAAAAAAAAGCCTCTGCGTTCGGCAGAGGCTTTCGAACATATTATTAAGTAATTTCCTATTTGCGTTCGCTGATAGGAGTGACTTTACGCTGTTCTTTACCAACGTACTCAGAAAGAGGACGGATGATACGGTTGTCAGCAGCTTGCTCCATGATATGAGCAGACCAGCCCGTTGTACGAGCCATCACGAAGATCGGAGTAAAGAAGTCGATCTCAAAGCCCATCATGTAGTAAGCAGGACCCGCTGGGAAATCCAAGTTAGGGTAGATTTTTTTCTTCTCAACCATAACTTTTTCTAATGCAGAGTACATCTGCATCCATTTTTGCTCGCCAGTCACATCAGCCATGACTTGCGCGTATTTTTTCATAGTTGGAACGCGAGAGTCGCCAGAGCGGTAAACGCGGTGACCGAAGCCCATCACTTTTTTCTTCTGAGCTAGAGCATCCAACATCCACTGTTCTGCTTTCGCAGGATCAGCGATCTCTTTCATCATGTGCATAACCATTTCATTCGCACCACCGTGCAAAGGACCTTTCAACGCACCGATACCCGCGACAGTTGCAGAGTAGATATCAGATTGAGTTGAAGTCACAACACGTGCTGTGAAAGTAGAAGCGTTGAAGCTGTGTTCAGCGTAAAGGATCAAAGAAACGTCGAAAGCTTTTACAACTTCTTTTTGTGGAACCTTACCGAAGCACATGTGGAAGAAGTTTTCAGCGATAGACAAATCCGCTTTTGGAGGAATGAAATCCAAACCTTTTTTGAAGCGGTAGTCAGCAGCAACCATTGTTGGGATTTTTGCCAACAACTGAATCGCCTTATCCATGTTTGTCGCTGGAGTTGCATCCCAGATACGAGCGTCTTCAGTGCCCAAGAATGAAACCGCAGTACGGATAGAATCCATCGGGTGACATTTTTGTGGAAGAGCTTTGATCACATTCAACAAAGTTGTAGAGATCTCACGGTAGCCGCGTTCTTTTTTTGTGAAGTCAGCAAGTTGAGAAGCGTTTGGCAACTCACCATTATAAAGCAAGAAAGCCACTTCTTCGAAAGAGCAGTTTTCAGCCAAGTCTTGAACTGGATAACCACGGTAGATCAAAGAGTTTGTGTGAGGGTTTACTTTAGATACAGAAGACGTATCCATAACAACGCCTTCAAGACCCTTTTTCACGTTCATTTTCTCTGGTTCTGGAACGTAATCTGGATTGATATATTCAGCCATTTTTCCTCCGAAGATGGGTACGCCGTACCTTTTTGAGATGCGGCGCGTAATGTGTGTAAAAATGAATGGTTCAAGCTAGCTTGGGGTTTGGCATCGGTCAATAGATGGACAGTGCAAAAGCGACTTTGCTTGGCGCGGCGAAAGACGCCGTTCGACGGTGGGAGCAGGAACGAGGACTTAAGAATCCTGTAGGGACCTTAAAAGCCATTGCTGCAGAGTCGGCGCCAGTTGTTGATGCTCTTTCCGCGCGCGCGACCACCAAAGACTTAAATGATTATTTTTAATTCCTCGAAGCTCCGAAAGCGAAAGTTCGACGACTTCTTGGGTGCGAAGCTCTTTTAACACCGCCAACCGCGGCACAAGACTCCACCCATAACCTTTGGCAACGGCAGAGCGAATGCCGATCAGGTTATCCACACTGACCGAGATATTTTCCATTCTCTCAGGGAGGTTTAAAAACTCTTCGGCATTGATGTCTATATGTCGCACAAAGCTTTTTTGCTGAAGAGTTTGAAGCTGCTTTTCATCTTTAAGATTTTTAAAATCTTTTTGCCAGGTTTTAGGGATGATAACGATCCACTCTTCCGGAAGAATTTTTTTGTAAGCAATCAGAGGATCGACAGGGGCTCCGCAAGTAATGATAAAATCGCAGGTACCTTCTAGAAGTTCCGTTTCAAAATGACGGTTCGGAGTGAGAATCAACCAATTGTATTTGTGATAGGTGTCGCGATTTAAGCAAGCGGAGTAGGGCACGAGCACTTGTTCAGAAAGCCACATGCTGGTGCCGATTCGCAATTGCGGCTTAGTATCTAGCAGGCGTTGCTGAGAAATCAAAGTGTCTTCTGTCCAGCGATTCACCAGATGACCTTTGGCCGTCAACACCCAACGGCCTTTGATTTTTTCCAGCAAGGCATGTTCAGCAGCAATTCTTTGAACTTTTCTAACTAAGGCGGAAGGATCCAGATTAAGGCGTGCCGCCACGTCTCTTAAGGAAGAGCCATCGCGGAATTCTAAAACAACCAAACAATCATCCAGTGGAATTTGAAAAGCCATAGTGTTGACGAAAAGTAATTTTAATAGTGCATAAAAGTCAACAGCCAAAAACAACGACGCCCGCTAAGGTGGGGCCATAGGAGGATCTATGAAAATAATTATTCCGGCCTTTACGGCTGTCTTACTGATGATGTCAGGTATTCAATCTCATGCGGCCATAGCATGCGTTCCAGGAGACTGTTGTAACGGCAGGCCCTGTGGAAGCAATCCAAATCCCAATCCACCGAGAGGACCGGACTGCCCACCACGTGGAGGACGTCCTTTGTTTTTAAATGTTAAAGTTGGCGGCACGTGCTCCAGTGTTCAGGTTCAAGATTGTTCAGCCTGCGCCTCTTACGCCAATGCCTGCACTGAACACTATGATAAAGCCGGCGATCTTGTTGGTTACGCCTGCGTATACTGCCAGTAGTGTTGGCGAACAAGTAGCCCCTCTTTGTCATGTGGCTAAAATCTTAGCGATTTTTTTTGCCAAAGTAGCCTCAGTTTGAGTTCACCAGGGAACGGATGTTGCTCCTATCCCTGGTGAACTTATTATTAGGAGGCGTTTATGATTAAGAAGGTGATCTTACTGCAGTCTTTGTTTGTATTGTTCGCTCAGGGAGCTTCGGCCGACACAATGATTTTCCACGGAACTGTGGCTGCCCGCAGACAATGTGCAGACACAGGCGGAGTTTTCGCAAAGGATTTAGGATGTAAGAAGTTGGCACTAAGCCAAAGAGAGTGCGCCGTGGCACTTAATGTAAATCAAGGCGAAATCCAAACGATGCAAGTGGAAGTTCCCGAAGCTTATAACACGGGCGACGCTCGCAAAGCTCAATACACAGTGTCTGTGACAAAGCCGTATCTTTATCGCGACGGTTTTCATGCTTATATGTTGAAGATGGACAAAGAGTCTTCTATCGAAGTGAAAATCGCAAGTAATGGAACGGGAAAAGTTCTGGCTGCAAACATGTACTTTGACCACGAATTTGCCAAAGATGGAACTCGTACTTACAAACAATATGAGTGCCGCAATCTGAAAAGAGTCAAATAAGGTGAAATCACTCCGAAGATAAGGAATGATATTGGGAAGTGTTAGACTTCGAATATCTGACTTGGAGGAGTGAATGAACTCTTGGAGCTTGCAAGGTAAAACAGCGGTCGTGTGTGGCGCTTCGGGCGGTATCGGTGAAGCCTCCGCAAAACTTTTAGCGGAACGAGGCGCACGAATTCTAGCTTTAGCAAGGACTGAGGAAAAATTAAAAGCCCTTGTCAGTTCTTTACCTGGTGAGGGTCACAAGAGTTTTGCAATTGATCTGGCAAACACCGATAAGCTGCAAACCGATATTCTTCCTTTGCTGCAAAAAGAATCCGTACAAATTTTAATCAACAACACAGGCGGCCCCAAAGGCGGGCCTTTGCATGAAACGAGTATCACCGAATTTGAAATTCCTTTACGCGCTCATCTGATTGCATCCCATTTATTGGTGCAGACGCTGCTGCCTTCGATGAAGGCGTCTCAATACGGCCGTGTTATCAATGTGATTTCCACCTCTGTCAAAAATCCGATTCCGGGATTGGGTGTTTCAAACACTATTCGCGGGGCCATGGCAAACTGGTCAAAAACTTTGGCTGGCGAACTCGCTCCGTTTGGCGTGACGGTGAACAACGTTTTGCCTGGCTACATTCGCACGGATCGTCTGCGTTCTTTGATGGGGTCTTCGGCAACGTCGACACGAACTTCGGTAGAGGAAGTTGAAGAAAGCTGGAAGAAAACAATTCCTGCGGGAAGAATCGGAGAGCCGCAAGAAATGGCGGAAGCGATTGCGTTTCTAGCAAGTCCTGCGGCTTCGTATATTAACGGCATTAATCTTCCTGTCGATGGCGGAAGAACTCCGTCACTTTAACAAAGTCTTGTGAGATTACAGGTTGCGATTGTTCCTAAGAGACCGAAAATAAAAAAGGTTTCAAACCAAGGAGCCTTTATGAATCGTCGCAACTTTTTAGGGACCTCGGTTAAAATTTTGGCCATCTCTTTCGGTGCAGCCATTTTAAAAGCCTGCGGTGGCAGTTCAAAAAGCATGAACAACAGCAGCGATCCCGGAGAAACTCCTCCCGGAAAGATTCCAACTAAACCGGGAGCAAGTTGTCTGAACAGCGGAACGGTTGTCGATATACAGCAAGTGCATTCGACGAACCACACGCTAGTGATTCCGATCCGCGATATAAATGCGGGTATGGATAAAATTTATGTTCTAGAAGACAACGGAAGCGGTCACACGCATACTGTAGTTATGACCGCCGGTGATTTTAAGAGACTGCGAAACAACGAAAGCACCATGGAGTTTTCCAGCTTTGATGGCGATCACAGTCATACTGTCACGGTGAACTGCGTTTAAATTTCGATCTGGCGACAGAGCCACTGTTCCAGCTCTGTCAGCCCCGCTGAAAGATCGGCGAACTTTTCGCGAGCTTTGGCAAGAGCCTGGCGAATTGTTTCGCCGCGATACGCTTGGCCGCGCAAACTCGCCGTCAAATCTTCAATCAATTGCGGGTAAAGACAGTCTGTGAAAATTTTAAGTTCTTTGATGACGCCATCTTCAACTTGGAATTGGAAATCAAAGAAGCCCAGCGAAAGATACTCATCCATCTTATGATTGAACTCCAAAGTATTTCCGTACAGCCATTCCCACGAACTTAAAGTGTCGTATTGAGCTTTCAATTCTGGAATGCGTTTTAAACTTTCCATTGTCAAAGATTCGACCTCTGCTTTTCCGCCATAGAATTTTTCAAAAGCAGCCACCATCGTTTCAACGATCTGATCATGTTTGATGTTTGCAGAAACTTCGTTGAGGTTCGCGACGCGCGCACGCACGGACTCTTTGCCTTTGGCTTGCAGCTTTTTTGGATTCGGCGTCAAATAATTTCCCAGACGAGTCAAGTCCGTGTGAAGAAGCAAAGTCCCATGATGAAAGGCACGATCTTTCTTTTCTCGATAAGCACTGCCGCTAAATTTACGAGGACCGTCGTGGAAAGGAATCAGTAAATCGTTTCTTCCTGAAGCTTCGCCGGTGATGCCGAAACTTTTAAGGGCATCGAAGATCACCTGCACATTGTTGTCGCGCTTATAGGCTTCTTTCGGTGACAAGAAAGTAAAATTCGTATTTCCCAGATCATGGAAAACAGCACCGCCGCCTGTCGTGCGACGGGCAAGGTGAACATTGTCGTTTTTCATTTGCGCAAGATTGCACTCAGACCACGGATTTTGATTTCGTCCGATCACAACGGTTTCTTCATTTCTCCACAAGAAAAGAACTTGTTGGGAAGGATCGAGGTTGTGAAAGATCCACTCTTCGGTTGCAAGATTAAGGTGAGGATTAAAACTGTCTGAAAGAAAAACTTTAAGCTTTTGCATGAGCGAAACCTAGTCTTACAAGAAACATTGGTCAAGGAACGAGACATCCAAGAGTATATATTCGTTTAAGGCCGGAACCTTGACTTTTTTTCCACCTTAGGGCTTAAATAGAGTCTGTATTTCATCCTCAGAAATGCCCGGACGATGTGCGACGTACCCGGTTAGGACAAGACGACGCTTTTTTCTAAACGAAAGGAGTGTTGGTATGCCTAACACAGTAGCGTGGATTCTTTTATCAATCGCCGGTCTTCTTGAAGTCGGTTGGTCTATCGGTCTTAAATATACCGAAGGTTTCACAAAATTAAACGCCAGTATTTTTACCCTTGTGGCTTTAGCCGGAAGCATGTTTTTACTGGCCCGCGCAGCAACCGTTTTGCCTATTGGAACGGCCTATGGAGTGTGGGTGGGAATTGGAGCCTTGGGAGCGGCGATTCTTGGCATCATTCTTTTTAAAGAGGCTGCGACTCCGGCACGGTTGTTCTTTTTAGGATTGCTTTTGGTCTCTATTATTGGACTGAAAGTCACTTCAGGTTCACATTGAGAACAGAAATTATTACCATTCCTAAGGCGCATATATAGTATCGTTTTATTCATTTTATAGTCTAAGTGTTTATTTGTATAAGGGGCCCACACAAAGAGCGGCGGGCTCAAAACTTTTAAGGAAGTACTTATGAAACACTTAGTAATTGTTCTTTCATTGTTGGTATCAACATCAGCTTTCGCAAAAAACCAAGATATTGAAAAACGTATTCGTTACGCAGCAGACCTTTTAGCTTCGGTTGCTGAAGGTTCTCAAGAGTTCAAAGTCACTCCGGGATCTGACGTAAAGAAAATCTTGTTCGAACTTGCTACGAACGAAGGAATGGTTGATGACCAAAAAGATTTCGACGATCACTGGGAAGCAACTCCAAAAAACGCCTGGGGCGTAGATGAAATGTTGTGGGCTGAAGAAGATCGCGGCGGGGCTTACAGCTACATCGAAAGTGGTCTCGAAAATACTTTGGAAGGTAGCGAGCAAACGGACCAAGATAAAATCAAATTTGCTGATGGCACTTTAAAGTTAAACAAAGCTTTCAACGTTCTTCGCTCCATTAAATCCGTTAAGTACGGTGTGGCGCCTATGGGTGCAGTTCAGTGTGGAGTGACTTTCCCATCGTTGATGATTTTGGATACTGAAAACGGTGTTGTTCACCAAATTATTATGGAAGGTTCTGGCTGCTAATAAGACGCACAGACTTTTAAAAACAAAGCCAGTCGGGAACTCCGCTGGCTTTTTTATTTTCTTCGTCTTGTAAGTTTAAGTCTCGGACGGCGAGCGAATCCACTTAGGCACATCCAGTGGCTGGTAAGTGGAAAACTTTTTAAGCAGGTCCTCTGCGGACTCTGCGAAGACCACAAGGTCTTTGTATTGCTCGCGAATGAATTTTTCTTCAATGCCTTTGTTAACAAGTTCTTTAAGGGGCTTGTAGTAATCCAATACATCCAAAACACCGATAGGTTTTTGATGCAGTCCCAACTGCGACCAAGTGACAATCTCACAAAGTTCTTCGAAAGTTCCAAAGCCTCCCGGTAAAGCAATAAAGCCGTCAGAAAGTTCGGCCATCAAAGCTTTGCGCGAGTGCATAGAATCGACAACGCGTAAATCCGTGAGTCCGTGGTGAGCTACTTCCTTAGTCATCAAAATTTTTGGAATCACACCCGTGACATGTCCGCCATGAGCCAGAACCTCATCGGCGACAGCGCCCATAAGGCCGACACTAGCTCCACCATAGATCAAGGTGATTTTATTGGTCGCCAAAGTTTTACCTAAATTTCTTGCTGCAGACATATACTCCGGCTGAGCCCCGGCACTGGAGCCACAAAACACACAGATGCTCTTCATAAAAACCTCTTAGTTATTAAAATGACAAATTCCCCGGAAATGTCAACGCAGCTGAAATCCATTGCCTTTTTAAAGGACCTTGTTTGAGATATGAAAAGGAGTAGCTATGAAGGTCAATGTGATTCGCTCATTTTTAGCCCTGGAAGCTTTCGTCTTTTTTCTCGCGGCTCTTTTTCATTTCGGCATTTTGGCAACGGGCTATGAACATCAAAAAGCAGGAACCGCTGAAACCGTCATCGGCTGCGTCTTAGCGTTGGGACTGATTCTAAGTTTTCTTTCCAAAGAGTGGACTCACAGACTCGCTATGACAGCGCAAGGATTTGCACTGTTGGGAGTTTTTGTGGGAATCATCATGATCACGATAGGCATTGGCCCAAGAACTCCGCCAGATGTTCTAATTCACATGCTCATGGTGATCTTGCTGCTTTTAGGTCTTATGACCACGCATCGATATAAACGCCTACTTCAGAAATAAAAAAGGGAGGCTTGCTGCCTCCCTAAGAGTTTACTTCAAAGTGAAGTTAAAAATACTGGTATCAAAAGAGTTGTACTCGTCATAACGAGAAAGTGCATACAAGTCTTTACGAGTTTGCATCTTATCCAAAAGACCTTCCTGAGTTCCTTTAGTTTTGATTTCGTGAAGACCTGAAACAGTCGCACCCATCGCAAGACGGAATGTTGTCACAGGATAAATCACGATATTGTATCCAAGGTTAGAAAGCTCTTCATAAGTGTAAAGACGACCTTTACCGAACTCTGTCATGTTCGCAAGCAAAGGAACACTCACAGCCTTACGGAAAGTTTCAAATTCTTTTTCATTCTCAAGAGCCTCAGTGAAGATGCAATCTGCTCCCGCATCAATGTAAGCCTTCGCACGATCAATGGCTTTATCAATGCCTTCAACAGCACGAGCATCCGTACGAGCAATCAAAAGAAAATTCTCATCAAGCTTCTTACCACGAGCGGCCGCCGCCACTTTGCGAGTCGCTTCATCGCGAGTCACAAGAGCTTTGCCATCAAGGTGACCACAACGCTTCGGATTGATTTGATCTTCAATATGGCAACCCGCAAGGCCCATCTCGATCATCTCTTGCACAGTGCGAGTCGCAGACATAGGCTCACCAAAACCAGTATCAATATCAATAATAGTAGGAAGCTTCGTCGTGCGAGAAATCTGACGACCACGCTGAGCGACTTCAGTCAAAGACGTCAACCCAATATCAGGATATCCAAGATCATTAGAAAGAACAGACCCCGAGATATAAACCCCATCAAATCCTTCTCTCTCAATAGCCATACTCACAAGAGGCGACCAAGAGCCCGGAAATTGAAGTAGTTTTCCAGATTTTAAGGCTTCACGAAAATTTTTACGCTTCTGCGCAGGAGTAATTTCAGGAAATAACATAGTATCCTCATCTCTTAATTGGCCCAAGTTTCAAAATCGGTTTTGTGATTCTAAAAGATTTAACTCTCAAAGATCACCAGCATCGTACCACATCCAAACGCGAGCATGTTTTCAATAAACACAATAAAGTAATTTCTAAACGATGAGCTTGTGGGGAGTGGGGTGTTTACCTTAGGGCAGCCACCCGAAGAAGGCCTCCGCCAAGCGTGATGCGTTCGACCGCTGAAAGCGGGCGATGGCGGCAGAGCTCAAGGACGAGCGTGCCGCCGAAGTGGAGGTTGCCCTAAGGTAAACACCCCACTCCCGCACCGAGATCTCCGTCCTAGAAGATCCCTTTATTATCGCGCTTATTGTTAACCAACTTGTCGATAGGAATCTGAACGTTCAACTGTTGAACTTGTTCAGCAGTCAAATTCTCAAGATTCTCAACAAGACCGATGAAACGATCGCGTTCTGCTTTTGTGATGATTCCCTCAGTCAAAGTGTCAAACTTACGGATGTAGTCAGCACGTTTGAATGGACGAGCCCCCGCTGGATGAGCATCAGCCACACCTAGTTCATCAACGATCTTAGAACCGTCTTTCATTGTGATTTCTACGCGGCCACCGAAGCGTTTTTTATCTGGATCTGTCTCGTGGTACCAAGCAGTCCATTGTTTGTCTTCAACAGTAGAAATTTTGTGCCACAAAGCCACAGTGTCAGCACGTTTCGCGCGCTCTGGAGCATACGAGTTAACGTGGTGCCAAGTTCCGTCTTGAAGAGCCACTGCGAAGATGTACATGATCGAGTGATCAAGTGTTTCGCGAGATGCATTTGGATCCATTTTTTGTGGATCGTTTGCACCAGTACCAATCACATAGTGAGTGTGGTGAGAAGTGTGGATCACGATGCTTGCGATATCGTCGAAGTTTTTGATCATTGGTTTCATTTTACGAGCCAAGTCGATCAATGCTTGAGATTGGTACTCTGCAGAGTGCTCTTTCGTGTAAGTCTCAAGGATCGCGCGTTTTTCTTCGCCAACTTCTGGAAGTGGAACTTCGTATTTACCGTTTTTGCCTGAAAGCATGTAAGCGATAACTGAATCTTCACCTTCATAAATTGGAGACGGAGCACCTTCGCCACGCATAACACGGTCGACAGCTTCAACAGCCAATTTACCAGCGTGTGCAGGAGCGTAAGCTTTCCAAGAAGAGATCTCACCTTTACGAGATTGGCGAGTTGTGAAAGAAACGTGAACCGCTTGTTGCACAGCTTGGAAAATAGTTTCAGTTGGAAGAGACAACAATGTACCGATACCCGCAGCTTGAGCAGGGCACAAGTGAGCGATATGGTCTTTTTTGTATTCGTGCAAGCAGATCGCTTTTACTAGATCCACATGAACTTCATAACCAGTCACGATCCCTTTCAAAAGCTCTTTACCGTTTTTACCCATTTGTTGAGCAACCGCCAAGATCGCTGGAATGTTGTCACCAGGGTGAGAGTAGTCAGCCGCCAAGTAAGTGTCATGGAAATCCAATTCACGAACCGCAGTACCGTTCGCCCATGCCGCCCACTCACAGTCAAATTTTTGATCGTTTGGCATACCGAATACAGTCGCACCATGAGCGCGAGGATGCGCAATCGCCATCGCACGAGCCGAAGCTACGGGGCGACGGTTTGCTGCTGCGATAGCAACAGAAGCATTGTCGATGATACGGTTGATAACCATATCAGTAACGTCAGCTTTGATAGGTGCATTGTCAGAAGCGATTTCAGCAATTTTCCAAGCAAGTTGGTCTTTGCGATCAAGCTTTTCTTTAGAAGGATAAACGCGAACAGTGTGTTTCTTCATGAAAGGTCCTTTCAGGGGTTAAAAATAAAACAACTGAACCTAACTTGGGCCTCTGAAAGGGTCAAGAATCAGACGGGGAGAGTCCGCTTCACTCAGCGCGTCGCGGGGCTATTCCCAACCGTTTTTATCATGAAAGTCAGGTTGAGGAGCCGCATGGCGAAGCGACCAATAGCTTTTCTCGCCACCTAAGAACTCCACCACCGCCGTTAAACCTACAACGCGGGGATTTAATGGCTGAGAACTGTTCACCTCAATTCGAAAGAACGCTTCGTTCTTTTCGGAACTGCGCTCTTTCAGACGCACGGTGATATCCGAGGAGGGCTTCATACCTTCACGGTAACTGCTAAAACTATAAGCATTCCAGTTGCCGTTTGGAGAGCAATTGATCTCGAGATAGGGTTCATTTTTCTCACGAGTTTCAGAGACAAAAACCTCAAGGCAAGTGCTCTGCCAAAGGCCGTCTTCACGGGATTCAATGACTCCCGGGGAAGGCCACACAATATGTTCAAGAGGGCCGGTGATTTTAAATTCAATCGTCAAAGTCGTGGGTTTTGTTTGAAAGCAGTCGGCTTCAACGGAAAACTGACTCGTGCGGTTTGTAGAATGAAATGGAACAAGATTTTTCATGAACGTTTCTCCCACTCCAACGTTGCTGTAAATAGAACCTTATCATCACCGACGCGAGTTCCTTTGTAGTTCGTTGTTCCTTGAGAATTATTGTGAACATCGGGCGATTGCAGACTGCGATCAATCTGAACTTTATCTCCCAAGTGAGTTTCTGCCAAGAAATTGACCGAATAGGACTTTAACAGCAAAGACTTGTGGTACTCATAAGGAATAGCGTCCAGAATCCACTGGGCGTATTTCGTGTTGTTCACGTGTTGATTGATATCTAAGTCAGAGTTACGAACACGGTACTTGGCGAGCTTTTCGTATTCGCCAGCCACGGGGATTTTTTCGGGTGTTAGACCTGAAGAACGTTCATAAGTTAAATGATCCCAATCCCGAAGGTTCTGTGCAGGAAGAATTTTTTTAGATTGGCGATCCAAAGCCAGCCACGAAGTTGCGCAAAGCCCGATCTCCTTGTCGTTCTCGTTCAAAATAGCAAACTCCCGTGTCACAAAAGCGCCCTCAGGTGGACGCAGCCACGTTTGCACTTTGATATTCTGACCGAATCGAGGCCATTCCTTCATGTGCAGAGTTTGGCGGGTCAACACCCAATAAAGGCCTTCTTTCTCCATATCTTGCATTCCAAAACCTAAGCGTTCGGCGTGCATCCAAGCGGTCTCTTGGATAAGATTGAGAGTGCCGTAAAGTCCCAAGCGTCCCAACGGATTCACTAGCAAACTTGTAATGTGATACTTTTCTGTCCAGAGGGCATATTCCGATTTGCTCATGCGCCTATGATTCCATATTTCCTGCGCGAAAACATGAAATAACTCGTATCTCAAACATAGAAATTGCAAAAAAACAGGAAGTAATTTAGACCCAAACAATGTATACTGTATTTGTTTAGAGGTGTGAAAAACGAAAAACCTTCAAAGCAAATACTTGTCACGTTCCCGTGGTTGTGTTTAAGCTAATTACTATTAGGTGGATTGCACATGAGACAAAAAAATATGTTAGCAGATTTTTTAAAGCAAAAACGTGTAGCAGCAGGTCTTTCTCAAAGAGACGTGGCTGACAAATTGGGATACTCAACTCCTCAGTTTATTTCTAACTGGGAAAGAGGAGTTTCTCATCCTCCAATCAACGCTCTTAAGAAGTTGGGAGAACTTTATAAAGTATCAGCTGATGATCTTTTTGAAGTGACGCTCAATGCGACGGTTCAAGAGGTGACTCAAGATCTTCGCCGCAAATTCGCAAGCAGCAAAGCTCGCTAATTTATACCAGTTTTTAGAGTTAAATTTGGAACGAGCTCCAGTTATGGCGCTCGTTTTGTTTTTTTGGCAGATGAATTCGAAATTTTCTTTTGCAAGGTGAATTGGTGAGAACGAAACTGTTTAAAGCGTTAAGCGAAGAGCTTTGTTCGTTTATTGAACAAGAGGGAATGGCGGTCCGTCCTTATAGTCATCCGGGACTGTCCTATTTTCAACAGCTGACAGAAGAAGGCCAACAAACTGCCATTGAAACCCTGCGAAACTATATTGAGGTTTGTCGGTCCGTCTATAAGGAAAACCACAGTCTCAAAGACTCTGCATTCTTGGTTCAAAAAGGTTTGGAATATTTTGGTTATCAATGCCATCCCTCCATTTTTGAAATGGTGGAAAAAGAAAGCCGTGTCGTTGAGTTTTATACGCCTCAGAACACGCAGATTTTCAGAACAATTAACTATTTTGAATTCGCCAGTTACACAATCGAAGACCTTTACTGTCGTCCTTGGAATCATCTTTATATCCGCGATGAAGAAATCGATAATCTTTTAATTCAAGGAGTAGGGGCTGTCCTTACCAAGGCTGCGGGACCTGAGGGAGTTTTGGTCCCAAATCAACATTTACTAACGGAGAAAGCTTCTCTTGAAAGAGTGACTATCACCGTTGACGGAGTTCATCTTTTACCTTTAATGCAAAAAGAAGCCGTTGAGGGTTTTGCCTGCATTATTGATTGCCGTCCTCTTTTATACTAAAAATTTTTTTAGAAAGTTCCAATCGACAGATGGAAGCGCCAAGGTTCTTCTGTCGGGCGCGCGTCTAATTTCCAAGCCCATTCCAAGCTCAAAGGTCCCACCGGCGTATTGTAGCGAATACCGAATCCCGCCGAGTCGCGATAGCTGTCTTGGAAATGCAAACCTTGAATTTGTACGGAGCCACCATCATAGAAAACAGCTCCACCTAAGTTTCCGTAAATAGGAAAACGAAGTTCTGATTTCACGAGATACATTGTCGAGTCAGTTCTGAGGTAATAAGTGGAATCATTCGGACCGATTCCTAAATCCGTACGATTCGGGAAGACTTCCTGAGTACCGGCTTCGTAACCACGAATGGTTGATTGGCCTCCCAAAGTGAAACCTTTTTTATCCCAAGGAACGCCGCCGTTATCGCTTAAGTTTTTTAGATACCCGCCGCGCACCTGATTCGCCCAAACAACGGGTTGCATTTTATAATGCGCCACTGTCCAGTAGTGAGTGAAGCTTAAAGTGCTGCGCCAGAATTCAATCGTGCGTGTGCTGCCTAGATCCGGAGACGAATACTCCGCACTCCAACGCGTGAAAGTTCCTTTGGTCGGATTAAATGGATTGTCGCGGAAGTCGACATCTAAAGTCGGTCCTGTCGTCGCGATATCTTGCGTGATCGAAGGGAACTTGTCTTCCAAGCTGTAGTCTTTGATTGTCGCTAAAGACCATAAATCCCAGATACCCAAGACATGGGACGTGAAATCTTTTTCAAGCGAATAAGTTGTGGAGTTCACTTCGGTGATTTTACGAAGATCATAATCAGTCACGGTTTTAGATCGGGCTAAATTAATACGACCGCGAACACGTGTGCCGAAAATATAAGGCTCTAAATAGCCGAGGATGATGCGGCTTTCGAGAAACTTGATATCCGCGACATTGTAGTTTCCTTCCAGGCGCACAGAAACTCCGCGACCGGTTCCCCACAAATTGCGATAGGCCACACCCAAGTAACCACGCAAAGTCAGCGTTCGTTCATTCGTCGCGCCACCACCGATGGTAAAAAGTCCCGGCTCTCTTTCAGAGACTTTCACCAAAACCGTGCGATTAGCGACGTTGGTTTTTTCCTCCAGAGTGCGGATTTCAACAGAGCTAAAAAATCCCGTGCGCTGCAGGCGAGCGATGGACTCTTCAACCTTGCTTGGAGTGATGAGGTCTCCTTGTGTGAACTCCAGTTCTTTTTGAATCACATAATCTTTGGTGAAGTTATTGCCTTCTAAAATAATAGAGGCTGCGCGAACCTGAGGTCCTTCAAAGATTTTAAAATGCAAAGACGCTTTGGTATTTGTATCGTCATAAGTGACCAGATCTTCTTTTTCATTGAGCAGAATCATCTCAATGTAGCCCCGCTCATGATAGAAATCTTTAAGACGGCTGATTGATTCCTCGATATGGCCTAAACGCAACGGCCCCGCGCGAAGACGAGTGACTTTAAGAAGCTCTTCATTGCTAAAAGAAGAATTTCCGGTGAATTCCACCGATTCCACAACCGTCAAAGGTCCTTCATCCAAGTTCACGTAAATAGTGACGGCGTCTTTGTCCTTATTGTACTGCGTGCGCGAAGACAGCACTTTGGCTTGCAAAAATCCGTTGTTCTGAAGTTCCAAAACTAAGTTCTTAATTCCCGTATCGACATCGTCTTTATTGTAATAACGCTCGCTGACCACCGGAGAGCTGTGTTTTTCAATAAACTCCGCATAGTAACTTTCGTTCTTGCTAAAGCGGCCTGTAAAATTAATTTTCTGAATTTTAACGCGAGGGCCTTCGTTGATTGAAAAAGTCACTTTACGCTCAAAGCGATTCTTTCCTTCTGTTTCTTCAGCTTTTACCTCGGCGCGGGCATAACCTTGCGCCAGATAGTAAGCGCGAATTTTCTGTCCAAGCTCCGTGCCCACGGCAGGATTGCCTGAATAAAAATTATCCAAATCCAAAGCCTTTTCAACGTCCCGGATTTTGAGGATCTTGACGCCTTGGTATCCTTGATAGTCAAACGTATAACTTTCCGTTTTATCAATGCTATAAAACAGCGTCACTTGAGATTCATCTGAGCTAAACTCGGTCGTCGGTCCCGTAATATCGGCGCGAATATAGTGGTTGGAGCGCAAATAATCGCGGGCCCTTTTATTCACCTCAGAAAGAGAGTTGTCCGTAAACGGATCATTTAAATACTTACTGAGTTTTTTCGCCAGAGTTTTATTCAGTTCTACGTTCGCACTTTGTAAAACGATGTTATGGATGACGGTCTGCTTGTTTTCCGTGATTTTAACGGCCACGCCAACCAGGTCTTCGCTTTCCGGAGGCATTTCAATATCGACAATGGCATTGTAGTAGCCACGCTCTTTATACGCCTGACGAATCTTTTCAGCACCTTCAATTAAGTTCTGCTGATCGAAAACGTCTCCATTTTTGACGCCGAAAATATTTTCAACTTCCGTATCGGAAATACCTTTGTTGCCGAAGAATTTCAAATTCGTCACACGGCGGGTTCTTAAAAATTCCATACGGTACGGACTGCCGTTGCCGTCATCCATGACGCGGATTGAAGTGAATTGAGGTTTCAGTTGCAAGAAGCGAATCACTTCGTCGATTTGTTCGAGCGTTAGTTTTTCTTTTTCAACTTGCGGAAATCTTTTTAACAATTCCGTTTGGATCTCGGGAGGAAGATTTGAATACTTCAACATCTTCTTCGCCCAGCCCGGAAGGGGAGCGGCCAAAGCACTGGTCAAAAGCAAAAGAGATAAAAGGGTTCGAGAACGGAACATTATTTGAACTCCCTCTTAAACTCAAGATCCAAACCGAAGATGCTTTGTGCTTCCGGTTGTGTGGATTGCAAAGTCGTGTTGTCTTCGATACCCCGATTTTCAAAAGAACCGATGGCTGTCCAGTTGTTGTTAATAAAGTATTCCAGTTTTAAGTCATAAGACTGAGTATCACGAACGGGACGACTTCCTGAAACTTTCACGCGTTCTGAAAGACGGCGACTGACAGTGACCTTTGGAACACTGATGTTGCGAGTGGAGTCGTATTGGGATCCCACTTGTAAGTTAAATCCTGTTGCACTTTCAAAAGCCTTGCCGATCGGTTTTGCCAACACCGCACCACCGATTTCAAAACCCAATTGCTCCGCTTGTTGACGCGACTGAACGTTTTGATCCATCGCCGAGGATGTTACACCCAGCGCGATCAAAGAAATAATATCTTGTTCTGGCAGGGGAGGCACGCTCGTTAAACGAATAGTCAGGTTTTTTGAAGGTCCTTGCGCCAAAAGCGAAATATCGTAGTCGTTAATGCGCGACTGAGCCGTGATATAAAGATTCGGGTTGATCTGATCAGGATCATTAAACTCAATAACACCATTTTGAATGTCGAAAACTTTATCTTTAAAGATCAGTTTGGATTTCTTTTCCATGTTGATTTTTCCAAGCAAGATCGGATTGCTCGGGGCCCCTTTGACTTGCAAGTGACCAGAGACTGAGCCATCGATAAGGGAGTTCTTCACAACAATATTGCGATCCAAAATCAACTGTAGATCTAAAAGAATCGGTTCAAAGTGACTCTCGCGGATGACTTTTGGAAGATAAACGCTTTGTTTAACTCCGGCGACGCCACCCTCTTCCGTAAATTCTTTTTCAACCAAAGCGCTGCTGACGTGGAAAGTTCCAGAAAGTGTGAATGGGAACCAACGGCCCGAAAAGAGCAGATCGGCATTTCCGCTGCTGCGAACTTTATCGGGAACATTGAAGGTGACATTGTCCATGCGCAGACGAATGGACGTCGGGATGTCGCGAATGCCGTTGATTAAAATGCCACCGTCTCCAGTAAGAGTTCCGCCGGCGATATTGGCACGGATCGAATTCACCAAAACTTTGCTTTGCGAGAAAACTACTTCCATCGAAAGGCGCTCAAGCGGGTGAGGAAAACCTTTGAGTTTTAGGAAGGCATTTTCTGTATTAAGATTTCCTAAGATCTCAGGTTTTTTAACGGAACCAGACACCGTTGTTGAGGCGTGCAGAGTTCCGCCTAGATCATCTAAGAACGGCATAAAGATTTGCAAAAGGCGGATGTCCATCTGCGCACTCACGGCAACATTTAAGTCCTCGGCCGTGAAATTTTCACCTTTGACGACTAAGTTGTTGTTCGGGCCTTCTAAGTGGAAATTTTTAATATCGACGACACCATTGTTGCTCGTGATATCAATAGGACCATTTTTATTGGAAGTTGAAAGAGTGCCGCGTTTTAAAGCGAATGTTTGGATATGAATTTTCCCCGATGACTTAAAGAAGTCTCCCGTATCTGCGCGCAAATCTACGGTGGAGGTTAAAGATGAACTGTACTCACTGGCAAGGTTGGCTCCGCCGATAAGGCCCAGCAGGGAAGAGTAATTCCAATTATTGGTCTTCATCTTCACTAACAAAGGAGCTTTGCCTTTTTCAAATGGCAGTTGGAATTCTCCTTGAACCTTGTCGCCGAAAAGACTGAGCTGCGCGCCAAAGCTGTTGCGATTTAAAGTAAGAATGAAATTCGAATTAGGAATCTCCTGATCCTCAAAGTAAGTATCCGTCACGGCACCTTTGATCATCACTTGAGGATTTTTGACGGAGTCTTTAAGTTCCGCTGCAAAGTTTAAGTTTCCAAGAATGTTCGAATTGATTTTGCTGATAATATCCGACTCTTCAAGTTTCCAGTTTTTTCCATCCGCATAAAGATTCATCACCTGCTCAGAGCTGATGCCGCCTTGAACCGCTAAAGTGGCATTGCCTTTTTGCAGAAGGACCTTGTCGGTTTTGATATTTCCATTTTGCGCTGAGACGTTAAAGTTAAGAATGTCGAAACTTTCAGGACCGATCATCACATTCTTAAACGCAGACTCCAGATTGTAATTCATTTTCCAAAAGCTCAAAGGACCGTGCACGCGCGCTTTCGCGGCACCGATCCCCGCAACATCCACTGGGAATTTATAAATGCGCGCAAAAACCAAAGCGATGTCGTTAAGATCCGCCGTTGGTGCGCTGAATTCTCCGCCCAGTGTGCTGTGATTCAAATCCACTTTTAAATCACCTAAATACTGAGTTTTATTAACGGCTCCAGCGATATCATCAAAATACAATGTACCGCCGCGGTATTTGAGAGTGCTGATCAAGTTTCCTAATGCGAAATCCTCGAAAATAAAATCGCGGGCATTCAGGTTTATATCAAAGATCGCAGCGGCAGAGTCCCCTGATGTAGATCCTTCGATGCTTGTTGAGCCTTCGAGTTTTAGATTTGCCAGATTTTTTATATTTTTGAGTTCCAGTTTTTTGGTTTTGAA
This sequence comes from Bdellovibrio sp. BCCA, assembly GCF_037996825.1. Classification (NCBI taxonomy): domain Bacteria; kingdom Pseudomonadati; phylum Bdellovibrionota; class Bdellovibrionia; order Bdellovibrionales; family Pseudobdellovibrionaceae; genus Bdellovibrio; species Bdellovibrio sp. BCCA. The sequence goes on along the minus strand of NZ_JBBNAC010000001.1, from coordinate 2,393,712 downwards.
ATTGATCTTAAAACCTTTGCTAAAATCAATCACACCGTCACTGTTGCCAGTACTCGTCCCAAGGTTCAAAGCCGCGGCATAACTCACAGCTTGAGGGGTGACTTGCACCTGACCTTGAGCGCTCATTGAGTCTAGATTTAAAATAGCTAAATCTTTCGGCTTCATTCCGGATTTCACCCAAAGATTTTGTGCTGAGATCGATGCGCCTGTGCAAGTCACCTGGAAGTGGGGATAAATTTGTCCCGCGCAAGGAAGTTCCCCTTGAAGTTCCGCTCCGACGGGAATGTTGTTTAAATCCAAAGATTGAAACAGCTTTTGCAGATCCAGAGCGGGAACATTGATTTTTGCCTTGAATTCGTAATCATCACGCAGAGAAATCTGTGATTTTGTAACAGTGGCATCACCTGCCGGATGTTGAACTTTAACTTCCGAGAAAGTCACGGTGCGATCTTTATATTCACCCTGAATACGAGCATCACCGATTTCAAATTTATCGACCACCAAAGAGCGCGTCGTAATATCGGCTTTGCCACGCAGGTTTTCTAAACCGTCGAAACGAGTTTCTACATCGAGATTCACTTCGCCGGAAAGCCCTGGCAGCTTCATTTGCGGACGCGCTTTTTTAAGTTCCTTGTGAATATCTGCCAGGTTGATACGACCTGAGATATCTAAAAGCCCTGAAGGCTTGATCGTGATTTCGCTAAAACGAGTGAGTTCACCGCGGGCGAGGATTTCAGATTCATCGAAACGAGCGCCCAGCTGAATGATGCGCAAGGATTGACGAGTCAAATACAAGTGACCATCCAAAGATCCTTGGAAACTTCCAAAATTTCCCAGCGTCAAGGCCACGGCAGGAACATCGATTTTTGCAGTGATGTTCTTTCCCATGTTCGTTAAAAGAAGATCGCCGCTTTGAACAACGGTGTCTAATTTCAAATCTTGAGAAGTCACGCGAAGCTGGATGTTCTGCAAAAACACTCTTTGCAGCGGCAGCTTTTCAAGCTGATTGAAAAGAGCATCCATCGGAAGCTCTTTGGGAGGCGTATCGCTTTTTAAAAAAGGATCGATATTCAATTCAACTTCCGGTGAGTCGATAATCACCGCTGAGAGAGTCATGCGACCGCTGAGCAGATGAAAGAAATCGACAAAAACACGAACGCCGCCGATATGAATTTTTTTAAGCGGTTCGGCCAGTTCACCTTTGCCCTCGATATCAATACCTTCTAAAGCCAACGAAGGTTTAAAAAGTTTTAGATTTAAATTTTGTGCACGGATGCGAACGGGAAGTGAGGAATCCGAATACGTTTGGATTTTATTCAGCGCCCACGATTCGATTTTAGGTCCAATCACCATGGAGCCCAAAACCCAAAGCACTAAAAATCCCGCAAGAGGCGTGATTAAAATCCAGAACGCTCGCTTCATTGACCGCTCCAGATGCTGATCAAAGCACTCGCTGCACGGTAGTGAGGACGAGAAGCCATCAAGCCTTCCATCACTTCAATGGCCGTGTGTTTTTGACCTAAGCCCCACAGAGCTTGCGCGCGCAAATAAGCTGTCGCAAAAAAAGTTTCCGGTTCGTGAGCCAGCAAAACTTCAATGCGCGCCAGTTCGTTAAGCAATTCTATAAAGCGGCGGCATTTCAACAGCACTTCTAAGCGGAACCACAAAAGCGATGTGGTCTCTTCACTGAAAAAGAGAAGTTCTAAAGCAGTCTCATAACTTTCAAGCATGAACGCAACCACTGCAAAATCAAACGCCATCTCGGGATTTTGCTCCGCATGTTCCAGCAGACTTTGCATCAAAGCTTCCAAAGCTTTTTCAACTTCGGGATCTTTAGGCGAAAATTCTTCGGTATTGATCGCGCGAGCTTTCGGAGAACGACGCTGCAAAATCTCAAGAGCATAACGCTGTTTGTGTTCGTTCACTTCCTTGCGAATTTCAGAGTCGCCGGGATAAAGTTTTTGCAAACGTGCGAGAAGATTTTTTTCCTGTTCATAAAGCTGCTGTGTGCGCAGAGTGATCAACTGCTCTAACAAAAGTTTTTTATTATTCAGGTAATCTTTATGAATTTTATATTTACGATTGCTGCGCCACTCGCCAAGCTGCTCGATATTTTTGTTAAGCGCTTGTGATCTAGCGGCTTCAGACTCTGCGTTGTCTTCTTCAATACCTTCGATCAAAGCTTTCAAAGTTTTTTCATCAAGCTCCGCACCAATCATGCCCAAGGCTTCAAGAAAATACGGCCATGGAATAGGGAAGTGTTCATTCTCAATGTAACGAAGAACGAAGTTCACAAGTTTGATTGGATATTTTGATTTCAGAAGAAAGCGACAAAGCGAGTAGATATTATCTTGAGTGAAATGATCCGGAGACGCTTCAAGGTGCTGAATAAGGCGCTCGCCCACCTGATCAAGATCATCGATCTCATTGAGTAAATTTTGAATTTCTAACTCAATATATGTGGACAAAGAAAAGCCTCCGCGACCCTATCCTAAAACTATCGCTTTATTTTGCGATAAAATTCAGTGGTTGCGGAGACTTAATACTGGGCGTTAGTCTTATTTTTGGCTAACGCGCTCTACGTACTCACCAGATGAAGTGTCGATACGAAGAACATCGCCTTCATTGATGTGAAGTGGAACGTTTACAGACAAGCCTGTTTCCATAGTCGCCGGCTTCGTCGCACCAGTTACACGGTCACCTTTGATGCCCGGATCTGTTTGTGCCACAGTCAAGTTCACAGCTTTTGGAACGTCACAAGCGACCGCTTTTTCGTTGTAGAACAAGATCACAACTTTCAAGTTTTCAGTCAGGTAGTATTTAGATTCGCCAAGATCTTCTTCAGACATAGCGATTTGTTCGTAAGATTCCGGAGACATGAAGTTGTAGCCAGAGTCGTCTTTATAAAGATAAGTCATCTCTTTATTTTCAACGTTAGGAACTTCAAATTTCTCACCTGATTTGAAAGTCGATTCCAAATTTTGGCCAGTGAGCATGTTTCTTAGTTTTGTGCGTGTGAATTGATTTCCTTTACCTGGTTTCACGTGTTGGAAATCCACGATCACATAGGGTTTCCCCTCGATCATGATTTTAAGACCTTTTTTAAAATCCGACGTTTCGTACATTGTATAATCCTTGTTATATTAAAACTACAGAAGGGCCATATTGTCCTAAACGGTTGTATTTGGTCAACAATGGGCTTTTTGAGAGGCGGTAGTCTTAATGCGTCAGAGATGGTTTTGCGGTGAAGGAGCTTAGATTCCTTGAGAGCGGTACTCTTCAACTTGACGCAGCATCGCCTCAAGAACTTCTAACTTCTTTTCGCGGATCAGTTTATCGCGAGGCTGTAGGGGGCGCAGTGGTGTTGCCTCATCCGTGTCATTGTATCGGACTTGCAGAGTCTTCATTCGTCTTTGAATTTCCGGATGATCGCCAAACTCAATGCGCGTGTCCTTTAAAAGAGCATGCGCTTTCTCCAAATCATTGCGCACGATAAAGGCATCTATCAAAGAAAGCATGCGCTCCATGGCTTTGCTTGGAGTCGTCGGTTGCGCAGGCATCACCATCACAGGTTCCGATTTTGTCACGGGTTCGTGAGTTTTTTCTAAATTCACTTCCGGAAGTTTTGTCATCGCAAAAACTTCTTCGTCGTACTCATCGGCCGTCAAAGATTCTAATTTTTGCACAGCTTTTTGCGCTGACTGAGAGTTCGGATTTAAAAACAAAACCATTTTAAACGCTTTAAGAGCGTCCTTCGGATTTTTCGAAGCCAGTTGAACTTCGGCAAGCAATTGATGCGCTAAAATATTCTCTGGAGCCAGGGAAGTGGCTCTCTTTAAGGCATCCAGGGCTTTTGGTAATTGTCCTAGGTCGCGCATCACTTTCGCGTAAGTGACAAGGCCGCCAACAAATTGCGGGTGGCGTTGAACGCCAGCAGTCACAACTTTTTGCGCTTCCTGAAGCATTTTCATTTCACGATACGCTTCAGCCAACGGAGCAAACACCTGAGAATTCGGGTCTTTCTCAAGAATCATTTGATACTTTTCAACAGTGCTTGCATCTATTTTCATCAGTTGCATTAATCCCAATCCGTTCGTGGATACACCTAAATACTATTTCAGATTTATTGACTAAGCAATAGCTTCAGCTTCAAATAAGGGCGACGGATGGTGTTTTAATGTCATTGACGATTCTCGGGGTCGATCCTGGTTCCCGCATTACTGGTTTTGGTGTTGTTCGAGTCACGAACGGAAAGATTGAACATATCAATCACGGCGTGATTTTGCTCGATGCTGATCAAGCTTTTCCGGGCCGCATGAAAGAACTGGGTTCAGCCTTCCGTGAAGTCATGGAAAAATACAAACCCAACCAAGTGGTGATCGAAAAAATCTTTTTGGGAAAAAACGCCGACAGTGCTTTTAAGCTCGGTCATGCCCGCGGAGTCGTGATGTATGAAGCCGGTTTGGGCGATGCCGACGTTTACGAATACGCCACGCGGGTCGTAAAAAAAGGTGTGACCGGAAACGGTGGCGCTTCCAAAGAAGACGTGCAGGCGATTTTAAAAGCGGTGCTGAACATCAAGGTGATCAATCGCATTGACGCCTCCGATGCCTTGGCGATGGCCTGCCATCATGCCTTTGAGTTAAAGAAAAAAGCGATTCTTGAGAGAGCGGTGAGTTTATGATTGGTTATTTACGTGGAAAAATTATTGAAGTAGCAAGCGACACCGCTTTGATCGATGTGCAAGGTGTGGGATACGAAATTCACGCGTCCTCCAACACGTTGATCGACCTGCAATCTCTTTTAGGTAAAGACATTATCGTGTGGATTCACACGCACGTGCGTGAAGATGCTTTGAATCTTTTTGGTTTCCATTCTAAAGAAGAAAAAAATCTTTTCTTGTCTCTTTTAAAAGTGAATGGTGTCGGGCCTAAAATGGCGTTGAGCATTCTTTCTGGCGGTCGCCCCGCGCAAATTCAGGAAATGATTGAAGCCGGAAATGCCAAGGGTCTTTCAAGCCTTCCGAAGGTCGGTAAGAAAACTGCAGAACAAATCATTCTGACTTTAAAAGGAAAACTTGTTTCCATCGAAGAAACAATCAAATCCAAATCAGAATCGCACACGCAAATCACTTCGGCTTTGCTCAACTTGGGTTACAAATCTCAACTGGTCGATCAATTCGTTTCTACGTTGCCAACGGATACGTCTTTAGAAGACGGAGTTCGTAAAGGTCTGCAAACTCTTTCTGGGAGCTTGTCATGAGTCGCATCCTTGAAGGCGATCCCGTAGAAGGGGAGAAGAGCTGGGAAAACGAACTGCGCCCGCAAAAGTTCGAAGACTTCCCCGGTCAAACTGATGTGAAAGAAAAATTAAAAGTTTTCGTAGCGGCGGCGAAACACCGTGGTGAATCTTTGGATCACGTTCTTTTGTGTGGGCCTCCGGGTTTGGGTAAAACGACACTTTCCAAAATTATCGCCAACGACATGGGGGCGGAAATTAAAATGACCTCCGCTCCAGCGATCGATAAAAAAGGTGATCTGGCGGCGGTGTTGACTTCGCTTAAGCCGCACTCTGTTTTATTTATTGATGAGATTCATCGTCTCAGTCGTCACGTCGAAGAGTATCTGTATACGGCGATGGAAGATTATTATATCGACATCGTAACAGGAGAAGGTCTTGGCGCTCGCTCAATGAAATTTCAACTCGCACCATTTACATTGGTCGGGGCGACAACCAGAGCGGGACTTTTAAATCCGCCGTTCCGAGATCGTTTCGGAATTGTCGAGCGTTTGCAGTTTTATGATAAGGATGCCCTTCAACAAATTTTGATGAGGTCCTCAGAGATTCTCAAAGTGAAAATGGATTCCGAAGGAGCTGAAGAAGTCGCTCGTCGATCTCGCGGTACTCCTCGCGTGGCGAACAGATTATTAAAACGTGTTCGCGATTACGCTCAAGTCAAAGGCAACGGCACGATCTCAAAGGATATCGCGGTCTATGCTTTGAACCAGTTGGGTGTGGATCAATACGGTCTGGACCTGATGGATCGTCGTATTTTGAGCCTAATCCAAGAAAAATATAACGGTGGACCCGTCGGCATTGATACAATAGCAGCGGCCCTCAGTGAAGAGAGAGACACTCTTGAAGAGGTCTATGAGCCTTTCTTGATTCAAGAAGGCTTTATTCAAAAAACTCAGCGTGGACGTGTCATCACTGAGTTTGCGAAGAACACAGTATTAATGTCGGAGAAATAATATGGCTTCAAAGCAACCGCTGGTTGTTGAAGTATTACGGGGCCCCGTTGTGGAGTCCCTTCATCAAGTCATGGCTGTCGTTGTGAATGAAATCGGCAGCATCACTCAGTACTGGGGGCATCCGCAGTTTCTAACGATGCCTCGAAGTGCGATCAAAATGCTTCAAGCTTTACCACTTATTGAATCAGGTGCCGCTGATAAATTTGAACTTGAAGATAAGCACATTGCTTTAGCTTGTTCTTCTCATCGCGGAGAAAAAGATCACATCACGGCACTCACGCAGTGGATGGACAAGGTTGGCATTAAAGAATCATCTTACGTCTGCGCTCCACATCTTCCTTATAACGAAGAAAGCGCTTTGGAAATGACTCGCAAAGGGCAAAAGCCCACTGTGCTTTGTAATAACTGTGCAGGAAAACATTCAGCACTTATCACGACATGTTTGCACTTGGGTGAAGATCCAACGGGTTATGAAAAATACGAACATAATGCGCAGAAACGTTTGCGCAAAGTTTTGACCGAAACCATGCGCTACGATCATTCAAAAACCGCCTACGGAATTGATGGTTGTGGAATTCCCACTTACGCCGTTCCTCTGCAAAACATGGCCGTAGGGATGTCTGTTTTGATCAACTCCAAAGAATCTCCGGCAAGGAAAGCCGCTTCAGAGCGCATTTTGCGAGCTGTGAGAAGTTTTCCGTTTTACATTTCCGGCAGTGACAATTTCGCCACAGCTGTGATTGAAAAGACACACGGAAGGGCTATTATCAAAGGTGGAGCTGAAGGTGTGTTCTGCGGAGTTCTTCCAGAAAAAAGAGTCGCCTTCGCAATCAAAGCCTCTGATGGCGCCGGTCGCGCCGCTCAAGTGGCAACAGCTTCGTTATTACTGCAATTGGGTGGTCTTAATGAGACGGAGTTCAAAGCCTTGGCCAAGTACACAATGCCGACGGTGACGAACTGGAAGGGCGATGTCGTCGGGCAAATGCGCATTGCGAAGGCCCGCTAGTTAGAGTAATGTCTAACTAGTATGTTTTTGCAGAAAACGATCCGTAAAAAAACAGTTGTTCATGGTATCGGGATTCATTCAGGTGATCCTTGCACTCTCACTTTCAGGCCAGCTCCTGCTGATACGGGCGTTTACTTTATCCGCAATGATTTGCCGGGCAGTCCTTCACTCAAAGTCACAGCTAAAAATGTTCAAGCGACATCTCACCAAACAACCATTGGTGGCGGCGCTTTTTCTGTCGCAACGATTGAACACTGTTTGTCAGCATTGTCGGCTCTTCGTATTGATAATTTATTTATTGAACTTGATGGCCCTGAAATTCCGATCGGCGATGGGAGTGCTCGCGACTTTTTGAAAGCTCTTTTAGAGGTCGGCATTGTGGAGCAAGATCAACCCCGCAAATACTGCTACATCACCGAACCGATTTATTTTAGCGAAGGGGAGAAGCACGCCTACGTTGTTCCTTACCACGGACTACGTCTGACGGTGACAATTGATTTCCCTCATCCAAAAATCGGAAAGCAGACAATTGATTTGGATATCAACGAACAATCTTTCGGTCGCGATGTCGCAGGTGCCAGAACTTTTGGTTTTATGAAAGACGTCGAGGCCCTAAAATCCCGCGGTCTTGCTAAAGGCGGCAGCCTTGATAACTGTATCGTTTTAGATCACGAAGCCATCATCAATCCCGAAGGTCTTCGTTGGGAAGATGAGTTCGTTCGTCACAAAGCCTTAGATGCCCTGGGAGATCTTGTGACTTTAGAAATGCCTTTGATGGGACACGTGGTGCTCTATAAAGCCGGCCACGATGTGATGAATAAGCTCGTTAAAAAAATCTGGGACTCCCCAACAAGCTACCGTCACGTAGAACTCGGAGCCGATATCTCCGAAGAAGTTCAGCGCTACAACGGCTGGACTGTTCCAATGTAGCGTTCTTGAACCCTATAAAGCTTTTTTAAAGACGGCTTTTTCGATAGCGGCAAGTCTGCTTTCAATCGAAGGTTTATCCATAGCATCACGCAAATATTTATTGAGCAGGGTTTGGTACGGCAGATGCTGCCTGTCCGCTTCGGCTTGGAGCCATAAAAAAATATCTGCATCAATCCTAACGCTAGTTTGCACTTTCGTGTCCTTAGCATTGAGGGTCGGTTTTTTTCTCACTTTACCTTTTGAAAAATTATATTCTTTCTTCATATTGTTTAGCCTCGTTTTTAGTCGCTTTCCGTGCCGAGATAATTCTTATTTCTTCTTTGTATCTGTATGCGTAGACAACCGTAAGAAGCCTTGTGCGAACTGAGAAACCAATAGTGATAAATCTTTGTTCGTCATGTCTGAGATCTTCAATTTCAATGGTGTTCTCTGTAAATAGAACGGTTGCGGCCTCTTCGAAAGAAACTCCATGTTTCTTAAGATTGGCTTGGGCCTTTTTGTCGTCCCATCGAACGACCGCTCCTACAATGTAATACATTGTATTATTTTTTTCAAGGCTGCTGGAGGCATTCAAATTCGATATATTAGGTTTGGGCTTACTTTTCATTTGGTAATTTTGAGTAAGCTGATTTCGGGCCTACATTATATCGAAATGTAACCTTCTTGAAATGCGATTATCGGATCTTACTGGAGGGAAAAGAAAAAGGCTGCAGGGTTTTCCATGCAGCCTTTGGTGATTTTTATCTTTGTGATTTCAAGTAGCCAACGATGTCCACATCGGGAGCGGTTTCGATTCCCACCCCGCCGGGCATCGGGCCCGTGATCTCATCCAGCGTGTAATCCATACGAGCGTCGTATTTACGCTCAGGTTGATTGCGCAACCATTTTTCTTTTTCATACCACGCGCGTTTGTTTTCGTCGTCTGTGCAAGAAGCCATTTCTTGATCAAGTCTTGCGCCCCAGCGATTTTCAATACAGTGATAAGGGTCAAAACTCATCGCAAACAATCTTTGGCGGGCAGCTTCCAAGTTCATTCTTACGGTCAGACCATTTGTCGTCGTGTAAGAGAACTGACAAGCCTGAGCTTTTTGCGCATAAATTGCAAACAAGTCAGCCGCTAAGTTTCCGCCGCTATAACGGATGGCCGGATCTCTTTTTTTGTAGCGTTCAATGTTTGATTTTGTTTGATTCAATAAATCAATGAAAGCCACTTTCAAACGCGCATCACGAGAAGGAGTGGCATAAGCCTCCCATTCGCCTTCAGCGCCATAAATGTTCGCCGGTAATTTTTCTGGATGAGGTTTCAAGTAAACCCCTGAAGTGCGAGCGGCCTCGACAGCGTCAACGCGGTCTTTTAAGCTTACGCAAATATCATCTGTCAATTGTGCCATGTCTTTTAATGGATCAATATGCTGTTCACCTTGCATCAAGCTCATACGAACGTAGTCGTAGAAATTCACAGTCTGTCCGTTGATGACGAACTTGCCTTTGCTCCAACCTTGAGGATCGGGTTGTGTTCCGTAGTATTGCTCCAAACCAAATGAAGCGAGTTGTGTGTTAGCAGCAGCAATAATTTTTCCACCAATATAATTTCCGGATGAATCCAATTTTGCGTCTACGACTGCCAAAGGACGGAAGTTTTTAAATCCGGCACCTTGAGCAGGACGGCTGCGAACAAACTTCGGTGTGAACATCCCCATCGTCAAAGAGTTGTCAGGGTGAGCATCGATGTAGAAAACACGTCCATCATCAGCGACTTTATAAACAATCGCCACGTGCCCATTAGGATCGTAGATCACAGTTCCAGGACGAACACCGTTGCGATCAATTTTAGCAGGATAGAAATCCGTGAAAAGGTCTTGATCAACATCACCCAACATACGGTACGTCGCAGAGAATGTGTAACCTGGAACGATGTCATTCAAAACTTCAAGAGCATTCGGGTATGTATTTTTGAAAAGGCCATTCTTTGTGAGAACGTCGTAGCGTTTATTTACGTAGTTGCCGAGGTTGTTGTAGCGAAGGTCCTTCACTTCTTTAGGATCTTGTCCCGGCTCTAAGTTCGCTTTAACCTCGCTCACGATCGAAAACGGAAGACCGTTTTTCCATGAAAAATACGCGCGCAAGTAATAAGGAAGATCCGCGCAGTCTGCGAAATATTTAAGACCTGCAGGATCTGAATTGAAATAAGGGTTCGCGGAGCTTTTGAGGCAGTTATCCACTTTCCAGCATTGACGTTTTTCAACGGCCTCACCAATACGTGTAACAAACTCGCCAAATTGACGTTCATGCAGGTCTGTCCAGGTCGGCTGAGTAATACGCCACTGGGTCGCCGCAGACTGGGCCTGAGCCGCAAAAGAGGCCAGAAAAACGAACGAGATGGTGCCTAGAAACTTCATAGAAATTCTCCACGATTATATTCGGGAACGGAAGGAGCAACACCTCTGCCAAAAAATACGGCATATAAGTCGATTTAATTGCATTTGAGGCCCTTTTTCAGAAGGACCGCCGTTATTCGCTAAACAAGCCTGTAAAAGGTGCCTGCTTCTTTTTTCGGCCCATACTGCGTCAGGCACCTTGGGCCCGTTGCTTTTTATTGCCGATCTGGCATATTTCCTGGGTTGTCAAAATGAGGTTTAACAGAAGGGGTTTTAATAAGAACCCCCGACAGGAGTAATCATGATTATCGGTGTTCCTAAGGAGATTAAAATTTCTGAGAACCGTGTTGGTATCACTGAAGCTGGCGTTCGTCAGTACGTGAAAGAAGGCCACACAGTTATCGTTGAAAAAGACGCGGGTGTTGGTTCTGGTATCAGCAATGAACAATACGAAAAAGCTGGTGCGAAAATCATCGACACTAAAAAAGAAGTGTATGCAAAAGCAGACATGATCCAAAAAGTGAAAGAGCCACTTCCTGACGAATACGAACTCATGAAGGAAAACCAAATCCTTTACACTTACCTTCACTTGGCTGCAGAAGCGAAGCTCACAAAAGTTCTTTGTGAACGTAAAGTGAAAGCGATCGCTTACGAAACAATCCAATTGGATAATGGTTCTTTGCCACTTTTGACTCCTATGTCTGAAGTCGCAGGTCGTATGGCGACGCAAATCGGTGCTTTCTACCTCCAAAAAGATCATGGTGGAAAAGGCATCTTGATGGGTGGTGTAACAGGTGTAAAACCAGCTAAAGTCACTATCATCGGTGGTGGTGTTGTTGGTACGAACGCAGCGAAAATGGCTGTCGGCCTTGGCGCTTCTGTGACGATCCTTGATGTGAATACAGCGCGCTTGGAATATCTTGATGATATCTTCCAAGGTCGTTGCATGACTTTGTTCTCAAACTCTAAAAACATCGAAGATTCGGTGAAAGATTCTGATCTTGTGATCGGTGGTGTTTTGATCACAGGCCATAAAGCTCCAACTCTTGTTTCTAAAGAGATGATTGCTTCTATGAGCAAAGGTTCTGTTGTTGTTGACGTTGCAGTTGACCAAGGTGGTTGCATCGAGACTTGCCGTCCGACTTCTCACCAAAACCCAACTTACGAAGTTGACGGTGTGATCCATTACTGTGTGCCTAACATGCCAGGTGTTGTGCCTAGAACTTCGACTTACGCTTTGACAAACGTCACTGCGAAGTACGGTTCTATGCTAGCTGCAATGGGCGTTGAAGACGCTATTGCGAAATCACCAGCGTTGTTCAAAGGTTTGAACACTTACGGTGGTTACGTATGTTATGAGCCAGTAGCTAAAGACCTTCACATGGAATACAGACCTTACAAAGGTTAATTCCTTAAGTTTCTACTCTAGAAATTTCAAAAGGCCTGCATGAAAATGCGGGCCTTTTATTTTGCAAAATCATAAGCCTTCATTGACAAGAAAAATCTCCAGAGAAAAACTTGGTACAACTCCGGAGGATATATGTCGGCTCTTTTTGCAATTTTGGTCACGACTCTTTTTGCCTCTCAACCCAATCAGTCCCCAACGACAGCACCGTTAGGCTCTTGGAAAATTGATCGCAATTCCATTTCAATCTCTGGTGTTTCTTCGGGCGGCTATATGGCAGTTCAAATGGGCGTTGCGTATTCTAAAGATATCGCAGCCGTCGCGAGTATCGCTGGAGGAATTTACTGGTGTTCAGAAGGGGATTCGCAAAAAGCGCAAAGCCGCTGTATGGGGCAGCCTCAAGGAATTGATTCTAACGTGCAAATCGCTGAAGCCAGAAAATTGGCTGACGAAGGACAGATTGATCCTTTAACGAATATAACTCGTCAAAAAATTTACGTCTACGCAAGCCCCAAAGACAGCGTCATTCATCCGTTAAATTCAGAGAAGCTGGAAGAGTTCTACAAAGCCTTTGCAAATCCAACGCAAATCACGACGGAGAAAAGCATTGCTTCGGCTCACGGTTTTCCAACTCTGAGTTCAGGAAATCCTTGTCAGATGGGGTTTCTGCCGTGGCTTTTAAAGTGCAACTTTGACCTTGCGGGAGAAATTTTAAAATCCGCTTATGGAGCTCTCAATGAACGCGGAAATTTTGATCCGAAAAACTTATTAAAGTTTTCTCAGAGTGATTTCGGAGATGAAAAAACGCCGCTTTATAAAGAGGGCTGGGTGTACGTACCCAGCGAATGTCAGCAAGGAGTTCAATGCCGTTTGCACGTGGCTCTTCATGGTTGCCAGATGAATCCAGATTTTATTCAAGATAAGTTTGCGACTTTAGCGGGTTATAATGAGTGGGCAGAGACAAATCGTATTATTGTGCTTTATCCGCAATCAGCAAAGATTCCTAAGGACAATCCTTATGCCTGCTGGGATTGGTTTGGATTTACAGGGCCTAACTATATGACTAAGTCAGGCTCGCAAATGAGTGCACTTAAAAGCATGATTGAAAAAGCGATTCAGTAAATTAAATCGCTTTGATAAAGGACAATCCAAACTCAGTGTTCTTTTTAATTTGATCAAGCTCACGTTGTTGCTCTGGAGAAATCAATTGCAACATCTGAGCTTCCGCTTGGCTGTACACCATGCCACCTTGAGATTGGCTTTGGCGGGTGCGATTTTCTAAAATCTCCCAATCGCTTCCTGACGGCAGGCCGTAACCAGGTGCACCCGCAAGGAAGGCCGCCGGTTGCGAAAACATATTGCTGATTTTAAGAATGTTCTCGGTCACTTCAACGACATCCGATTTTTTATTATTCTTTTTCGCAGCCTTCATGTCTTCAAGAACCCACTTCTGCAAAGTCGTATGGATATTGGCGATAACAAAGCGGTGAGCGGCTGTTTCTAGCATCAATAAAGCCGCTGCCGACTTCAAACGATCTTTTCCAGTTAAGCGACTGATGCCTTGGTAAACCACGCTGCGATCTTTTGCGGAAAGCTTTAAAAATTCCGTAAAGTTTTTGTATGGCAAACGCAATGTCTTTTGAATCACGCCGTAACTCATGTCATAGCGACTTCTGTACGAGTCAAAAAGATAAGCGTCCTCAATGGCTTTTAAACGATTTCCGAACATCGAGTTGTCAGCCATTTTTCTGTTAACTAACTCTTTTTCAAGACCCATCGGAGTTTTGATGGAAGCATAAATCAATCCCGGTCTCCACACAGAAGACTTTAAAAGATTTAAACTCTCTGTCGCGCAGTTGTTAGAAACAAAGTAGTACTTACCGTCATAACTCCAGTGCGTTTCAATCGCGCGAGTCACAAATTGAGCGATCTCCGTGCGAGTCAAATTCAGTGGAATGCTCTTGATGTCGCGCATTTCAGTTTTATTGTATTCATCAATCACCTGAGAAAGCGGCACAAAAAACAAGCGCGACGGATAAGATCCGTTTAAGCCTTTTAAAGTGTTGATCTGAATTCCATTTACGAACGCACGGTAAGAAAGAATGATGTGTTCATTCACGTCTTTCATACACTCAGGACCGACGACTTTTCTTTCAGGAGAACAAATCACCAACCGGAACATGGAGTGACCCCAGCCGCTTGACATGTCTTCACCTTCGTCAGCCAGGAAGTAATGAACTTGGTAAACGCGGCTTAAATCAATTTTTTTAACGGGACTTTCATTTTCTTTGTAATTCGGGACTACGTAAGTCAATGGAGCGTCACATTTCACTCCCGGAAACGGATCATGTTGAAATTGTGACTTATAAAGGCGCGCCAACGTCGGGCGGCGGCACGCATACTCAGGATCAAGAAGGAAGTATTCCATGTTCACGGCAAAGAATTCTTCGTGATCTGTAAGCTCGTAAATGTCAGGGCTGCGATGTTTCATCCAGCTTTCGTCATCTTTTTCAAAACCCGCAATCAACAAGAAATACGGATTTTGAGAAAAACTGCGATTCATATTGATGTAAGGACGGCACTCTGGATCGCTGCGATAATTGTTTCTATTGTCGTCGCTGTTTTTACAGTAATTGATTTGGGCGTATTCTTGTGAAGAATGCACATCTTCATGGTCATAAGCGTGAGCCGTTTCGTGAAGCACAGCTGCGAGAATTTCTTTGTAAAGAGTTTTATGAGTTCTATTCGTAGGTGTCGCCTTGGCTTCACCGCGCATCACTTCGATCAGCACTGTTTTATCTAAGTAAATACGCCCGCGACGGTAAAGCGCCATTGCGTCTTTGTTTTTAGCTTTAAGATCAGAAATTTCAACTTTAAGATTTTTTTTAAGAGCTTGTTTAAGCTTCACGGGAAGCAAGTTTGAAGATTTAGCAAAAAGATTTTGTAACGCGGGACGAGCCGCCGTCGGGATACTTTTATCTGAGAGATCGTATCCAAAAGCAAAGGCCTGCACTGTCAAAAGAAGATTGAGCGAAAGTAGAACTAATAATTTCATAAAGAACTCCTTTCAGCAAGACAGTGAAGGAAGCGGCGGAGCTGAGAGAGAGAAAGCTCCGCCGGAATCCAAATTACATTCTTAAGATGCCTTGAGCGAGATCAAGGTCAGAAGCTTGCAACGCTGGGTTTTCAGCGCGGATCGCTTCCAAAGCTTTTTGAAGAGCCGCACCACGAATCGTAGCGTCTGAAGCCACGAAAGTCGCAGCATCTTCTTTAGCTGCAAGAACAAGCTTATGAGTATTGCCAGAAATAGCAGCTGAAGTGCCTGCTGTTCCCGCAGATGTCAAAAGAGGGATCGCTAAAATAGAGTCCACTGTGCTTGTTACTGAAGCAGAGTAAACTTGAGAGATCTCAGTTGCCTGAGCAATCGTCGAAGCGAGCAATAGACCAACGATAACCATTTTTTTCATAGGGACTCCTTATGTTTGTATAAAGTAACGTTCAATTTAGGTTCGAAGCCCTTTATTCATGATCTATGCCGGGCGAATTCTTAGAAATGCGCTGTTTTTTGCGCATTCAGATGTTTAGTAAGTAGTCAGGTCCGCGAAATGCGCGCTTCTATTGGAGCGCATAAGCAGTTTTAGAAGGAATTTCCCAATGATTGCTCCAACCAAATATTTCCCCAATCTTCAGTGCGTAAGAGGGGAATATGGCGTTTGATGAGTCGATATTCTGTGGTGCTGTGAGGATGTTTGTAGCGCGCCCATCGTGCCGAGCTAATGCTAAGTTTTAACGACGGAAGTGACTGCAGCAGTTCCGCGGAAGTGCTCGTAGCGCTTCCGTGATGACCTAAGATTAGGACGCGACTTCGGTGAACCCAAGAAAGATGTCGCCAGATTTTTTCCTGACTCGAAGGCGAATCCCCAGGTAAAAGAATATTTCTATATAAAACGACACGGCTCTGCTCGTTGGAATTTTTATTTTTTAAAGGCGTCCAGATGTCCATGTCGGAAGCTGAAGCCGCTTCACAAGAACGAAAATTCTTTAAGAGTTCCATCTTCCGTGTGCTCGAGGAGCCAAGGGGAGGAAGAAAAATACAGAGATCTTTTAATTGAGAACGAACCGGATTTTTCGATAAAGCCCCGATATGATCCCAGTCCCAGTGACTCAAAAAAACAAAGTTTTTCTTAGTGGCGCACGAATTAAGAATTTTTCCCCAAGGAAAGAACTCTCCGCCCATATCAAAATGAATACAGTTTGAAGGAGAAACAGCGGTAACCCACTGACCTTGTCCCACATTCCAGACAACGACATAGGATTGCGCTGAAAGATCTGTCAGCAAACTTGCGCTCAACGTGACAATGAGAAAAACTAAATACTTCATGGCGCATCTTTCCCTTGCCACAGATGCAAACGCAGAAAATGCATCACACAATGCCACCCCAGAATCCAAGTCCAAAGCAGTCCTACAGAAGGCAACGAACGTTTGTGAATCTCTATGGGCTCTGAGAGAACAATCAAAGCGTCATTAAAAAATCCCATAACTTTTTCAAACAAAATCAAAAACGGGGAAAAGGCCGCCGCTAGGAAACTCAGAGGCAACAAAATATAAGAAACCACGGGAGCTAAAAACAAATTATAAAGAATGCTCAACGGATGCAGGCTTCCGAGTCCCCAAAGAGGTGCACTCATAAAAAAGAAAATCGCGACCTGTGAGAAAACAGCGCGGGCAAAGGCATTTTTTATTCGCAGCGCCGAAGACGTTGAAAGCGCTAAGGCTGCGCACCAGCTCATTTGCAGAGACAACGAGTTCCACCATCCAGGAAACAGAATCAGCGTTGTAAAGCCCGTCGCAAGAACGCCAAGATCAGCGGGCAAGTGAAGGTGCCTGCGCCGGAAAACTTCGCGCAGACCCAGTCCAAGAAATGCTCGCACAGCGGGCGCTTGCCAACCTGAAACCAAAGAGTACGAGCCCAAAAAAAGAAATCTTACAATGACTGGAATTTTGAAAATGCTTAGAAGTTCATCAAGCAAAATGAGGTGAGAACCGGAGATCACAAAGATATGAATCAAAGAAGTTTTGCTTAGATTTTCTTTTAACTCTGCGTCTGTGATTTTTTCGCCACAAACAAGAGATGCTAACGAAGTGTGATGTTCAAAATTCTTTGGCAGAATCTGTACACATTTTTGTTGGAAAGTAGAGGCAAGTGCTGATGTGTTTGTAAGCAAAGAGCTGGGAAGTGGTGTGCTTAAGGTCAAAGCAAGAACAAGCAGAATAATCATAGTTCTCAGCACTTAGCAAATTTCGTAACGCGCACGATTTCTAAAATAATCTGTCTTTGGGTCCGCGCGTCTCCTGAGGTCGGATTTTAAGATCTGACATTTGCTCGCTCAATTACACGGCATTAATGTATTTATATTCAGTCATTTCATATAGTTATCATGTGCGTAAGTTCTGTGCAAATCGCTGAAACCCTTGAAAACCAACAGGTCCAAGGTCTAGCATTACAATAACTCAACATTTTATGTGGATAACTCCTGCTTGTTTGCACTTCTCAATGCGTGTCATACTGGAGAAAGATCAAGAGGTGTCGAGAGATGAAGCAACTTAGACTATTAGCAGCAACGGTCCTTTTAAGTGTTCCTATGAGCGTGTTGGCAAAGCCTGCCGCACAAGCACATAAACAATCTTCGAAAGACTTAAGTCAGCAATCTCTTCTCGTGGAACTCACAGGAAAAGATATTTCGAAAGAAAATGACATCACCTTATATGCTGAAATGGTAAGCGCTTATCAAAGCGACGATGAAATTGCATTTAAGAGTCGTCTGCAAAGCCTGCTCTCAAGATTTCCGCAAAGCTCTTACGCTGACAATGCTTTGTTCTTAGCAGGGCGCATGGCGGTGGATCACAACAACTACGCAGAGGCGATTAAATACTTTGCGCGTCTTGAAAAAGAATATCCACGCAGTAACAAACTAGGTGCAGCGAAATTCGCAAAAGCAATGACATACAAAAAAATGAATTTGCCAGAATTTGCGAAACGCAATCTTCAAGAAGTGCGCGTGAAATTCCCAGGAAGTCCTGAGTCTTTCCGTGCTGATGCTGAATTGAAAATGTTTAAATAACTCACACGACTCGCAAGGATGCAAGAGTGATGAACAAAAAGTTCTCCGTGATGTTAACTCTGATTTTTTGTGCGCTTGTCGCTCAAGCGCAAGACACACCTCCTGACGCCAATTGGGAATCTGATCCTTTGGATGTTCTGGAACCACAAAAAACTGAAATCGTAGAACCGACGGTTCCTGAATTTAAAGAAGTCGGGCCGGGCGGTCATGAAACTACGCCAGCGCCACCTTCTGAATACGCCGAGCCTACAGTTCCGATGGATATTCCTGCAGAGCCTTCAGTCGCTCCGCATGAGACAGCGCCAAGTACAGAAACAGCCTTTGGCAGCAGCGAGCCTGATTACTCTCGTGAAGCCGAGTTTCATCGCATCTACAAAACGTACAATGAACAACCCACTTCTGAAGAATCTTGGGAAAAAGCCGCTGGCAATCGTCAGGCAGAAATTTACCAAGTACAAAAGGGCGATACTCTTTCCGGAATTTCGACAACGCTTTTTGGCGATCAGTTTTTTTGGCCGAAGGTGTGGTCTTTAAATAAAGGACAGATCGAAAATCCCCATGAAATTGAACCGGGCATGAATGTGCAATTCTTCGCCGGAAGTGTGGATGAAGCTCCGACTTTGGAAGTCACGACAACCAAAGAAGAAAAAGTTGTGAAGGAAGACGGCACGGAGGAAGTCCGCAAACAAACAACAAAAACGGTTCTGCCCCCTCCAAAAAAACGCGCTCCTCTGCTGAAGCATCTTCCCGATAGTTTGCCGTTGTACCGCATGGGGGCCGTGAATGAGCCACCTGTCGAGGTTCAAGTGGAGCTTCCTAAAAATCAATTCCCGACGGGCCCTGAGTATCTTGAGTACTATATCAATGACACACCGGTGCAAGGTGTGGGTGTCATCACCGGCACAGAGATGTCGATGAAAACAGCGGGTGATTATCAATACGTGTTTGTGCGTATTGACGAGGGCGGCGGCAAAGAATTTGTTGCGCAGAAAAACGTAACGCAAGTTAAAGATCCACAAGTGAAAGAGCGCCAGGGCTACATGGTCGAAATTCAAGGTGAGATCGAAATTCTTGAGCGTGTGAACGATCAAAAAAATGTTTATCGCGCGATTGTGAAAAAAGCGATTCAACCTTTAGAGGTCGGATCATTCCTTGTTCCCGGAAAACTTCCGATGATTGACCCTTCGGTCACAGCATTGACGTCAGGTGTAGGTGCTAAAATCATGGGTGGGCAGTTTGATAAAAAGCGCACTCTTTTCGGATCCAACTCTGTGGTGTTCTTGGACGGGGGCTCGAATCAAGGTTTGCAAGTGGGCCAAAGTCTTCCGATTTATGCCGATGAAAGAATCCGCAATAAAAAATCGGAAGCAGTGATCAACGACCGCGTGATCGGTGTAGTGAAAATCGTTCGCGTGTCACCTAACTTTGCGACAGCTTATGTGTCTCGTGCTACCGATGACATTGTTTTGGGCGATTACGTTGGAAAAGCCGTCACCCATGCTTTTAATGAGCAGCCTGTGATGGAAGCTCCGTCGAAAAAAGAATCCAATGATGATTTCGAGAAAGAGTTTGAAGAATCAACTCCTTCTAACGAGACGGCTCCGGCGCCGGATTCCGGAACCGACGATTCTGATCTAGAACTTTAAAAAGAAACGAAAGGGCTCTGCGAATTGCAGGGCCCTTTTGCTATGAATGACCTTTATTCGCTCTCACAATTAATCAAAACGCATCCTCTATACACCGTGCACAGAGACGAGATCCATCATCTCTATCGAACTCTCGGGAATGCCGGAAATCTTCACGCTGACAGTTTGATGTCGGGACTGA
Organism: Bdellovibrio sp. BCCA; assembly: GCF_037996825.1. NCBI lineage: Bacteria > Pseudomonadati > Bdellovibrionota > Bdellovibrionia > Bdellovibrionales > Pseudobdellovibrionaceae > Bdellovibrio > Bdellovibrio sp. BCCA. The sequence continues at coordinate 2,373,792 of NZ_JBBNAC010000001.1, read as the reverse complement.
AAGATCATCTGCCAGAACTGTTTGCCGCTATTCAAAAAAACCACGCGCTTTTCAAAAAGCACTGTGAAGACAGTTTAAAATTAAAAATGCAAGGCGTGCGGCTTGTCTGCTATGGCGAAGAACTTTTTCCATCACAATGCTATTGGATGGCGGAACCTCCGCTGACGTTAAGTTTTTTAGGATCACCGGCGTGGTTGAATGAACGAACGTTGTCGGTCGTGGGAAGTCGCGAACCTAGTTTTGAATCTGTGCAGTGGATGGAAAAAGAATTCGCTCCTTTTTGCGAAAAAGAAAAACCGTGCGTAGTGAGTGGTGGCGCCAGGGGAGTGGATCAGAAATCTCACTCGACAGCTTTGCGCAAAGACGCCACCACCGTCGTGGTTCTGCCGTCAGGTTTGGGTGCCATGTATCCTGAAAGCTTGAAAGAATGGATTTCGTCTGTTGTTGATCAAGGTGGATGTTTCTTAAGCGAATATGCGCACGAACAAAGAATGCACAAACATCTTTTTCATCACCGCAATCGTCTGATTGCAGCGCTCGGAAAGGCAACGCTGCTCGTGGAAGCGCGCAAGCGCAGTGGCACTTTGATCACAGCTCAACAGGCAATTCAGTTGGGCCGTGCGGTATGGATTGTCCCCGGTCATCCTTTGGATCCGCACTTTGCAGGAAGTTTGGATTTGCTGGTGGAGGGGGCTCAGCTCGTGAGAGATGCTCAAGATTTATCCATGTTTTTTAATTCGGAATTAGGTGATGATAAAATGTCCCCAGCAGGGATAGCGAGCGCTCAGGAGTCTTTCCACTACCTGTAGTGGCTTTGTTAAGTGACTAAAATTCTTAAGAAAAAAATGAAATGATCTAAAAAATTCTTTTGCAAGCCACCGGGATTGCCCCTACCATTTGAGTTAAGGGAGGGGCGATGTGGTCAAGGATGACCGTGGTAGTATGGATGCTACTGCATCGCTCTAATTTTTAGACCGCCGCCTCTACAGCCTAGTTCCAATTTCTTCTTAAAGCCTCAGCACCCAAAATTGCAAAAATCAAATTAGGTGTCCAGATTGCAATCGCTACTGGTAGCGAACCACTGCGTGCAGCACCTTCGGCAGCCACGTACAGGATCCAATAAAAAATAATCAGACCGATACAAAGAATCATACCACCAGCCTTAGCCGCGCGACGGTTGGTCGTTGTTCCTAAGCCCACACCAATCATCGCAAAGACAATGCAGAGTGCAGTGATTGCCCAGCGCTTGTGGTATTCGGTGCGCAGAGTGCGCTCAAGATCTTTGTCTTTCAGATCTTCTTTAAGGCGATGGCGAACTTCTTCCAAAGTTAAAGACTGTGGAGACTTTGCTTTCTCATCGGTATTAACAGGTTCAGAAAAATGCACGTCATAAGTATCAAAGCTGATCTTCGTATGTGTTTTCGCCTGGCGGTGAATTTCACCATTTTTAAGGCGTAACAAAACTTCATGGCCGGGACGTTCTGGATCGGGGATGATATCGCCATCTTTGGCGATAATCGTTAAGGGCACGTCGCCTGATTTTTCATCGTAAATAAAGACCTTCTTTAGAAGTCCTTTGTCAGAGTTCACCTCATTGGCGTAAACGACCATGTCAAAAAAACCTTCAGAGAAAGTTCCTTCTTTGATCACGGCACCCGCTTTTGTGTTCGCCAGACGAGAATAAAGAACCTCAAACTGTCGGTTTCCCCAAGGCGCGATATTGAACGACATTTGCGCTGAAATAATTCCGACAAACGTGGCTAAAATCAAAGCGGGCATCAGTAAGGTTCCCATAGGCAGACCTGAGGCCTTCATCGCCACGATCTCAGAATCTTGGCTAAGGCGACCGTAAGTCAAAAGTACCGAAAAAAGCAAAGCCATAGGAAAAAGAACAGGAAGAAGTGATATCACGACATAGCCGATGATTTCGGCGATAGTTTTAAGAGTCACACCGTGAACCAGGGCGAACTCTGTCAGGCGCAAGACCTGAAACATGAGGATGATTGAAATAAAGACCAAGAGTCCCAAAATGAAGCTCGGAAGCATCTCAAAGAAAATGTACTGCGCGGCTTTTTTTCCGTAAAAGATACTCAAAAAGGAGTCTCCTTGTGAATGCTGTCTATTCTAGTCTGAGGGCTCATTCGTGTCATCGCGCCCATTGTCCAGAACCAAGCTTATTGACGGTAAAGCATCCTTATCTGACAATGATGACATGAACAAGATTCTTTTGGTTTACGAAGATTATGCCGACCTGATGGAGGTGGAAGCCACACTGAAAAAAGTGGGCTTTGATGTCATCGGTCTTTCCAGCGAATACGCAATCGCGGAGCAGATGTTGGCATTCAATCCGGATCTTGTTGTAGGTGCCGGCCGCGGAGGAAAAGTAAACTCCCTGGGCGTTGGAAAACGTTTGAAAGAAATGACCCGCTGGCAGGGAAAGTCAGTGCTTATTTTCCCGGCAAACTTCAAACCCAATCCTCAGGATCTTATTCGCATTCGCGTTGATATGATTTTGGAAGCCCCGGTTCCGCCTTTACGTTTAGTTCAAGTGATCGGAAAAATCTTAGGACACGATGAAGCCGTATTGTTGGAGCGCTTAAACAAATCAATGCATGTCGAGAGTCCTCAAAAGACCGGATCCTCGGTTGCTGGCGGAAAGTATTCGACAGAAGAAGAAGCCATTTATGTTAAAGGAACGGTTGAAGGGGAGTCTTCAGAAGGGTCTGAGCAGGCTTCGTTGGATGTTGAGAGAGTTCATGAAAACCCTCAAGAGTTCATGCTAAATACAGAAGAACAAGAGAGAAAAGTCTCTTTTCGATTTGGCGATCGAATGTCAGCGGCTTCCGAAGAGCGTGCTGCCACTCCGGATGAAGAGACCGCATTTCCGGATGTTGATTTAAAGTCCTTAGAGCGCGAACTTTTAGGCGGAGGCGCTCCGGAAGTGGAGAGAATCGAAGCCGATGTGGAGGAGCAGGAACTTCAAGTTAAGGCCCAAAAAGACCTGCAAAAATCAGAAAAGGACCTTAAAGAGCGTATTGCAAAATACAGCGAAATTGTTGCAGATGTGAAGGTCTCTCCGAAAAGCACGCTGACTCGAGTTGAGGCGCGTCGTCGCCAACGTGAGCTGGAAGCGGATTGGGACCCGCAAAACCTCAACGAACTCGACGAGTTACGACGCCAATTCACGAAGGCTATGTTTAAAAAATAATTGATCCTTGTGCATCTTGACGGTAGACCTTTTGATGTTCAAATTAATATAAGAAATCGGTACTTGATTTAGACGGAGGCCATTCATGGGCACATTTACAACACCAGTCACAGATAGTTCTTTTGAAACAGAAGTTTTGAATTCTTCGACACCAGTCCTCGTAGATTTTTGGGCAGAATGGTGCGGACCTTGCCGTGCTTTGGCTCCAAAGTTGGAAGAAGTAGCTCAAGAGCTTGGTCAAAAAGTAAAAATCGTGAAGGTGAACGTGGACGAGAATCCTGGAACTCCAGGTAAATACGGCATCCGCGGTATTCCTGCGATGTTGCTTTTCAAAGGCGGCAGCGAAATCGGTCAGCTTGTAGGAAACCATCCTAAAGATGCGATCTTGGATTTTTTAAATAAGAACGTGTAAGCGTTCACGAAGCCCCGCTTCGAGCGGGGCTTTTTTTTTGTCTTTTTTCTTTCTATGGCTAAAGTCAATTTTCAAGAAAATATATCTCTGCGGCTCCTTGAAGAGTTCAAGGTCGTAGCGCAAAAAGTTTGTATGATGTTAGCCGCCGAAGGCGTGCATCGCAGACCCTATGTGGAAGATCTTCCTTATTTCCAGTCCCTCTCTTTAGAAAAGAAACAAGAGATCGTGAAAACCTTGGTCTTTTTTAAAGAGCTTTGTGAAGAACAAACCGCCGAGGGGTATAAGTTAAAAGACAACTTTACGTTCGTGTGGAGAGCTTTTCGCAAACTAGGATATGTCCCGCGCGCCGATGTTTTTAATTTTATGTCGGATGAAGATCTTGTGGAGATTTACTCAAAGGACAATAAGCAGCTTTATTGTAACTTCAAATTCTTTGAATGCTGTTCATACACACTCGAAGAACTCTACTCTTTGGAGTGGTGGAATCTCTACGAAAGAGATCCGGCGATGACTTCGAAAATTTTTAATGCGGCCTCGAAAGTCATCTCAGGTGACATTACAGAGAGTTATGTCCCGCAAGTTGAACCCCACCTTTTAAAAGAAATTCGCAGTGAAGAGAAAAGAGTTTTTATGCAGCAGATAAAACTCATGAGTCCTTTAAAGCGGGACAAGCGCGTCGATGCGATTCTGGTCATCGAATCTGCAACGCTGGTGGAAAATCGAAAAGTCTAGTTCGCCTGAAGATTGCATTTGGGTAATAATAAGAAGAATGACGGCGAAATTCTTCTAAGTGACATTCACAAGATGGACAAAATAAAAAAATCAGAATATTGTTGAATCTCTTGTTTTAATCAACAAGTTTTTATTTAAATTCGAGGAAATTTGTGGAAATACTAAAAACCCAAGATGAAACCTCCCTTAAACTCAATGAGTCATTCAAGTCGCTAGCTCAAAAAGTTTGCATGCTATTTGCGACGGAAGGCGTTCATCGTAAGCCTTACGTTCCAGGACTTCCTTATTTTGAAAAACTCTCTGTCGAGAAAAAACAAGAAGTCGTGCAAAGTTTGACTTTCTTCAAAGAGCTTTGCGAAGAACAAGTTGCTGAGGGTTACAAGCTCAGAGACAACTCTACATTCGTTTGGAAAGCATTCCGTAAGTTGGGATTGGTTCCACGTTCGGATGTTTTTAATTACTTAACTGACGAAAACTTGGTTGAAGTTTATTCTGCGGATAATAAACAGCTTTATCGCAATTTCAGATTCTTTGAATGCTGCACTTATACTCTTGAAGAACTTTATTCTTTAGAGTGGTGGCATCTTTATGAACGTGACCCTCAAGAAACAATGAAAACTTTCGAAGTTTGCAGCAAAGTTTTCAATGGTGAAATCACTGAAAGTCACGTTCCTGGTTTGGGCCCTCACTTCTTGAAAGAAATCAATTCAAGCGAGAAAAGAGAGTGCTACATGGAAATCCAGTTAATCAGTCCTCTGAAAAAGAACAGACAAACTGAAGCCATCGTACTTATCGAGACTGTAAAAGGTCTTTGGAATTAATTCTTATTACGCAGCCAACTTTTTAAAGTTGGCTGTGTTCACAATGTGCCGTAACACCTGCCAGTCCGATTTAGCCTCGTCACTTCTAAGTAAACCTGACGCCTGCCAATCATAGCTCTCACGTAAAAAAATCTTTTCTCTTCCGGCGGGCAGACCTAATAAAGCCAAATGCGAAGTCAGCCCTGTGGGTACCATCTGCACCCAAACTCTCTTCGTATTTTTGGGAACGCAAGTGGCAAGTTCCTCCGCAGTCCAGCCTGCATACATTGAGTTTCTGAAGTCCTCATACATATCTGGCATGTTGAGTTTGATGAATTCTTCTCCGGCAAGAGCCACAAATCGGTCGGTGATTTCGGCTGTTTTAAGGCGACCTATATCTGTAAGAACAATGATTCCGTCAGGTTTCGCAGCCTTCTCGCTGGCGGTGAGGACTCTACGCACGCTCGCTAGATCCGGCAGGTGATGGGCGGCGTTTGTAAAGCTGACCAGATCAAACGAATGATCCGACTCATGGAGATTAATAACGTCGCCGGTTTTAAATCGCACTTTTCCCTCAAGTCCGGCGAGCTTCGCATTTTGTTGGGCGATGGACGTCATCGGTTGAGACAGATCGACTCCGAGCACGTGTTTGTAGCCTAGATAATTTGAAAGTCCCATCGTAAGCAGACCCGGGCCTGAACATAAATCCAAAGCGCTATGGTTCGAGTTTTCAGAACGACAGCGATACATTAAATCCATGGCTATGGCGTAATTTGAAGTCATGTTCGTGTTCAGTACGCGATTGTACTGATTCACGTTTTGTTCACCGTCCGTCACGCCGGAAGGCTCTGGCGTGCGCTGTAAAATCTGTGGCGACTCCATATTATCTTTTACTAACTGAAGAAAAAGATCTTGTCTGTTTGTAGTCATAAAAACCTCTTAAGCTGCTTTTTGTCCTTTTTGTTTCGCCCATTTTTGGCTGATCGCTTCAACCATGCCCATGTAGAAAAAACTTGTTTCATTGAGATTTTTCTCGATACTCTCCAAAGCTTCCGGAGGCAGACCCTCAAGAAGTTTTAAACCCTTGGCGAAGTGGCCGACATCTTCTTCACCGTGCAAGCGATAAAAGGTGGAAGCCCTTTCACCGTAAATTCTTGTCGTTGTATCCGCAATAGCCTGAAGACTGTGCGCTGAAACGCCTTCCAAGTAGTAAGCGTATCCAAAATGGGCATACGGATTTTCATGATCGAAATAATAATATTGTGATTGATAAAGTGCTGACGTCTGTGGCCTTTCTGGAAAGTCTTCTACTTTCATTCCTAACGCCTTCAAATCGTTAATCAGCATAATGTCATGACCGTTTTCTTCCGCTAAATGCTTTATCAATTGGCGGTGAAGAGGGCGGTCTATTAAATTAAACTGCGCAACGCTCGTTGCGATGAACGTCATCGTGTGGCGAACATAGTAATATGTTTGCGCGAGAAGTTCTGCATACGCCTCTTTTTGTTCCCAAGGGAAGTTGTCGAAAAGAACCTGGGTCTGCAAAATTTTTTCTTCAAACTTTTGTGCCAGTTGTTTTTTCATGTGTTCTCCAATAATTAAACTGCGATTTTTAAATGGCTTCGTTTTGGTAAACGCGTGGTTAGATCAATCCGGCGATTCCAATAGAGATTGACTAAACTGGCAACAGCGGGATCCAAATGAGTGCAATTGAGTTCTCGGGGAATAACCATGTATTCCACGGGAGTGTTGTAGAGATCTGTTTTTCCGTAGGAAACTCCGCCGCATTTGGCGAGCATGTCATTGGCTCCGACGTCCATTCGACACGCGCTGACGGCGGCATCCACGTCCAAGTAGGCGGCCACTTGAGCACCTAAAGCACAAAAAACGTGGCCCAAGCTCACACCCACTTTGGATTTTCGCCAGGCCGGATCCACCGTAAGATACTCAATGGTCATGACGTGACGAATGCCGTTTTTTCTAAGTTGTTCCGTAAATTGAGGTCCATAGTTGTGCATGAAATAAATATGATCGCGCGAAGCTTCGAGTTCTAAATCAAATTGGCAATACAGATGTATTCCCGCGATTTCATCTTTATGCGAAAGAATGGTAATAAAATCTTCCCGTAAAAAATCTTCTTTTCTGAGGACGTCTCCTTGCATGCCATTTTCTTTGAAGACATTTCTCCAGAAGGCTTTCCAATAAGCGTAAGCTTTGTTGTGCAGCTCCGTGGGTTGTCGATCGTGAAGATCTTTACCCGTGATAATCGTATAGTCCAAATCGTACAGTAAAGGTGAAATCGAACCATTGTCCTTCATAGGCATTTTTCTCCCGCCTGCAAAAACAGGCGAACTGTTAGCGTTAATCTTTCTGGAATGTTTGCAGCTTTATCATGATGGATTTGCAACGCTATAACTTGTCGGCGTAACAAAGTTTTTTTGTTAGAGGGAATCAAACATAAACAAAACTTTAATATTCGTGTCTGCTTTTGGTGCGGATCAAAAAGAAATGAACAAAATCAAAAAAACTGTAAAGTGGCTTTTACAGTTTTTTTGATTTTGTTTGTAAAAACGAGAAGAAAATTTGTTCTGATCTCGTCCGAATTAATTAGACGCTACGATAAGACTGTTGCTATCTGAGATTCTCGCGTAAAGTTCGCCATAGTTTTTCATCACACGAGTGTTATATTCAGCAGGCTTCATATTCTTTGCAAGCAAGCGGCGCACATTCTTGGGACCCATATTGTATGCGCTGACATACTTCACGGCTTTGCCGTTGAATTCTGTGCGCAGGTAATTCATATACGCAAGACCGATGCGGATGTTTGAAGATGGATTTTCCAAAGTCTTTTTGCCATTCCACGCAATGCCATATTTTTTTGCGATCCATTCTGCGGTGTCAGGTTTAATTTGCATCAAACCAATTTCGCCAAAGCGACCTAAAGCCAATGGATTGAATTTACTTTCTGTTTTAACTACTGCTAAGACAAACACAGGGTCCATTTTATATTTGGCACTTTCTGTGATGACAGTGCGAGCAATAGCGCGGGCCTGAGCTTTCCAGCGAGGAGCTAAAGAATTTTGTACTTTAGTGTGAATCATTTCATTTAAAGCTCTTCGGCCTTCAAGCTTTTGAGCATCACTGCCTTTGTAGCTACGACCAAGAAGTTCCTTGGCGTGTTCTACGCGTGAAGCCTCATTAACGACTTCTAGCGCTGACACATTCACTGTGTTCCAGTGGAAGAAATCGAAGTTCATATAAAGAGCTGACGTGAGCGTTGCGGCTGCTAGAGCGAGTCCGATTTTGAGATGTTTCGTTTTCATATCCGCGACCTCCTGTTACAGAGAGGTAAGTTCAAGGGGCGTGCCGAAACCTTAAGTGCGCGGAATGAATGGGTTCTTAGAATGAATCACCCCTCAAAAGGCATTCCTTCGAGGTGATCAAAGCGGGTGTCAATCAATGTCTAGACAATGTCTGATTAGTGGTTAGTCGAATTAGGACGGATTCTCTCTTCGAGACGTTTCGCTCTTGGATGGTGGTTTTTAGAGAGACGTCGAAGGCACAGCCAAATTGTGCCTTCGAGTTTTCTAGAACAGATATCTTCTGTAGGCGACGCTGGAGATAATTCCTAAGCCCGCCATGGTGGTAAGCATGCTTGATCCACCGTAAGATAAGAGTGGTAGTGGAACCCCGACGATGGGTAAGAGTCCGATCACCATCCCGATATTTACGAACATGTGCCAGAAGACGTAACACAAAACGCCGACGGTTAAGAGGGCTCCGAATTTATCTCTTGCGTTGGTGGCGATTCGGATTCCTGTTACGAAAAGGAAGCAGAAAAGACCGATGACGGAGATAGATCCTACGAAGCCGTGTTCTTCGCTGAGAACTGAATAAATAAAGTCCGTGTGACGCTCTGGAAGGAATTCAAGTTGGGATTGAGTTCCTTTCATAAATCCTTTTCCGAAGAAGCGGCCTGAGCCTACGGCGATTTTAGATTGGATGCTGTTGTATCCAGTTCCGCGCGGATCGTTTGTTGGCGATAAGAACGTCAAGACACGATTTTTTTGGTAGTCATGAAGGACGAACTTCCATGCGACCGGCAACGCGATGATTCCCAGTGTGATGATGGAAGCCAAGATGACGCGTTTGATTTTTGAGAAGATCAACATCGATCCACCGATGGCCGCCAACATCATTGCGGTTCCCAGGTCGGGTTGTTCAACGACGAAGACGAAGGGAATTCCCAGAATCATCAACGGTGTGAACATCTCCTTAAAGCCCATCCCCGAACCGTGCGTGTTTCTTGTAGCTAGAATTTTTGCCATCATCATGATCAAAGCAAGCTTCATCGTTTCTGATGGTTGGTAGCGGAAGAATCCAAGGTCAATCCAACGTTGCGCTCCCAAGGCGATTTTACCAAAGAAGGTCACGTAGATAATGGCACCCAGGTTTAAGACGTATACGACCAGCGCAATACGACTGACGATGGAATAATCTAGTAATGTCATTACTAAGAATACCGTCCAACCCACAACCAACCACATGATTTGCGAAATGAATAAAGACGCCACATCTGTGGATGTCGGACCGTGAGTGGCACTGTAAAGATTGATAAGACCAATCACATTGAGCGCCAAAATCACGATGATTAAATTAATATCTAATTTCTTGAAGAGAGTTCTCTCTTCAACGTGCAGTGAGCTAAACATTATTCTCCCTCACTTGTGGTCGCAGCTTCCACTTTAACTTTTTTAACGCCTTTGTTCTTCAGCGCCTCTGCGATGATCTCTGGGTGATATTTTTCAAAGTATTTCTGATAGATTTCGCGGGCGATAGGAACTGCCCCCGTGTTACCGTGGCAAGAATGCTCAGCTAAGATCGCAATGACGATCTCTGGATTTTCCGCGGGAGCATAGGAAACGAACCAACCATGGTGGCGCATGTGCATCGGACGCGACGTACAGCTTGCATAGATCTGATCGGCAGAAAACCCCATGACCTGAGCTGTTCCAGTTTTACCTGCGAACTCAACGCCAGGAACTTTCCAGTAACGAGCTGTACCCTTGGTGCCATTGGCAACCAGGCGCATACCTTCTTTGACGACTTTGAAAGTTTCAGGACTGATTTTAACACCATTAGGTTGTGCTTGAGTTAAATCGCGAACAACTTCCGGGAAGTTTTCACGTAAAACTTTTCCGTCTTGATCCATGATTTTACGAATCACAAACGGCTTTACAACTTTACCTTCCGTGGCAATCGCGTTGTAAGCAATCGCCATGGAAATCGGAGTCACCGTCACGAAACCCTGACCGATTGCCGTGCTGAGGTTTTCCCCGGCTTGCCATTCTTCACCGACGGTCGCCTTTTTCCATGCTGAGTTCGGCATGATTCCCGAGATCTCACGAGAAAGCTCAATGCCGGTTTTTTGCCCGATACCCATGTTATGGATATAGTCGTACATTTTATCTACACCAAGAGCGATACCCATTTTATAGAAGAACACGTTCGAAGATTCTTCGATCGCTTGGTACACCGTGATGTTTCCGTGACCTTGTTTCAAAGAGTCATGGTAGGGACGGCGACCAAAATAGAACACACCTGGTGCACTAACTACGGTTGTTGGAGTGATTACTTTTTCTCCAAGAGCCGCTACCGCAACCAACGGTTTAAACGTCGAACCAGGAGCTGTGTGATCTTGAATGATTTTATTGCGCAAAGGTTTGAACGGATCGTTGATCAGTTTCGACCATGTCGAAGGAGAAATACCTGTTGAAAATTCATTCGGATCAAAAGACGGATTGCTGACCCAAGCCAAAACCTCGCCATTTGTTTTCATGGCAAAGATCGCTCCGATGTGACCGCGATTATCAGCGCCTGTCTTATTGAAGGATTCAAAAGCTTGTTTTTGCAAATCGCGGTCAATCGTCAAAACGGCATTGTTACCGTGAACGGCGATTTGATCTTTGATCTGCTCTCCGTAAATATTCGGAGTTTGTGTGGCGGCTTCACGTCCATGGGCATCGACTTGAATAAAGCTGATGCCATCCGTGCCACGAATGTCTTTTTCAAGAGTTTCTTCAAGTCCACTCTTACCGATGATGTCACCTTGATCGAACTTCAGAGCACCTTTATAGAAATCATTCAAAAGCGGAATCTGGCGTTTCGAGATTTCACTGACATAACCAAAAAGCTGCGCGCCGTTTTCACGAAGAGGGTAGTAGCGCACAATAGATTCACGAATCTCAAGTCCCGGAGTATCCAGGCGCATGCGTTTTAGGCGAAAGACTTCTTCACGGCTTAAGTTTTCTTTCAAACGAATCTGCGCAAAAGGACCGTTTTGTTTGCGGCTCTTTTGAACCTTCACCATAAGTTTGTCTGGTTCCATGCCGAGCACAGGTCCCACGGTTTTCGCAAGATCTTCCAAATTCTCAATATATTGAGGCGACAAGATCGCTTCAAAGCCCGGCAGATTTTCCACCAACACTTTGCCATCGCGATCCAGCATCAAACCACGGGGAGCCGAGATTTTATTTTGCTTGATACGGTTTTTTTCCGAGAACTCACGAAGTTCGTTTCCTGAAATGACTTGCAGATACCACAAGCGCATTGTGAAAGCGACCAAAGTGAAAGCGATGGTGATGTAAAATATTTTGTATCGACTCTGATACTCTTTTGCTTCGTCCGGATTACTGACGTAAGTACTCATAACTCCAATCCTCCGGGCTCGTGAACAAGTTCATCCTGCGAAATCTTATCGATTTTGGCGAGAACCCAATACATGGGAAAAGCAAAGGAGGGCGTCAAGATGATCTGTACAAGGCGATCGACAATTTCGAAACTCGCGGGATTTTTTTCCATCACCATGGAACCAAAGAAATAAATCAGGTGATAGGCCACAGCCGAGAATGCACACATAATAGTATAATATCCCGAGCCACTCCAAAAGACGCGAGTTTTGATTCCATAGACCAAAGTAAAGAGAATCAAAAGACTGATCCACATCATCTTAAGAGGCATTGCCGTGAACGCGAGAAGTGCAAAGCCCATCGCGTAAATCGTGATGATCGCAGGAAAGGGTTTGCGATAAAGGGTCACATACACAACTAAGTTCAGCCACAAAAGCGGGGATGGGACATTGCCAAAGAGTTGAAACCAAAACGTCGTTTGAAATCCCGCGACCATGATCAGAACTGCAAATAATACGAGAAAATTCAGAATCACATTCCAACGGATTTTCACGGACGTTTCTCCTCAGGTTTTTTCGGAGCCGCAGGAGCGGGAGCCACTGGAGTCGTCGCAGGAATAGGACCTTGTGCGGCCGGAGCAATTGCCGGAGTCACACCTTCTGCCGTGATCGGCGTTTCAGTAGAGGCTTGTGGCGCATATTTATCGCCAAAGTCTTCGTTGGCGGCAGAAAGCACAACAAATACTTCTTCCACTTTGTAAGGATCTACCACCGGACGCAAATCCACTTTCAAAGAAACGCTGAACGTTTTCTTTTCAACCGATTCAACAACTGCAACAGGAAAACCTTTCGGGAAGATATTATCAAGTCCGCCTGTCACAACAAGGTCACCTTGTTTCACGTCTTCCGTTTTCTCGACGTATTTCAAAGAAAGTGTGCTGCCGTACTGAGATTTACCTTCAACAATGCCGTGGGCGCGAGTTCGTTGAACAATACCGTCAACCACTGCATAACGATCTGTGATCAACATCACGTGAGAAGTGAAAGGTTCTGGTTTAAAGATGTAACCAAGAACGCCACCTGTTGTGATAACGGCTTGTCCTGATTTCAAGCCGTCCGCAGTTCCTTTGTTAATTGTCACAGTGCTGTGGTCAATTACCAGATCACGTCCGATCACCTGTGCTGCCATCAGATTCATCTTTGTCTGATCTTTGAAAGATAAAAGTCCGCGCAAGCGGTCGTTCTCTAAAAGCAACTCATTCATTTTTTCTAAACGAGCTTCCAGTTCATTGTTATGACTCTGCAACTCTTCGTTGTGCTTTTTGATGTTGATAAGATTCACGTACATCGCTGTCGTGTCTTTCACGCCATGGCTGAATCCGTAAAAAGTCTCGGACACAGCACTGCCTAAAAGAGTGAAGGGTTTGGAAAGCCAGTTCGATTCTTGAGGTCTTTGCTGCATGTTGATGGAAATGAGCGGCAAAGCCAAAACAATCCCGATCATCACAAGTTTCTTGAGATCAAAGTTGAAAAAATTCAAAAGTCACCTTCTATTACGCGTATTAATAATCAAACGCTAGTCAAAGTGCCGAGAGATTTCAACAATTTCCCCTTGAAAAAATAAGAAATTCGTTAGGTAATGGAATCCGCTTACAGCAGGCTTGTTTAAGGAAGGAAAAGTTATGAGCGATAGTATGGCTGATAAAATGAAGAGAAAGCTCTCTACAAAGAGTGTTACGGCAATCGTTCTCTTCGGTGCGATCATTCTGGTTTTCGTGTTTTTCGGTTTGCCAGGCCGTTTGGGAGCTGGTGTTGGTTCCGTGGCGCGCGTGAACAACAGTTTGATCTCTTTGGCTGACTTCCAGCAGGAAGAAAATCGTATTCAGCAGTACTACCAAAATCTCTTTGGAAGTCAGATGGATTTTAGCTCTCAGCGTCAACTACTTCGTCAGCAAGCGCTAGAAAATCTTGTGCGTATGGAGCTTGTTTCTCAAGCTGCGCAAAAAAACGGCATTCTTGCGACGGACGCGGAAGTTCGCGATTTTATCGTGAAAGACATTCCTTTCTTCCAACAAAATGGTCAATTCCAGCGTGAATTCTACAGCCGTTACCTTGAATCCACTCGTTCAAACCCAGGCGACTTTGAAAACAAAGTTCGTAAAGACATTGCAAACGTGCGTGTTCGTCAAATGTTTGAACTTGTTTCTGCACCAACAGCAGCAGAATTTAAAAAGCTTCAAGATTTGAAAGCGCAAAAGATCAATGTTCTTTTTGTGAAAATTGATTCAGAAGCAGCTTCCAAAGCGATGACAAAAGAAAAAGCGGAAGCAGCTATCAAAGCTTTGGATGAAGCTTTGACTAAAGGCGACGAAACAGCGGTAAACGCGCAACTTAAAGAATTGAAAGCGTCTTGGGAAGAAACAGGTTTGGTAGAGTTGGGGTCTGATAACTTCCCAAAAATCACAAGCGCTGTGGCAACAGAAGCGGTTTTCGAGCTTAAGAAAACAGAACCATTGTTGAAACGTCTGGTTCGTGACGGCAACTCTAAATACGTTTTGAAGTTGAAAGAATCTAAAGTGGAAGAAGTGAAAGCTTTAGAGCCAATGACGGCTGAAATGATGCAAAAACGCCGTGGCGACGGTATGTTTGAAGCGTGGGTGAATCAATTCCGTTCAAACTCTCACGTCACAATGAACACGCAAGCGTTGCAACTTCAATAATGTTGCAGCTCGTTCGCGAAGTTCCCATTCGAATCGTAATTCAAGGAGCCCTGTCTTCACGACGGGGCTTTTTATTTCATCTTGCTGTTGGATTTAGTCATGACATTGATCCGTTGTCAGGGATGAGTGTGAATTTAATGTTCGTGGATGAGTGGCTGTGGAAGCTAAAAAAGGATTTAGAAAAGGATCCTTTTATATCTTCTAGAGAAAGTCTCAACCACGCTTTTGCAGAAATCATGGCGGTGACTCGCCTTAATCTCACGCAAAAAGCGGCGGAACTTGGAGTGATTCTTTCAAGTCTTACTTTTCGCGAAGAACGTGGGTGGTCCTTTTCCTGGAATTCTTCTCAAGCGCCTGAAGAAATGATGTTTCAATATAAGCACTACATTGAATCAATTCCTAAAGAAGGGGCTTTTGATTTAATTCGTTTCGCTTTTGATTGGGAACGAGTGCAGGGCTGTGAAGCCGACTATCAGCACGAAGGTTTTTTACTTTTAAAACCTATTGCCAATAAAGAATCCGAAGTCCTCCGCGAAGAACTTGCGAAGGTTGTTGGTCATGTGCTTCCGTCGGGAAGCACACTTAAAAATGTTCAAATTGAATATTTGGGCGAGAACTACTGTCTTACTTTGCCCTAACGCAGTTCACAGTGCCCGCAGAAGGAGCGACTTTGCCACTGCATTGAAATGCGGTCGTGAGAAAACCTTTGGTGAAGCCACTGTTTTTATAGAGAATTAACTTTCCGATATTGCAGCCATCAGAGTCTGCAGAAACTTTCCAGTCGCCATTATCAAGATCTTCGTAGCCGCCATCGTACAAACCATCGAGCCAAAATTTTTCTTGCTTAGCTGGCTGGAAGTCAAACCAGCGCATGCACCATTCACCATCGGCTTCTTTGCAGACGACATCGCCCTTAGAAATTTCGAACGAAAGTTGAATTTTAGATTTATCAGCTCCCTTGGGAGTGATATCGCATTTATATTTACCATCAGTGATTGCAAAAGCTTGAGTTGTACTTAAGAACAAAAGAGCCAAAAAGATTTTTTTCATATCACACCTCATTCTTTAGATGGGGTGATATACCACAAGGTCTCCCAAACCTTCTGACAAGATTTGAAGACAGGGTTGAGCCTGTTCTATTTTCAGGAATGTTTAAAATATCATCTTCGTGGATTTTCTCTCGGCGAACAAGAGAGCCTCTTTTGTCGCTGATACAAAGTGCTAAACAGGGACGCTCAAAGAAACCACAGTGGATATCACTTTAAGAGCATTTCAATAATTTTTCTGCAGGTCTTTATCTTGCTAAGGAATCCATCATAAGCAAGGAGTCCCGTATGTTCATGAAGAAGTCATTGCTCTTATTGTTAAGTCTTTTAGGTCTTTCCTCGGCGGCGAGTGCGACGACATGTCTATGTGAAATCGATACGACGATCAAAGCGGAAATGAAGTACTATCGAATGGGATGCAACTCCTGGCTCAATCGTCTGATCAAACAGAACAAGTGTGACTCGTGGGATGTGCGTGAGATCGGCGACCGCTATGCGCCTCTTAATCTTCCTCATATGGCTGGAAATAAATTGATCCTAGGATATGTGGGGCACTGGAGTAGCAGTGATCAAACCAAGAACTATATTGATTACGTTCTTTTACCGACAATGAAAAGCAAAGGCATTTCTATTGAGTACGACAACACGGCGTGCTTGGCGACAAGTGACAGCGAGGACTTGCAAAGTTATCTTCTTAAGCACGTGAAGCCTCAGCTTCGAAAAAACCAATATATGGCGATGAAGGGCAATCAGGGAATTAGCATTGGCTTGTGGGACGATGTCTTTGGGCCTACCGCTAACTTTTATTCTTACGTCGATACCCGACGAACAAAACCTGTTTATCCAACATGTGCGGAGTTCGAAAATAAAAAATGTCTTGGACCTAAAAACTTTTTAGGAAAGCTTTTGGGATCAGCGCAAGTGCAAGTGGGAACCACGGGTTCTTGTAAGAATCAACAAGATCAGTTGGTGTCATTGACCTGCGATGAGGTCGCAAACGGCAAGTATATTTGGGTGAAGATGTAGGCGAAAGAGCGCCCTGTATCAAACTTAGACAGCTTAAAACAAACTGAAAGGGTTCTCGGCTTTGTATGGGAATTGAATGTAGACCCTTAGGAATAAATCCGTGAGGGCAGACTATGGGCATTTCAAAGCTTTTGGTACTTGGAACGTTGTTGTTTTCTGCACAAGTAAAGGCTGAGCAATACTGGCAGGCGGACCCTCGTCCTCCTCGTTTTTGTGTTCAAAACTTCAATGCCTATGGGCCGATTTACGCAAAAAATATCGAAGGTCGCACAGAGCGAATCGCGGGTTTCTTACAAGGGATTCCCAAGTGTGATGTGGTGCACTTGCAAGAAGTTTGGAATGACTCACACATTGTTCAATTCGAAAAAAGTTTAAAACATCAATATAATATCAGCGCTCCAAATAAAGATGAAAAGATCGGTTTGATGTCGTTTTTTATGGGCGATATCAAAGGCCGCCAAACTGTGGACTTTAACGTCAACAATGAAGGCGGGGTTCTTGACTCAGTTCGCTCTGCTTTTAACGTTAAAAAAGCTTACCATATCGTGAGATCTAATTTCTTTGGTATCGATGAAGATTTCTTTTTCATGAATACGCATTTGCACCCCACATCGAAGGCCGTTCGTATCACGCAGATTTTGGACATCTTGCAATGGCGCTTAAAGCATCAACAGTTGAAGCTTGTGTTCTCTGGAGATTTTAATTCCGACATCGACAGCGTTGAAAGAAAATTCCTAATGAAGACATTAGGAGCGCATGACTCAATGGAAGAGTATTTAGGACAATATCCGAAGGGCTATTGCACATACTGCTATGGAAACCCCTTAGGTTGGATGCTCTCAGATCATACGTTTGACTACATCTTTTTCTCAAACGTGGGTGAGTCGGGCACAACCTTGAAAGCGACAGAAGGCCAAGTTAATATGCGCGGAACTCCTCGCGAGCCTTGGTCTGATCACTATGGTGTGCGTGTGGAGCTTTCCGTAGAGCCTGAAACATCGCAGATCACTGAAAAAGCGTTGGAAGCTCGTCGTACAGACACAATTGAAATGTTGGCGGTCGCTGAGTACATCTTAAAAGAAGAAAAAGGTGAAGAATTTAAACCTTACATCACTCTTGTGCAGCAGCTTTCAAGCCAGCTTAAAAATCGCACGGGTGCTTTCAACTCTTACTTTGAAAAATTCAGATAAAAGAAAAGGTACCAGGTACCTTTTTCCTCTTAATCTAGGTGTTTTGGTGTGAAAGCTTCAGGGAAAATTTCCGGGAACTGGAAGCTTTTTATTTTACCTTGAAGATTGGCTGTGTGAATCACGGTTTGTTCATTGGCAAACTCTGCAATCACCTGACGGCAAAATCCGCAAGGAGGCCATGGTTTTTCAGCGTCGCTGACCACCAAAACCTCTTTGATTTGTTTTGGAGCGCCTTCGCTGACGGCTTTAAAAATCGCCACACGTTCTGCGCAAACCGTTCCGCCGAAAGAGGCATTTTCAACATTGCATCCAGAAAAAATACGTCCGTCACTCATCAGGACCGCAGCGCCGATCAAAGCGTTAGAGTAGGGAGCGTGAGCTCTTTTTTGAGCGTCGCTAGCAGCATCGAAAAGTTTTTTTTGTGTTTCTGTCATTTAAGTCCAGTTCCGCGAGCCGAGCTCGCTCCACATCCTGCGGCGCAAGCCGCTCATAGTCCCACATTCTCTAATATTTTGCTGAGTTCAATCAAGGGTAAACCTTGAATCGCGGTGAAATCTTGGCTTTCAATTTTATCAAAAAGCATAATGCCATGTTTTTCGATTTTATAACTTCCAGCGCAATCCGTCGGCATATCCAACTTCACGTAGCGTTCCGCTTGCTCACGGGAAAGTTTTTTCATGTGCATGCGCGTGATATCGGTATAGGAAATCTTTTTATCTCCATCAAACACACAGATCGCCGTGATAAGTTCATGAACTTTTCCCTGCATGGCAAGCAACTGTTCGACGGCTTTTTCTGCCGTATGGGACTTTCCTAAAATACGTCCTTCAAACGCCACAAGCTGATCGCCGCCAATCACGACGCGGTCCGCGCCCTTAAGGCTTGCCGCTTTAAGTTCGGCCAACTTTTCCGCCAAAGCTCTTGGAGAAAGGCTCGGATCTTTCTCTTTTTCTTCGTCGATCAAAGGGGCCTGAGCCGTGAAACCGTAAGCCAATCGAGAAAGCAGCTCTTGGCGGTATTTAGACGTACTTGCGAGGATGAGTTGTTTTTGTGCCATAGGGCCGCACTATAGTGCATTATCGATGTAAAAACTATAATTTAAGAGCCAAAGGGGCGAAATTGCGGTAGAACATTCTCGAATTGGACAGACCTCTTATGACGAAAACGAATCTTCCTGACGTAGCTAAAGAAACTCATTCCGAAAAGTATGCGCCTATTGATTGGGTGGGAATGGGTTCCATCGAATTACCTTTATTATTAAAACAAGCTGACGGTGTTTATCGAATTCCAGCGCGTGCGGACGCGAAAGTCAGCCTTGATAAAAAACCTTCGCGCGGTATTCACATGTCGCGTTTGTATCTGATCACGCAAGACATTTTGACGAAGAACGAAATGACTTTGGGACTTTTGGGAAAAGCGACGGATGAGTTTTTGAAAACTCACGAAGACCTTTCCACTCAAGCTCTTGTGCAAGTGCAGTTTGAAGCTCCCTTGGTACGTAAGGCTCTAAAGAGTACAAATCAAGCTTGGCGCTCTTATCCAGTAGTGCTTTCTTCTTTTAATCAAGAAGGGGCAAAGAGCTATTTTGTTGAAGTGGTTGTGACTTACTCAAGCACGTGCCCCGCATCGGCGGCTCTTTCTCGACAATTGATTCAAGATGGTTTCAAACAACAATTCCAAGATCAGTCTTTGGATTTTGATGTGGTTCATTCTTGGTTAGGAACTCCGCAAGGAATCGTGGCGACTCCGCATGCGCAAAGAAGTTTTGCTCGTGTGAAAGCGGAAGTCGGTCCGAATTATAATTACGCAGATTTGATCGACATCATAGAAGAAGCTTTGCAAACGGCGGTTCAAGGTGCGGTGAAAAGGGAAGACGAGCAGGAGTTCGCTCTTCGTAACGGACAGAATCTCATGTTCTGTGAAGACGCCGCTCGCCGTGTGAAAGAGGCTTTGGACGCGAAAGCAGGTATTTTGGATTACGTTGCTGAGTTTAGCCATGTCGAAAGTCTGCATCCTCACAATGCTGTTTCTCATATTTCTAAAGGTAAAAAACTTCGCAGTTTTTAATAGTTTAGGGGGCTAAGCTCCCTGAATCCGCATGCTACTTAATAATCAATTGATAACGATTCTTAATTATTTGGACTTCCCAAGGGGGATCCCCTATAACTGACCCTCGAGGTGACCATGGGTAAAGACACAGTTCCATTTCTGCCAAGACAGCACGATGAAGACATTGTTGTTCATCATGATGATTTTGACGAAGCAGAGCTTAAGCGTATTATCCGTGCGCTCAACTTGAAGGTCACAACTCAACGTATGGCGATCTTAAAGGCTCTTCATGAGGGCCGTCGTCACGTCACGGCGCAAGAGCTTTATGAAAAGCTCAACAAGATTCATCCTGAGATTGGATTTGCGACTGTTTATCGTTTCTTGCGTACGCTGACTGAAGGCACATTTGTGACAGAAGTTCGCATGGGTGGACTTCCTGCTCGTTACGAGCTGACTCCGAAGGGTCACCATGACCATTTGACATGTGTGAAGTGCGGAAAAATCTGTGAATTTGAAAACAGAGCGATTGAAAGTCTTCAAGAAAAAGTCGCGAATCAATTCGGATTTAAACTAACACATCACATCCTAGAGCTTTATGGTGTGTGTCCTGCGTGCCAGGCTAAATAAATCTAAGGGTCGAAATTTTTTGACCCTCCTTCCTAATTGCTAGACCTGTATTGTCTATTCCGCGCTTTCCATTCTACAATGTGGGCTTATGTCACAAGCTGAAGATGGAATCATAGTAAAAGGCGCAAAAGAGCATAACCTGAAAAACGTCAGCGTGGTTATTCCTCGGAATAAAATCACGGTGTTTACGGGTTTGAGCGGCAGTGGGAAATCCTCACTCGCTTTTGACACTGTCTATGCAGAAGGACAACGTCGTTACGTTGAAAGTCTGTCGGCGTATGCGCGAAATTTCCTTGAGCAATTAAAAAAACCGGAAGTGGATTCCATCTCTGGACTTTCTCCGGCGATTGCTATTGATCAAAAATCAGTGAGCACAAATCCTCGCTCCACTGTGGGAACGGTGACAGAGATTTACGATTATCTTCGTTTGTTATATGCAAAACTGGGAATCCCTGAATGTCCGATTCATCACATCCCAGTGACCAGTCAAACTCCGCAACAGATTATTGAAGACGTGATGAAAAAGAGCATGGGCACGAAGTTCTATGTTCTGGCTCCCATGGCTTCAGGGAAAAAAGGGGAGTTCTTAGCGGAGTTCCAACGCTGGGCTAAGAAAGGTTTTGTGAAAGCCAAAGTCGACGGCAAGATGATTGATCTTGATAAAGCGACGAAGCTTGCAAAAACCAAAACCCACGATATTGATCTTGTTGTCGATCAGTTGATTCTTAAAGACTCCATGAAACTTCGTCTTTCAGAAAGTATCAACACCGCGCTTTCGATGGCGAATGGCCGAGTTATTATTGAAACTCTGGACGGCGAACGCGTTTCCTATTCACTTCATTCGGCGTGCCCTGAGTGCGGATACAGCTTTCCTGAAATTGAACCGCGTATGTTCAGTTTCAATAATCCGCGCGGAGCCTGCCCGACATGCAATGGTTTGGGAACCATCGACCTTGTGGAGGAAGAACAATTTTCAGACTCGGAAGTCGGCGGAAAAAAATTAGATAAAGTCGTTTATAAATACAAAGGCAAAAAAACTTCGGATGAAGATGACGAAGAAGATGAAGAAATGGTTTTATCGGCGTGTCCTGATTGTCATGGCTCACGTCTAAGACCGGAAGCGCTCAACATTCGTTTGGGTGAAAAAACGATCGCGGAGCTTGCGGACCTCGGTGCCGTTGAGTTGCGTGACTGGATTTCAAAATTGAAGTGGAAATCCAAAGACCAATTAATCGCTGAAAAGATCGTCAAACAAATTGTCGCACGTTTGGATTATTTGATTCGTGTGGGAACGGGATATTTATCTTTAAGTCGTCCCTCAAGAACTTTGTCGGGTGGTGAAGCTCAGCGCATTCGTTTGGCAACGCAAGTCGGTTCTTCGTTGATCGGTGTTCTTTACGTGATGGACGAGCCGAGTATTGGTCTTCATCCGCGCGACCATCACCGTTTGTTAAATATTATCGGCGAGCTTAAAGATCGTGGAAATACGATTCTTCTGGTTGAGCATGATGAAGATACGATTCGTTATGCGGATTTCGTTGTCGACTTGGGTCCTCGCGCTGGTGTTTTAGGTGGTGAGATGATGGCCCAAGGAACTCCGGAAGAACTTGAGAACAATCCAAAATCACTGACAGGAAAATATCTTAAAGGTGAGATGCGCATTCCTGTTCCCGCAGAACGCCGCAAAGGCAATGGTCAGTTTCTAAAACTGACAGGAGCTAGCGGAAATAATCTGCACAATGTGGACATGCAGATTCCGCTGGGCACATTCACGGCAGTAACCGGAGTTTCAGGTTCAGGAAAAAGTACGCTGATCATCGACACTCTTTATAAAATTTTAGCGCAGCATTTTTATAAAGCGTCAGCACAGCCGTCGCCTTATAAAAAAATTGAAGGTCTTGATAAGATTGACAAAGTCATCGACATCAATCAAAGACCGATTGGCAGAACACCGCGATCTACGCCAGCGACGTACGTAGGACTTTTCCCAATGATTCGTGATCTCTTCGCGAATCTTCCGGATTCAAAACTTCGTGGTTATGAACCAGGTCGTTTTAGTTTTAACGTCAAGGGCGGTCGCTGCGAAACGTGTATGGGACATGGACAAATCCGTGTGGAGATGCACTTTCTTAGCGATGTCTTTGTGACCTGTGATACATGCCAGGGACGCAGATACAATCGTGAAACGTTGAATATTAAATACAAAAGCAAATCCATCGCGGATGTTCTTGAAATGAGCGTCAGTGAAGCGTTGGAGTTTTTCAAAAACCACAGTCAGATTTATCGCAAGCTTGAAACTTTGCATCGCGTAGGTTTGGATTACATGACTCTGGGGCAAAGTTCGACGACCTTATCGGGTGGTGAAGCGCAACGCGTGAAGCTTTCTAAAGAGCTTTCTCGTCGCGGTACTGGCAAAACGTTGTACATCCTCGATGAGCCGACAACGGGTCTGCATTTTGATGACGTTCGCAAGCTTGTAGAACTTATTCAAGAGCTCGCAGATCAGGGCAACACGGTGCTGGTGATCGAACACAATATGGAAGTTGTTAAATCGGCAGACCATGTGATTGATCTAGGACCTGATGGAGGAAAAGGCGGAGGCTATATCGTCGCCACCGGAACTCCAGAGCAGGTTGCTAAAGTTTCAGGCAGTGAAACTGGTAAATTTTTAAAACCTGTTTTGAAATAATCTTGATTCTTCGCGCCTAGAGCCGCAGGATGTGGAGCCATGAAATACTTTACTGGCTCCTTTTTCTTTACGGTTATCGGACTTATTGCGTCTTACTTTGTTGGTCATTATTACGGCGGAACTGCGGCGGCAGGTTTCAGCGCTCTTTTTATTGCGGTGATCTTAGCTGTTCTCGAAATCTCTTTGTCTTTCGATAATGCGATTGTGAATGCCGTTGTTCTTAAAGAAATGACTCCGGTATGGCGTCATCGTTTTTTGACGTGGGGAATGTTGATCGCGGTTTTCGGAATGCGTTTGATCTTTCCGTTATTGATTGTCACTTTCGCAGCCGACATCAATCCATGGCAAGCTTTGGTGATGGCGGCCACTCGTCCTGACGACTACGCAAAATTGATGTTAGGAGCACATCTGCAAGTGGCGGCCTTTGGTGGTGCGTTCTTGTTGATGGTGGCCCTTAAATACTTCTACGATGAAAGCAAGGATTTGCACTGGATTCCTTTTATCGAAAAACCAACAGCGTATTTGGGGAGCAAAGTCGAAGCGATCGAGGTCGCTCTTTGTCTTGTCATTCTTGCGTTGATCTCTCACTTCCTGCCTATGGAAGAATCATTGACCTTTTTGAAAGCGGGAATGGCGGGTCTTATTACTTATGTGATTGTTGACGGCATCGGTTCATGGCTTGAAGCTTCTGATGAAACAATGAAGGACGTGCACAGAGCCAGCGCGGGCATGTTCCTTTATTTGGAAGTTCTAGATGCATCTTTCAGCTTTGACGGTGTTGTCGGAGCCTTTGCTATCACGCACAATCTTTTCATTATCATGATTGGTCTCAGTATCGGCGCTTTCTTCGTCAGAAGTTTGACGATCATGTTTGTTGAAAAGGAAGCACTCAAGCAGTTTGCTTATCTTGAGCATGGCGCCTTCTATGCCATCGGCATTCTGTCCATGATCATGCTCGCAGATCCATTCTTGCACATTCCAGAATGGGTGACTGGTCTTAGTGGAGGACTTGTGATTGCGATTTCGTTCCTGTGGTCTTTGAAGAAGGGTCCCAAAGAATCTGCAGAATAGAAGCGATTAAAATCATCAAGGCGCCTGAGAGTTGAAACAACGTCAGGCGCTCACTTAAAATAAAATATCCAAAGATTGCCGCAAATGGCGACTCCAATAAAAACAGCATACTCGCTGTCGCATCCGACAGAACTTTTTGTGTGCGCACTTGCAAATAAAACGCAATCACACTCGAAGCCACTCCCAAACAGATCACGCCAATCCAAGGAAGCCAGTGCTCTGAACTTATGTTGATTTTATCTTGAGTTAATAAAAGGGGAGTCAGAAAAGCTAAGCACCACAAAGATTGAAAATTATTAAAGCGAAACGCATTGCCGACACGGTTTGAAATGCGGCCGATATAAATAATGTGAAAAGCGGCGATGACCGAACAACCAATCGTCCAAAGATCACCGGTGTTGACTCCTTGAAGATTTGCGTCCATCAGAATAAAGGTTCCCGCCAAGGCCAATAAAACCAAAGCATAATTTTTCCAGCCGGAACGAGACTTGAAAAACCACGCATTGAAAAGCGGTACAAAGATCACATAAAGACTGGTTAGAAATCCACTCTTTGTTGCCGTTGTATATTTAAGACCAATAGTTTGCAGCAATAGCATCCCGCCAAGGAAAAGACCCGCGGGAAGCGCGCGCAATAATTCTTCGCGAATCGTCGTGAAGTTGATTCCTCGAAAAATGATGTAAAGAATCTCGCCAAAAACAGAGGCGATAATAAAACGATAAATTAATGTCTCGATGGGAGTGAAGGCCTTCAGAGCCCAGACAGTGGCGACGAAGCCAAAGCCCCAAAGGACTCCGGCAAAAATTAATTCAACGGCCGCGCGACTCTTAGTCAAACGCTTCCGCCCAGATGCGTGATTTCTCAAAACCATCCACTTCAAGAAGCTGATGCTTCACTTCTTTGATCATGCCGCCGTTACCGCAAAGGTAGAACGTCGTCGGAATGTTTTTATAATCAAACTCGCTGATAAAGTTTTGCACGTAACCTTTTTTACCCTTCCAGTCGTCTTGCGGGCGGCTAAGGACAAACTCAAATTTGAAATCTTTGAGTTCTTTTTGCAGCTGATCGATTTCTTTTTGGTAGTACATGTCTTTCTCAGAGCGAACTCCGAAAAGCATGCGATAGCGAAGATTCGGATACTGTTCTTTTTTAGAAAGCAGATAACAGATATGTTGAGAAAGTCCGGTGCCGGTATTGAGGAAAACAATTTGCTCTGTCGGCGGCTCTTGGAAAAACACTTTTCCAAAAGGTCCGGTAAAGTTGAGCGTCTCGCCCCCTTTGAGATTCCAAACAAAAGTCGAGGCCACTCCATTTTCAACGAACTTAAACAAAAGGCGGAAACCATTCTTGATGCGGTCATCAGAGGCGATGGAATAAGCACGCAAAATCGGCTTAGCCTCACCTTGTGGGACGTTGAGCATCACAAATTGGCCAGCTTTAAAGGAAAATTCGGCCGGAGAGTCCGTTTTAAGCACCAGTTCGCGCACTGTCGGAGTGTGATCGATGATTTGTTCTACTTTCATGTGGTAAATCGTGCGTGCGGAAGACATAAAGCTCCTTCAGGTTTGCTTTGGTCTTAATATTCCAAAAATCCCAGACAGTCCAATATTTTAGCTTGTTACAAAACCTCGCATTCAATAAAATCCTAGGAGGGGATTTTATCGCGCCAGCCCGGAGGGACGAGGGCAGGAGCCCGAGGCAATAAAATTCAGATAAGGAACAGCAAAGAGGTAACAACGTGAATATTGCGCAGCATCTGGTATTATCTGCACTTATTAGTTTCGGTACGTTCGCGCAGGCTCAGGAGTCAGCTCCGGCAGCCCCGCCAGCTTCCACCCCAGCTCCAGCGGAAGCTCAAGAGGAAATTCCAGCTCCTCAACGTTCGTTGTTGAAAACAGCAGCGACACGCGACTTCAATAAACCCCTTTATTTCGATCAAATCGATAACGGCGTGATTTTACCTCCTTTGGAGTTGGAGTACGATCTTACGGGCGACAAGGGTAAGACGTTGAAAATCGGAAACGTCCTTTTCAATGAAAAAAACTTTTTCTTTGCTCTTTTGCCGTTAGGAAAAACTCATTCGCAGCTCAACCAAATTCTTGGCGGCAGTGAAGCCGCAAAGACCACTCTTGTGATGGCATGGCCGGATAAGCTCATGACACACGGAACTTTGGAAATGATTTCCAGAACCGGTGCGGTTCTTTGGACGTATAACTTTACGGAAGCTGATCATACAAAATGGGCCAAACAACTTGAAGAGTGGCGTAAAGCTTTGATCACAAAAGGCGTTCCGGCAAAAGATTTGATTCGTGCTGGTATTTTTGGTTCCCAGTTTGCGATTGTGGATGCGGAAGCAGCGAAAGCACCCTTCTGGGGGCAGAAAGAATCTTTCCGTTTTTGCTTAACTCAAACAGACGGTCGTAACTCGACAAAAATGTGCTCGCAAAGATACGGAACGAAATCTTCAGGTCGTAACGTGATCATGGGGAAAGTGCGCACGGATGCGACGACTCCACGCGTGCTTGTGCAAAATGAAGAAGCTCCTATGAAAAACTCTGTGGTTGTCGCTGCGGACATGCCGACATCGTTCTTTGCAGAGCTTGCAAGTGGAGAGTCTTACGAATTCGTGACAGTTCCAAACAAATTGGAACTGATGGATATCGCTGACACGAAAAAGCCCACTGTTCTAAGAATCGTGGGTTACGACACGCGTCCGATTGGTCGCTCCATCATTCTCAATCCAGATCAATACTCTTCTTTAACGAAGCTCTTGGGATTTGAAGCAACGATCGGTGACCCTCGTAAGTTCTGGGCTGCGGCTATCAAGAAAGACGATCCGAAAATTTATTTGCCGGGACAGGGCGGCGGTGTTTTCAAGCAACGTTTCGAGCTTTCTGAAATTCCTCGCACACAATCTCGCGCTTACCTGAGCAAACGCACTCCGACAGGCACGTACATTGACGGTGTTAAGTTGGAAGGCCGTAAGCAACCTGTGGCAGAAGTGTCTTCCGATCAAAACTCTGTGGAAGTGGATCCGCGTGACCCTGCAAGTTTTGTTTGGAAATTTAAGGCGACAGAGCGTGGTCAAATCAATCGCTCGTATTTAAATGTCACTGTCGATGGAAAAACCTATAAGTCCTACTATGAAATCTATAAAGGTTTCCCGCGTGAGCTTTCCGGTCGCTTCACTGGTGTACAGGCAAAGAGCGACTTCATCATTATGGGCGAGGTGGCTTACAATCAATGGTTTGAAGATCTTTTTGGTTGGACAAATTATTGGCTTTCTCGTCAAAGATGGGGATTCAGCGCAAAGTATTTCCAATCGTTCAATCAGTTGAAAGTGGACACGGCAGGCAATACAGCTCCTCTTAGCGTGATGACTGTAGATTTGAAATATCGCGTGACGCCAGGATTGTGGGGACGCGATGAATCCGTTGGGGGAATGATTTCCTATCAGAATGTGACTTTTGATAAACTCAAAGCGCCAATGCTTGGTGTAGGAGCTTTCTGGGCGCGCTCGATGCCAAAAGTGTTTGATGACTTCTTCAACCTTTTGCCAATCATGCGCTATCCAAAATGGGTGGATATGGAATTCATCTATTATATGAGTTCGATGGATTCTAAAGTGACTTTGAATGCGCCGATGTCACTGAACTTCCACGGTAAAGTTTTGTGGTCAGACCGTTATTTCGGTGAAGCGGGATTCGGGATGAAACGTTACGGCTTCACAGACTCTTCGCTCAATCAAAAAGCAGAGTTGAACACCTTCTACGGAACTGTGGGATTGGGTATCAACTTCTAAGATTTTTCACTCTGAAAAACACGCAAAGGCGATCTCCAAGAGGTCGCCTTTTTTCTTGGTAATTCGTGGAACGAGTTATTTATTTGGCGCCCATGAAAGTCACGTGTTTAGCATTTAAACAGGTGAAAAGCTTTTAAACAGATTTTCAGCCTGGTTTGAAGATTGCTCGCAGGAACAGCGTTGCTAAAGAAAGGACGTTCAATGCGAGCACTATTTTTGTTTTTCCTATTTGTCTTGGGATTGCTTTCATCGTTTTTCGTAACCTCCGAAAAAGCCTACGCACAGCAGTCCAATAAAGTGATCAATGACTCTTTGGTGCAAAACCTAAGTTGCCGCACCTTGAGTGTCGACAATATCTATCGTGCCATTCGCGCGGATGCCTTTGCGGAAAGCCGCAATATGCCGATTCGTAATTGGCCTTTCCGCAGTGGATTGGCGACCATCGCGGGTTGTTGGGCGCTCAGTAGCACACAGCGAATGGTTTCTTATATGGCTCGTTACAACACTCCTGACAACCGTCGTATGGATCAAAGGGTGCCACGCATTCTTGATATGGTCCGCAGAGGCAAACTCGAAGCTAAAATCGGCGGCGGTAACGATCACGATTATCCAAACAGAAACAACCAACAACAGCCTTTTATTTCTCGCGATTTGAGTTATTACACTGTGTTTCCGGTGCCAGAGGGAAGCTTGTATGAAAGTTCTAAAGACTATCAGAACGGTCTTTGGAATGGCTTGATGCGCGGTTATGAGCAAGAGTTCAACGGTCAAAGAGTGTCTCGTAACTTCAAAGATGAAATTGAAGCAAATCAGGCTTCTCATTTTTTCCGTGCAAGCAATATCACTTTAGCTATGGGCAGTGGCGCTCGCGCTGGCGGAACGAATGTGATCACGGCACAACAGCTTATGAAGAACCTCGATGGTAAACGTCTGACTCTTATCAACTTGCGCGCAGGTCGCACGGCTCAGCACGTGGTGATGGTGAAGTCTTATAGAAAACTCTCTGACCGAACGATTGAGTTTAGAGTTTATGACTCAAACAATCCTTCTCAGGATGCCACGGTTTTCTTTAGCACGAATGCTCAGCAGTTCTATGCTCCTGATATCGTCGGCCGTTTCGTCTTAGAAAATGAAACTCGCGCTTTGGGAGTTTACATTGTCGACGAAGGGGAGCGCACACAGCTTGAAGCGGCAATGCTAGCTCACTACAAAGTCCTCTGCAGATAGTGTCGAGAAGTCTGACACTGAGATAAAAAATGCGGCAACTCGTGGAACGGGGGCCGCATTTTTGCGTAAAAACGAATAAAACACGGAATTAACGACGATTCGTATGAGAGTCCATGGCTTAGTCCTTGCTAAATACCGGACGGTGCCAATTTTACCCTAATAAGGGAGTTTAAATGTCTTTGAGAATAGTCATAGTCTGCGCATTCTGCTTGATGATGCTCTCCATAGCGAGTGCTGAAAGCGTCTCATTGCCTTTAAAATCCGTGAAGAAGCCTTCTTCAGATCTGATCAGCAGTTCAGGAAGTCCTTTGGATGTCGGCCAAGCGGCCGCTCTTGCGAACCAAGGAACGGATCTAAGTCTTCTTAATCCCCAAGAAAATAAAATGTGGCAAAACCGTATTTACCAAGCCACCGAAGAGATCGCCGGGACTTATCCTGTTGCCAACAATGGCGTTCAGTTCCTTTCTGAGGAAGCCGCTTTGCCGTTCACCTATATGTCTCGCGTTCAATCCCGTGAAAATCCAGGATTGTTCTATCGTTTAAGTCTCAGCCGTTATAGCCACACGACCTTGATGCGTGCGGCTCTCTTAAGGAAACTTGGCTACTACGTTCCGTCTCCAAAGTACTACCGCAATCTTCGTGTTTTCTTCGCCAATGAAGAAGAAAAAAAATCCTTCCTAAAGAACGCTCAAGAAAGCATGATCTCTGACTTCCAAAGCCGCGGTTGGGTGAGCCAAGACGATGCGGGCAGCCACTCCGTTGTTTTCACAGACGCTGTTCTTGAACCCGCTTTGGCAGAGTATTTCGATATTCAATGGGGTTACGCTCCAGATCCAAACAATCCAGATCAATTGCCAGCGGTACAAAGATTCTCTCGTTACAGAGCTTACCGTGCGTTGATTCTTCCATTTGCTCTTGTTGACGTTCCAGAAAGTATCAACCGTTTCTCTGCGAAATTCGGTTCGGTTCTTTCCGGTCACGTTGTGATCAATCATCCTTCGGCGGAATCATTTTCTGCTTGTACTTACGAAGATGCCCGCTGGTTGGTCAGACGTCTGGCAGATCTTCGCTACCAGGACATTCAAGACATCGTAAAAGCCGGTGCGTTTCCAAAAGAACTTGAAGAGCTGGTGCTGGCAAAACTTCTTTACCGCGTGAACAACGCTTTTGAATTGTTCAATCTTAAAGGCAATAACGGTTTGCCTCTTCCAGATTTAGAAAGAATCAATTCTGCCAACGGCCTCGTTCAAAACGGAAAGGTGATGAAGGAATTCGTTCCTGGTTATCCGCAGCGTTTTGCGCACGGGGACCGTCAATCGCCATTCCAAGATGGCGATTTGGAACGCTACATCGGTATCCGTGCGAAGTCGGCAGCCATCGGTACGGCTTTAAATCATATCAATGAAAAATTAGATCTTCTGAAGGTCAGCGATCTTTACCAAGGTCGTCGCGAAGAGATTTCACAAAGAATTGCTCAACATATTAAAGAAAAACCTCTGGAGCCGTTGTATCAGAATGTCGAAGCCTGGGGTGGCCCTGTAGGGGGATTTAACCTCGCAGCCACTCGTCACGTGACGACGGGAACTTATTTCGGAAGCTCTGCGCCGATTCAATTGGTGGATAACTTAAGCGTTGCAGGTCGTTTGGGTTACTTCATGACTCTGGATGGAGTTCCAAATGTGATTCCAGCATTTGGTGCTAACGTCATGGTGATGAGAGATTACACTCACGTTCGTCCTCTTCTTTCTATTAAAGAAGGTACGAAAGTTCCATGGCAGGATCTTTTGATTCCGAAATTCATGAACAACGTCTCTAAAGTTTTGACGGAAAAAGATCTTGTAAAGTCGGCCGACGGTAAGAGCATGCGTCAACCTTTGGATGCATTCTTGGCAGACATGCGTGAAGGTGAAGTATTCACCATCACGGATTCCATCGCTTTGTCAGCTTATGGCCAATTGTCGTCTTCCCTTGATGTATTGATGGGTATTTCACCATTGAGCTTCATCACCTCCGTGTCAGTCGGCGCAGATGGTTCAAGAGCGATTCTTCGTCAAACAAGCTTCATGAGAACTAAAGAAGGCGTGCAAGTTTACGTGCGTGCACAAACGGGTAAAGCGTTGGGTGCGACACTGGACTTTAACTTCTTCATCAATGTTATGCGTGTCCGTGCTAACACGACATGGACTGATTTGAATACCGATGCCTTCGTCATTGACTACAACCCTGAGTACGCGGAACTTTTGGATACAGGCAAAGTCGATCAAAAATTCGTTAAAGATTTTGTCGACACTCGCGATAATTTAAAGCCCGCTCTTCGTGCACTCTTTAAGAGCAACGATCCTGAGTTGTTGTATGCGAAATTTTCGCACAAAAAATTTGAGATCGACCACGACCTTAAAACCAAAGAACTTCGCACGAAGTTCCTTGCTTGGCGCGTGAATTCTTTCAATGAAGATCACTTGCTTAAAATCCGTTATCCGCGCAGCTCTGAGGCTCCGGATATCGATCCTAAAGATGAAGAAGTGACGTTGTTCTCAAATAAAAAAGGAGAACTCAAAGGTCGCGATCTTCTTGGTTTTGCCTCTGACTGGATTGACGGCATTTTGAACAAATGGTCGCCGAAGAGCCGCGTGGACTTAGCCCGCAGTGATGATCCAAATCCAGCGAATACGCCATTTGGTAAAGCGTATTGGAGAACCGTCAACACAGAGTCTGATTTGACGGTGAATTCAAAACAATATCCTTCCGTTGCGATCGTTCAACACGTTTGGGGCGGATGGCATTTAAATCGCAAAAAGTTCTTTAAACTTTTGGATGAAGTTCAAGGCGAACTCAATGGAGCTCCATTGATGAACTATCGTTTGATTGAGCCAGAAGCTTTTGCCAACGTGACTGCCGTGGATTTCTATCGTATCACAGCGAATCTTTCGATCTTGCCAGGTGGTTTAGATAAGATCCGTAATTTGATCACACAGCCCGACGCCGACGGAAAAGCAGCTAGAAGACATAAGTTTGTGAGTGGTCTTTTCCAAAAACTCAGCGAAAAGATGGGTCATAAAGCCCGTGCCAACGACAAAGAAATGTTCGACGACATGATGTTGATCCTGGGTAACGGCAACATGGAAAAGGGCAAAGGCAAGTACTGGGAAATGTGTGAAGAAGCCCAGCAAAAAAGCCGTGGCGGTAACAATGACCGTGGTGGTAGCGACATTCCAACTTCTGCCTGGGTGAATGGAACGAATTACGTTTGTATGGTTCCTTGGATGGAGAAGCTTTTGGACCTTTCTGCAAAGTATCCGAAAGACAAGCTGTCACAAACGCAGTGGATGACAAATGTGATCTACGTGCTTGAAGAAGCGATTCCACTTCCTCAGTTGTTGAAATTCTTAGGTGAAGAAAATTACATCTTTTTTGTTCGTATCAATGGCTTCCGTACCGGCGATGAAGACGGTGACTTGGAATACTTCTCAAACACTTTGGGAGATCCAAAAAAGAATATCGATTACGCCAGCGGTTTAATTGCGATGTTTGCGAATAAAACGCGCATCTCTCCAATTGAGCTTGATCGTTCGCAAGGGAGCTTCCGATGAGACACTTACTCTTAGCTCTTTCGATTTTAACCACGGTGTCCGCTCATGCGGCGGATCCGTTCTCGGCTTATCAGTGGGGGCTTAACAATCAAGGCCAACCGCAAATGGTGGATCTTGATCCTTTGCATACGTACAAAGTTCCTGCGCGCGCGCAACAAGACGTGCGCTTGCCTGTTCGTCAAAAAGCGCAAAAGAAAATTCTGGTGGCGGTGTTAGATACGGGCATTCAGAAAAGTCATCCTGATTTAAAAACGGTGATTCACAGAAATGAACCGGAGTGCCGTGCTTTAGCAAAATTCAAAGCCTGCCTTGAAGAAAACGACCGTAAAGTCTGTGAAGCGAAGTGGATGGATTTAAAAAATCCTGAAGTCGATCAAGATAAAAACGGATATCCACTGGATTGCCAAGGGTGGAGTCTTCTTGGCGGCGTAAATGCTGCCGGAATTCTGGGCCGTCCTGACTTTGACGATGAACAAGGCCACGGAACCCACGTAGCGGGTATTATTGCTGCCGAAGCGGACAATAATATCGGTGTCCGCGGTTTAAGTGAGAACGTGGAAATCCTGCCGGTGCAAGTGATCGGTGTTCAGCCTAGTGAACCGATCAAGCCTTTGTCTATTTATGATGACCCGACAGAAGCGGGGAAAGAGTCTATCAAAAGAAGTCTCGGTGACGTTGTCGCTCGTGGTGTTATCTATGCGATGCGCTCAGGCGCTAAAGTGATCAACTTCTCTATGGGTTGGCCACAGACTTCAGACTCTGAGTTCATGAGAAAAGTGATCGAAGAAGCGCAAGCACGCGGCGTGATTATCGTCGCCGCAGCGGGGAACGACTCAACAAGAGCGTTGTTGAGACCCTGCGCTTACCCCAACGTGATTTGCGTTGGTGCTTCCGGTCCCGACGGAGCGATGACACACTTTTCAAACTATGGAAGTGGCGTTGATATCGTGGCTCCTGGTTTAAATATTTTGAGTACGTTCCCGGAAGGCAAACGCCCTGTGCGTTTCCGTTCAACACTGGGTTATGAATATCTTTCTGGAACTTCGCAAGCGTCTCCTTTCGTTGCTGCGGCGGTGGCAGAAATGTTAGCACGCGGAATTCCGGCCAACGAAATTTATCCGCGCCTTGTTTTGGGAGCGAGACCTCTTCTTAGCAACCTTTCTTTGCTTGAAGGCGGCTCTCATGAGAAAGGACAAGTTCTCAGCCCAGAAAGGGAAATTTATAAGAAATATTCTGTGGCAGGAAATTTAGATTTAGAAAGATCTTTGAAAGTCCAACCACAGCCTTTCATTACGATCGCGAATAAAGAAAAAACGGAAATCCCTTGGGATCGTAAAAGCAAAGATCTGTATTTCGAAATTTCTTTTGTAAATAAATGGTCCGATGTCGACGTTTCTAAGGTGAAGATGAACCCGCAATTCATCAAACCTCATCCAGAAGCGGTTCGTCCTTGGATCACATCGGTCAAAGAAGTGGCTCCGTATCCTTCAATGTGGAAGTCAGGTGAAGTTCGTAAGTACGTTGTTGCGATGTCTATCGTAGACAATGCAGATTCTTCACAATCTCGCATTCCAAGTGAGTTGGATTTAACAGTGGACGTAAAAGTCGGGGACCAAGAGCCGCGCCGTTATGTTTTTGAAACTGAAATCACGGTGGACGTAAACGAAAACATGGCGGGAAAAGACATCCGCACGTACCCTATCGTGGGCATGCCAAAAGGACGCGTTTCTTTCATTCCTTTAGATCAAAACTTGGATAAAAATCCCGAACAACGCGATTACTTGGCGTTGATGGAAAATAAAAATCAATGGCAGTTGTGGGTGATTGCGGATTCCGGCATGGGCTCTTACAACGCTGTCGGTGGCACAAAGATTCGTATCGAAGGCAACAGTGAAAATCTCTTAGATAAAGTCACGGCTCGCATGGATATGAATGGTGACGGCCAAAGCGAATACGTTTTGGGCGTGCTGGAAGATAAGAGCGACGACGAAAATGCCAAGGGTTCGCCAATGAGTTTTTTCGTTTTTGATAAATCGATGAAGCTTATTGAAAGCTTTGGCTACAATGGTGAGATGGCAGCGATGCCGCTGGATGCTTCTCAGATCTACTGGCAGAAAATCGGTGGGACCAAGCGCCCAGCCTGGATTGGCGGAGGTAAAGATCCGGACCGTAAGCGCAGCTTGAGAGACCGTTGGGAAAATCCAAACGATATCGAAAAACAAAAACTTCGTTTCTACTTCCTGAATGAGAAGAACGAACTTAAAGCCCTGGAAGAGTACGAAGACTATAAAATTGTGGATGTGATTCAACCGCGCCAAGATCAGATTGAAGCCGGCCGTGTTTCTATCTTGCTTGCTAAAAACCAAGGGACGGAAGCGAAGCCCTCTTATTTGTACAACTTTGCCGTGGCGGAAGTGGTTAACGGAAAGATTGAAAACTTCATGGAGCTTGATTTGTTCCATGATACGAACGTCTACCGTAATATTTTAGATACGCGCGTTGATAAAATTCAAAGCCTTGATTATGCCAAAGATGAATTCGCTGGCAGCTTCTGGTTCGGTGAAGGGCTCAGTCGTCAGCAGCGTTTGACGTTGTTTGATAATAAAAACTGGGATCTCTTGGATCGTCAGTTGGCAGCTCAGCGGTCCCAATTTGACTCCGCTTTGCGTGTCAGAGCGGTTTTCGCGGGGCTTCAACGTAAGGGGGCCTTTGTACTTACAAACTCCGAAATTCAATATCATGACCTCATCACGAACCAGGTTTGGAGTCGCAGCTTAGACCGTTACACGTTCTTCCCAGACAACCTTTTTGTCTCTCTATATATACCACTCACGATTCGCGATGCGCGCGACGCATCAACAAAGCTTCCTGCGATCTTTACAACGGAAGGCGCGGGTCTCAGCCGTGGTGTCAAAATGTTGGTACCGATTTTTGCAAAGGATGGCTCTGCAGTCGAACTGGTGTCACCGGCTCGTTTGAGATTTAAGTCGTCGGGTTGTCGTTCAATGGAAACGGCCGTCTTCGAAGGATCCAAAGGCGCCCACTCGTTTGACTACTACTGCGGCGATAAATTGCTGCGAGTTAACTTGACTTACTAAATAAAGAATCGTTTTTAGCGGTTTTGAAAATAAAAAAGATTCCATAGGAGGAACCACGAATGAAAAATGTATTGCGTACGATGGTAGCAGCAGTTGTAGCAACTAGCTTCGCAGCCTGCGGTGGCGGCGGCGGCGGTGGTGGTGGAACACCAGGCGGCGGCGGAACTACACTCTACTATCCTTATGAGACTGTTTACGGTGATGCTTGTAAAACTCAAGAAGCAACTCCAGGTTGCACATTCTTCGCTTCTAACGGAAAGAGAATCACAGTCACTGAAGATCCTCACTACAATGACTACGGTCACGGTTCTGACGACCTTTGGTATGTTAAATTCGATGCTTCTGGTAAAGCAGCGGTTTACGATGATTTGGGTCGTTTCCAATACTATGCAAACGTTTCTGAATTTGCGGGTTATGTTGGCGGTACAACTATCGGCGTAGGAACAACTGGTTTCTATTGGGAAGATATCTCTAACGGAACTTATTGGTTGGGTAAAAACGGCGTTCTTTACAATGCGAACACGGGTGAATCTAACTACGGTCAAGCGATCAACGAGAAAAATGCTTCTTCTGCATCAGATACAAACTTCGCTGCTTTGAACTCTGATACAAATAAGAAACTTGTTAAAATGGCTTCTGAGAAGTTGATGAAAGAATACGGCTTCAAACAAGACAAAGCGGTTGCAGTTGCTTCTGCATTGAACTCTTGGGCGGTAGCTGCTGCTGAGCGCGGTACGACTTCTGAAAAAGACATGGACAAAACTTTCAAAGCTGTTTTCGGTGTTCAGTTCTCTGACGCTCTAGCTGCTGCGAAAGACTTGGCAATGGGTGACAGCTCTTCTATGCAAGATTTGACTAACAGATCTGCGTCTGAATTGGGTTTGAAACCTCACCAAGCTCAAAAATTCATGAAGGGCATGTACAAAAAAGCTCTTGCTAACTGGGGTTACGACGAAAACAGCTTTAACTGGTAATCAGTTGGCTCTTAGTTAAGGCCTACAAAAAACCCACAACGGTTAACTCTGTTGTGGGTTTTGTTTTTTTATTGCCGACGATTTTAAACTTAGAAGTAAGCAAGAATTCCAACAGCCGTTGCAAGGCCTGAGATCGTGGCATCGCTGCCAACGCCACCGGATTGTTTTTGATAAATGTAGCCGGCATCAATGCGGAAACCGACATTGCTGCCAGTCGGGAACCATTTCACAAAAGGTCCCACGAAGAAATCCATCAAGTCTCTTTTGCTGCCAGAACCACTGTCAATTTGTCCCATAGAAGCTGTGCCGCCGACACCATAAAGAAAGGCCTCGCCAGGTGTGTTTGAAATCAGGTTGTAGTCGGCAAAGCCACCCACTTTGTAGGACGTTGTTGTGATGCTTCCTACTTGATCAGAAGCATAAGTCAGCAAAGGCCCGAATTCATAGCTTCCAAAATTCCAGCCGAACTTACCCGTTAAAGAAAGATCCGTTTCATTTTGTGCGCCGGCGGCATCGGATTTCGTATTCATAAGGCTTGCGCTTAAAGCGACAACGTATTTGCGAGATGTTGTGGAAACCGAAGAATCAGCAAACTCATCAGGAGCCAATTCATAAACTTGTCCGCTTTGAAGGCTACCGCCAGAAAACTCGATAACGGCTTGGTTGCCTTTCACGCGACGAACTTTGATTTTTTGCGCGAAGGACGCCGAAGAAAACGTCAAAACTGCCAATGCAAGAAGCCAGTGTTTCATTATGATATACCCCTCTTAAGACTAAAGTCTTTCAATCCACAAAGAGACTGTCAATGAGAACGTGAATCACAACAAGACGTTAAAATTTCTCGAATTTAAGTTTTACCTGTTTATAACCGAAAAATTTATATAAGGGGAAGGGAGTCAGAATGTCGTCTTCCTGGGGAGACATACCGGCGTGGGCCTATGGGGCTGCGCAGGCATTAATGCAATCATTGAAGCTGGTTGATCCGGCGACTTATGCGCATTGCTGCCGAGTCGGTGAGATGTCTCGTAAATTAGCGCGCGATGCTGGTCTTAATGAATACGAGCAGAAGCTTGCGGAGTTCGCAGGTCTTTTTCACGATATCGGTAAGATGGGGGTTCCCCAATCTATCATTTCTAAGCCTGGAAAATTAGATGATGCTGAGCACGTGATCATGCAAAGTCATCCGGTTCTAAGTGAGCAGATCATCAATCCTTTAAGTCATGACAAATTTTTTGCTTCGATCTTGCCAGCCATTCGCGGTCATCATGAACGCGTGGATGGAACAGGCTATCCCGACAAAAAACGCGGGGATGAAGTTCCTCTTTTAGCTCGTATTATTTTAGTTGTTGATACGTACGATGCGATGTCGCAAACACGCGCTTATCGCAAAGGCCTTCCGGTGGAAGTGGTCTACGCAGAACTGCAAAGATGTTCTGGCACTCAGTTCGATTCCCAGCTTGTGAAAACGTTCTTGCAAGCGCACAAGACATGGGAAACGCAAGAGGCGGATCAAGACACCTTAAACCACCTCATCAAGAAGATTGCCTAAGCAATCTATTTCATTTTATTTGTACTTTCGAAGATTTTATCAGCGGATTTGGCAACAAATCCCTGATAAAGTTTGCCGTTTTCAAGCGGGTAGCGCTTCGCAAATTCATAGTAGCAACCTGGAATATTGAAAGTGCCGTCATCAAACTTCACAGGAATTTCAGACGCCATTGTCGAGCTTTGCTCTAGATAATCCGCTGTCGTTCCTTTGATTTCTCCGCCGGAAGAGTTCAAAACAAAGCCTTTGCTTTTAACAAACTCATTAAGAACGCGGATGTCGTTAAACTTTTTAAGCTTGTTGATGTTGATCGTAAAGTGGTTCGGACGGAAGCCATAAGCTGCCACCCAGGAAGCGTATTCACTTTCTTTTGCCAGCTCAGCGTACAAAGCGTGAGTCATTTTCCAAGGACGTCCCGCCATCGCAAAATCTTCGCGCTCCATTTCAGAGTCAGGAAGTTGGTCGACAAGTTTATTCACAGTTTCGCGAATGAAGGGCGACACCTTTTCAAGTTCCAATTCGCTGATAAAGATTTTTGGCATGTCTTCATTGGGATGCTCATAGTGTTTTGCATAGAGTTTTTTCTCTACAAAAGTGTAATCACCTTTTTCAACATAGCCGTATTTTTTGAATTGTTTTGCCAAAGATTCAATACCCAAACGCGGATGGTTGAATGTGCGAAGAGCAATGTGGTCATTAATCACTGTTTCGCCTTCCGCAACAAAAAGATCGTGAATGCGTTTAGCAGCAGGATTAATTTGGCAATAGTCGACCCACATTTTTTCCAAAAGTGTCTCTAGGCTCATCATAAACAGTTCTCCTAATGAATGACCGAAGGTTACCGCTCTTAAATCGGAGGCGCAACGGGTCCGGCGCATAACTTTGAGCGTTATTCATTGGAGCTGGAGGATATTTCGCCAACAATAAGCGCTATGACGTCATTGCCTGAGATCCAACAAATTGAAAAAAGAATCCAGAGCCTGGGAAGTTCTGTCCGCTCTGAAGTTCTTGCCTACAGTGAGCTTGGTTCCTTGCGTT
The DNA here is from genome assembly GCF_037996825.1 of Bdellovibrio sp. BCCA. Classification (NCBI taxonomy): domain Bacteria; kingdom Pseudomonadati; phylum Bdellovibrionota; class Bdellovibrionia; order Bdellovibrionales; family Pseudobdellovibrionaceae; genus Bdellovibrio; species Bdellovibrio sp. BCCA. The sequence continues at coordinate 2,334,259 of NZ_JBBNAC010000001.1, read as the reverse complement.
TTCCCATCTACAAAGTGACTTTCGGAAGTGAAGACCCCAAAGCACCAGTCCTGGGTTTTACAGGCGGCGTGCACGGTCTTGAACGCATTGGCGCGCAAGTGTGTGTGGCTTTGATGAATTCATTGGCGGAGCTGGCTCAGTGGGATGAGACGATCAAAAGAACTCTGCAAGATATTCGCGTGTTTTTTATTCCTACCGTGAATCCTGTTGGTATTTACAAAAAAACACGCAGCAATCCGCGCGGGGTGGATCTGATGCGCAATGCTCCTGTTGAAGGGGACGCTCCCGCACGATGGGTCGGTGGTCAGCGTTTTAGCAATCGTTTTCCTTGGTATCGCGGTGAAGTGGGAGCGCCGATGGAAATCGAAGCCCAAGCTTTGATCGCGGCCGTTGAAAAAGAAATTGCACAGAGCTCGTTGGCGGTGACGATCGATGTTCACTCGGGTTTTGGTTTTCAAGATCGCATTTGGTTTCCCTATGCGAAAACGATCAAACCATTTCCAGATCTTCCACTCGCATACTCGCTCAAAGATTTGTTAGATCGCACTTATCCTCATCACTTTTACCGTTTCGAACCTCAGGCGCAAAGTTACACGACTCACGGAGACCTGTGGGATTACCTTTATGACAATCATCTTCAAGCACGGGGAGAAAAAACTTATCTGCCGTTGTGTCTTGAGATGGGTTCCTGGTTGTGGGTGAAAAAAAATCCATGGCAAATTTTCCGCGCGGAAGGACCATTTAATCCAATCAAAGGTCATCGCCAGCGCCGAACGCTTCGTCGCCACAACACATTGATGGAATTTTTAATTCGCGCCGTAGCGTCTCCGCAAGCGTGGGCGGCTCTATCGGAATTGCAAAAAGAAGACTTTGATAAAAAAGCACGGGAGTTGTGGTATGCCACAAACTAAAAATTGGATTCTATTGCGAGGCTTGGCTCGTGGCGTAGGCCACTGGGGATCTTTTGTTGATAAAATGAAAGAGCGTTTCCCCGAGGATAATTTCGAATTGATTGATCTTCCCGGAAATGGCGCACGTAACGGCGAAAAAAGTCCGACAAATATTTCTGATTATGTCAAAGACCTGCGCTCTCGCTCCGAGTTTGTTAAAAAAGGGGAGCCGTTCAACGTCCTTTCCGTTTCACTCGGCGCAATGGTCACCGTTGAGTGGATGCGCGAGTATCCGCACGAAATCAAAAAAGCCTACTTGGTGTGCACAAGCTCTTCAGGATATTCGCCGTTTTATCAGCGCTTTTTGCTAATGAATTATGTCAAATCAATGAACTTGCTGGGCGCAAAAAACGATGAAGCTTTGTGGGAGAAAACTATTTTAGGAATGGTGACCAACAGTCACGAGCGTCGCGAAGCTGAAATCTTGCCGTTGATGGCCTACACAAAAGAACATCCGATGAGCATTGAAAACATGCTTCGTCAAATTTTCGCGGCATCTCGCTATCGTTTTCCAGAAGAAGCTCCTGGCGACATCCAACTTTTGGGTTCATACGGGGATCGTTTGGTGTCACCAAAGTGCACGCTAAGGATTGCCGAAAAGTGGGGACTAAAACCCACAATGCATCCGTGGGCTGGCCACGATATTCCGATTGACGATCCGCGTTGGCTGGTTGAGCACTTACTCTAAAAACAGCCTTCTATGGTATTTTTTTAGGGGTAAGTATTTCAAATCAAATGACGTTTTTTTACCATCAGCTCTCGTATATTTGATTTGAAGCATATCGACACGTGGCTCCGTTGACTCCCGAGGCCTTTTCTTATTCTCTACAGTCTGGACTTTTATCCAGAGGCGGATGTGAGGATAAGAACCTACATCGCGGCAGCACTTACCAGTGTTTCCGTGACCACAAAAGCGAAAACTCAAACCCTGAGCGTGAAGGATCTTCAGGCTCAAGGGGTGAGCTCTATTGAAGAGCCGAAACTTTCGTCTTCGCCAGCGCAGGTCTATGGACAAATCCGCATGGAGGGAATGCAATACTTCACTCCAATCCCAGAATCTCCACAACTTTCCTTTAGCCAACTTCTTTCAGCTCGCTTGTCCGCTCTTAAAGAAACTTCTTGGATCGACATGGCCGCGGATATTTCAGGCGGTACGTTTTTCTCTCGTGGGCAATCTCACTTCGTCGTGCATGAGGCCTATCTCGCTTCGCATGGCAATACGCCCTTTAAAACCTTCTTAGGGCGTAAAAAGAAGGACTGGAGTGAGATGGATCGCCGTTGGCAATTGGGCCTGTGGCAGCCGAAGTTTGCCATCGACACTCTTCGTCCGGAAGAACAAGGTTTAACGGGGCTTTTTGTCGACTACAACACGCAAGGCTGGGAGATCCTGGGCTTTGCAACCCCTGTGTTTATTCCGAGCATGGGACCTGATATCCGCGAAGAGGGTGGCGGCCTTGTTTCTGACAGCCGTTGGTATCGCGCCCCTTCACGCAATTACGATTTCAACAACCACATTAATACCATCAGCTACGAATTGGACATCCCTGATATGGCGAAGCTTGTCGGCAATGGCGGGGTTGGCTTTATGGGGCGCTTGGGTAACAAGGAAAACGGCCCGTGGATTGTGGCTAGTGCCGGTTACATGCCAGTGAATGAGCTGATTTTAAAACGTAAAAACTTTAAAGACGTTTCTGAAGATAAAGTGGATGTGACGGTGTCTCCAGATGTAGGTTATCACGGCATCTATTCTTTGGATATCGGTTACGCTTTCTCAAATCTCAAAGCTTCGTTGTCTTACTTGCAAGATGAACCGAAAGAAAAACTTCCTGAGGTGGATTGGTCCATTCAAAGTTTGAAACCGATCAAAGCCTATTCGGCGGCGTTTGATTTCTCCTTAGCCAATATCTTTACAAAAACTTTGGCGTTTCAGTTGGAGTATTTGAAAGTCGATGGCGGCGGTATTAAAGACGTTCTTTCAAATGGAAGTCCTGACGATTTCACATTGTTTGACCAGCGTTTGAAATTCACGAACGCGCTTTCGTTTCGTGTGGAAGGCCAGCTTGCAAGCTTCTTCCGCCGTCCTTTCGTAACAAGATTCAAGTATCTATACGACTACGATCAAAGAGGCTCTTTGCTTAATACAGAGTTCCTCTATTATCCGAGTCAAAAGTGGGCCGTTGTTATGGGCGGCGATATTTTAGGGGTGCAGGATGAGTCCTACAATCCCTCAAGTTTTCTCAATCAATATCGCGCCAATGACAGGGTCTACGGAGGCATGACTTATGTTTTCTAAGACTGATTTAAAGAGAGGCTTCGCAGCACTCTCTTTTTGCATTTTATCGGCGGGAGTTCTTTCGGGCTGTGACTCGAAACTCGGCGAGGAACCACCTCCGCCAGAGAGCCAGGAATTCAGTGGCACTCAATGTCTTTCGGAGATGAATCCCGTTGTGAAGGACTTCATCGTCGGGAATGCAAAAAAAGAAGACGTTGAAAGAAGCTGGGATTGCGCGACGAGTGCGGTTGAAAAATTTAAGCGCTACGTGCGTGGACGTGCAGCGGATCGTTACACTCCTCAGGAACTCGCGACATTCTTAGAAAAAAACTTTCTTGATCCAAAACAAAATCCTAAAATCACTGTCGGCTTGCAGACAGAATTTATGAAGCTTAAGCAGGTCTTCGTTGGTGGAAGTCCTGATTACATCACTCGCTCTGAAATCGATAAATTGATTGTCTTGTTTAAAAACTTCCGTGAAATGACGGTGGCCCTGAATCCGTATATGAAAGTCTTGTCGCTCAATTGGGCGGTGACGGATTCAAACAAGTTGCAACTCGATGTTCGCTATTTCGAAGATGCGAATAAAGAAGTTCAAAATGCCGCTCGCACTTTGGCTTCGTTGATTGAGAAAAACGGGCAGGGTTATAAGCTTTCTGACTTCGTTTCATTGATGGAAGAAATGAGTTCTTTCTTTGGTGAGAGCTGGGAATTCCCGAAAACAATCATGAAGTACATGCCGGTTGTCCAAAAAGTAAAAAAAGCTTTGGCCGGTGGTGATGAGAACACGATTACACCGAATGAATGGCGTCGTTTTTCTTTATTGGGTGCCCGCGGTTACGTTCAGTATCTTCGTTATTATTACTTCATTAAATCTGTCCCTGAAACGGGAACTGGCTATCGCCTTTCTTATCTTTCTCGCACGGTGGAAGATGTCTTGTCCGTATTCCAAGATCTGGTTGCAGAAAAACCTGAAGGTGTTGTTTCCCGTGATGAAGTGACGGAACTCCTTAAAACATTGCAAGTGGTATGGCCGGACTTCAAAGTTTCAAACAAACTTGTTTTTGAAGCGATGAAAGTAAAGCAGCTTTTCTTTGGCGGCAGTGTGGACTCTTTCACAACGACTGACTTTGAAACGGCCCGCTTAAAAGTCAGCCGGATTAAAATCTTAGTAGAGCGTTTCCTTCCTTATTATTCTATCTATGGCCGTGAGTGGGAACCAGAGATTTACGAACCTGAGGAAGCACAAAAGCTTTTCATGGAGTCTCAGTTTGTTTTGGAGGCGACAGTTCGCGAAGCCGGTGTGTTGTTTGAAGGCGCTTATGATCTTAAGGATCTCACAAGCCTGATTCACGAAGTGGAGCTTTTGTATCCACCGAAAGAAGTGGGCTACGAAGAACAAGTGAAAAAGTATCTGCCAATGGTGATCGATGTGAAGAACATGATCCTGGGCGGAAATGACTCTTCTTTGCGCAAAGGCAACTGGAGCGTTCTTTTAGGTTTTGCTGCCAGATTCTATTCGGATTTCCTGTATTATGACTATTTCGTAAAAGAAAAACCTATGGAGCAGCCGCTCACGGTCAGCTACTTGTCAGTGCTCTCAAATCAAAGTTTGAACATCTTGCGAGATCTTTTGATTGCGAAAAAAGAGAGCCAGTTCACTCGCGCTGAACTTAATAAAATTGCAGAGCACTTAATTAAGCTAGAAGTTCTGCCAAAGGGTTTGAAAGCCGAATCGCTCGATCAAGTTTTGGGTGTGGTGCTTAATAATATCTTTGTGAACCCAAACCAACGCATTGATGGTTACGTTCCTAATGCTCTGAACTTGGCTTCGATTGAGGTCATCCGCCATGAACTGCAAGTGTGGTTGGACTCGGAACTCTTTATTGCAACACTGACTGAAAACTGGAAGCCAGAAGACGGCCTTAATGCGAAAGCACTGAGCGATGTTTTAAAGAACGCTAAAAAAGCCGATACCGCAACAGAACCATTGCAAGCGGGCTTGGGTGAGTTCCTTTTATCGGTGGACACTCCTGTGCCAATCACTTTAGACAGTGAAAGCCGCGTTATTATCTCGAACAAGTTTGAGCAAGTTTATACAAAGCACACTCTTCGTCAGATGAATCTTTATAGAGGCATCACAAGACTTCTTCTTCGTTCTTTTGTGAACGATAAAGAGCGTGTAGCGACGTACAAAGGAGCCATCCTTGATGAAGTTCAGTCGGCTTTCTTTACTTTGAAGCCGGTCCTCGTGGAAATGGGATTGATTGAGCCGAAGAACGTGACCTTCGCATCTTCGCGTTTCCGTGAAGCGAATATCTTTGTTCCGCATTCAGATGGAAATACCTTGGCCTCTTACGCTGAAGTGACAGACCTTGTTGCGATGATCTGGTCGGGCGTGAACATCAATACGATGTTGCGTGAAGATCTTGTGCGCGTTTGCTTTAAGCACGGCGAGAAAGTGACAAACGATTCTCTGGTGGGTTTGAGTTGTGCTCGCGCTGCTTACAAAGATTCTATGCCGAAAAATATGACGGCCACGCCGGAGTATTTGAAATTCATGAAGGCCGCTTCGAAAGACGAGTGGGCTATTTACATGAATAACGTCTTTAAAGCTGCGGGTTATGTTCCGAATGATCAGAACATGGCGAAGATGGAAGACATCTCTTTGGCTCCGCACGTGATGCAATATATTGAGATGGTTTTTGCGCGCTTTGATAAAAACAAAGATGGTTTCATTTCGACCGGTGAGTCGTTAAATGCCTTCCCGGCGTTTAAAGGTATTCTTCTTGAGCTTGCAAAAGATCAAATCGCGAAGGGGACGTTGAAAGAATCAGACTTGTTGGATCTTTTCACGTACATCCTTCGTTATGGAAAACCACCAGAAACGATCAAAGAAAAACTTCGTTTCGTGTTGAAATGGAGAGGCAAACGCGACAATTGGGACGTATGGGCCGACCGTGTTCAGCTTTCTGAAATCTTAGGGTACATCGCCGACCAGGTGACTGCGGCGGCGAAGAAGGCCAAGGCAGAAGGTTCTAATCAAGAACTTTCTGTGAATCTAAACGTGCTGCCGTCACCGTTGAGTTCTGAATAATCAAACCGGTAAACGAACCGCCTCCTCGTTGAACGGGGAGGGACGAATTTAAATCTCCCGAACGGTCTGTATCTACATCCGCCGTGGCTGGAGCATACTCCACCATATTGCGTCTCCAGACAAAGACTCGCGCTTTGGAATTCACGTTGTGAACTTCAACGATCACATCAATAGAAGTTGGGAAATAAAAAGACATCTTGGAGCTATTCACCATGGCCGAGTTGCCGTTAAAGCTCACTTGCGCATTCACGCTGGCGCCGGAGCGGGTGAAGGTGACTGCAATACCATCATTTGAAGGAATGATGCTGTTGGAAGAATAAAGAACTACCGCGACCGAACTCATCGAAAGTGTGTCCAGCGAGGCCTTTAAGGCGATAGATTTACTGGAAGAGACAGTCAATAGTTCACTGAAACGAATGGTTCCGGAGCCTTGAATTTTATCGGAGCTGTATTCAGAAAAAGTAGAGGAGACTCTAGTGTTAGAGTCGATACCAGAAACTTCTTCCGGTTCGACTCCTGAGCACGCTGCTAATGAAAAGAGACTTAATACTAAGAGGGACTTTAGAATGAGTTTTTCCACATCATTGACTCTACTGGAATTGGTTTTTTGTCGTTATACTTTGCCGACGGTTTGACGTTGTAAGCCGTCAAAATATCGCCCTTTACTTCAAAGTATATCAACTGACCAATCGGCATACCAGTATAAACACGCACTGGCTGTTTCACCGAAATTTCCAGAGTCCAATAATTGCAGAAACCGACATCGCCTTTGCCTGCTGTGGCATGGATGTCTATTCCGAGACGACCTACGCTTGATTTTCCTTCTAAAAATGGGACGTGTTTTAGAGTCTCTGTGTACTCTAAAGTAACGCCCAAATAGAGAGTGTCCGGCATGAGAACAAACCCCTCTTCAGGAATTTCAAAGGTGCGAATCTTGTTATGCTTCTTGGCGTCCAGCGTCTTTTCTTCGTACACAGCTAGAGTACTGCCTAAATGAACATCGTAAGAGTTCGTTCCCAGGCACTCTCTGCGGAAAGGCTCAACTTTAATGGAGCCTGCTTCCATGTGTTGGAGAATCTGCTGATCCGTAAGAATCATTACTTAGTTTCTCTGTGAACTGTGTGGCGTTTTAGATTTGGATTGTATTTCTTTTTCTCAAGACGACTAGGAGTTTTAGTTTTGTTCTTAGTCGTAGTGTAACGAGAAACAGGTTTGCCTTCAGCGCGAGCTTCTGTGCACTCAAGAGTGATGATGATTCTTCCTGATTTTTTTGCCATTGCGGTGCCCCTTAAACTTCAAGTTTGTACTGCCATGCGTAATATGGAAAAAATGACAATACCTTTTCAAAGGGGGTCAAGGTATCAAAGGAAAAAGGAAACTTCAACAGACAATTTCGTGTCTAAGGGGAGAATTCGTGAACTCTTGGAGCCTTTTTCTAGTATCCGTGCTTTTGTCGGCCTGTGCTCATGCCCAAACTAGTGGCATTTTGAGGGGAAACACCCAACAGCCGGTCCGTTTGCAAGAAACCGTCAGTTCTGTTGCCCCAGGTTCTATCGTCATTATCGGAGAAAACCACGGATTTAAAGAACACCAGAACCAACAGCTGGCGATTATGACAGCCTTACGGGCTGAGGGCCTTAAGGTCTCTGTGGGAATGGAATTTTTTACATACACTCAACAGGACCTCGTAGACTCCTACCGCAAGGGCGCATTGACGGAGCCAGAATTCCTTAAAGCCATTGCTTGGGGAAGTCCCTCTTATGACTACTATCGCAGTCAGGCTGAGTTTCCGCTGCTTTCTGAAGGGGCTATGACCCTGGCGTTGAATGCGCCTCGTTCGTTGACTGGCAAAGTCTCTAAGCAAGGTTTGAGTTCTCTTACTCCTGAAGAGTCGGCATTGCTTCCGCCGCAGTTTTCGTTGGGTCGCGATTCTTACAAGCATCGTTTTTTAAGCATGATGCCTCATCTGCCAAATCCGGAAGCCGGAGAGCGCTACTTTGCTGCTCAGTCTATTTGGGATGACACGATGGCGTGGAGAGCAACGGAGTTTATTGCCGCTCACCCTGACCAGGTCTTGGTGATTGTCGTTGGCGAGTTCCATGTTCAGTACGGTGGAGGTTTGCCAGACCGAATTCATGCAAGAGCGCCTCAGGTTCCGGTTCTGACCTTTTCTCAAGTGAACACTTTGGATTTAACGGAAGAAGAAATTGCGACCGAGATCGCACCTTCTCCGGTCGAGGGACCGCGTGCTGATTTCTTGTGGCTCGCTCCCGCACAAAGTCTAGGGTTGTAAAGATTCTTTGAGCTTCTCTTCATGTTTTCTTTAAACTAAGACTGCAGAGGAGCCCTTACTATGTTTCCCCTAGAAACCCGCATTTTGGTTATCGATGACATGCCTTCCATCCGTGATCTTGTGAAGAACACGTTAAAGGCAATGGGTTATAAAAATATTCAAGAAGCTGCTGACGGTGAAGAAGGTCTGAAGGTTCTTGTTCAGAGCAACACTCCGGGAACGCAAATTCAATTGGTGATTTCAGATTGGAATATGCCAAAGATGAAGGGACTTGAACTTTTAAAACAAGTTCGTGCCACAGCGGAGTGGAGCAATCTTCCATTCGTACTTCTAACATCCGAGTCTGAGCGGGATCAAGTGACGGAAGCGGTTCTTGCCGGTGTCTCTCAGTACATCGTGAAACCATTCTCTGCGAAGATTTTCGAAGATAAGTTAAAAGCCGCTTACATGAAGCACAACAAGGCTTAGTCGATTTTTCACTTCGTGTTACGGGAAAATCCGTCGTCTCATTATGAGACAAGGAATTGGCGCCAAGAAGGACACCGTGTTTACTGTCTGAGCGCTCTTTGCACTTCAAAGATGTCTTATTGAGTTTTTAAGCAGGCACATGCTGTGCAACCTCTGCTTGTGAGGAAAATTATCAAGAGAGGTTCTTAATGAAAAAGCTAGTTCTGGTTTTAGCCGTATCCATGATGTCTGTAACTGCCTTTGCTAAATCGATCGAAATCACCGGAGAGAAAGCGGAAGCTCTGTTTTTTGAAATGGAGAAATCAGGAGCGACGATGACCATTCATACCCCGCGCTTGACGGAGTACAGCTCTAAGAATGTCACTTGTGTCGCAGAGGAACAATACACCGAAGACGGTGAGCGCACAGGTGTCGCGAGCTTCACGTGTCTGATTGACGTTGCTAAATGATTTTTAAGCGGCGATAGGTGTTTTTTCGTCTGATTTTTTGAACTCGGTGATGTAAGGCACTTCAACGAAGAGTGTTGTGCCTTTACCGAGTTCAGATTCGACCCACACGCGGCCTTGAAGTTCTTCGGCTGCGACTTTGATGGCATCCATTCCCACGCCACGGCCTGAGATTTCTGTCACTTGTTCACGAGTCGAAAATTGACTGTCAAAAATATGTTGGATCACTTCTTGGTCTGACTTGTTGCGAGTGTCGATCATACGTTTTGCCAACTTTTCGCGAATTTTTGATGGATCAATACCACCACCATCATCTTTGATTTGAATCATCAAGGATGGTTTTGAACCTGTGTTCTTGATTTCAACATTCACTTCAACATGACCTTCTGCGGTTTTTCCTTGATCGATGCGCGTGTCGGGAATTTCAATTCCATGATCGACGGCGTTTCTGAAAGCGTGCACAAGGGTAGAGAACAGAGAATTATAAATCTCCGGAATCACCATCACGGTGCCATTATTGATTTGCAACGGCGCCATCATCTTGTCAATTTTTTCAGCCAAACGAAGCATCACTTCGTTGTAGGGCTCTAGGAATTGAGACACGGGCTCCATCGCAAGTTCTAATAAAAGTTCCTGCGCGACAGGACCGCCACCAGGCAGAGTTCCTACCTTGCGAGCGATGTCGTTTAATTTACTGATAGCAATTTCAATTTGGCGTTCTTCTGAAGTTGCAGAAGAACCCAAGATGTCGCGCGTTTCTTCAAGGAACTTAAAGAAGTATTCTTCAATTTCAAAACACTTCGCGCGCAATGAAATAAATCCGGCTTGTGTCCAATTTTCTTTAAGCTCTGCCAAAAGGCTTTCACCTTGGTGGCAAGCTTCAGCGACTTCTTTAATAGAGAAAAGGGCCGCACCACCTTTAAGAGTGTGCAAGTTGCGGAAAAGAGTTTCTGAGTCATAAGGACCGTCGTCCTTAGATACCTCTTCGCGCACGGAAATTAAAAGTCCTTGTGCTTCTTGGATGAAGCGGTGGATTTCGCGTTTTGACTTAATCATATTGATGATCAGTTTTGCGTGTTCTTTTTCTGTTTCGGCTTGTTTTTGTGCCTCAACCAGTGAAGTGATATCGGAAGCGACAACAACAACGCCTTCCATCGCACCTTCGGTGGAACGAAGCGGGTGGTATTCAAGAGCGATATTGCGATTCTTTGAATGCGGATAAGTCACGGGGCCTAATGGTGCTAAGTCTTCAAATGGCAGCATTTCCATGAAAAGGGTTTGCATCCATTTTTTGAAACCTTCGACTTTGTTTTCAGGAAGTTTTAAAACATCCCAAATGAGTTTTCCATCGGGCTTCGATTCCACTGTGGTTTCGCAGGCCTTTGAAGAAACGTCGAGGATATGACCTTCAGAATTAAAGATGAAGAAGCCTTGTCCCAAGCTATCAAGAAGAGCGGACATGGTTTGATTGAGACGCGACAACTCGCGCGTGCGGTCGGCGACCATTTGCTCGAGGTTTTTACTGTAATTTTCAAGTTGGACTTTGGCTTCTTCAAGGGCTTTGATGACGTCTTCTTTTTGTTCAAGTTCGGCGCGATATTTTTTCTGAAGGCGTTCTTCCAAAGTCACGTCGCGCACAAAGACAATCCAGTTTTTATCCCCCATAGAGTCAAAAATAGGTTGCAGTGTGATTTGTACTTTTCCTTCGCCACCTTGGGACGTTTTAAAATTCACTTCTTTGTAAGGAGTGGCGTCGCAAATATGAATCAACTTATCAAGACCCTCAATCGGTTCACTAAACTCAAAGAGTTCAGAGAACTTCATGCCTCTTGTGATTTTGCGAATAGAAAGACCTGCGACGATCGCGGCCGTTTCGTTGCAATAGACGACCTTTTGCTCAGCATTTAGAACAAACACAGGTTCCAAAAGGGTGTCAAAGAGGGAGTACTGAATCTTCATTTTACAAACGTCTCATTTTTTTGATGGTAAAGAGTAAATTCACGCTTTTCTGTCCATTCAGACATTTCAGCGTCGCCTTTAGATTCCGCACGCACGCGCCAGTAGATTTTTCCAAGTGGAACGCGGTCTTTAATCAAATAACGATTTCCTTGCAGAGATTTTGCAATCAATGTGCGAGAGAAATCCGCTTTATCTGAAATTTCAATACGGTAAGAAGTTGCACCTTCCACCTTTTTCCATTCAAGCCAGATAAATGGTTCCATTTCCGTTTGCAGGAAGATCGAAGCATTGTTAAATGGCTCTAACAACGAAGGAGAAGAAAGAGGCGTACGGAATGTATAAAGCACTTCTTCGATATTTGAGAAACCTGTTAAAGGTTTGTTGCTTTCATCCATCGCCTGCACGCGCACGTGGTAGCGACCTGGATCCGGCACGGTTAAAGTCCCCGCATTGGATGAATATTCCAGTTGTTGTGGATGTGCGAAATTCTTATCCTTGTCCATTTGCACAAGATAGGATTTCGCAAATGGAACTTCAGACCAACTGATCGGAGTTTCTTTAGGGCCCGGAGCTTGGCCAATGGCATTGATCGTCTTCATCGGATCTAACGTGAGACCATCCATGTTGATATCAATTGTTCCAGTTTCACTCGGCTCACTCATAAGACCGTTCAGTCCACGAGCATAAACGCGATAGAAGTATTGACCTGGACGATATTGTGACCAAGACACTTGGTTTTGTGTGATATCGTATTTTTCAACTTCTTTGAAGCTAGCATCTTTAGAAATTTGCAAGATGTAGTTCTTCGTTTGTAGAACAGGTTTCCACGCCAGCTTCGGAGATTCCGGAGACGCCGGATTGCGATCTTTTCCTGTTGGAACTTTGAAGTCGACTTTCTTCGTCACAAGAATAGGGCGGTTTGGACGCTCTTCTTTGTGCGCAAAAAGATTCAAGGTGAAAGACACGGGCTCAGACCATGGAGATGGTTTTTGCGATTCTGTCTGACCTTGCACGCGCACCCAATAAGTTCCCGCAGGAAGTTTTGGAGTGACCGCCGCTAAAGTATTTGTCTGCCCTTCTTTCACAATCGTTGTGAATTCCGCATCGGAAGCCACTTGCCATGTGAAGTTTTTAAGAGACTCTTGCGCGCGCCATTGGATTTCCGTGCTTGTTTCCAAAGCCTCTTGAGGTTTTACTTTCAACTCAAGATTGATTTGCGCTGCTTGAGTCGGCGTTGTGATTTGCGGACCCACCAGATGAGTGATTTGCATGTGTTGAACTGGTGATGTGGCTGCCAATTGACCATTGTGGTCCGTCGCTTTCAAGCGCCAGAAGTAAGAGCCAGGCTCTAAAGGTTCAACCACTTGCGTTTTTTTATCTTGAGTCAGTTTTGAAATCGCCACATGACTGAAATCTTCCGTTGGCGAGATTTCAAGTTCAAAGCGCGCGACGTCTCCTTTGCTCTCCCATTCAAAAGGAAGAGGATCGTCAGGATTGATACGAAGCCAGTTTGTATTGTCTGCCGTTTTTAAGAACAGTTGCGGTTTTTCAACTTGTTTTACTTCCCCTTTTTTAGTGACAGCGACCACCGCGTTTTTCGGAAGCTCTTTGACAGCTTGTTTCTTTTTATCAACGTACTTCACGTCACCGGAAAGTAATTTCAAGTCGACGTTACCGCTGTGAGCTTTGTTGAACTGAATTTTAGATTTTTCAGGGGAGCCTTGTTGGCTCTCAAGTTTGAATTCTTCTGTGCCGGATTTGATTGTCAATGAAGAACCTTGCGCCAATTCGCCGACAAGGTTTCCGTAGCGCAAATCCAGATTCATTTGACCGTTTTTCAAGTTCAAAGTGATTAAAGAGTTTGGCTGGATTTTAATCTGAGTTCCGTCTTGCAATTGAATTGTTGCTTCGGAACGATCACCAGTAAAGATCGAATCGTTTTGATAGACAGCATCTTTGCGAGAAGCGGGGACCCAACTGAATGTATCAAGATTTTTGCGGCGAACGTCGTTTTGTGAAATCGCGACGTCACCGATGAGTTCTAATTTTCCGTTGTTGACTTTCGGGAATAGCAAAGAGTCATCGTACAAAAAGTACGAGAAGGCCAACAGAGCTACGATGGCGCATACAAAGATGATTTTTTCTGTTTGTCCAAAACGTGACATAACACTCCTGCTTGAGGGCTTATCGGTTGGAAATGACGAATGATTTACGGACCTTAGGCCAAGTTACATGAGAATTTCTTTTCGGGTTTCCTGTTAAAGGGCATACTGAACTCGTGAAAAAACGTGGCATATCAATAAGATATAAGATTCTTTTACTGCTCACTTCACTACCTTTAATTACACTGACTGTGTATTTAATTTTAGCGTTGAAGATTTTTGAAGACGACAAGATCGCCTATGTCTTTGATTCTTCAAGCAGTATGTCAGGAACCATGGCGGCTCAAATTAAGACACAGCTCAATGCTGTGCTTGGAACGACGAAGCCGATCTTTCAAGATTACCTCACCCAACAAAAATTCACGCCGGTTTCTGATTCTATTTTCATGAATGAGTTCAATCTTGAATCCATCGTGGTGTTTACTCCGTCACAAAGCGGTGCTTTTGAAAAAGCAGCGACTCTTGAAAAAGTTCCGGATCAGACAGCGAGTGTTTTGGCTTCTTTGCAAAATCAAATACCGTCGTATTTCGCGGAAGTGGAAGCCACACGCCGTGTGGTGAAAGTGCCTTTCAGCGACGATCGTATTTTCATCTTTGAAAAAGTCAGCGATGAAACAAAAACACGCAATACGGTGTTTCTTGTCATCGTGCGTATGAGCGAAGCCTCTGAAATGTTCAGAGCAGCAATGTCGCAAAAAATGTATTTGATCTCTCAAGATGGAACTGTGCTTTTTGGTCCGGATGGAATGCCGGGAAAGAAACTGCAAGAGACGGTGACGCCGTCTTTCTTGAAAGGCTCTTCTGCGAAAGTAGCACAAGGGGCCGAGACGGATAAAGCTGCTGATGGCACAGATCTTTTGGTGTCTTTCTCTAAAGCGGGTTTCGGTGATTTGATTGTTGTAACAACGGTAGAAAAAGAAAAAGCTTTGGGTGCCGTGCAAATCCTGATTCGCAAATCTTTGATTTTTTTCGGAATCTTGATTTCGGTAACAATCATTCTCAGTCTTTTTGCTTCCAGCGGTATCACGCAAGCTCTTACTCAGCTTTTCAACGCGACTAAAAAAGTGGCGGAAGGGGATTTCAATATTCGTGTGGATGTGAAATCCACGGATGAAGTTGGAAGTTTGGCGGATAATTTTAATATCATGGCGGCGGAAGTATCACGTTTGTTAGATCAAACGGCTGAAAAAGCGCGTATGGAATCCGAACTTCAAACGGCGAAAACCGTGCAAGAAACTCTTTTCCCTGAAACACGTGCGAAAATCGGGCCTTTGGCCATTGCCGGTTACTATGAGCCTGCCAGTGAGTGCGGTGGCGACTGGTGGCACTACTGTCAAATCGGAAATAAAATCTTCTTGTGGATCGGGGACGCCACAGGGCACGGTGCTCCGGCTGCCTTGATTACGAGTGCTGCAAAATCCGCTTCAACGATTATTGAGCGGTTAAACATTTCGCCATCAAAAGCTCTCGAACTTTTGAATCGCAGTATCTATGACGTTTCAAAAGGTCGTATCATGATGACGTTCTTCTTGGCGTCTTTTGATTTAGACACGGGCGAGTTGGTGTACTGCAATGCCTCTCACGAAGCGCCGTTCTTGATTAAAAAAGGTGAGGGGCCTCTTAAGAAAAAAGATTTAGTGCCCCTTAATGAAGTGAATAATCCCAGATTAGGGCAAGCGCGTGATTCCGTTTACCAACAGACGAGCATTCAGGTAGATGAGGGTGATTCTGTTTTCTTCTATACGGACGGAATTCCCGACATTCAAAATCCTGGAAAAGAAGCTTGGGGCGAGAGAGAATTTATCAAGGCCCTTATCGCCGCGAACAAAGACTATCCTGGCGTGAATGATTCGGTAGATCGTTTCGTTGTGAGCTTCCAAGGCCATCGTCAGGGAGCAACCTTAGTCGATGACGTGACATTTTTTGTGGTCAAACGAGAAGGTCTTAATTAAATTTAAATCTGTACGTGAATGAGGAGAAGAACCATGGGTAAACTCGATGTGAAAATGAATAAAGCTGCTGATAAACTCACAGTTCAAATGGCAGGCACGATCGATGAGGACGTCGATTTTTCTCAGTTTAATTTGACGGGAAACCAAGCCATCGACGTGGAGTTGAGCGGTCTAAAAAGTATCAACTCTTGCGGTATTCGCGAGTGGATTAAATGGATAGGCACGGCGGGTGGAGCACAGATTTCATTCAGCAATTGCCCGAAAGTGATCGTCGATCAAATCAACATGGTCGATGGATTCTTGCCTGCAACCGGCAAAGTAAATTCATTTTTTGTCCCGTACTACAATGATGATTCTGGTTCTGAAAAGAACGTTCTGTTTCGTTATGGGACAGAATTCAACGAGGGCGGCGTGACACCTCCTGCATCCGTGAAGGATGAAGAAGGGAACGAAATGGAAATGGATGTTATTGAATCCAAATATTTTAAGTTCCTCAAAAAGTAAGAAATCTTCGACATAGGTCTAGAAAATGCTGCGGGTCCTGGATGACAGGCCCGCTTTTTCTTTTTTATTCTAAATAGATCCGACTTATAGACCGACAAGGAAATGTGGAACCAGGAAAAACAAAGATCCTAATTTTGGAAGATGATGAAAGCGTCGGGCTGGCTTTAAAAGAAGTCCTCAGTCGCGCCGGTCATCACGTCTTTTTGGCGGCTCGTCCTGACGAGGCCAATACCATCTTATCCACAAACACCAACATCGAATTCCTCTTTTGTGACTGTCTTTTGCCGCAAATGACGGGTTTGGATTTTATCAAACAAGCGCGCACAAATTATCCTTCATCGCGTTTTAAAGTCGTTTTGATGAGCGGTATCTACACGGATAAATCATTCATTCAAGAAGCCACACAAAGTACACAAGCCGTGGCGTTCTTGAAAAAGCCTTTTGAGATGGAGCAAGTTCTTAAACTTGTTAAGAAAGAAGAAGCTCCGAAAAAAGAAGAATCCAGCGCACGTAAATTGCTTTATCAAATGTTTGCAAACCCGACAGTGACCAATCGTCAAAAAAGAAAGGTCATTGAATCCATCGAAGAGGTGAGCGGGTTTGACTTGCCGTTCTTATATTCATTGCTTGTAGAAACAAAGAGCAGTGGTTATTTGAATATTTATAATGCCGATGGCTCCGTCTCTGGTATCACGTTCTGCAATGGCAATATCGTCGGCGTGGACGTGGACGATAAGACGACGTTCTTAGGGGAGATGTTGATCCAAAGTGGTTATGCGACTCCGGAAGACGTGCAAGCGGCTTTGCGTGACAAGAACAACCGCCGTATTGGTAATTACCTTATTCAAAATAATCAACTGAGCCCTCATGCCTTTGATTTGATTTTGATGGAGCAAATGAACATCCGCTTGGTGCGCACGATCGTGGATCAAAAAATCCGCGTGAACTTTGCGTCGGCTGAAGTGGAGATGAGCAGCCCAAGTATTGATGCTGATACGTTGTCTTATTATCTGCATGACTGGATTGCTTCTAAGATTTCTATTAGCTGGCTTAAGTCTTTGTATGTGATGTGGTCCGGAAACGTGATCGTGAAAAGTCCGACATTCCGTGATGATCATCCGGCTCTTTCGATGTCGTTGTTAAAGTCTTTGGATGGTTTGACTGTGAAGCTCAACAACCAAATGACATTGACCCAGCTTTTGGATGTCAAAGGTTACAGTGAAGTTGCCGTTTATAAGGCGATTCATTTCCTTTTGACGAAAGGTTTGATCGTCTTTGCTCAGCGTGCGGCATTCACAAATCCGCTAGAGCAATTGAAAGTTTTAAAGAAAATCTGGGCCGAGCTTGATGGCAAGAACGGTTACGAAATTGTGGCTTATATGGAAACAGGTTCCGGTGGAAGTTCTATGGATTCTGCATTGGCGGACTTCATGACTATTATCGGAGATCAGCCGCAAGACACCGCATCTGAAGTTTATACGGTGTGGAGCAAAATCAAAAAAGCAGCCGAAGAAGCTGTCGCCACATCTCGTGATACGAATAAGATCGATCAGTTCCGTCAAGCTTCACAAAAATCTGAAGCGGAAGCGAAACTCAAAGCCACGACCTTGATGGAAGAAGTAAAAAAAGCTCTTCAGTACAATCAGTTTGCAAAGGCTTTAGAGCATCTTGCGGAAGTGGCGAAACTCAATCCACAAACGCAGCAGCTTCATCTCTATAGTTCATGGGCTAAATTGGGCTCTGTAGATCCTATGAAGAAACAGTTTGTCTTAAAAGAAGTGGAACTTGAGCTTATGCAAGTTCCACCGGATGAACGCTATGATACATTATTCCCATTCGTGATTGGTTTATTCAACAAAACCAAAGGGGATATGGTGGCTGCGCGCAAATCTTTCGAAAAGAGCGTGGCGCTCGATCCATCTTTCATTCCTGCGCGCCGTGAAATCTCCATGCTTTCTGCGGCTAACAAAAAGCAGGATGTTTTCAATATGGACCTTAAACAGGTTGTTTCAGGCTTTTTTAAGAAGCGTTAGAATTTCCAGAAGACTCCCGCATTCACACCAATTTGGCTTTCTTCTTTTGCGGCAGCCGGATCGTATTTGTAATCGCTGAAATCAAGCCCGTAGCGCAAATACCATTGCGAAGAGAATTGCCAGTAAGCTTGAGCTTTGAGCATATAGGCTGATTTCAGTTTAAAATCACTTCCTGAAGAACCTGCGAAGTAATGAAACTTCAATTCTGACCATTGCATAAATGGTTTTAACCAGCGTCCTGGTTTTTTAATCCAGAAAGCTCCTAATCCAAAAGCAGTCGCACTCGCGCTTTCACCTTGAATCATTTGTAAAGGCAATGAAAGGCCCCAAGTTTCATCAATCAAGTTGAAACCTTCTTTGGCTCTCCACAAAAGTTCCAATGTTGTGAAATCCACTTTCGGTTGATCGTCTTTTTCAGTCAGATGTTGCTGTCTTTCTAAAGCCAATCCCCAACGGAAACGGGACCAGTTGGTGTTGATCATCAAGAAATTTTCAATCCACCATTGGAAGTCCACCGAGCCAAAAACAAGACCTGACGGCGTGAGATAATGAGCACCCAATCCTAATCCAAAAGGTTGCCCGCGGAAAACATCGTAACCCACAGTGAAGTCGTGTCCTTCTGAAATCACAGAAAGATAGCGGCGAGTTTCGACACCCGCGGGGATGTTGCGAACGGTCCAATAGAATTGGTTTTTCTTTGTTGGTTCTAATTGCGCATCGGGGTCTTTTTCAGGAACTTTCACTTGCACACCTTCCGGGCTCACGCCACTAAAAGATAGCTGGGAAGAATAAGTGCGTGAAACAGATTTAGCTGAAATATAAGGTCTGCTCTTTTCACGTGGCAATGTGCCGCGCACGTAAAACTCTTGGCGCATTGGAATGTCGCCATCACCTTTTAAGTACAGAACAGGGCGGCCTTTCGGAAGAGTAATCTGCCAGTCTTCATCAGAAAGTTTTTTAACTTTGCTTTCGTCAACGGGTTCAGCTCCTGAAGCGGTGAGGATGATTTTTTCCCCGTCATCAGAAACAACCACGTCTTTGAAGTCAACGTCCTTTTTGCGCGTTTCAATTTCTAAGAAAGCGCCTGTTTGAGTTTGAGCTTTGAATGCGACATTTTCACTGCGGTCGTTGAGATAAATGATCCCTTGATTGCCGACCACTTTGCCGTTGATTTCAATTTGCGCGGCTTTCTTTGTGCTAGAGCGCGCTTTGACCACCATTTGGCCTTGTTGTGAGCTGAGATAAAGTTCTTTGGAGCACAGATACAAACGTGTCTCATCGCTTTCACGGTAGATACAAAACACCATGAACGGGAAGTACTTCATATCATCAACAACATTCGCTTCAACATCGTCGATGGCAAAAGTCGCAATTTCAGAACGCAAAGCTTCTTCCCCTTCTTGGGCGGCCCCTTGAGAAATTTTTAAATTGTCTTTTGTTAGCAGAGCATTGAAGACGGCTTTGCCAGAGTTGTTTTTAATCGCCAATTCGCCGTCTTTGATAAGCCCCGCAGGCCAAGTGAAACGAATACTGTAGGTGCCTCGTTTTTTTGCGGAAGGTTCAATCTGAAAGGTCACTTGGGTTGTGTCGATAAGGATGTCACCGACTTTCAAGCGATCTTCATCGAGCAAAGTGTATTCGAATCTTTGCGGAAGAACTTGCAGATTGTTTTTGTCTGCTTGGAAATACAAAGGCTTTAGTTTCGAGCGGCCTTGTGCAAAAGAAGAACACGCGATGCAAAAACAAAGTAGACCCAGCAGAGTTCTCATCATTGCAGAAGCTCCTTTTTGATATCCTCAGCACTTTTGTGAGCCATGATGGCTTTGATGACTGATAAAGACGTTGTCATTTTCGAAAGGAAGTCCTCGTTGTGAGTGATCACCACGCGACGGGGATGGCCTTCCCAAGCTTGTTTGATTTTTGTATTTAGATCCCAAGCTTCTTGGAAAGTTTCTGTACGAATCGGATTGTTCGTGTCGTAAAAATCCATGGAAGCCGTGTCGAGGTGGATCACCCAGTCATAGCGGGCCAGTTCCTGCTCGCGAGAGCTTTGAATGGAATTAAAGAAATTCAATTCATCTGCGGGCCAATAGGCAACGCTGTCCAAAGAACCACGATCGCACACGATCAAAGGTTTTTGGCTAAGCAGGCAAATCATCTCTTCAAGCTCTTTTTGTGTGTAGTAAATCGCTTTTTGCGCATGGATGATACCCTGGGCATCTTTGTAGCGCGGAAAACCGCCACGGTATAAAATACTTGCTGCTTCAGGAACGACAGCGCATTTTTGTCCAAGCTCTTTTTTTAGAGCTTCGATAAGAGTTGTTTTACCGCCCGAAGGGCCCCCAGTGATCGCGACTTTAACGTAAGAATTCATACATATAGGATCACTAATTCAGAGGGCAGGGTCAAAGTAAAAAACTAGAGCATATAACGCAGTCGGAAGGCGATTTTGTAGACAATCCTTGCGAGCCACGAAGGAGCCGCAAGATCTTTTTCGGCAACCAGTTTGGAATTCTTAATATCGACACTCCATTGCTGAAGCATGTTTGTGAGGCTGGCCTCGTCACGCAGAACGACCTCCACCTCAAGATCGTGCAAAACACTGCGGTGATTGAGGTTGAAAGAGCCGATAAAGACGTCGTTATCTATAATCATCGTTTTCGCATGCAAAATCGTCTTTTGATATTCGTAAATAGAAATTCTTTTTTGCAAAAGGAAGCGGACAATATTAAAAGCCGCCCATTTTACTGCAGGTACATCGGATTTTCCGGGAATAAGAATTTTAACGTCCACCCCGCGACGGGCGGCTTTTAAGAGAGCCAACAGCAAAGAACGGCGGGGTAGGAAATAAGCCGTCGTGATGTACAATCGCGACTGTGCTCCAGAAATGCGACGTAAAAGATCGCGGTACAATTGACGGCGCATGCGCTGAGTGGTGTTGAGGCGAAGCAAGCTGTCATGCGTGTCTTTGCGAAGTCTCCAGCGGGACACCCAAGAAAGCAGCCCTTTTACATACGTGCGCAGGTAACTGATTTGAAATGCCAGCACCAAGCGACTCAAGTCTTCGCCTTCAATATAGACACCGGTGTCTCTCCAGGCTTTTTCTCCAACAAGACTTTCACAATGATCTTGTGTGAAATTTAAACTGCCTAAATAAGCGCGTTTTTCATCAATGATCGTGATCTTGCGGTGGGTGCGACGATTCATACGTTTCATGATGAGGGACGCATTTAGCGAATATTTTGCAAAAAGTCGTCTTGCCCACAAAAGTGGATAGGGAAAGGGATGAAAAACACGGAACTCAATCCCGCGCTCTTCACACATTCGATCGAGTTGCGGAATGTAGTAGTAGGAGCCAAAACCATCGACAACAATTTTGATCGTGCAGCCGCGCTCGCGGGCTCTGGTTAATTCTTCCAAAATAGTTTGCGTAAGTTTATCTATGGCAAAAATATAAGATTCGATAGTGATGCTACGCTGAGCTTTGCGTATATCTTCGACGAGACTGTGAAAGTACTCGTCTCCTGAATGAAATATGCGAATCTGACTCCATGACTCCATATGTCGATTGTTCAATAAATAATTAAAAAAGTCGACAGCAAACCAAGGGGGAGGGCAAACTCGAATTATGACTAAGTGCAATCTATGGAATTTTAGAAAAGCTATGGCTGGTGCCGTTTTAATTTTGGCTTCTTGCGGAGCGACATGGGCGCAGGCGGCGTTGCCTCCGACAAAAACGACAGTGATTTATTTTGGCCAACAGAAAGCTGAAGACTTTGAATTGAAGGTAAAACCTGTTTTCGAAGAAAAGGTCCGTCCTTGCAAAAGCTGCGAGATCGTCAACTTCACTCCTTATACAAAAGAAGGCGCTGTTGACATGGAGGCTTTGCACGAACGTGTTGAGTCTTTGCCTGTGGGAACAAGCTTTGTCTTTTTTGATTTTAATATGAAAGTGAATGAGGCCAATAAAGACCTTATTGAAACTTTAAATAAAAAAGCTGATTCCGGTTTGATGATTGTTGGAACAGCAGGCATTCCAAAAACGTCGGAGGCTTCGGGGCCTTTGAGTCGCACTGTTTTGGGACAAATCCACGGCGCCATTATTATCGGTGAACTCGGAGAAAGAGACCGTTTGATGCCAACAGGTTTTTATGGCCCGGAGATGCTCACAGCTCTTCGTCCTCCCAAGGATATGTTGGGACAAGGCTACAGTCCTTTGATTTTTGCAGCAGCTTTGGCCGAGAACTGGCAAAAACGCAGCTCTTCAGAGTGGGTTGAGTATCTTAAGAATAAGAAAATGAAAAGTCGTAAGATCTGGTTGGAACTGGGAGATATGTTCTAATTAGCGTCCCGGGAAAAGCACCACGCGTTCATGATATTCAGAAGGAACGCGTTCCCGAATTAAGCGAAGTGCCTCTTTGTCGGAATAGCGGCTGGAGGCGTGAATGAACACAATCTGTTCGCTTTCAATATCTTTCAGTCGTGGAACGATTTCATCCAAATGTGTGTGGCCCCAATGGCGGGCTTGTTCGACGGTCTTTTTTTCATCAAGATAAGTGGCTTCCAAGAAAAGAATTTTAGATTTTCGAACCCAATCAAAACTATCTAAAAACTCAATTTGCGTGTCCCCAGTGAAACTCACCACCGGAGTGTGATGAACCTCATTGACGTCGATGTTTTGGCGACGAAGTTCAACGATTTCCTCCTTTGAAAGACCGCCGTATTCTCTTTTTAGTTTTTTATGAGTTTCAAAAACCGTGTAGCCGAAGGATTCAATTCGGTGAAGGGTCGGGAAGACCTTAACATAAGTTTGCGCGTTCAAAGGAATTTCATCACCACTTTGCACGCCGATAAAATCATACTTGTATTGATGCTTTTCGATTTGTTCCCAAAGCTTCATGATTTGATCAAGAGGCTCCACCAAGGACTTCGGCATATAGAATTTGCCGGGCTCTTGAGAAGTCATGGCTTTTTGCGAGATGATGTACGGAATGCCAGCCGAGTGATCAAGATGGCCGTGACTGATAAAGAAATGCTTTAAGTTTAAAAGAAAGGGATAACCTTGAGCCACATCAAAGCTCAAAGAGAGTTCCGGCATGGCTATCGCTGTGCGAATACCCGACAGCGACAAACCATAGAATTTATACTTTTGATAATTCCAACTCTCTCCGGCTTGAACTGACATGCTACATACAGCGAGCCACAAGGTCGTGACCGATCCATGCGACTGGAGATTTTGGTTGCCAAGAATCATGCAACATCACGTAACCACAAGATTTAAAGACCACTTCGCTGAGCACAGCAGTGATCAAATTCTTCTGATCTTTGTGAAGGTCAAACAAGTAGTCCGAGCTTTTTAGCATGTACTCCATTTGATCCTGGCGAGAGTGTTGTGGCCACTGTTCGTATTTTGAGAACGCCAAAGTCAGATCATTTGTGAGGTATTCATCGGTAAATTTGATGATCTGGTCAAATGTGACATCATCTTTAAGCAAAGCTTTACATTGTGCCAACACTTGTTCGCCGTGTTTTTTATCTCCGGCATCTTTTTGAATAGCTGCAAGCAAAGGATAAAGTGATACTTCAACGCCTTGAAACACCGAACTTGAGTTTGTCAAAATCTCTGGGCAGTTGTAAACGCAGCAGTGCACGCCTTGTTTTGCGAATTCTTCAGAGTATTGTTCCAAAGCCATTTTCGCCCAACCTTGGAAATAGCAGGTGTAAGTTTGCCACTTGTAATGACCACGAATCATCACTTCGGTTCCGTGATAGCCGTAAGCTGTGTAAGACACGTGGTTGCCTTGCGCTTCCAATTTTTTGCGAAGAGGTGTTGAAAGTTCAACGAGGTGACGGAATGTTTCCGCTGTCACTTCTTTAAAGTTTCTCAAACTGAATTGACCGATTTGTGAATCCAAAAGAGCTTGCGTTGGGATATGGCGATCGCCTGTGCCTTTAAATGCACGGTTTAAAAGTGGCATCAAGATTTTCGCACGCGGAACACCACCAGCCATCAAGTGCGCAAACAAAACGTTGGCTCCGGCAGGGATGTGCTTTTCAAGTTCTTTCAAAAAAAGTTCGGTGTTTTTTCTGAAACGGGTCGTTCCATTCTTTTCAGACTCCTCGATCGACTTCCAATCCAAAGTCGTCTTATCCCATTCTCCCATTTTGATATCTTTAAGCTGGTCACAAGGAGTGACACCTTTAGAGTCTGGCTCCATGTCGAAACCGGCTTCTAGAGGAACGTTGATAAAAGGTTGGGGAATGTTTGCGGTTTCTTCCGCTGTCAAAGCACGAAGAGATCCATCTTTTTCGCGGCGACCGACAGTGGCGCGCACAATCGTCATGCCACGACGTTCGGCTTCTTCAACCAAACCATTTGCATAACCGCGCGAGAAAAGTTCGCCAAATAACACAAGAACGTCGCCCTTTTTATACGGGCTCAAAGCTGGTTTCTCGTGAAGAGGGAAGAGTTGCGTCATAAATTAACCTCACTGTTAGAGGGCTATACTGTGCCGGGCACCACGGACGGTCAAGCTTTTGACTCTCCATGGCCCGGCGGGTAATCTTTAGTTTGGCGATGGAGGATATAAATGCGCGTAGTGAGTATGGTTCCGTCTTGGACGGAGACGCTATTAAAAGCGGGTGTGCAAGTTGTTGGACGCACGCGTTTTTGCATTCATCCTCCAAAAATGATCACGAATATTCCCATTGTGGGTGGGACCAAAGAAGTCTCTTGGGATTTAGTTATCGATTTAAAACCGGATTTGGTTCTTTTAGATCAAGAGGAAAATCCACTTGAGATGGCTGAGGAGTGTCCTGTTCCTTATTTGGCAACGCATGTTTCTTCGTTACAAAGTTTGCAGACAGAATTAGCACGCTTGGGAGAGCACTTTAAAAATCCGCAACTCATGGAACTTTCTGTCGATTGTCTGGATATTTTAGAGGCACCCGTGCCGCAATGGGATTTTCAAAAAATTCCAGCGTTCATGGAATGGGTGAAAGCGCCGTCACAAGGATATAAACAAGTCGCTTACATGATTTGGAAAAAACCGTGGATGAGTGTCAGTCGTGAAACTTACATCGGTTCCGTTCTAGAGAAATTAGGCGCAAAACTTGTCGAGTATCCTGAAGGGGAGAAGTATCCAGTTGTCGAATTAGAAGAAATGAAAGACACGTTCTTCTTGTTTTCGTCAGAACCATTTCCATTTCACAAAAAAATCGGTGAACTCAAAGAACTGGGCATCGAAGGCGCTATTGTAAACGGAGAATCTTATTCTTGGTTCGGCGTTCGCGGCATTGAATTTTTGCGCGAAACTCTTTTAAAAAAATAATCTGTGTTCTGGCACTCGTGCTTTAAAACAAGCTGAGAAAATAAAAAATCTCCTGTAAGAAAATTCTTAGGGAGGTCTTATGCTTTTCACTTTGGAATCACCCGCATTTAAACCTCATGAAGAAATTCCTTCTAAATACACCTGTGAAGGTGATGACAAGTCGCCACCTCTTCGTTGGAAGGGGGCGCCCGCCGGCACAAAAAGTTTCGCGATCATTGTCGATGATCCGGATGCACCAGATCCAGAAGCTCCGAAACAAACGTGGGTCCACTGGGTGCTTTTTAATATTCCTGCGTCTGTGAGTTCCTTGCCTGAAGATGTAGCAAGTTTACCGAAAGGCTCTTATGAAGGAGTGAATGATTGGATGGCTGTGGGATATCGAGGTCCATGTCCTCCTATTGGAAGACACAACTACCATCATAAAATCTATGCGTTGGATGCGGTTCTTCCGCACATGGAAAATCCCTCGAAAGCTGACTTGGAAAAAGCCATGAAGGGTCATGTTTTAGCGCAAGCCGATTTAGTGGCGACGTACAAGAAGCATCACCACTAAATAAACGAATCGACGAGATGGGGCTGCGCTGATTTTGAAGGAAGAAGTCTACCAGAAGAGTTTTGGATGTCTTCGTTTCGGCATTCTAAGACTCCTTCATCCATAGTTCGAGATGGCCATTTTCAATGTGTTTTGACGTGAGCATTCTCCACGAGGGTGGTATTCGGCCTCCAAACCCGTGGTAGGTAATTAACATTTTTCCTGTTTCTGCCCAGGCAAGTTGTCTGAAAACTTCAGATGTGTAATGAGCAAAATACTTAGAATCTAAGTCAATATTATTCTCGATCACGCAGAAGCGGCTTCCGTCTTGATGTTCCTGAAAAGGATTGTAGAGATAATAGACATCATACTCAGACCAATCAAGGTCTATCATGTTCATTGATTTTATCGAAATCTGTTTTAAGTTATTTTGTTTGATGATCGCCTGCGCGATTTTTACAAGATTCGTACGTTGTTCAATTCCGTGAATTTCGTGCGGCGTGAGTATTTGCAAAAGAAAGCAGAGTTTTCCCACTCCGCAGCCAATATCTATAAAACGAAGCTTTGGTTTTTCATTGAGCCAAGAAGCAATTTGTCTTGCGACCTCAATGGAGGACCAATGAATATCCGAGACCACTTGATAGTAAGGCGGAAAGATAGTGTCGAATTCTTGATCCCGAACTTTTTCGCCATTTAGAATGCGACGGATGAGATTTTCCGATAGTACTGGTGGGGCTGTGAATGTCTTCGGATATTGTTTGAGAATTTCAATATCTGACAAATTAAATAGATTCTTAGGAAGAGAGGGCTTCATGTTTTCACGCTCGAGTGTTTAATGCAACTTGTTGCATTAACGATAGTAACTCAGAAAGTGTGTCTGTGTCTCTTTAAAACGATACAATTCGTGGCTAATCCCTGTGAAATTGGATTGGAAGAAAGGAACCTCTCTTCCGCCGGAGATTTAAGAAAACTTAATATCTCCTACTGAACCAGATACATTCCCGGATACGCAGGACCTGACATTTGGAAAAGCTGCTCCATCATCTTGGTAGCCTGGACTTGTGGGTCCTCTTCTTTTTCCGCCGTCGTCGGCATCTTCGCATTGCCTTTCATCGCAAGAACGAATCTGTTAAAGTCATTCTTAGAACGAAGAGCGATAAAGAAGTTTCTGTTGCGAGCGTCACCATTGTCTTGCATTTGTGAGCTGTTAGACTCCTGGGCAATCAAATAGTAATTCTCTATGATATCCACGGGAGCTGTGCGCACAGTGCCTTCGCAGATCATCAAGCCGCGTGTTGTTGCTGTCGCCATTTCTTCTTCCGTCAAACGAGGGTTTAAGAAACCTAAGTAGTCGCGACGACCGAACCAAGACTTTGTGTCTTTGATGAAAAGAATTGGGTTTAAACGAACCACGGCACATTGCTCGTACTTATTCACACGTACTTTAAAGATATTTTGTTGCACTGTCATAGACGTGGAACCACTCACAGTCACAGAGTTGCTGGCACTATTTGAGTCCGATGTCGCCCAGGACATTGAGTATCCCAAATCCACACCGATAGAGAAAAGATCCAAGAACTTTTTCGACAAACCGAACTTCGCACTGATGCTTGTTGAGCGTGTTTTAGAAGTCGAGTGAGAAGCGCTCACGGAAAAACTTGTTCCCACAGAAAGACCTTGGTTCAGACCTTTCACGAATTGAGCGCCGCCAAGTTCTTTGATCATCATCTGTTTTTCTACTTGGAAGAACGCCGAAGGATTTTTTGCAACGGCATTGTAGCAGCTCATACCAAGACCCATCACGGCTTGTTGGCTGACGACGCCACCTTTATTGGCATACATCTTTTGCAGGTAATCAGAAGCCCAGAAAGCACACAGCTTTTGCGCAAGCGCTGGAGCCAAAGTTCCTTTGTTCGCGAAATCTTGCAAATCCGCTTTCGTCACGATCAAGCGTTCATTCAGTTTCGTTGTGCCCAAAAAAGCTTTTACAAGGGGAGCCTGGACATCGGCTTCTTTGAGTGAAATCAAATCCAAGTTGTTTTCTTTCGCAAATTGCGCTTTTTCAGAGCGAGCTTGAATTCTTTGGCGCTTTTCTGCTTGAACTTTAAGACCTTGCTCGACAACTTGTTTTACAACAAATTTTAGAGAGGCCTCGTTAGTGCCTTTTCCGTTGAGCAAGAAACTGCTCACGCCAGAGGCATCCAACATACGAAGAGGACGAGACGCTTCATCAATATTCAAAGTCACAGGACCCACAAAAGTCGGCGTTTCAAGACCTGTTGAAGTGTCAATCGCAGACTCTAAAGAGTCGTTGGCATTTTTCAAAGTCACTTGGCCGTTCGCGACGGTCACTTTGTTTTCGTCAATCGGATAGATCTCAACAAGCATGTTGTTGCGATTTCCCAAGGCTTTTAAGTCTTGAGTTTGAAAAGTGATGTCCGTGTTGATTTGACCACTCAGAACATTCACAAGTTTATCCGCAGATGTAACATAAGTGTTCGAAGTGTCATAGTCGCGGTTTTGTACGACAGCAAGTCTTAACAAGTAAACACCGTCACGAAGTTTTTCAACTTCGGCGCGACCATTTGCCAAGCTTGAGTAAACAAGAAGGCGAGGGTCCATCTTCATTTGAACTTTCTTTGTCACAGTCAGATTCAACATGGAATCAACGCTGTAGTTGTAAGAAAGAGTATTATAACTAAAGCCATCCACGATCAATTGCGTGCGCGGGCGTTGAGTTTCCTGGCAGCTTAAAATCAATTTCTCGCTTGGATCAACGTAACGCATATCACGAGCCACCGCACCTTGAGATTCCCAAGGATTGACGATGATCTCTAGTTTTTCGTTCATACCTAAATCTTTGTTTTCGATTTGAACGAAACCTTTTAAGTAGCGTTGGCAGTCAAAGTATTTAAACGTGATGCTTTCATCCCAGTTAAGGCAAGAGTTGTTGTCCGTTTTAACGCTGACACTGGAAGCTTCTTCTGTCTCTGATTGACGGAATTTTGTGATTTTAAATGTATGAGCACGTGTGTTTTTCTGGTCAAGACCGTTACGCACACAAGCTCTGATATTGTAAAACACTTCGCGAGTGGCTGTTTTTTCCTGGCCTACGCGGATAAAACGGAACTCCAATTGAGACACTTCGATTTTTGGCTTTTGGTAAGTTTCAGCGTCAATTGTTGAAGTCGTAGAGCCTTCTTGTTGTTGGTCTGTTTGAGACTTCTGAGTCACTTCAGTCAAAGTCGCATTCACGTAGTTAGAAATCTTGAAATCTTTTGTTTGCGCCACCAAAGTATTGAGTTTTAAGAATGAAGAACCTTTGATTTGGTCGTATTCACCCAAAAGATAAATACCATCAAAGCTTGTAAGACCTTGCGGACCGTTCACAGGTTGCAACTCAAGACCCAACATGATTTGGCCGCGCGTTGGAATTGCAGGTAAAGACATTGTGGATTTCACAGCCAAGCTGCCGTTATCCATCTTCACATCCATAGGCGCTGTCTCTGTCAAAAGACGACGAATTTCTTTATCACCTTGTTGATAGATGTGAACAAGCTTTAAGCGCGCTTTGAATGAGCCCGCCGTCAAAGGACGAAGGAACATCTCGCCATTCATTTTCGTCAGTTGGATAGAAGGATTTGGGCGCATTTCAACAAGAAGCTCAACGCCATCGCGAGTGAGTTTTTGTTCTGTCACGAAAAGGCGGCCATCTTCCACCCACAAAGGGCGTGAAGTGATTTGGTTGTCTTGAGAGAAACCTTTCAAAGCAAGCTTCGCCGCTTGAGCATCATCCACCAAACGAGGAATGTTATTGCCATCATCAGGATTCAAAACAGGCGCAAGGCTTTCACCATGCGACCAAGGATTGATGGCAAACGCCACCTTTTGCGAACCCTTGTGAAGTCCTGTTCCTTTGATATGTCTTTCGATACGGATGTATTGAGATTCTGCCAAAAAGTTAAAACTCACGCGCTCGGCCCAAGTTAAGCAGCCCGCTTTATCAGAAGTCACTTTGGTGTTCACTTCTTCAACGATGAATTCATGGCCGGAAATCGCTTTATCATAAGCCACGTCTTTTACGCAGGCTTGAAGATTGAAAACTTTAGAAGAAGGCAGAGCGAAAGTCCCTTGAACAGAAACTTCAAGAGCTTTGGATTTATCCGCCATCGCTTGCGCTGTGAATGTCGCCGCACTGGAACCTGTGTCGTTCTTATCTTTAGGGCTTGGCAAGTTACAAGCTGCCAGCGCCGTTAGAGCATAAAGACCTAAGAATGTATGAATGAGGTTTTTCTTAGAGATCAGCATAGAAAGTCTCCAGCTTAATGAACACAGTCTTTTCGCGAGATTGCACGGTATTGGCAAACATCACTTCTGAATCAATATACTTTAGACCGACAAGGAAGCCTTCTTTATTGAAAGCCAAAGAGCTTTCAGCGGCATAACCCACGCGGTTTGTTTCAAAACCGGAAGCATTGAAATAAGCCACAGCAGCCTCTGGTGCGACAGAGAAATAACTTCCGCCAATCACTAAATCCATATTCTTTGTCAGGTGAACTTCGCCGTTGGCATAATAACGATAAGCTTGGTTGTCTTTGGAAACGGCTTTTTGATTCATCACGTATTCACCGCCAATGTTCAAATCCAAGACCGAGAAAACAGGGAATTCAAATTCTGTTGAAGCTTCGATTCCTTCATATTTATTCGTAAATGCATATTGAGCGTCAGAAATTTTATCGACCTCATTGCCAAGCAAACGGGATTGTTGAGCCACTGCGGAAGGAAGATTGTTAAAAACAAAATATCCCGCCGTTGTTTTCCAATAAAGATTTTTAGCCGCTTGCCAATTGAGTTTTAAAGCTGCCCCATTCAAAGAGGGCGTTGCCTCAAGCTCTTTTGTGTTTGTGCTTAAAGATGTTGAAGTTGGAATAGCGGATTCCAGAGCCAAGCTTGATTTAAAGTTTCCGTATTTTAAGAGGCCTTCCATACGAGCTGCCGGGAAAGCCAAGTTGTCCATTAAAAGTTGCGTGTGCATGTGTCTTTGATTCAAAGCCCCTGCAGAAAGACGCAATCCTTGGAAAGGAAGATAATGAGCGGCCGCTTGATTTAAAGTGATTTTATTTTCTGGTTTATCTGCGCCATCCACGGATTGGGTTTGACCTGATTGCAAACGCAATGTCGGTTGGATATCGAGTTGAAGTGAGCTGCTAAGCAGATATTTTGCTTTGATTTCCGCACGGATATCAACGATTTTAGCTTGGCTTTGCTCGTCGTGCACGTCAGAACCCGAAAGACGCAAACGCCATTCAGCAGAGAATTTGCTTTCTTTCTTTGTCTCAGGCAAAGCCGTGCTGATCTGACCTTGCGCCCATGTTTGCGCAGTCAGTATCATAATGAGACAAACTGTTGATATTGCGGTTCTTTTCATTCCAACCCCGTATTCCTACAGTGACCATTTCAAGTTTCATGCTGAGGAGTTGGAGTTTCATTTCAAAAATAGAAGGTTTGGTATGGGCACCTTTATACACCTGACGTTTTTTGTCGCCCAGGTTGGAATCGCATATGAAGAGGTCTCGGGTCTTTAGTAGACTTGCTTGCAAGCTTGAAGGCAGCCTTTGGCGTCTTTCTGGGACTCACCAAACGTTGCTCCACGGAGAGTGGCAACGTAGTCCTCTTCGTCATAGTGAGTGCTGCGTTTGCAGTCTTTTAAATCGCGTTCTTCCTTAAGCCATCCGACGTAATCCGCCGTTTTATAGTTCGTGGTTTGGGAGATTCGACAGCCCATATAGCAGTGAGCGCGTTTGTCTGATTTCATCGAGTTCGCGAAGTCTTTCTCTGAGGAATAGACATTGTAAGCTTTTAAAAGAGAAAAGGGATTAGGGGTCCCAGGAGCGTGGGATCGCCAGCGCGACAGCTCTTCTTGATAATCTTGATCGGTTGCAAAGGCTTTTCCAGTACGTGGATTTCCCTCACTTTGATAGCAAAGAGAATCCGCCAAGGCATGAGAAGAAATAAGGCTGAGTATCAAGATCCAACGTTTCATAATTCGCTCAAGATATCAGAAAAGAACAGATGGAGGCGGTGGAACAATTGGGAACGAAAAGTTTTTAAAAGCAGTGACGATATTGGCCACCGGGAAACATCAAAGTCTTGTAACTTGCATTGGTTCCGTTCCTCCTTGAGAATAGAGACTATGTTTCGTAAACCGTTTTCTTTTTTAATTTCTTTAGTCATCTCGTTCACTGGAGGAACGGCGCTTGCGGAAACATGGGTGGTGGCGACCTTGGATTGGCCTCCGTATATTTGCTCTTCGTGCCCCCAAAACGGAGCCGCCGCAGATGCCATTCGCAAAGTTCTCAGCAAAAAAGGGATCACGATTGAGTTTGTTTTTTCTCCGTGGGTGCAGGCTCAAAAAAACGGAGGAAAGCCTTCTTATGTAGGGTATTACCCGGCATGGAAAGAAGAAGTTTTGCCGGGATTTTATTCTTCTGAGGCTTTGTTCACATCGCCAGTCGTGTTTTTGCAAAGAAAAGACAAACCTTTGAAGTGGAAAGAGTTGAAAGATCTTAAAGGAAAAACTTTTGCGGTGACTCAAGGGTATGGCAACACCGAAGAGTTCAATCATCTGGTTCAGAAAAAAATGATCAAAGTGATGCCGCTTTTAAGTGAAACGGCGACTATTGAAAAACTGGTCGAGGGCCTTGTTGACGGTGTTCTTATCGACTACAGAGTGGCGCAGTACTACTTAAAAAACAACTCTACAAAATACGCAGGGGTCTTGGAGATCAATCCGAAAATCATTGAAACAAAATCGCTGTTTTTTTCTTTCAATGAGCACAATAAGGAAAAAATCCGAATTCTCAACGATGCCGCAGAGAAAATAAATTTCTCCAAAATCGTTGATGAATACGTCATTCGCAATCTTTAATTATTGCAAAACTTTTTCAATCGAAGAAAGTACGCGCAATGTGGAATTGCGGTTTTTGCCGATTTCCGCGCGAATCTCTTCTTTGATGTGCGGAATCTGTTCCTGATGCTTTTTCATTCGCTGTAAAAGAACTGCGATGTCTTCAGCCGAATGCACCACTTGAACGATCATGCCCGAAGAAAAATTCTTCTTTTGGTAAAACAAAGCTTCACGGTTGTTGCGATGAAAAGGGCCTACCAGCACAGGTAAACCCGCCGCGAGGGCTTCCATCACACTGTGCACTTGTTTTTTAAAAGAACCGCCGACAAAGGCGATATCGGCCCAAGTGTAAAGCTCCGCCAAAATTCCGACTTGATCCACAATCAAAATAGAACCCGCAGGCCATACTTGCGCTTGCGAGTATCTAACAAATCTCAAGCCCAAATCGTGCATTTTCTTTTCAAGGCTGTCCAGGTGTTCAGGCGTTGTTTCATGAGGTGCAATGATCACCTGCATATGAATGATCTTTAGTTTTTCCAGAGCCGGTAAAAGAACGGCTTCATCTTCAGGCCACGTGGAACCCGCAATAAAAATAAAATCCTCAGGGCTGGGGATCAATTCACTTTTAAGAGCCTTCGGATTTTCAAGACGGTGAAAGACTTGATCAAAGCGCGTGTCACCGCTAGCCATAATCGGAACTTTTAAATGCAAGGATTCAAGATTCTGAATGTCTTCTGCCGACACGCAGTGGATCTCTGAAAGATGACTTAAAGCAAAGCGGGTCAAGTAACGAGTGATCCCTTTCAGACGAGATGAATTGTCAGCAAAAGTCGCTGAAAACAAAGCTGTCGGAAGATTCTGTTTTTTGGCGACAGAAGCTAAAACCGGCCACACATCCGTGCGGGAAAATAAAAGAATGCGGGGATTCCATTTCTTAATAAATTTCGCAACTAAAAAATCTAAATCCCAAGGAAGGGCAGCCCACACATCGACTTCATGAAGACCTGTTAAAATCTTTTTTGCTGACGGTGAAGAGTACGTCACCAGAATGGGAATATCAGGATGTTGTTTTTTTAGTTCGCGAATCACAGGGCGCGCGTATTCAATTTCTCCGCTGGCCGCATGAATCCAAAAAGGACGAGCCAAGGCGATTTCATTTTCGCTGTGAGCTTTTTTGATATGGTAAAAGCCTTGATTTTTGTCTTCGATCATTTCGCGCAATTTGCCGTTTAAAAAGGGACGGCAAAGCTGCAAAAGAAAATAGGCTAGCGGAACGATCACGAATTTATAGAAATAAAAAACAAGAATGCTCATGGTTGACGATCCAGGATGTTTTTAAGCTCTGTGGCGATTTGTTTTGGTGTGATATCGACAAGGCACTGATGGAATTTTTCTTTGTTTACGCACGGACCTTGTCCATGTTTGCTGCACGGACGACAAGGCAGTTCGATTTCCATAATTTTCGTCGAAGAACGTGAAGGAAAGCCAAAAGGCGCAGGACCCATCAAGGCAATCGCCTTTTTTCCTAATTGTTCCGCCGCATGCAAAAGCCACGTATCGTTAGTGATCAAAGTTGCTGATTGTGCAACCACTCCGGCACTCACAGGTAAAGAGCATTTTCCCGCAAGATTCATCACGCGCTCCGGAGCGACATCGCGAATGTCTTCAATGAACGAATCTTCTGGACCGCCGAGAAGGACAAATTTTTGGTTGGGGCAAAGAAGAATCAATTCTTTCCAATACTCTTTGGGCCAGCGTTTTAGAAAATGCGCTGCCGACGGAGCTAAAGCCACACAGCCGTTGTAGTCTTGTAAAATCTCTTGCGCTTTTTTGTAGCTCTCTTCACTTAAAAAAAGCTGCGGAGCTGCCGGAGGAGTTTTGGAGACACCCCAAGGACGAAGGGGCTCTAGCAAATCGCGCTGACCCGAGAACGGCATTTCAAAAGTGTTGATGCGAAAACGGAAAAGTAAAAATCTTTTCCAACGACGGATCGAGCGACGAATAAAGTGCGCGCCGATTCCTAAAAAACCCAAAGGTCTTAAGACCCACGAAATCACACGTGAGCGCATGTTGTTGTGAGCATCGTAGATATGCGTGAAATTCTCGCGACGCATTTGCATAGTGAGATTTATCAATCCACCAAGGCCGGCTTTGCGATCAAACTCCCACACGCGATCAATATTCGGATGACCTTTCAGTAGCGGTGCCATGTCTTTGCGTGTGACCCAGTGAATTTCTGCCGCAGGATAGGTTTGTTTGATAGCCGAAGGAACGCTCAAAGTCTGAACGACATCTCCGAAGGCGGAGAAGCGGATGATTAAAAATTTGGCAGTTTTGGCGTTCATGGAGCAAGCCTAGCAAAGACGCCGAAAAAGGTCACTTGTTTAAAAGTTTTTAATAGGATTGTTCGTAAAGTCGCCCTCAAGGGGGCACGGGCTTTGATCTATAAGCGTCTGAATAGGAGGCCTATGCCTTTCGTCCGTCGCTTTTTCTCATCTTTGATGGCGGCAGCTTTTGTGCTGTTGGCACCTTATTTTGCTTGGTCTCAGGTGCAGACTGAGATGCGACTTTTTTCGGACTCCTTTATCAGCCCGACCTTTGAAGCTACGCAAAAAACCAATTATCAATTTGTAGGTGCTCAGCTTAAAACCGATCCTTTTACGGATGAGACGTGGAAAGTGGATATATCGGGCGGTGTCGCTATGGGCGCGCCACTTCTGAATTATCTCAATTTCGCAGAAGCCTATATTCAGAGCCGTCAAAATGAGAATGAAACTTTTTATTTTGGCCGGAAGCGCATGTTGTGGAATGAACTCGATGCTCGCTGGGATTTGGGTGTGTGGGAGCCGCTCTTTAAGTGGAATCCTCTTGCTCCCGAACGCCAGGGCTTGACCGGTCTTTTCTGGCAAATCGATAAGCCTTATTACACTTTGATGCTCTTTGCTTCTCCCTTATATCTTCCGGATCAGGGACCCAGTTTTGAGATTGAAAATGGAAGTTTCGTAAAAGGAAATCCGTGGTTCCGCCGTCCTCCAGAAAGCATTCGTATTTGGAGTGAGGCGACAGCGATTGATTATAAATTTGAGAAACCCAATGAATCGCAAATCGTTTTACAAAACTCGTTTGGTATGAAGCTTTCCTTTGGCGATCCTCAAGCCTTCCGTGCACAGCTTAGTTATGCGTATAAACCGGCTAATCAGTTGGCGATCGGATACGAGGGAAAACTCGATATCGGACAGCTCAAAGGGGCTGTGAATTTACAGCCGCAAGTTTTCTATCATTCGCTTTTAGGCGGAGACGTCAGCTATAAAATGGATCAAGTGCGTTTCGGAGTCAGTGGTACTTTAGATCGTCCGAATAAAGATGATATTTTTGAAGAGCAGTGGACACATCCGGTTTTTGAAGACGCCTTCTTAGTCAGCCCCTTTGTGGAATGGAATAACGGTCGTTGGGGTGTAAGCGTTCAGCATTTGGATGTGTTTGGTGGAAACGTAAAAGAAGAAGGGGAACTTGCTAATCCGAATCGCGCTGCTTTGATGAGCCGCTATCCTTATAAGCAGGCGCAACAGATTTCTCTTTTAACGAATTATCCGTTTAGAAAAAATCGCCGTTTGATTGGAAAGCTCAGTTATACACATTCTGATAAAAACTCATTTGATCTGATTCGTCTAAGCACGCGATTCCGCATCTCGGGCTTGTGGTCCGTGATCGGTGAAATGCAAATCGTGAAGGCCGGTCCGTTAACGGCGGATAATCAAAATGAAATTGCGCAGTTCGAGAATAATGATCGTTTGATGGTAGGAGCCGCGTATGTTTTCTAAAACTAAAATCAACATCGCCTTAGCGGCGGTTCTGGCTCTTTCCTCTGCGGGTTGCAGTGAATTTTTAAATGGCAAAAAAGCCGAGCCAGAAGTGATCGAGTTTTCAGATGCCCGCTTTGCGTGCCTTAAAGATATTCCGAATCAGTTGCAGAAGTATTCTGTCGGTGATGCTGTTGAAAAAGACGTGCGCGACGGTTTTGATTGTATGACCGATGCGCTGAAGTATTTTAATAAACGCACCTTTGGTTCCGTTGAAAACGGTTACACTGTCGAGGAAATGCGTAAGTTCTTTGGAAAATACTTCTTAAAAAAGAATAACGTGTCGCCGGAATTTGCAGCTGAGTTGATGAAAATTAAAAAAGCTCTTCTTGGCGGATCCACTCTTTATATTACGAAAGACGAAATAGTCCGGTTGATTGATATTTTGAATATTGTGCGCGACGAAGCTGTTCAATTGGCTCCGCACGTAAAGATTCTCTTAAATCAAACCAGCCAAAAAAGTGCCGAGTGGGAAAAGATCACGTCTGCCACGAGTCAATTGCGCACAAGTCTGCAGCGATTGTTGGTGAATACGCAGATCGTAAAATCAGAATACAGTTTTGACGATGTCAAAAGAGCTCTCTCTGGATTTTCAGAATTCATCCGCGGTAATGAGCCTTTTGCACCCTATGATCTTTATGGTGAATGGATCCCTGTGGTTGAAGGGGTTAAGAATGTTTTAATGGGTGAGCGTGCTCACTTTGTGGATTTAAAACAATGGAGCGAAAGTCTTGATACCTTGATTGACCTTTATGAGTTGGCGTTGAAATATCACTACTCATTAAGCGATCTTCATTTTGAAGATTCGGGAAAACTCCGTCAGGCGAGCCAGTTTTTATACCAGGGTGTGAGGCTTCTTATGAACTCGCATCAAATGAAAACGCTCGGGCGTATTCCTGTGGAAGATATCGATAATTTGATTGATCAGGCTCTTCCCAAGTTGACGATGTCCATTCGTCCGAAGTCGATGAAGAAAACGTATCGTGCGGTGTTGATTAAAATCTTAGATCCAGATAAAAAATCAGATCCGCGTTCGCTTTTGGGGTTAGAGAAAAAACATCTCACGACATTGATCGGCGAATTTAATATCTGGCGCTTGCAGCAAAGTTTTATCGACAGCATTCCGATGGCGGATTCTGACGGAGGAATCACTCCGCAAGAGCTTTTGGCTGCCTATAATAAATTTAATAAATCTTTTGTTATTGAAAAAGGACTCACGGAAGACGCTTTCGAACAAAGAGCTTTGGAAAATGCCTGGGCTGATTACGGAGAGCTTTTAAAGAACCCAATGCCAGTGAGCTTCAATAAAGAAGGCCGTTTGTTGATTGATCAAAAAAGTCCCGCAGCAAAACAAACCTGGGCTTCGTTGATGAAGGCCAACCTTATGCGAGCCCTCTCGCGCATGTTGCTTGTTGGGTACGGGGAAAAAACCAAAGGTCGTTTGAGTGAAGCGGGAATGACAAAGGCTGGGCTTATCAGCTGGTATGATGATTTCCAAGAGCTGGGTCTGGATTTAAAAGCCTTTGATCCTCGCTCTGCCAATTCCGGAGGACGCAGTTTCCTTGAAGCCAATTTCTTTACGTTCAGCGGAAATGGCAATGATCTGATGGATCAGAAAGAAACTTATGAATTTGTGAGCACGTTGTTCGCCGCGGGTCTTTCGACATCTGAGGCGGTGAGTGATCACATGATCGCCGCTCAATGTGCGATTTCCGAAAAAGACGTCTTTGATAAGCCGTTTTTCAAAGAAAGCTGTTTTAAAGACCAGCTTCGAAAACACATCGGCGTGTATTTTAATAACCTCCCCGGTCTTGTGCAGTATGTGAAATCTTTGAGTGCCGCGGAGTGGGATCAGTTTTACAATTATTTGTCGGTCGCATCCGTCGCCGTGAATCAAAAAGTCGGCTATGTGGAAACAGCGAACATCCGCACGATGGTGACAATCCTGCACTATATCGAGGGTGTTGTGGTGATGTATGACCAGGATAAAAACCAGCGTCTGTCCTTGGACGAAGTTTATGGAGCGTCGCCGCGCTTTATTCCATTCTTTAGAACTGTCACTGATACGAAATCCGAGACTTTGTTAAAAGAAGGATTTGCCTATTTAGTGTTCAAAGGTGGCATCCCAGGGGCGGCAGACCTCGCTGGATTCCAGTTCAGCAAAATGTGGGGTGTCGGCGAAGCCACACGCATGGAAATTGTGCGCTTGTTTGGAACGCTGAAGGATCAATTGAATAAGGCCAAAAACTAAGATACCGTGAGCCTTAATGACTTTAAGGCTCTTTTTATCTGCATTGCTGACTCTAGGCTCTGGCTTTACTTGGGCGTCCTCTATGGACGACGAAGTTCCTATCATTGTGCGTGAGCCCGCAGCAGAAGACGCCCGCGCTATTCATCCGGAATCCCGTGCCCGCGTTCAATCTATCATCGACAATAAAACACTGAAGGCGATCAGCACTTTCAGTGACTGGTACATCGGAGAGATCATTGCGCTTGAATCGCAAACTCCGGCGGCTGGCATTATCGGGTTTGTGGAAGTTACGGGTATTGAGAATAAGCAAGACGGCACTTATGAACTGACGGCAGAGCTGCTTCGTCAATCGCGTTTAAACTTTATCCAAGTCGGTGATCAGTTGATGCACTTGGATTTAAGTTCGGAGAATGAAAAATACAAGGGCACGACAGATCTGATTGTCACTCAGTCGGGAAAAAATATTTCTTCAAAGTACAAGCCTCTTTTCACCCAAGGTGTTGCGGTCGGTGAAACGGCGCAAACATTGTGGCAAGGCGAATACATGATCACTTGGTTCGGCCAAGTAAACTATGGACTAAAAAAGTGGCTGACAGTGGGAACCGTTGTTCCAGCTGATTTTTTGGGAGCCATGAATGCCTCTGCAAAAATGCAAGTGTACGAGTCGTATTCGAATGTTTTTGCCGCGGGTTTAACTTACGCTAAAATTCCCAATCAAACAGGCTCAACCCTCAATCTGAACGTGCATTGGGATTCGATTTCTTCTGAGAGTGTTGTGTCTCACACCCTTTTAACGGTCGCCCTTTTTACCTTTGATGAAGCCCAAGATGCTACGGCGATCAAATCTTTGGGAACGAGCTCTTTTCAAACAGGTTATGAATTTATCCTCGACAACTGGGACCGCGTTCTTCTGGGCCCGAGTTATAACTTTGAAAAGAAAGCTGTCGGGGGATATCTGACGTATTTAAAAATCTGGGATAAGTTTCATTTGAGTTTTTCTTTGAATGCGACAGACGTTGCGTCGTTAAAATTTTCTCCAGTCGACGGTTACTATCTTTTGTTTGACGCCTACTGGAGATTTTAATTCATGAATCGTTTTTTCGTCGCGACCCCGTTGGATTATGAAGAAAGCACACTGCTTGAAATGAAAGAAGTGTGGCCGTATCTTTTGGGGAAGGATGCAAAAACTCATTCATTGCCTTTTCCTGAAGTGCAAGTTCTTGAAGGGGGCCTTGAGTTTGAAACAGAACTCTTTGCGGGGCTGCAGCTTAATTTCTTTTTAAAGACGGCCAACCGTATTTTGTTGCGTATGGCTTCTTTTAAGGCGCGCGATCTTCCGAAGTTTTACCAAAAATTCAAATCCCTTCCGTGGAACGAATTTCTTGCTCACGGCACTGTGGAGTGGGAAGTGGCGGCTCAGAAAAGTCGCTTGAATAATGAAAAGCGTCTGCAAGAAAGTGCCGAGAAGGCTTTAAAAGAAATCTTTGGTGACAAACAGGGTGCTGAGCCTTGCGCAAGTATTTACATTCGCATGGATGATGATCTTTGCACCATCAGTCTTGATTCAACGGGTGAGCACCTTCATAAAAGGGGCTGGTCTGTTTTAAAAGGCGAAGCTCCTTTGCGTGAAACGATCGCGGCTCATCTTTTAAAAAATCTGATCGGAGATGCGACTCCGGCTGAGATCGGCCAAGTCACTTTGTTGGATCCTATGATGGGCTCTGGAACTTTTTTAACAGAGGCTCGTGCTTTGTGGAACGGCCAGTTTGTTCGTCCCTATGCTTTTCAAAAATGGAAAAAAACGCCGAAGTTGTTTTTGTCACCGAGCTTTGTTTTTAATTATGAGCTTCCTCAAGAAGTGATTTTTAAAAAGTTCGTGGGTTTTGACATCAATGAAGAGATGATTCCCGTTGCGGAAAGAAATTTTGCAGAAGTGGAAAAACAGATCGCGACGGCTCGTAAAAAGAACTTTAAAAAAGCGGAAGTGGAATTTCTTCTAAGGGATGCCTTAGAAGGCGAAGATCAGTCTAATTCCGCAAGTAGCCATGTATGGATGATTGTAAACCCTCCGTATGGGGAACGTCTTCCGGCAGCCGTTAAAGGAGGCCTTAAAAGCCTGGCCGAGGTCCTTTGCCGCCGCTATAAGCCAGAAAAGCTAGGTATTTTATACCCAGAAAAGGAGCGGGTTCAGCCAGTGCCGAAAGGCTACCGCATCCTTAAAGAGCATAAAATCAATAATGGCGGACTTCGCTGCCTGTTCACGGTTTTGACACGCCTGTAAATTTTTAGGAAATGGTTAGAATTAGGCGAAGTCCTTGTACTTCCTCTAGAAACTTCGCGGTTTTCAAGCTAGATTCCTGAGCCATGAAAACAGCCTATATTTTCTCAGCTCTTCTTATTTCGTCTGCCTTGTTAACTTCTGCTTGCACGCCTCAAGATAAGGCTGTGGTGGATAAAAATCTGCGCGCCACAATCCAACAACAAAACGCAAGAAAAGCGGGTAAAGGTGGCGGTGCTACTCAAAGAAATCCGAATCAATTTTCTTTGACGGACTACGGGTTGTCAGCGTTCTTGATCGAAAGATCCATAGAGGCGGTTGAGCTTGTGAAATTAGCCACAGGTTCCTTGGATGCAACAAAGACTCAGTATGCACTTGAAAAGCTTGCTGATAGCGATAAAGGTTTAAAGCAAGTGAAGATCACAGGCGCTAAAGAAAACCTTGAGTATGCGAATGAAGAGGGCGCTTGGAAAACTAAAGCGATGAAGTCTTTGGATGGCACGCATGGCGAGTTGAACGGTGACTTGGGTGTTGAAATCAAAGCCGCGGGCCTTAAATATTCAGTTGATGCCACTGATAAAAAAAGATTTTACGTGAACCTTGTTGATAACGTTTATGAGTTGGCTTTGGTTCCATCTAAAAACAACAAAGACGCTTATGAGTTGGTTGTTAAAATTGAAGGTTCTCTTGGCGGTGCTAAAGGCGCTGGCAACGTAAACAACAAAATCTCCATGGATCTTGCGATGACAATTGATAAAGCGTCCTTGCAAACTTCCGAAGTCAAAATTCTTTCGATGAATTCTTCAATGAAGTATCCAGGATCTAACGATCGCGTTTTCAACTCAGGCGTTTCTGGCGCGAACGTGACAATGAAGATCGAAGGTCTTTGCTCTGAGCTCATCGGTAAAGTTAAAGGATCTGCAGGTCCTAAGAAAACTTACGACGTTGTGGCTGGTAATGAGCAAATTCAAATTAAAAATGAAATCAGAAAACTTGTGACTTGCGGTAAACGTCCCACTTTGGATTTAAGCCGTTTGTTAAACTTCTAATCCTGAAAAATCTGATTTAAGAATGAAGAAGGCTCTCGTGTGAGGGCCTTTTTTATTTTCTGCGCGTGAACTTGAGAATACTCCGAAACGTTTGAGACCTAAGGCGGGAACTAGGGCGCAGACTGATTTTTATAGTGCCGACTACTTAGTGATGCTTATTAAATAAGCACACTTAAACGGGAGGTGCCATGGTTCTAAAAACCCCACTGCGAGCGATTCTTATTTCGTTTATCGCCTTAACATTTGTGTCTTGCTCAAAATCTTCATCAAGTTCTCCTCCTTCTGAAGACACCAATCACACGGTTGACAATGAGACTCCGGCACCAACACCGACTCCAGCTCCGTCGCCTGCGCCAAGTCCTAGTCCCGCACCATCGCCACAACCGCCACCGGCGACAGAAATCCCTGCAATACCTTCCAGTGATCTTTCTCGTGAAAACATTGGATCACGCGAACGCGTTTACAATCTCTTTGATCGTTGGTCTTTGAAGAGTTCAGTTTCAGGCGGAAGAGGATCGAAGTGGGCTGACGTCACAGTCAGCTGTCACGGAAAAATTGATTTGCCCTATGCTTTGACCGCACAACAGTGGCAAGACAGCACAAAGCGAGGCGACTACTATCGTGAGGTGAATGAACTCATCGAACAAACAGGGGCCAAACTTTTAGCAGACCATGGCAATGTCTTAAAGGGCTCTGAACGGACCATGTTTTTACGAGCACTCAAAGCTCTTTCGTGGCAAGAAAGCAACTGGCAGCATTATGTCCGTTATAAAGATTGGTTTTTTATTTTCTTAAGTGGCGGTTCTTATAATGTTTTAGATGATTGGGGAATTTCACAAGTCGCTCGCTCAGGATTTAGTGCAGATGAATTACTCAATGCGGAGTTTTTTAATAGTGGCAAGTACTGCGGCATCGGTAGCACTCTGTATTACGGCTTCACTGAATACTACAACAACTACATGGAAGCGCGCTCGGCAAGTTGCAATCAAACCGGAGATCCCATGCATAAAATTTTAGGCGCATATAATAGATATTCATCGGGTTACAGCGCTTGTTACAATGGACTTTCTAAAGACTCTGCCTATCGCAACTATCAGATCAATGCGATGAATGGACTGAAAGGTCACTACGATGCGCAGCCTTGGTTGAGACTGATCGGCCCTGAATAGTAGAAACTATGAAAATAAAAAAGCCGCGTTGTTCGCGGCTTTTTTATTATTACTTCTTTGATTTTGCTTTTTTCTTCGGTGTCTCTTTTTTGACTTCGGTTTTAGGTGCGGGTTCTTGCACCGGAGTTTTCGCAGGACCACGTTGCTTCAAACGAACATAGAGCGGGAAGTGATCTGACACACCTTCCAGTTTGTCATAATCCCAACGCTTCGGATATTTTCCTTTTTTAAGATGAACGTCGTTGTAACGAATGACGTCGATTGTGTTTGGCTCCATTTGATAGCTGCCAGCACCTTCCGCCAATAAAGCAGGGCCATAGATGTGCGCATCAAGGAATGACCAAGACTTGCGATAGTTGTGTGTGCCTGGGCACTCTTTGCAACCGACGAAGTGAGAAACAGCTCCGCCTTTTGCAAGAATATCGCGGAAGATGTGTTCTTTGTCT
The DNA here is from genome assembly GCF_037996825.1 of Bdellovibrio sp. BCCA. NCBI lineage: Bacteria > Pseudomonadati > Bdellovibrionota > Bdellovibrionia > Bdellovibrionales > Pseudobdellovibrionaceae > Bdellovibrio > Bdellovibrio sp. BCCA. The sequence goes on along the minus strand of NZ_JBBNAC010000001.1, from coordinate 2,290,300 downwards.
TCTTCTTCCGCAGAGATATTCAAGTCACCACCGGCCATAACCATCGTATTCGGACCTTTTTCTTTTATTAATTTAGTCACAAACTCTGCGGCTTGTTGGCGCCAGTAAGTTGGATTTGCTTGTGAAGGAAAGTGCGCTACCAAGAACGTCAAAGGATCACCGTTCGGTGCTTTGACTGTCACTTCAAGAACATTACGAGATTGCTCCATCCATTTTTTGTCTTCCTCGTTTTTTGGTTTCCAAGGAATCGGGTGAAGAACTGGTTTTCCAACTAAAGGAAAACGAGACATAAAGCCCACGTCGATACCGCGTTTGTCTGGGCCTTCAATCAACACAACAGTTTGATAACCGGCTTTTTGCAGGTAGTTTTTATTCCAGATGTTTAGAACGTTGATGTTTTCCACTTCGATCAACATCAATACGTCAGGACCGTTGGTGTCGACATTCAAAACGACTTCAGAAAGATTCTTTAGCTTTTGATCGAGCTGAGCATCGTTCCAATCTGTACTCAAGCATTCGTTCAAGCGGTAAGAGTTGTCAGCGTTGATTTCTTTGCAGGCTTGTTGGTACTTGGGATTGGTTTTTTTCACCATATAAGGCAAGTACGCATAGTCGTTGCGGTCTTCATCATGAACCGTGTCGAAAAGGTTTTCGACGTTAAAAGACATCACAGACACTTCATTATCCGCCTTTGGAGGCAGGTCCCAATGCTTCTTTTTAAAGCTAATGGCACAACCAGTTGCCAGAGAAAGAACAAGAGCGAGGATCAGGTTTCTAAATGACAGTAATTTTTTCATGACCCAGTTGTAAGGGGATTGGGTTTTGGACTCAAGCGCAAAGATTTTCAGGAAACGGTTGAGACTCAGCCTGTCTAAAAATTGGATATTGTGTAACGTGCTGCAATATGGCATAAATCCATGGATTTTCCGATCTTTTAAGGAGTTCTCATGCTTAAAAAGGCCTTGGCCCTCACACTGGCAATTTCTTGTTTTGGACCGTTCGTACATGCCCAAGAGCGTGAGGAAAGTTTGGTTATGTCCGCGGGTGATTCCTTCCGCCGTAACTGGAACGTGACGTTCTTCTCTATCGCTTCCGTCTCTAATATGAGCTACGGCAAAACAGCTTCGGGCGATCGTTCTTTGGAGTCTTACAACTACTTTGGTTTCAACAACAAGATCGATGCGGATACAAAATTCTCTGTTCGTCTTCCTTTCACTTACAACACTTCCGGAAGAAACAAATACGATGACCAAGTTGCAGCAACTGCTGATCTTCAAGATATCCATTTCGCTTACTCAAAATATGATTTGGGTTACATCGGCGACGTCGATATCTCTGGCAACGTAAAACTTTATTTGCCAACAAGTCCTTACTCGCAAAATTCCAAAATGGTGACGAAGGTTCGTTTCGAAGGTTACTTTGAGTATGCCATCGGTCGTTTCTCTTCGATCACTTATGCGGTGAAGCCTGATATCTACTGGCAAAGACAAACAGCTTACTTCGATCCTGAAACTCCACAGTACGATGATGGTGGATACAAAAAAGATCCACGCAGCACAACGAAGCAATACTCCTTTGAGAACTACGTAGAAGCGGTTATCGACATCAATAAATACTTCTCTGTAAAACCTAAAGTGGGTTTTGATGAAGACTGGTATTACTCTTCTGACGTTGAAGATCTTGAAGGCAGCCACGTGACTCGCTTAAGAGCTGGCCTGGGTCTTGAGATGCGCCCTATGCGCGGTTTGACTTTCACTTTGGGTTTCCAAAACCAAACAACATTGGGAAGCTACAAGGGTAAAGACGTTGCATACTGGCAACCAGAAAACACACAGTACTCCTTGATGACCAATGCCTATGTATTCTAGGTTTTAAAACTATGCGATTCTCCTGTGAGCGGGTTGATAAAGCTCAGCTCACAGGCTTCTAGTTCGACTCTCTCTTCTTCCCATAACCTCTTAGCACCATAGGCATGATCGCCGACAATCGGATGATTTTCGCAGCCTAACTGCGCGCGGATTTGGTGCGTGCGCCCTGTGTGCAGGTGAATGCGCACTTCGCTGCGGTTTTCTTCTTTCAACTCAATATCTAAAATCTCAAGCACGCAGTCTTGCCAGCCATCTTGTTTTTCACGCGCCACTTTTTTCGGTGCGCGGGGAGAAGGCTCCATATAATGAATCAACATACCCTTAGAGAGGTTTTGTCCTTCCACCAGTGCGCGATAGATTTTTTTTATTTCGCGGGCGATGAGCAGTTTGTTGAAAGCCGTTTGAAACTCTTGCGTCTTTGCATAGACGATCAACCCACGTGTTGGAACATCCAAGCGGTGAGTGCCATAGAGCGTGCAGCCGACAGTGTTCTCTAAATAACTTTGCAGATGTTCTTTTTGATTGTCGACGCTTGCGTGTACGGGAAGGCCTGAGATTTTTTTTGCGACAACGAAATGTTCGTTTTGAAAAACCAAACGCTCGGACCATTTTCCATCGTTGGCTAAGAACCTGCGAGGCTTGGTATGGACTCGAATGTAATCGCCAACGGAAACCGAGGAATTTTCTTTTAATCGATTGTGATTTAAATAAATGGAACCTAGGTCCAACAAAAAGTGGATGTAATCACGATCAAGATCCAAAATGCCTAATAAAACATCACAAACAGCTCCCGACTGAGGGCTGATTATGTGTCGGACTCCGTATTCAAATCCTCTGGCACTCTGCATACTATTCCTTAACGCGAAAACTACACATAGCACGGTGTAGCAAGTGTGTTCAAGTGGGACCGTTTACTCCATATTAAGTGGCTCAGGGGAAACTATATTGGAATTTGCTAACGAACCGATCTTTCAATGGATGTCTCAGTTTGCGTATCAGCCGGGAACGGTTTACGCAGCTTTGATCGGTATGATGATGCTTTCTGCTGTGGGTTTTCCCCTTCCTGAAGAGGTGACTTTGATCAGCGTCGGTATTCTGGCGTTTATGGGAGCTCACCCTCAACACTTTCCACCTCCATTTGAAGGCGCACCTGTTGTGAGCGTGCATACGGCTTCGGCCATCGCGTTTGCCGCCGTTGTGGTCAGTGACTTCGTGATTTATCTGATAGGGCGGATATTTGGGCGAAAGCTTCTTTATCATCCGCGCGTGCACAAACTTTTCCCAGAACATTTGATGAAACGAGTGGAAGAGTGGACTCATAAATACGGCGCTTATGCGTGCGGTATTTTCCGTTTTACTCCAGGTCTTCGTTTCCCGGGTCACTTAGCTTGCGGAATGTTGCGCTATCCTGCGTGGAAGTTTTTAGTGATCGACGGTATCGCGGCTTTGATCAGTGTGCCGACACAGATTTATCTTTTGGCCCACTATGGAGAGCCGATCCTGACGAAACTTCGTCAATTCAAGTTAGTGGTCTTTGCGATCATCGGACTTTTGTTGGTGTACTTCCTGATCAAAAAATTAAGAGATCGTTGGAAGTTGCAGAAAGCTTCTCAATAAAAAAAGGTACCAGGTACCTTTTTCCCCAAAAAAAAAGGAGTCGTGAAGACTCCATTTTTATTTTTGGCGAAGGGCTTACTTAGTTCGCTTCTTCTCCATATTGAATTCCCTGAGTCACAGAGTCTGTGATTTGTGAATCCGTCATTGCTGGAGGAGTTGGTGGAAGTGGTGTTGTGTGCCAGTTTCCCTGAGCATCTATCCATGCCACAGTGGGAAGTTGAACTAGAGTTCCTGTTTCTCTGAGTGTTGCGCCACTGCAGTCGGCGTTTTCTTTGATTTCACCGCGAACAGTGTAGGGAACTGCGGGAACGTAGTTGCCACTCCACCAGGCACGCATGCTATAGGCGGGAACACAGCCCCAGTCTGTTTGTTGACCGAAAGTGTAGATCGTAATCCATATAGATTTATTCATGAGATTGTAAGTAGGGATTGGCAGGATGTCGGCTTTCGCTTGCAAAGTGCTGAAGCTCATAACGCCAAGAAGTAACATAGCTAGGGCTTTAGTTGCGATTTTCATAAATTCTCCTTATCCGCGTTTTGCGGGTTTGTTTAAGTTTCTTGCTCAAGGAGAATTGCATCCGATGTGCCAGCGGTTGTGCGTGTCCTAAACGAAGATATGCGCTTTGAAGAAGCTCTTGCCGGGAATCCGGCAGAGGGAGTTGCCGGAGAATTAGCGGCTGCCGAAAGGGCGGCGGGGTGGGAAATGAAAAAAAGGAGTCATTACTGACTCCTTTCTTTGTTAAGCCGATTTTTTTCCAAACACAGTTTCGTCAGTCAACTCACAGCAAAGGTGAAGGCTGACAGGTTTTGCGTGGAATTTTGGCTCAACATCTTTCCAGAAGATTTTTTCGTAGCCGCTTTGTAAAGCAAAGATCTCTTCGCGGATTTTGAAAAGCAAACCAGCAGGTGAGCCTAGGAGCCAATCCATTTGCACAAGATAAAATGCTTCTTCAAGCTCTACTGGATTCATCGAACTGATAAAGTCTTTAGGAAGGTTGTCTACAAGGCAGCACGCATTGTGTGAATATTTTTGGAAGGCTTTTTCCATTGGATTCACCAAAAGTTTTTCAACACGTGTGTCAGGAGTTTTTGGACCCGCAAACGGTTGAGAGAACTTTTTAAAGTTCCAATACAAAAGAGCATCATTCACGACATACTCAGCGCGAGGCAAGTAGTCTGTGATTGCATCCACTTTGACACCTTCATGAGAAGGATCTTCCGTGTGAGCATTGTGGTCAACAGCCACAAGACTGCGCAAGTGGTAAAGGAAAGAGTAAAGGGAATGAAGCTTTTCCATGAACGGTTTAGAAAAATTCAAACCGAAATTGTAAAGAAGCGGAGATCCCGTTTTGTTTTCAAACCATTGGAAAGAATCAAGCAAAGGCCAAAGAGCTGTGAGGTCTACACCCCAAGGTTTCAAAGCCATTTCAAAATGTTCGTTAAAATGATTTTCAAACTCTGTGCAGGTTTCTGGATTTACAACTGCTAAATGAGATTGCAATGCACGCACGCGAGGTTGTGATCTTTCATAAAGCTCGATGTGGGGATCCAAAGCTTTCCAAGCATCAAAAGCAAAAGAGTAATCTAGGTGAGGAGTTGCAACAGGGCTTTTAATGTAATGATTCAGTTTGACCAAAGACAAACCGACCAAAGCGTCTGCCATATATTTGAACGGTGCAGAAGGTTTAAACTTTGAATAACTGCTTTCTTCATTCCAGAATTGAACCTTCAATGGCTTCCAAGTTGAGCCTTTCTCTATGCTAACATCAAAGCCTAAACGCAAACTCTTGTGCTTCATACATACTCCTTCACTTGAAACATATCGGCGGAACTTGCACCTTGTTCGAGTCCGGGAATTCAGGATATAACCTAGACCTATGGTTGGATTTGGTTTTTGGATCGACGCTCACGGACACCTTGCCGACCCTCGATGGGAGGGCCAGCAGGATCGTATTATTCTAGAAGCCCGAGCAAAAGGGATTCACTTTTTCATGCAGGGAGGAGTGGGCCCGGAGGATTGGGAAATGCAGCGCGCTTTGAAAGCCAGACACCCTGAGCATATCGGTCTTTGTTTTGGGCTTCACCCTTACTGGGTGGCGGATCACGATGAAGATCAATGTGAAGAAGCGTTGGATCTTTTAGCGACGCAGCTTGTGGAAGCGGAAGCCATTGGCGAGATGGGTTTGGATCTGCGCCCGCACATCATGAAAGACTCCCGCGAACGGCAGATGACTGTGTTTGAGCAGCAGATTGAGCTTGCTCACATTTCACAAAAACCGATGGTTCTTCACATAGTGCAGGCGCATGACGAAGCGATTCGAATTTTAGACTTGTGGGGCGTTCCAAAACAAAAAGGCCTGGTGCATTCTTTCAATGGCAGTTCGGCAAAGGCCAAAGACTTTATCCAGAGGGGTCTTTACCTTTCCGTCGGAGGCCCCGTGTGCCGCCCGGACAATCAAAAACTCCATCAGGCCGTGAAAGAAATGCCTTTAGAGTTTTTATTGATCGAAAGTGACAGCCCGGATCAGGCTCCTCCTGCGTTTAAAGGCCAATTAAATCCTCCAGAAAGCATCTGGGAGGTGGCAAGAACTATAGGGGAGCTAAAATCACTTGATCCTCTGGAAATATTAGATATCACTACGGAAAACTTTCGGAGATTGTTTGCCCATGGAAATGAACCCAGAAAATAACTTACCTCAACCCCCTGAAACTGAATACGTTTTGCACCGTCGCTTTGATCGTATGGGCCGCCTTGTAGGTGATCCAACGATGAAAAAACTTTTCAACACACACGTGATGGTGATCGGACTTGGTGGAGTGGGTTCTTGGGCGGCTGAATCTTTAGCGCGTTCAGGCGTTGGTAAAATCACCGTGATTGATTTCGATGAAATCTGCATCACAAACGCCAACCGTCAGATCCATGCACTGCAAGGTCTTGTCGGTAAGAAAAAAGCAGAAATCATGGGTGAACGTCTTCGCAAAATCAATCCTCAGTCGACAGTGAACGTGATTCCTGAATTTTATAACGAAGAAAATTCTGAGATGATGTTGTCACACAATCCTGATTACATCGTGGATGCGATTGACAACCTCACAGCGAAAGCTCATTTGCTAGCGACATGCCGTGCAAAAGGCATCAAGGTGATCACGACAGGTGGCTCGGCTGCGAAGATGGACCCGCTTCGTATTAAGATGGCGGATCTGGGTGAAACTTACGGTGATCCGATGGCGGCGTCTGTGCGTAAGATTTTGCGCCAAAAGCACAACTTCCCTGAATCAAAAAAATTCGGAATTCCTTGTGTATTCTCTGACGAGATTCCAAAACTTCCTGAAGAGTTGAAGTATGATAATGGCCAAGGTTTCAAATGCGTGTGCCCAACGAAGAGCAGTCTTCACGGCTGTGACAACCGCAATGTCATTCACGGAACGGCGAGCTTTGTAACAGGTGCGTTTGGTCTTGCGATGGCTTCTTACGTCGTAAATCAAATCCACGCTGAAGTAAAAGCGGCGACGGCTCCTAAAGAAACATCGGGTGAAGTATGATCGTTTTAGCTTGGTTCACTCTTGTTGGATTGATTATTCTTGCAGGCTTCACGATGCTCGGAGCGACTTTCGTTCACTGGTATCGTGAAAACAAAAAAGCGGCTGGAAAGCCCACTTCTAAGTAAATATCAGAGCGCAATAAGTTGCCACTTTTGCGCTCTTCTTAAAAAAACTGATCATAAAAAACTCCTAATACCGATATTACGGCTTTCTGACGCTGGCATAGTTATGGCTCCTAAGAATTTACAATTAGGAGCGTTTCTATGAAAAAGAGCAGATTTTTATTGGGCTTGGTTGCCGTTACAATGGGTTTTGCATTTTCCTCACATGCGGCTCCGCAAATCTCCATGGCCTCTGAAGATAAAGCTTTCTTTGATGAGTCTTATGATCTTTTAAAGACGGTCTACTCTGTTGATAAAAACAATCGTTTTACTCCGGCTCGCGGTATTGAGCTTTTTAAAATGCCGACGAACAATATTTATGGAACTGAATACGTGCGTGTAGTTCCTCCGGTGTTGTCTTGGGCTAAAGAAGTGAAGACGACAGAGGATACTCGTTATTTTGATCATTGCGCAGGATTTGATTCGAGCTCTCCGGATGGTTCTGGCGCTTTTCCTGCTGCTGAAATAGCTCGTCGTTTTTATTCTGGATTTAAAATGATCAATGGTTATTTCAACTCGGCACGCTTGGAAAGAGCTTATCGAACTGTGCAGTTGGCGGATGGCCGTCAAGCGATGGCGACAGAAGTGATCGAGGCGGTGATTGAATCCGTCGATCGCTATCCGGAAAAATATATCAATCAACAAATCGATACATACAAGAAAAACGGTATTGAGGCTTTGGATAAAGCAACGAAACGTTTCCCAGAGTTTATCACTCACACGGTTATTTATCGTGATCTGGAAACTTCCAAAGTTGTCGGCATCGAGTACTTTGAATCGGGATTAGAAAGAACTCATCAATTGGCGCAAGTTCGCATGAATGATTCAGCGCTTTTGTCGCAAAACCAAATGCCGAAGTCTCTTTTAGCGTATGCCCGCTGCATGCTTCCTCTTGCCAAGGCACAATAAAAGTCATGTAACGCGGAGTCTTGTGTAAGAAAGCGCCAAAGAGTAGTCTGATAGGGAAAGAGGTTTTTTATGAAACTGAAAATTCCCTATCAGGATAAGATCACTCTTGGCTATTCTTTGGCGCGTTCGGCGCACTTTGCAGTCCAGCAGTTTTCTTTGCCGATTTTTGAATTTTTAAGCACTGGAAAAAATAAAAAACTCTCGGCCTTAGAACCGCAAAGAATCAAGGCTGCTTATACAGAGCTTTTCCGTCTTCTTAAAAAAGACAGCGAGAACATTGCTAAAGGTCTTTATCCCATCGAAGTTTTAAAACCCGAAAAAGTAACGGAACATTTAAGGCGCTATCCGCGCATTATTATGGACGGCTATCAAATCTCCAAACGCCGTGAAGAAAAAAATCAGCAAGATTTTAACGGCGAGGCGCAAGAATTTCTCAAAGGACTTCCCGAGTATTACCAACGCAACTTTCATTTTCAAACGGGTGGTTATCTCACGAAAAAATCAGCCGATCTTTATGAGCATCAGGTGGAAATTTTATTCTCAGGCGCTGCCGATGCGATGAGACGTTTGATCATTCCTCTGATTAAAGAAACTTATCCCGGCGACGGGGAGGGTTTGCATTTTCTTGAAATGGCGGCAGGCACAGGACGATTGACACGTTTTATGAAGCTGGCATTTCCGAAGGCCAAGATCACGGTTTTGGATCTCAGTTATCCGTACCTCAAAAAGGCCCAAGACAATTTGCATGAGTTTGATCGCCTGGATTTTGTGCAAGGGGCGGCGGAGGATTTGCCTTTTCAAGACGGTAAGTTTGACCTCGTCTATTCTTGCTTTCTTTTTCATGAACTTCCTTTGGAGATCCGTCGCCAAGTTGTGAGTGAATCTTTCCGCGTTTTGAAAGAAGGCGGCCTTGCGGGGCTTGTTGACTCTGTGCAAAAAGAAGATGTGAAAGAATTTGAGTGGGCCTTAGAGCAATTCCCGGTGGATTTCCACGAGCCTTTTTATAAGAACTACACCATGAATCCGATGGAAGGTCTTCTGACTTACAAGGGATTCGACAAAATTAAGAAGGATCTCGGTTTTTTTGCAAAGGCTGTGGTCGGGCAAAAGCCATTCTCTTCTTGAGTTTTGGGATAAAAGTGCTACTTTCGTGGCCTTTGATGATATCTAGAAATTTTTAAGCTCCAAGCTGCTTGAAGATTTTCAGCTATTATTAAAACTACAAGGAGCAATGATGGGACCAATTACTCAATTTATCGATCATCACTATCGTCATTTCAACGCGGCAGCATTGAAGGACGCGGCTAAAGGCTACAAAAAGCACATTGAAAACAAAGGCCAAATGCTTGTGACTCTTGCAGGTGCAATGTCTACAGCAGAATTGGGTCTTTCTTTGGCTGAGATGATCCGTCAAGGCAAAGTGCACGCGATTTCTTGCACAGGTGCGAACCTTGAAGAAGACGTATTCAACTTGGTTGCTCACGATCACTACGTGCGCATTCCAAACTACCGTGATTTGACTCCACAAGATGAACAAAAACTTTTGGAAAAACATTTGAACCGCGTGACTGACACTTGCATCCCTGAAGAGGAAGCTATCCGTCGTATTGAAAACGTGGTTTTGGAATACTGGCAAGAAGCTGACAAAAAAGGGGAGTCTTACTTCCCGCACGAGTTCATGTACAAAATTCTTCTTTCTGGCAAATTGAACCAGTACTACCAAATCGATCCAAAAAATTCTTGGTTGTTGGCGGCTGCAGAGAAAAACCTTCCAATGGTTGTTCCAGGCTGGGAAGACTCGACTTTGGGTAACATCTTTGCTGGTCACTGCATTAAAGGCGACATCAAAAAATCCACAACTGTAAAAGGTGGTATCGAGTACATGAAGTCTTGGGCTGAGTGGTACATGGGTGCTTCTAAAGCGGCTCCCGTTGGTTTCTTCCAAATCGGTGGCGGTATCGCTGGTGACTTCCCAATTTGCGTGGTTCCAATGCTTGAGCAGGACTTGGGTCATGAAGATGTTCCTCTTTGGAGCTACTTCGCGCAAATTTCTGATTCTACAACTTCATACGGTTCTTACTCTGGTGCTATTCCAAATGAGAAAATCACTTGGGGTAAACTAGCTCCAACAACTCCTAGCTATATCGTTGAATCAGACGCGACTATCTGTGCGCCTTTGATCTTCGGTTACGTTTTGGGTTGGTAATAGAGTTCCGCTAGCGAACACTATATAGATGCTCCGGTATTTTTCGGAAATAAAGGGTCTCGTTTTGAGACCCTTTTTTATTTTTGGCTTTGGGTAATGTGAGGTGTCTCATACACTAATGAGACTATGAGAAAAATCATCTTTACCTTGATCGTTCTTTCGGTATGTAACGCGCATTCAGCAGCCCTTTTCGGGCGACCTAACAAAGTGATTGATGGAAGCTCTTCGGGAGGCAACACCACGACAAGCTCGGGTGTGACGGCTTACTCGGCAGCACCTTCTTACTCCGTCAGCGGAGGAAGTTGTGGAAGTGTTCCGGGTCATGTGAAGTCCGCTTTTTCCCAAGCGAAAAGCTTCACCAACAGCTGTCCTGTGGCGAAACTGGCGACAGGAAAATACATCGCTGTTAATGACTATTCAGGCGATGGAAAACCTACGATGTACATCTTTGACCAAACAGGTGGTTGCGTAAAATCCGTTCCAATCAGTTGGGGAATGGGGTCTGATAAGAGCCGTCGTCTTGAGGCTTGCAGTACTGATAACTCTCACAAAACGCCTCCGGGATTTCATATCACGGCTCGACACAATGGAGCCCGCTATAACGACTCGAACTCTTTGGGCTTGGCAGGACTTTCTGGTCAAGACAGTCTAGGTGCTCGTGGCGTTGTTATTCATGGAAAAAGACCAGCAGGTGCGGCCAATACTTGGGGTTGCACTGGCGTTCCGTTTGAAGATTTGATGCAGATCAAACGTCTTTTAGGTGTAGGCTCTTTGGTCTACAATTATTTCGGTGATACTCAAAGTCGCAATTGCAGCGACAGTTCAGGAACAAGTCCTACTTGTAGACCAGAACCAGCAGCGATTGCAGCAGCTTCCGAAGCGCGTGGAGAAAGAATAACTTATTCTGCACCTTCGGGCGGTGGATACTCAGGCTCTAAAGCAAAAAAACGCGGTAGTGCAAAATAATTTTTAAGGAGCGATGAAATGCGTTTTCTAATTATTCTAACAATGATGTTATCCTTAAATAGTTTTGCTGCCGAAAAGAAATCAGCAAAACCAGAACCTAAGCGCGAACCCACGGCTGAAGAGCTGGCGGCTTTGAGCATTCGTAAAGACACGCAAATCGAAGTCTCTTATTACGATAAAGACTCTGACACTTTTGAAGTCGTGATTGTAAAAGAACCGGGAGTGGGACCGAATGTCGCAACTCCAGAGGCTCTTCATAAAGCGGCTGGCATCAATGCGGATATTGAGACGTTCCAAAATAAAAAAGCAGATTATGTAGGTGCTGAGTTTCAGCTGAAAGAAGATCTTTCTCTTCTGGATGATGAACAGATTGAAAAGCGCCGCGAGCATAATAAAAAATAATTCAGTAAGAGTTCGTCGAATAGCAGTCCTGCACGACGAACGAATCTCCGGGTCCGGTCGTGACCGTTAAGGGGATTGTGACGACTTCCGTAAGAAGGGGTTCCTGCGTCGTGGTGACCTCTAAAACAAGATGAGTCCGATGAAGTATGTAAATAGAGCCATTTGCTTTCTGCACTTGGCTGCGTATCGTTTCCTTATCCAACCACAAATTTTGAATCCGTAAATGACTAGGAATGGGCGGTACTCCTGTCGGTGAAAGTTCAAAGCGGGGGTCATCACTATTTCTGTGGCTTCGGCCATCATATAAGATCGAAGAGCCTGTTTGTGAGTGCATAAGCTGTCTGCAAAGTTGCGGTATTTCTAGCTGCTCTTGAGTTTGTGCGAGAAACTGCTGAAGTTCTTTTTTAAATTTAAGTCGATCAATAAATTCCGTCCTTAAAAATTGAGTGCCAGAATTAAGTTCGGCAAAAACCAGTAGGAAAATAGTTAAAAAGAAAGACATCAGCGAAAGTTTAAAGAGGGTCATCATGGACCTTCAGTCATTTTAAGTGGACGCAAAATCACTTCATAGACTCCGGCATTGAGTTCCTGAAGTAGGACCTCTTTGGGTAGAATATTTTTCGTCGGATTTTTGCGTTGTCTTCCGTAAAGCTCTTCGACGGAAATATTTAAAGTATCGCAGAGGCGAAAAAGATGTTCCATCTTTCGAGGTTGTTGTCCCGACAGCCAATGATAGATCGTTTTCGCTGGTACTCCCGATTGTCGGGCAATTTGGGCCACGGTGATTTTTCGATCATCCAAGATGCGGCGTAAGCTCTTCGTGAGGCTCATAAAAGACCTTTCGACCAAACCAGGATTAGTTTTACTTTCTTGGTTCAGGAACAAAATTCTCGAAAACGAGAAGCAAATTCTCGTGCGCGAGAAGAAATATTTTCGATATGTCTTGAATTAAGCTGATGGCGTGCGAATAAAAAATCAGCTCCACGATGTCCATTTAGGCAACAGACTAAGCCTCAAAGCCGTTTGGCAAATTGAGTATAGAATCCGTAGAGGAAAAATAGCAAGTATGAATTTATTCAGCAAGATGAGTTATGTCTTGCCTTCATGCGGACAAAAAGAAAGCATTTAGAATATGAAGATTGAAGAACTTTATATTTACCCGATCAAGTCCGCTCGCTCTCAAAGTCTTAAAGAAATGAAGATCACTATCGAAGGTCCCGATGGCGATCGTCAGTGGATGCTCATTGATGAAAACGGTAAATTCATTTCGCAAAGAACATTGCCCAAGCTTGCAACTGTGGAGGTCTTTCATGATGAGGCTTCTTTGACGATCGGTTTTCAGAAAATGTTCTTTAAGATTTCTAAAAACAGTTCTTTTCAAAGAAAAGTGAAAGTTCAAGTATGGAATGATACTTTCGAGGCGGCACTTGAAGCAGATCTGTATTCTCAGGCATTGTCGCAATATTTGGGAGTGAATTGCCGTCTTGTTCGTTATGCTCCGTATTCGCAGCGCCGAGTCCGTTCGTTGTCTATGGAATGGAAACCGGAAGTTCGATTTGCAGATGGACGTCCTTTGCAAATTCTGAATCTTAAGAGTCTTGAAGAATTAAATTCTCGTCTGCCTTCTCCGGTAGGTGCGGATCGCTTCCGCGCGAATATTGTTTACGCTGGAAATGTTCCATACGAAGAAGAGCAGTGGAAAAGAATCAAAGTGGGCGAGGTGATTTTTTCTCAACCGAAAAAATGCTCTCGTTGTGCAATCACGACAATTGATCAAATGACAGGTGTGCCTTCCGGCCCTGAGCCTTTAAAAACTTTGGCGACATATCGTCGCGAAGGTAAAGATATCTTTTTTGGAACGCTGTGGATTCCTGAGAATATCGGAATGATAAAAAAAGGCGATCAAATCGAAGTTATTGAGTAAGTTCGCTTGGTGACGGAAATTTTATAAAGAACTCGTCTCAAATCGGGATTTCTCGACATTAAACTTTGAGGTCTTCTCGGAAAGATATGAAAATATTGTTCTGGGGGGATTGATGGCTGCTGGTAATTTCGGAATTAGCATCGCAAAGATGTTATGTCGGCTTTTGATCTTTTGTCTCTTCATTCCCTTTTTCAGTCACGCCTACACAGATCAGGCATGTGTAGATGCGTGTAATACAAAATACCAAGGCGGCAATGATCGCTTTTTTGATAGATGCGTTGAGTCCTGTTACATTCCCGACAGTGAAATTCCACTTCCCCCTCCGCGCCCTACAGATTTGGAGTTGCCGAGTTCCAATGTTCCGATTCCAAGGCCCAGACCATCGGATTCTGGGCAGGCGAACAATCGTAATGGCGGAAATAACAACTCCGGTGGGGGCGGGCAGTGCCAATCGCAATACGACAGTTTAAAAGCTCGCTGTGAACAGGAAATTGAAAATACATCGTCGACCTGTGATGAAAAAAATGACTCTGGCTTAAACAGTGTCTCGGGAACAGCGTCTCAGTTGGCCCTGGCGATGGGACAACAAACTTCATCCAGTGTTCAATCTGCTTGTTCGGGAATGGGTGACGTTTCTCAAGCGGCCAATGCCGCTCTCGCGGCGTATCGTTTAAACTGTAGCAATGCTTTGAGTGATTGCCGTAAGTCTTGCAACGAGTTAGTTGATTACGCGAAAAACAATGAGTCTTGCTTGGGTGGCTCAACTCCTAAAACTGTTGCGGAAGATAAAGTTCGTAGTTGCAATAACTACGTTGCGAAAGTCAATGAGGCAAACCAGGCAATCAAAAACTACGGCGCGACGGGAGCCAACGCTGCTCAATGTGAAAACCAAACGAAGGGAGACACCAATGCGGCGGACCCTTCGATCATGGAAGTCTGTAAAACAAATCCAACAAACCCAATCTGTCCCGGAGCTGCGGCTCTCGCACAAGATTGTGCAAACCCTCAGTTTGCAGCAACCAATAAGGTTTGCGTTTGTATTTCAAACCCGAACGACCCAAGTTGTCGTGGAGAGCAAAAGGCTGGTGGAGATACGGCCGTTGCCAGTCAGATTGACTCTTCATCCAGAATAAAAACGGGTGGTGAGGGAGCGGATATCGCAGGTGATCTTCCGGGACTCCCAGGAATTCAACACGGACCTCGTCCCTCAGGTGGCGCTGGTGAAGATGTTGATGGTAAGCAAGGCAGTGGGGTGAATTTCGAATCCGCCGGAAGCACTGGCGGAGGCGGAATGAAGTCGGCGTCGAGCGCGGGTGCTGGCGGTGGTGCAACGGATTCTCCAACGGCTCCTGCCGGTGGTGGAGGATTTTATGGTGGCGGAGCCGCTCGTAACGGCGGCTCTTACGGCAACGATGATGGCGGAGGATACGCAGGCGCTGCGCGTGTTGCAGGAAAAAATGGGACAGCAAATCCAACGGGTCCTGATCTTCGTCAATTCCTTCCCGGCGGTAGATTAGATCCACGTCTTCGTGGAATCGCAGGGGCTGAAGGCATTGATGGAATCACAGGCCCGCATTCAAACATCTGGCAAAAAATTCAGAACAGATATCGAGTGATAGAACCAAGTTTGTTGGTTCCGTAAAAATCTTTTAAATTAACGAATGCCGCAGATCATTTTCTTGATTGATTGATTGATTGATTGATTGGGCTTTAGCGCAAACTCCTAAGCCCATTTTCTTTGTTGTATTTATATCGATTATGTTTTCCACAAAGAACTTGCAGATTCCGGGCTTCATTGCCACCACCAATCCAACGCGACGTTTTATGATCGATCTGCAAACCATAAGTGCTCTGACAAATCTTTCCAGTTTGAGGGGCGCGATACTGGCAGCAAGCATCTCGCTGTAGAATGAGCTTACGAGTTTTCGGAGTTAACGTTTTATTATAATCATTCACCACCGCATCGGTTCTGCTAAGCGTTGTAGAATTGGTTTGCGTCGCAGAACCGTGTACATTTACGTCTATTGCCGTATCTTCTTTCGATGTTTCTACTTTTGAATTTTCTGTATGGCTTTTTCTGAAAGTCTTTCGCAAATATTGATCGGCCAGCAACTCGAATAAAGAGGCCCAAGAGGAATCCTTATGGTTTTGTTCCAACAAATGCGCCGCCAAGTCTTTGCACTGAAGAAGCTTTTGGTATTGTTCTTTGCTTAAAGTGATTTCTAGGCGCAAAGATTCATTCTGTTGCATCTTTTGCTTCTCAAATTCTTTGACTGGTAAATCCAAAGCTAACGCTAATTCTTTTTGAGTGTCCAGTGTCGTTTTACTTTCAATCTTTGCGACAAGTTCACGCTTTTGAAGTGAGGATACTTTTTGGCCCGTCGTTTTCTCTTTTTCTTTAATGGAACGGGAAAGTTCACCGATTTGAGAAAGATTCAAAGAACCTTCCTGAATTTTTTGAGCCATAGCAGGTACTTCATTTAAAAGTCTCGCAGCTTCAATTCTTCTCATGGCGGCCGATCCAGAGTAACCAAATTCTTTGATCAAATATTCATACAATGAGGAATAAGCTCTTCCCAAATAAAGCCTTCTCGAATCAATTTCTTTAATATGCTCAAGAATTACATGAAGAAGCTTACGCTCCTTTTGGACGAGATCTTTAAGATTCGCTTCAAGTTCTTGATTAGAAAGTCTCTTCAGTACTTGCATAAATTCCTCCGAAGAATTCATGAGAAACTTATAGCATGGTTTTTTCGAGCTTAATTTTATACATCGAAGTGATTGTTTTTAATTCATTCGGAAATGAATTTATCGCTCTTATAGAGGGCGATCGGAGTCTATTATGAAAATTTAAAATCTATTCTTGAAATCTTTTAACTGAGATCGTTTTAGAGCTTCAGAAAACTCGTCAAATGTTTTCTTGTTTTTTATTATTTTTTTGTCTTGTTGTTATTCCGATAATTCATTTCGTATAACGGGAAATGTTTGCCTACCTCTAAGGCATCAAAATAAAATTTGAAAAATTGTTCTAAGCTCATGGGGCAAAAAAGATAAACGTAATGAAAATTGTTGGTGGATGAGCCTTTAAAAAAAGCGATGACACAGTGAAGAACCGATGCGGTGGTGGATACTGCAGAAACAGTTTTGCGTTCTTCCGCCATCCGTGAGCTGGCTGTTTCCCGCTCTTCCTGAGCGGGAAAGGAAGGTACATGGGAGAGCTGTTTTGTTTTTTTGTTTTCTTCTTTCTTTATCTCTTTCTTCCAACAAGAAAATCCTCCCCCTTTTATATCCCCTGACGAGCACGATGCTCGTCAGGAAGGCCACTCAAGGATGGTAGAGCTGTTTATTAACCACGAGTAGCTGTTCTACCAAGAAACACCACAACCAAGCCCTCCTCACAAATGACACTTCTAAGCAGGGTGTTGAGTTCTTATTCACCTAAGCTCTCCTAAATTTTTCCTCTGGTGGGCCTAGGGAATGCATGAAATCCCTTAAGAAGTCTAACTTCCAAAGGGTGTATCATGTTGAGACAGCTCAAATTCTTGTTAATCGGTTGCGTTTTTGTATTCAAGTTTGCTTGGGCCGCCGCTCCCGCGACGACGGGACTCTATCTGTCTTTCGAGCAAAGACTGGCTTTGACTTATGCGCTGATGGCTCAAGGTGAAGGTGAGGCGCAAAAAGAAGAGATTCTTGCTCGCGCGAAGAATTATTTTAGAGGTGTCTATGAGCTGGAAGCCAAGACGATCAAGGTAAAAAACTTCAATGAATTCTTAACGCAGTTCCGAGGAGAATGGCCCAACACTCAAAGCGTTGCTTTGGATATGGAGCTTATTGAAAAAGCAGGCCCTCAAGCATTAAAAACTTTTGTTTCTGACAGTCCTCGTGTGCAACGTCAAATTGAGGAATATATCGAATGGCAAACCAATCAACTTAAATCCTCTGTAGAAGACAAAGCCGCAGGTAAAGGCCAAATGGAACTCTTGGGTGCGCAGGCGATGGCTCTTTTGCAAAACCCAGATGCACAGAAGATGGCAGAAAAATGGGCTTTAAATGAAAGTGACGCCATTCTGAGCGATCGCATGAAAGAACTAGATCGCGTCGGTGAAAAAATGGCGCAGTCGAGTTTTGCCCAACAGCAAGATGCGACCATGCGTATTTTTATGCAGACGATGTTTAGTGAGTATTTCTCCCGTCTAAGTCCTGCATCTAAAAAACTGATTGTGTCTTCTTATTTGGGTGGAGATCTAAATCTTAGTGATATTAAAAAGTTTGAGTTGATGGTGCAAAACAGCGGACCTCAATTGCAAAAACTTTTGCAAGTTGTGGCACGCCAGGCAGACTTGAGCCCTGAGATGCTGGAAGTTTTCCGTGGACTGGAAAACTCCGTAAGACCTGTCCCTTGGGTGCAGGTGGATGAAATCCTAAAACATGAAAAGAATAATTATAAATTCACTTACTTTGAAAGAAAACCTCTGGGCGTTGGAACAATGGCTCAAGTTCATCGTGCGAAAATATTGGTAGACGGTCAAAGGCACGATGTTGTTGTGCGTTTTATTAAGCCAGGTATTTCAGATCGCGTGGAAGAGGATCGTAAAATCCTGACAGCGGTGGCGGAAATTTTAGATAACAATCCTGAATTCAGAAAAACAGGGGCACCAAAACTAGGCCCTGTCGTCGAAGATATCACGGCGACTGTGACGGCAGAACTCAGCCAGGAAGACACAATCCAAAGACAGAAGCTTGCGAAAACTCGCTATGAAAAAACAGGATTTTTGAAGTCTCCTGAATACAAAAATTATATCCAATTTCATGTACCAGAAATTTACGATTCGAAAGGACCGTCAAAGTTCATGGTTCAAGAAATGGTGATCGGGAAAAAACTTGATAAAGAAGCCGCGACATACTCTGAAACGATTCCGACTTTGAAGCGCAGTGTGGTTGAAGAGATGAGCAAAGTCTGGGCCTATGAAGTTCTTTTTGGCGGTGGATTTTATCATTCCGATCTTCACCAGGGTAATTTCATGATTCGCGTTACCGAACCTAAGATCTATGTGAATATTTTGGATTACGGCATGGGCGGAATCCTTTCTGCTGATTTGCAGCGCCAAGTGATGGTGCTAGGAGCAGGAACAGAGTTGAATAATGCGGATTTAATTTCCAGAGCCTTCTGGAAGATCAGCAATCGCTCTCAGAACACCGTGAATGAAACACAGTTTAAAACTTTGGTGAAAGAACGTCTGAAACTTATCGTGTCTGGTCAGGAAAAGAACGCCTCACTGGAACACTGGACAGCGTGGGCGATGGACCAGGGCTTAAAACTTCCTTACGAGTTTATCAGTCTGAACCGCGGTATTGTGATCGTGAATAAACTTTTGTCGGATGCAGGAAGCAATATGTCCGTGACATCTTTGATGAAGACCTTTGCGCGATCCAATCCGACACTGATGTACAAGCGTCTCGTGCTGGAAGAAAAAATATCTCACAGAGATTTGATCAAGCTTGGCTGGTCAGAGCTCAAAGTAATGATGACAGGTGAAACTTCAGCTCCTGCGGTGAAGAAGCCGGAAGTGTCTAGTTCTATTCGCTGCGAAATGGTTTTCCAATAATTTTGTGAGTTCACAGGGGCTTAATTAAATTTAAGCCATCCATACAAAATCATTTGTTCTCAATCAACCCCTTCTCAAAAATGGAGCTATCCAAAGGGAGGGGTTTATGGCTGCATCAGCCGACGCAACGATTTCGACAACAGAGAAACGAAATATTTGGAAAGTCATAGCGGCCTCTAGCGCTGGAACTCTGATTGAGTGGTATGACTTTTATATTTTCGGAAGTTTGGCGACGATCATCTCCGCGCAATTTTTCCCGAAAGGACATGAGACGGCGGCACTTTTAGGAACACTCGCGACGTTTGCCACGGGATTTATTGTCCGTCCGTTTGGAGCCCTGGTGTTCGGCCGTGTTGGTGATGTCGTCGGGCGCAAATACGCTTTCATGGTGACGTTGCTTATTATGGGGCTTGCAACAACAGCCATCGGTCTTTTACCAAGTTACGAAAGTATCGGCGTATTAGCTCCAGTCCTATTGCTTGTTCTGCGGTTATTACAAGGTCTTGCGTTGGGAGGGGAGTACGGCGGTGCTGCCACCTACGTCGCCGAACACAGTCCCGACGGAAAAAGAGGATTTTACACGAGCTTCATTCAAACAACCGCGACTCTGGGGTTGTTCGTTTCGCTCGGAGTGATTCTTGCCACACGTCTTTCCATTGGAGAAGACTCATTTAAAACTTGGGGCTGGCGTGTTCCCTTTCTTCTGTCAGTAGTTTTGGTGATCGTGTCCTATGTCATCCGCCGTCGCATGGAAGAATCTCCTTTGTTCACACAAATGAAAGCAGAAGGAAAGACTTCAAAGAGTCCATTGCGTGATAGTTTTCTGCATCCACAAAATCGTCGTCTTGTGATCTTAGCTCTATTCGGAGCAACGGCAGGCCAAGGGGTTGTCTGGTACACAGGGCAGTTCTATGCTCTTTATTATTTGCAGACAGTCTTGAAAGTGGATTTCGTTTTAGCAAATCAAATCATTGCCACGGCCTTGTTGTTCGCAACACCGTTCTTCGTTGTTTTCGGTTTGCTTTCTGATCGCATCGGTCGAAAACCGATTATGATGGCGGGATGTTTGATCGCGGCTCTAACGTATCTTCCCATCTACAAAGCGATGGAAGCGTATTCGGGATGGAATCCTTTAGAGCCTAATGCCACGGCCGTGAATCCGAATGTCTTGATGCTGACGGTGCTGGTTTTCGTGCAGGTTATTTTCGTGACGATGGTGTACGGTCCCATTGCGGCATTTCTGGTTGAGCTTTTCCCAACGCAGATTCGTTACACCTCGATGTCTTTGCCGTACCACATCGGGAACGGAGTCTTTGGCGGACTCGTTCCTTTTATTGGAACGGCATTAGTGGCTTCAACCGGAAATCATTTTGCGGGTCTTATTTATCCGATCTCCATTGCAGTTCTAACGTTCATTGTTGGTAGCATTTTTATTCGCGAAGATCGCAGTGTTCGTTGGCACCCAATTACGTCTCATTCTGAGAAGGGCGGCGGCGTTCCTCCGTCGCGTTCTGCATCGTCTCCGAGTGAAGCGCGTTTATGAAAAGACGGATAAAGTCTCACTTTAAGTCTTAATCTTAACCCCTAGGCGCCGATAAGTTTACTATGCACGTTGGCGCGTTGGGGGCTCGTTTATCTCTGCGATCTTTTTGGAGAAATATCTTTCTCGTGCTCCTATTTCTGGTCACTACGGCGTGCTCTGAAAGAAATCTCGAAATCGGTTTTTTAAGCAAAGCCATTCAAGGCAAAACTGAGTTCAATGTTGATAATGTCGTCGGCGAAGGTGACATGCTTCCTGATGCGACTGAGTCGTCGCTTCCGATGGACGTCAGTTGTAGTAAGAACGTGAGCATGGTCGAAGTTCAAAATCCGGTTAGCAAAGAGTGGAAGAAGGTGACGGACTTCGTTGCCGGAACTGTCTTTGATTGTTCAGCGACAGGAAAAGTGTCTTTGACTCTTCCGTTAGAGTATGTGGCTCCCTATGTAGCTCCGACAACGCCAGGAGATCGTCGTCAAGATTTCCAAATTCGTTGGATGGTGAAAAATCTTGAAGGCGAAACTTCGGTTTACTATCGTACATTGTCTGCGTTTTTTAAATCTCCGACAGTGACAGTGACGGCGGGAGATATCAACATCGCAGCCGCGAACTCGGGTTACATCGTCAGTGGAACTTGTTCTACTGATGGCGGGATTGTATATCTGACGGGACCTTTTGCAGATACGCAGGCGGACTGTATGAGTGGCCACTATTCAGTGCAAGTGGCTGTAAATTCAAATCAAGCCAGTGGTTCTGTAGCCGTTCAAGCAAAACATCAAAAAGGATCGCAAGCTCGCACTTACGCTGAAGCTGAGAAATCAGTGAACATCGATATGCAAGCTCCTGCTTTAAACTTTTCAAATCCCACTCAAGGAAAAGTATTTTCTTCGGCGGATGTCGCGGCCAATCAGTCTATTCATGTCGAGGGAACTTGCAGCGAGACGATGTTGCCTGTGCAAATCCTTCTGAACGATACAAAAGCTGTAGAAGTGACTTGCTCTGCGGCGATGTCATTTGCTGCCGACGTCGTTGCACCAGAAGGTGCTTTTCAAATCAAGGCAAAGCAAACGGATTTGTCGGGAAATAACGGCGAAAGCGCTATCTTGAGTTTACAAAAAGATACGACTCCGCCTGGAATATTTTCAATCACCGGTGTTCGCTCGCAAGGTGTTGAAGACTCCACAATCGATAATATTTTAACGGCAATGAATCTTCGCGTGGACCTTGGTTCGGCGACGGATGCTGTGACCTATGAAGTTTTCGTCAAAGATAGTGCCGGAGCTACAACGATCTGTCCTGTGCAATCGAACACCACAAGCTATGTCATTTTTTCTGCATGTGTTTTACAAAATAATACGACTTATAAGGTTTATGCTCAGGCAAAAGATTCGTTAGGTAACGTGCGTGTGACAGAGAACAACGGTTTTTCATTCACGACACAATTCCCAGTTCCCGCGATTACAAAGATCTATAGTGATGTTGCGAGCAATACGACTTATAAGGCGGGCCAGTCGGTTCCAGTTTATATTGAGTTTTCAAGACCGATTTCATTTTCAGGGGCACCCACTATCACTTTAAACTCGGGTGCGACGGTGAGTTCGCCTTCGCTTGTAAACGGTGGTAGCGGTACGACGACGTTGCGTTTTAGCTATGTCGTCGGAGCCGGACAAGATGCGCGTCCTTTGGCTCTGAGTAGTCTCGCTGTGAGCGGAGGACAAATTTATGACGCCAATAACTCCGCCGCGATTGCGACTTTGAGTTTTAGTGACACCGGCTCCGATCCTAATTTTTTAAAATATAGAAATATCAAAATTGATGCGAAAAGCCCGAGCCCTGTGACATCTTTGAGTTTAGGGCCAGTGCCCGCAAAAATTTTAGATTCCCCGACAGTATCTTTTGGTTTTCCAACGGATGCAGATCCTTTAACAGCCTGGGTTCGCATTGTTAGAGTTTATGATGGTGTTGACATGGTGTCATGGAGTCAGGCGGGCACAGGGGCTTATTTCAATATGTCAGGCAGCGTGACTTTAGGAACCGCCTACAGTGTCGAAGTGAAGCTTAAAGACCCTGTGGGGAACGAGAGTTCAGTGATGTCCGCAAACTTCAATAGTTTTAGTTGCCCAACAGATTTTACATATGTCTTCAATCCTGCTGGAACAATCATGAATCCTTTCTGTGTCGGTCGATTTGAAGCGAAGGGAACAACGTCTTCTCCTCAGTTTGTTGCCTCTGGGGCGCCGATTGTAGGAATCAGTCAAATGGCGGCGATAGGAAGTTGCACGGGCAAAGGCACCGGCTATGATCTTATCTCCAATCAAGAATGGAATACTGTCGCGGATCTTATTCGTCAGCGACCTGAAAATTGGACGGGCGGAGTTGTTGAAAGCGGAATTCTTCATCGCGGAAATATGGCGGTGTCATCAAATCCTGTCGCCGCTACGACGGGAGACCCTTGTTATCCTGCGGATGCAACTCAGTGTACGAACTCGGCGGCCCGTAGGGTCAGTTATCTTCCATATGCTCAGGAAATCTGGGACTTTGCAGGAAATGCCTGGGAGGTCGCTAAAGAAGCTGATTCTACCGGTTATGTTCCGAACTATGGTTTTGTCGTGGATTTAGCGGGAACAGACTTGATTCGTCAGCGTTACGGAACTTTGTTGTCTTGTGCCTCTTCTGCAGCTGCCGAACGATGCGGTTACGGCTATTTAGATTTTACTTCCGTAGGACCGGTGATCTGGCGCGGGGGAGCTGCGTACAATACGATAACAGCTCCGTCAGACGGCGGAAATCGCGTCGGGGTCTTTGCTACGAAACGAACGCTGGATGCCGCTCAAACTCTTGTGAACGGCGGCTATCGCTGCGTCTTCCATCCTTAGTTTTTAAGATAACGACGACTCAAAATATGAAATCTCCACGTCAGTAAAATCGACGCGAAGATAAGACCAATTAAAAGACCAATCCAAATTCCGACAGGACCGACTCCCAAGTGGAAAGCTAGAACGTAGCCTAAAGGAAGTCCCATGATCCAATAAGCAAAGAAGGCAATAATGCTCGGCCACTGCGTATCGCTCATACCACGAAGAGCACCGATGGCGACGGCTTGAATGCCGTCAAAGATTTCAAAGATTGCGACAACAACAAAAAATTTCGCGGCCCATGCGATCACGTCTTGATCGGACACGTAGAATGTCGGGAACCAATGACGAAAGAAGAAAAACCCTAAAGCACAAAGACTCATATAGGCGGCACCTAATTTAATAGCCGTAAATCCTGCAAAGCGCGCTAAAGAATAATCTCCGCGGCCTAGCTCGTAACCTACGCGAATGCTTGCGGCGATGCCGACACCAAGAGTGATAAGAAAGCTCGTACTTGCAAGACTGATAGTGATTTGATGAGCCGCCAATGGTGTGGCGCCAAACCAGCCCATCATCACAGCTGCCGAAGAAAACGCGCCGACTTCAAACAAATAAGTTAAGCCGTTGGGAATTCCCAAGCGAATGATGTTTTTAAGAAGGTGACGATCAAAACGATGAGTCCAGCGCTCTGCCAGATAACGTTTAAAGTGCGGATGCAAGTGCACGTAGAAAATCATCGCCAACGCCATCAATGTGCGCGCCATTAACGTGGCCCACGCCGAACCATTTAAACCCAATTTTGGAAATCCGTAGTAACCGTGAATCAAAACATAGTTGCCAGCAATATTGAAAATCACGCCAAAGATCATCACGTACATAGAGACTTTGGTTTTTCCAATACCGTCGGTGAACTGTTTGTATGTTTGATAAATCAAGCTTGGCAAAACGGACCAGGCGATGATTTCAAAGAAATCACTGCCGAGTTTTAAAACCTCAGGTGTTTGTCCAAACAAATGCAGATTCGGAAGAAGAATATAAAGAAGCCCGATGACGAAGCCACTGACGACCAACGCGATCGCGATACTGTGCCTTAGAAGAACGCCTCCGTAAGGATAATTTTCCTGTCCCTGCATACGCGCAAAAAGAGCAGTGAGGGGGGCGAGCATTCCTAAACCAAAAATCAAAAAGACAATAAAGACACTTCCGGCAAAAGCCGAAGCTCCCAAAGCGAGAGGCCCTAAAGAGCCAACCATGATCGTGTCAGCCAAAGTGATCAGATTTTGTCCGACTTGGCTAATGACGATAGGACCCGCT
This sequence comes from Bdellovibrio sp. BCCA, assembly GCF_037996825.1. Lineage (NCBI taxonomy): Bacteria > Pseudomonadati > Bdellovibrionota > Bdellovibrionia > Bdellovibrionales > Pseudobdellovibrionaceae > Bdellovibrio > Bdellovibrio sp. BCCA. The sequence goes on along the minus strand of NZ_JBBNAC010000001.1, from coordinate 2,265,392 downwards.
AATTTGGCGAGGAATTTACTTTCATGAAAAAACTTAGACCGCGACAACTTCTTGAATCTCCGGGAAAAGTTCTTTCATGCGCGTTTCAATACCCTCTTTAAGAGTGATCGAAGAACTTGGACAGCCGGAGCAAGCGCCCTTCATGTGAATATAAAGGATGTTGTTTTCGTATTTGTAAAACACGATGTCGCCGCCATCAAGTGCCACCACCGGGCGGATTTCGCGATTCAAAACAGATTTAATATTGCGAACCATCGGAGAATCATTTTCGTCATCCATTGGCGTTTCCACAAACTCAACAACCACGGGTTCATTGCGATCCAAGTGCTCTTGAATAAGACCGCTCAAAGGTTGCGCTAAAAGCTCCCAGTCCACCCAGTCTTGCTTCGTGACTGTAATGAAGTTTGGACCTACGTAAACAGAGCTTGTCCAAGGAAAACCAAAGATTTTTGAAGCCAAAGGAGAGCGCTCGGCCTCCTGAGCCGTCGGGCAGTCAAACCCGTTCTCAGTCACCTGACGAGGTAAGATGAATTTCATCGTCGCTGGATTGGGAGTGGGTTCAAATGTAACGTTTGTGCTCATAAAATCCTCATTTAGTGCTGCTTCAGCTCCGGGCCCCGGGCCCTCCGCTCTGCCGGCGTCCGCCGAGGAAATTATACCACAGTCTCTTTTCTGCCAAGCGTGTTAATCTCTGAGACGCGCTTGATTATATGGAAAAAACTCAATAAGTTTACAGCGCTCAAATAGAGTTTTACACACGTTTCCCCGAGTAACAGGAGATAAGATGACGCCAAGAGTTAGAGAGATTTTAAGCTGGTACGGAGCTGACAACCCAGGAGTACTTACGAATTTAGCTCGCATGATGAATCACGGAAAGCTTGCTGGCACAGGTAAGTTGGTGATTTTGCCAGTGGACCAAGGTTTTGAACACGGTCCGGCTCGCTCTTTCGCGAAAAATCCAGATGGTTATGATCCTGCTTACCACGTTGAACTTGCCATTGAATCAGGTTGCAACGCCTACGCTGCTCCATTGGGTGCGATTGAAGCTGTCGCTCGTGATTATGCGGGTGAAATTCCATTGATCTTGAAAATCAATAACTCTGACACTCTTTACGGAGACAAGCGTCCGATCTCTGCAGTCACTTCTTACATCGACGATGCTTTGAGACTGGGTTGCGTAGGCATTGGTTTCACAATTTATCCAGGATCTGGCGAACGTAAACACATGTACGAAGAAATCGCGGAAGCTTCTCGCCTAGCCAAACAAGCAGGTCTTGTTGTGGTGATCTGGTCTTACGCACGTGGTGAACAAATCTCTAAAGAGGGCGAAACGGCGATCGACGTGATTGCTTACGCAGCCCATGTGGCAGCTCAATTGGGCGCTCACATCATCAAAGTAAAACCACCAACAGCACACATTGAACAAGCAGCGGCGGCAAAAGTTTACCAAGAACAAGGTATCAAAGTAGCGACGTTGGCAGATCGTACGAAACACGTTGTTGATGCTTGCTTCAAAGGCAAACGCATCGTGATCTTCTCTGGCGGGGAAGCCAAAGGCACCGAAGATATCTTGAAAGAAGTTTCTGAATTGGCCCAAGGTGGCGGTTTCGGTTCGATCATGGGCCGCAACGCTTTCCAACGTCCAAAGAAAGAAGCGATCCAACTTCTTCACAACGTTATGGAAGCCTTCGCAGGAAAGAAATTATAAAATGTCTATCAATGAAAATCCGCTCAGAGCGGAAAAACGTAAAAAACTTCATGCTCTTCGTGAGAAGGGGATCAATCCCTATCCTTATGTTTTCGAAAATAAGGCAAAGATCTCTGAAGTTGTTGCTGAACACGCGGCGACTCTTCAAGCGGGCGAAAAGAAGCCTGAGTTCGCGTATCGTATCGCAGGTCGTTTGATGACTTTGCGTATGATGGGAAAGGCTTCTTTCTTCAATCTTCAAGATCAAACGGGCACAGTGCAAGTATACGTGAAGACGGAAGAACTTTCGGAACAAGATCGTGAAGCCTTCAGCCTTGTGGATTTGGGTGACATCGTTGGTATCGAGGGTTTCGTTTTCAAATCACAAAAAGGGGAGTTCTCGATTTACGCAAAGAGCTTCCAGATTTTGACAAAATCCATTGAACCATTGCCGGAAAAATTCCACGGTGTTCAAGATATCGAAATCAAATATCGTCACAGACATTTGGATTTGATTTCGGATGCGGATTCTCGCAAGGTTTTTGAAACGCGCTCTAAGATCATCAAAGAAATTCGTCGTTTCTTGGATGACCGCGGATTTATGGAGGTGGAAACACCAACGCTTCAACCGGTTTACGGGGGAGCGGCGGCAACGCCATTTACAACGCATCATAAAGCTTTGGACATGAAACTTTACATGCGTATTTCTCCAGAGCTTTATTTGAAACGCCTGATCGTGGGCGGTTTTGAAAAAGTTTATGAGATCTCTAAAAACTTCCGTAATGAGGGAATCGACCGTACTCACAACCCTGAGTTCGCTCTTTTAGAGTTCTACGAAGCTTACACGGACTACAACTATCAAATGAAACAGTTTGAAGAGTTGATCTCTCAGTTGGCTTTGAAAATCACAGGCAGCATGAAAGTCACTTACCAAGGAAAAGAAATTGATTTCACTCCTCCTTGGAGACGTTTGACTGTGCATGACGGCGTTCGCGAGTACGCGGGCATTGATCCGGATAAAGCGACAGAAGAAGAATTGTTCCAAGCCATCCGCAAACACGGTGGCGATATCGATAAGCCGGGTAAAAAAGGCGAAATGGTGATGGAGCTTTTCGAACTCACAGCTGAACAACACTTGTGGCAACCAACATTTGTGATGGATCATCCGGTGGAGATTTCTCCATTGACGAAAATCCACCGCAGAGACAGCCGTCTGGTTGAGCGCTTTGAGCCGTTTGCAGCGTGCATGGAAATCGGAAACGCTTATTCAGAGTTGAATGACCCTGAAGATCAATTGGCTCGTTTGAAAGAACAAGAAGCCAATCGCGCGAACGATGAAGAAGCTCATCCTATGGACGAAGACTTCTTGCTTGCGATTGATGCAGGTATGCCGCCAACAGGTGGTGTGGGTATCGGTATTGAGCGTATTGTGATGATCATGACAGATCGTCCAAGCATCCGTGATATTATCTTCTTCCCGACGATGAGAATTACGAAATGAAGTTAGGGCTTTTAGTTGCCTCTCTTCTAGCTGTTTTGGTGGGCTGCCAACAAAAGCCCACTAAGATTGTCACGCAAGAACCTGTGATCGGCGAAAACATCACGGCTGAGCGTTTGATGAAGGACAATCCAGTCATTTTGGATGCTCGTCCTTCGTTTGAGTTCAACTTGGCTCATGTGCCCGGTGCAATCAACGTGCGCTGGGAAGATTTCTCTCAACAAAATCCAAAATCTCGCGGGCTTTTACAGCCTGATTTGTTCTCTTTAGCTCGTCGTTTGTCTTTGATCGGCGTTGATCCGCAAACCAAAGTTTTGGTTTTAGGTAAGGGACCACAAGGAGCCGGTGAAGAAGGCCGTGTCGCTTGGACGCTCAAAGTTTTAGGCGTAAAAGAAGTCTATACGGTTTTGCATACATCTTATCGTGAAATGAATCCGACGAAAGAAGCTCCTTTGGTGCAGAACAAACCTTATTGGAAGCCGGACGTTGCAGAGACACTTACGACTGACTTTAAAGATTTCAAAAATATGGTGAGTAAAGCAGATAGCAGCTTGGTTGTTATCGACGTGCGTTCTGCTCAAGAGTACGCCCTTCGCAATTTATCACAAATCAAAGATGTAAAAGCTTCTGTGATCAATATGAATTGGACAGAGTTCTTTGGTGAGAAGGGTCTTCCTGAGAAAAAAATCGAGAGCGCTCTTTACGAAAAGAATATTTCTAAAGATACGAAAATTCTTGTCATTAGTAATCACGGTGTCCGTTCCGGAGCAGTAACTTACGCCTTGAACTTTTTAGGTTATAAAAAGGCCAGCAACTTTGCTGGAGGCTATGAACAATGGAAATAAACTCGGAAGAACTGATTGGCATCCTTAAAAACAAGATCGCTTTGTACGAGCACCTTGGTATTGAGGTGGTAAAGATCCGTTCTGAAGAGGTTCGTTTCCGTGTATCTCTAGAGAAAAACCGTAATCATAAAGGCACGGCGTTTGGTGGAAGTCTTTATGCATCGGCTGTTTTAGCCGCTTATGCTTTGGTGTTAGCAGGTCTTAAAGAGCGCTCCATTCCTACGGAAAATATTGTGATCGCCAAGGGAGAAATCCAATATCTCCGTCCCGTCGATACGGATTTTGAAATCGTCTGTCGTTTTCCGTCTCAATCCCATGAAGAAGATTTTTACCGTGAACTCACTTCCACCGGAAGGGTTCGCGGGTCTATCACCAGTCAAATACTGGGTGCGGGTGGTTCTTTAAAAGCATCGCTGACGGGTGTCTTCGTGGTTAAGTTGTGAACGAGAATTTCTAAGATTTCACTTTTTTTTACAGGCTTAACGGCGTAAGCGTCGCAACCTGAAGCAATGGTTCTTTCTAGATCTTCAACCACCGCCGTCGCTGTTAAAGCGATGATAGGCGTGTGTCCAAGATGTCTTTCTTTTTCCCAATAACGGATCAGTTCGGTTGCGCGGTAACCGGTCATGATCGGCATCTGCATATCCATAAAGATCAGGTCATATTTTGTGGTTTTAAATTTATCCACGGCTTCTTGACCATTCACGGCCTCCTCACAATCAAAAGGAAGATTTCGTAAGTAATGGATCATCAAAACACGATTGTCCTCGGAGTCGTCGACAAGAAGAATACGAAAGCGTCGGTTGGGAAAAAGAGTATTCCACGAAACAGACGGTGAAACTTTTGCTTCTAAATGACTGCTTAAATCCGGACGGTGAGGAAGAATAATGCGAAATGTGGTTCCTCTGCCTGAAAGGCTTTTCATTTCCATGCGACCGCCCATGATCTCCACAAGATTTTTGGAGATGACAAGACCCAGGCCCGTACCTCCGTATTTGCGGGTGATGCCGGGATCAGCCTGAAAGAACGGAGAAAAAAGACGGGCTTGTTTTTCACGAGGAATACCAATGCCTGTGTCTTGCACTTCAATAAGAAGATTTTCTTTTCCAGCAAGCTTTACGGCGACAGAAACCGTCCCCTCATTGGTAAATTTCAAGGCGTTTCCGATTAGGTTAAAAAGCACTTGGCGCAAACGTGTGGGATCTCCCCATTGATGTTCTGGCACGTCGTTTTGAATATTCAATTCAAAATGAATTCCTTTTTCTTCGGCCTTAATCTGTAGAATTTCAAAAACACTGCGAACGGTGGCGTGCAGATTGTAACTGACATTTTCCACGGTCAAAGCTTTGGCTTCGATTTTTGAAAAGTCCAAAAGATCATTGATCAATGCCTTGAGATTTTCCCCGGCATGACTAAAGAGTGTTAAATAGCGGGCTTGGTCCTTTGAGAGTTGAGTTTCCTTAAGTAACTCCAACATGCCGAGCACGGAATTTAAAGGTGTACGAATTTCGTGACTCATCCGTGCAAGAAATTCCGATTTTGCCTGAGAGGCTTCTTCGGCTTGCTCTTTTGCACCTTTCAGTTCGCCTTCCGTTTCTTTTAATTTCGCCAGTTTTTCCGTCAAAGTTGTCACGGCGGATCCCGTGATTAAAGAACAAAAACACAATGTCAAAAGAGTCGCGGGCGTTTGCACCAGAACGGGTTCGTTCTCCCATGGCAGATGCAGAATTTTGGGTAAGACAATGGTGATGGCCATAATCCAGGTGTTGATAAGCAAAGACGCATAAAGACCGTACCATGCGGCAGAAATTAGAATCAGAATTCCGTAAACGTACCAGGTTTGCGACAGAGGCAAAGATATTCCGACAATCAAACTTCCCGCCAGCACGCAAATCGCAAGGGCTTGTTCTTTTTGCGATAGTTTTTCTAAACGTAAGGGCGGAAGAGATTCATACACGAAGAGCGAAAGATTTTTTTTATATAAAAAAGGAGAAACGAGAATTAACAATGGAAGAGTCAAAAAGACGGCCCCGGTTAAATCTCCAATAGTCGTAACCAAAGACGCCCAGAAAAAAAGAGCCTTGTCGATAAAACCCGTCAAAACTAAAATACCTTGAATCGCCGTTGAACAAACAATCGAAGGAATCAATAGACCATAGACGAAGAAAAGACTGATGTTTTTTGGACTGGGTTTCCAGGTTGAAAACGACTTGAACCTCTCGCGCACAAGCATCCACGCCATAAAAACTTCCAGTGTTTCAGGAATGGCATAAATAGGATAAAAGTAAGCGTGAGGAAGATGTAAAAGGCCAGCTGCAATAAGTCCATTAAGATATACGGCAATAAGAACTCGTGGACCCCACCACAAAGTCATAATGACTCCCAAATTGATGGGAAAATAAATCCAGTAAACGCCTTGAGTTGTGGTGTAAGAAAGACTTGAGAAAGTCCCGGCAAGTAGAATCAAAAAAGGAAGAATCCACGTCCACCATGGCAACCGCTTTGTATCCATGATTTTATTCTAATGGAAGTGGGATTCGAAGCTAAGTACGACTGTAAAATGTGTTAAAGGTCAATGCGGGAGGCTTTAAAAAATCTTTCACCGAAGCAAGTGCCATTCTTGCAACGGTTAAAGTTCAAACAACCGCCTTCGGTTTGAATACGATAGATGTCATCTTCCAAGATGTCTTCCATGCCGGTGCTCAGAATTCCGACGACTTCACCTTTGGTGTTGAATAACGGAGAGCCCGAACTTCCTTCGAAAGTATCTACTTCAAGTTTTAAGTAATTTCTGTCAGAGGAATCTTCAAGAACTTTTCCCAGATCTTTTTTTAAAGGAAGACCGAGCGGATAAGAAAGACTCAATAAAGTTTCCCCTCTGGCGAAAACCGTTTCCGGAGCAATTTTCACAGGCGTGACATCTTGCACGTCGCGGTCTAATTCGACAATAGCGTAGTCAATACCTTTAGCACGTTCATTGGTCATCGCCACGATATTTTTGCAATGATAGACTTCAGAGTCAGGAGCCGTCTTTGTCAGAGACTTTTGCAAATTCCAGCCAAACAGGAATTTCGTATCTGCACAACGATCTGCTTTATCCATGCAGTGACCGGCAGTAAGAACTTTGTTAGGTCTGATAAGAACACCTGTGCAGAAACCCAGAGCTTGTTGTTTAGCGAATTTTTCATCGGGGCAAATAGGTAAGTGCTTATCCAGGGCTTCGGAGTCTAAATTCCAGATATCTCCTTGTTTACTCATCTTACGTTCCTCGACAAGCATTGCCGTGGCTGAAGCCGCAGAAATAAAAGTCTCGTTTTTGCTCACATCTTCGCGCGAGTCTTTACCGTAAATAACGCCTGTTCCGCTAGAATCAACTTCGGAAGTGGACTGTTTTTCAGAGCAAGCCAGCACAAAGAACGGCAAAAGAAGAAGCGTTAAAAATCTCATTAAGGCTTCTCCGGTTTAGGATTGATAAGTCCCGTCACAACGCCATTGATGGCGAGATAGCCATCGTCATGAGCACTTTTCTTAGGGCTCATGTGAAGCCAGTGGACAACGCCTTTAAACGGGGAATAAGGATCTGCGACAAAATCACCACAAGCGACGATTTCATCGCCCGGTCTATTTTCTGGAAGGGGACCGAACTTCGTATTGTAAATCACTTCAATGCGATCATCTTTAGAGTTTAAATCACGGTCAAAATCGACTTCAAAATGCACGTGCTTTTGGCGGTCTTCCATCACACGGACAATGATGCCTTTAATAAAGGCCCGTGCGGTTTCTTTTTTATCAAGATGATCGCGCCAAACAAGCACCTGATTTTCATTAAAATCAAGGCGGTCTTTTTTATCCATGCAGGCCGGCAGTTTGGCAAAGCCTTGAGACGAAAAAATCAGCAAAAATGAGAAGAGAAAAAGACCGTGTTTCATTGCTCGCGAATATACCAGAAAGACCGCTGTCTTCCCTTGCGGAAGACAGGGTGTGAAAACTATTTCAAGACTGTCTAAGATTTCGACACTTTAGTATTTAGCGCCAGAATCAATCCAGCGCTTCAGATAATCCAGCTCATCAGCCGTTAGAGGGGCGATTCCCGTGCGAGTAGGAGGCATAAAGCGTTTATACATGCCCGGCACTACGATCTTGTAGAGAAGGCTGTTCTCGGCCGTTTCTTTGATAAGTTCTTTGGCATTAATATGCTCAAGGTCTTCTAAAACGGTCTTTTTTGCAGTCTCAGTAGTATGGCAGCTTAAGCATTTGGGAGCCAGAATTTCGGTTTTCAAATTCTCAAAGCTCAACTCAAGATTTTTAAAGTCCGTTTTTGGTTTTGCTTTCGGAGCTTCAAGCCCTGCGCAAGCGGGAAGGTCTTTTACTTTTTGCACTTCAATACGGTTGTGAGTTTGATCGTCAATCCAGGTTTCAAGAATTTGTTTTTCGCACGCTGTGAGAGGCTTATAGCCTGAAGAACGAGGAGGCATGGATTCCTTATTGACGGCGCCTAGAATGGAATCTTTTTGCGCCAAAACTTTCTCGGCGGTATTCATGCTGCGGTTGCCGGTGGCGTGACACTCTAAGCATGTGCGCATAGAAACAGAGACAACGACTTCAAAGCTCACTTTTTGATCGGCAAACTGGAAGGCTCCGACTTTAGGAAGGCCATCGGAAGTTTTAAAAAGCCCCACTTCTTCCAGAGCATAACTGCATCCGGTTAAAGTGAATCCCGCTATCGCCAAAGAAATCAAAAGTGTCTTTTTCATAAGTCCCAGGTTTTACCAAATTTTGTGAGAACCGGGGGACGGTTTTAAGAGTGTGGAATTAAATACAAGAAGCTGTCTAGAAAGACGACAGATTTTAGTGACGGCCTTTGAATTTCAATTTTTGAAAAAGGTCATTGTCGTCAGAAGCGGGTTTGCGAGCCCCTTTGGCATCGTTCACACAAGACTGGCGCTGTTCATCAGAAAGGTCTTTATCTTCGCCACATTTTTCCAAAGCTTGAGGATTAAAGCTTTTGCCTTTAACACTGTCCCAGCAAATCCAAAAAGCCGCATCGTCTTTTTGAAGATTGCATACCGCACCTGCATACCAATCGACGTCTTCTTTTTCCGTGCGCTCTTTGCAGCTTTGAATGTCTTTTTCTCCGATAAAGCGTTCGCAGTATCCAGAAGGACTTGCGGGCTCAATCGCCAAAGTTAAAAGTGGAATGCTGGCAATTAAAATCAACGAATACCAAATATGCTTCATGAAGCGACCTTAATTTTGAAAAGAACTGAATACATAGCTTTCAGCATGTCGGGGTCATAGCGTCCCGCAAGCTTTTCTTTCATCATTGTCACGGCATCAATCGGAGTCATTGGAACGTTGTAAGATCTTTGGGTTGTCATCGCATCGTAAGTGTCGGTGATAGCGACAATGCGTGCGAAAGGATGAATTTCGTCGGCGACAAGTTGTTGCGGATAACCGTTGCCAGCCCAAGATTCATGGTGTTCAAAGCAAGCTGCTTTGACAGCGTCACTGATGTTGGGGTGATTGTTCAGAATCACGAGGCCATACTGCGGGTGCATTTTCATCTGCTCCCACTCCGCATCTGTCAGGCCGCCTTTTTTGCAAAGGATATCGAGACTGACATTGCGTTTGCCGATGTCGTGGAAAAGAGCTCCAACGCCCAACTCCTCGAGGGTTTTTGCGTCGTAACCCAAAGCCTTCCCTAAACCCAAGGAATAAATACTGACATCGAGAGAGTGGTTGTAAGTATAAAAATCGTGGCCCGAAAGCGAGATCATAAATCCCATCGCCTCAGGAGCATTCTCCATAAGATCAATGAAGTCCGTGATGATGGGACGTGAGTCATCAAGGGCTTTGTTCACATCTGGATTTTCGAAAAGATCTTCCATCAAAGCGACGGAGGATTCACGCAAGATCTTGGCTTTTTCAAAAGGATCGATGGCGTCTGAATTCATTTCTTCGCGAACCCAGTCGCGATATTGCTGTTTGTCCTCGGTTTTTACGAAGAAAGAATCTCCCGTGTCCTTACGGTGCATGGATTTGATTTTTCCGTCAGAAAGACGATCTCCGGCACGTAAATACAAGATATGTTTTTGGTCCACGTAGATATAAATATCGAAAGTGGTCACTTTATCAGGGCGAATCGTGTTTAAGCGGATGCGAAAAAAAGAAGAAGACTCCATATATCAAAATTCTGCCATGGATACATTGACTTAGAAACAAAATCCTGAATAATCGAAGGCGATGGCCCTTCGTCTAGACACCCAAATTCAGTACCTTAAAGGAGTCGGACCCAAGCTCGGAGATCTCTTCTCACGGAAGGGATTAAAGACATTGGGCGACCTTGTAGAGTTCTATCCTAGAGCGTACGAAGATCAAAGGGCGGCTCGTAACATCGCCAGTCTCAAACCGGACGATATTGTCAGTATCAAAGCTCAGGTTGTGGCGGTTCATAGTATCAATATGGGACGCTCGACACGAAAAATGTATGACGTCGTAGTGCGCGACTCTTCGGGTCAGATTCATTGCAAGTACTTCCGCGTTCCTTACAGAGGATACTTCGAGCGCTTTAAGCCCTTCACTGAAGTCCGCGTCGTCGGCAAAGTGACGGAGTATCGAGGACGCATCGAATTTCATCATCCGGACATTCGAGATATTGAACCTGACGAAGAAACTCAAGATGCGTTGATTCCGCTCTATACGGAAATCGAAGGTCTTGCGACGGCGAAAATCATGAAGCTGGTTCGTCAGGCTTTTGCGCAAATGGAAGAGTGGCCGCCGGAGGCTTTGCCGAAGTGGATTCTTGAAAAATATCAGCTTAAACCTCGCAAAGATGCACTTAAAGAAATCCATTTTCCCGATCCTAGCAGAGCTGCTGAATACGCTGAGTTTCGAAGTGCCGCCCAAAAAAGAATTATCTTTGATGAGTTTTTCTGGCTGGAGCTTTATTTAGCTTCTAAAAAAACAGGCTTTCAAAAAGAAGGCGCTCCGCAGATTCAAAACAAAGGCGAAAAACTCAAAGCCTTGGCAAAATCGCTGCCGTTTGAAATGACGAATGCTCAGAAAAGAGTCTTTGCAGAGATCAAAGCGGATCTTGAAAAATCTCATCCCATGCATCGTATGGTTCAAGGAGACGTGGGAAGTGGTAAAACTTTGGTGAGTTTCATGGCGGCGATCTATGCAGCAGAAAGCGGTTTTCAATCTTGCTTGATGGCTCCGACGGAGATTCTCGCTGAACAGCATTTTAAAAATGCTAAAAAGGTTTTAGAACCTTTAGGAATTCGCTTGGCGATGCTTGTGGGGAAAACCAAAGCGTCTGAAAAAAAACAAGTACTCGCAAGTCTTCAGGCGGGAGAAATCGATTTGATTATCGGAACGCATGCTTTGATTGAAGACGACGTGCAGTTTGCAAATCTAGGGCTTGTGATTATCGACGAACAACATCGCTTCGGTGTCGAGCAGCGTGGTGTTCTTAAAAACAAAGGAAATTCACCGCATTTCTTAGTGATGACCGCAACTCCGATTCCGAGAACTCTGGCAATGACGGTGTACGGAGATCTTGACGTTTCGATTATTGATGAAATGCCAGCAGGACGAAGTCCGATTCAAACCCGCGCGACTTATGAAAGCAAACGTCCGCAAGCCTTGCAGTTTATGCTAGAGCAATTGCAAAAAGGTCGACAAGCATACATCGTGTATCCTCTTGTTGAAGAGAGCGAAAAGATTGATTTAAAAGATGCGGTTTCCGAATACGAAAAATTGAAAACGCAGTTTCCGCAGGTCAAGTTCGGTCTTTTGCATGGAAAAATGAAGCCTGATGAAAAAGATCAGGTGATGACTCAATTCCGCAATCAAGAAATTCAAGTCTTGGTGTCAACAACCGTGATCGAAGTGGGAGTGGACGTACCCAACGCGAATATCATGATCATCGAACATGCTGAGCGCTTTGGTCTTTCGCAGCTTCATCAGTTGCGTGGCCGTGTGGGACGAGGGGAATACAAAAGCTTCTGTATTCTTATCGTGGGTTATGCCGTTTCTGAAGAAGGCCGTCAAAGAACAGAGATGATGGAAAAAACTTCGGACGGATTTAAAATTGCCGAGTTCGATTTAGAAATGCGTGGGCCCGGAGAATTTATGGGCACGCGCCAATCAGGACTTGCCGGATTTAAGATGGCAAATCTTGTGCGCGATATGCAGATCTTGCAAAATGCTCGCGAAGCGGCCTTTGAAGTTTTAAAGAAAGATCCCAAACTGAGTTACCAAGAAAATTCGGAGTTGCGCGCGGAACTTTTGCGCGAACACGGTCCTGCGGCTCTCGCTGGAATTGCATAAAAGCCCGCTATCTTTAGTATTTCGATTTGAGACGTTTTTTTCGAGGATTTCTTATTTTGGGCTCTAAATTAGTGTTCCAAAAGATCCGATAAATTAGTCATGATCAAGTCGACTTTTTGTACGTTTTGGGGACTGGCTCTTTTTTCTATCATGCTGACTTCAACAGGTTGCACGTTGGAAGCATTTCTTGAAAGAAGAGAATCATCTAAAAGTTTAGATGATGTGATTCCTCTTTCTATCACCATGGATGTCGGGTCTTCAAAAGCAATTGAACCTCTTGGCGGAACGCCTCCGTATACCTATAAAGCAGCGACATCAGGATTTTTGGATACTTCAACAGGCCTTTATTCAATTCCAACGAATGCTCAGTTAAATGATGAAGTTCTTGAAATTACCGACAGCACCGGAAAAACATTTGCAGTGACAGTCCATCGAAAAGGATTTCGTGAGTTCAGAAAAATCGACATGCCTCAGTCGGCACAGGATCAGAATTTTATCAGTGACGCCATTTGGTTGCCCTCGGGAAAAATTCTGGCGACGGCGGTCGGCAGTGATAATATGGGAGAGCGCTGGGCCACGTATCGAAGTTCTGACGATGGTATGACATGGAATCGAGTCGATCACTTCATGGGTTTTCACTATAACGGAGAGTCTCATCCACTGGCGATGGCAGCGAAGGGCAGCACGATTTTTGTTTGCGGTTATGCTTACCTCTATGATCAAGCGCCGACAGATCCTAATGCGGGATGGTTCGTAAGAAAATCCACCGATGAAGGAACAACGTGGGCCACGGCGGATGCTTGGTGGGAAACGGCGGGGTACGATCATGTTTGCTACGACATCGCCGTTTCTCCGACGACGGGTTTTATTTATGCTGTTGGATATGCACAGACGGCAGCTGGAATGAGCTGGATTATTCGCGAAAGTCAGAATGACGGAGCTACCTGGCAAACTATTTACCAAAGTGCCGCTATCTCTGCTTGGGATGTATCCGCTTATCAGATTGATGTATCTCCTTCGGGTGATCTTTTTGTTATGGGTAAGTCAGGCTCTCCGGCATATATGTATTTCTTAAAGGGGACTTTTAGTGGCGGCACATGGACTTGGACACCTGCAACCACAATTCCCGCAGTCTCCAATCTCGGAGATTATGAATTGCGTGGAACTCTGAAGGTTGTCGATAACAATACAGCTTATTACTCCTGCTCCGTCGGTGGCGTAGGAAGGGTTTATAAAACACTCGACGGTGGCGTTACTTGGACACAAGCTTATTCGGGACAAGGTCTTTTGCAAGGAATGACACGAACTTCTTCGGGTGTGTTCATTGCCACAGGCGGCAGCCGCGCCGCTAATCCCAATGATTGGAAAGTCGTTTCTTCTCCGGATGGAACATCATGGACGGCTGTGGATTTAGATGCGGCACTGTCGCCAACAAAAGATCCTTATGGATTGACGATTGTATCCGATCCATCGAGCAATAAAGTTCTCGCATTTTCATATAACGACAAAGGCTATCAATCGACAGTGGCATATTCACCGGATGCGGGAGGATCGTGGACTCTTCGCAGTGAAGTTCGTTTTGAATGGGCGTTCTGGAGTACAATTAGAAAATTAATTCGAGTATCGCCGACGACTCTGTACGCTATTTTGAATGCGGGTGACTTAGATGGCAATTGGCCGTGGGTCATCATCAAGAGTTCAGACAATGGAGTGACCTGGCAGGATTCAGATCGATTTACGACAGCGGGGAATGATCCCTATATAGAAGATTTGATTCAAGGGCATGATGGTGCCCTCTATGCCGTCGGCATAAAGAGTGGGAACAGGATTATTCGCCGTTCAACGGATGGAGTTTCGTGGACTGAAGTATATTCTGTTGTTCAAAATAACTATAATTCTGCATACCTCATAACCAATCAGACAAACGAAACATATCTAGCCTATCCTGATGGAACGGACGTTCGATTTCTGAAAACGACAGATGGCGTAACATGGAATCTGGTGCAAACCTTTGCACTTCCGGGGGGTATTGATGAAATTCGGGTGAATTCGTTAGCGGTGGATCAAGCAGGTCATATATATGCGGTTATTCTAGAGCGAATGGGAGCAACCGGAGATGTCGTGCTTTACCGGTCCGTGGATAGCGGGGGCTCTTGGTCCGAAGTCAAAAAAAGTGCGGTTCAGCCAAGTTTCTGGGACATGAAGACTGTCCTAAAGATGGCTCCATCAGGAGAAATATTCTTCCGTGATGGAATCGACTTGTTTCAATCCACAGACGATGGCGCCACTTGGAACATCTTTAGCAACGCCCCAAGCGGTATCTTGGATATCGGTTGGGCTGCCAGTCGAACATACTTTATGGTTAAAGACGTTATTCATAATATTGCCGTAGTCACGGAAGGAAATGTCCCCGGAAGTTGGATTGTCGTGGAAAGTCTTAAACAAAGGGAAGTAACCGGAGAAATCATCGGAGAATATGAAACGGATTTGGCGACAACAGAGTTTATAAATTTAAGTCCGACGGAATTATTGCTCAACTATACTTACAATGATGCCTATCTGGGCGCACGAGCTGTTTTTAGAGTTTTAGATACTTCTCAATAATCACTCTCTACGGCAAATGGCATAGAGTAAGAAACCTCCTCTATGCCATTGTAGTTCTTAGTTCACATTAGTTGCGATTTCATAAAATCTCATTTGTAAAACCTTAAGACCTTTATTGTCGTAGCTCCAAAAGTAATCTTGGAGTCGGTCGTCGAAAAGAGGATAGCGTTCTTCAACACCGTCGCCATCCAAATCCGCATATATGTACAAGAGCTGCTTAGTCACGTTTGTAAATGAAGACTTACCTGATTTTCTCACGGCCACAGTACTTAAAGTGCTGCACACTTCTTCACCTGTGAGTGGATCCGTCGCACAGGTAGAAACGCGCGCTTCTCCGCCGGGTTTTCCTAAAGCTCGCACAAAGACAGAATAGTTTGTGATGCCGTCGTTATCAGGATCTGGGTTCGGCAACTGAAACTTAGCAGCGCCGTCTGTACCATTGGCATCTAAGACTTGAAATTCAGAACCTTCTTGAAGAAGAATTTTGGCCGTTCCGTAAAGAGGCATGAAGATTCGATGGCCGTCATTAGTAGACAGGTCCGCCGACTTACCCTTGGAAACTCCGATGATGTTCAAGTTGTAGTGAGCTCCCGAAGGTGCACCGTTTCCGGCTAGCCCCACAGAACTCATCATTACGCAAATAAAGACCTTCACAATGGACTGACCCATTATTTCCCCCTTTTATTTATCGCTGATACTTAATGACTGATTTACGGTTCTTATTTAAGGCTGTAGTTTTTAATAACTGTGTTAGGTCCCTTGGCTGATTTAACCTGAGCATTGACCAGAGCGACCGTTGAGTTATTCATCTGAAGATCTTCAATTTCACCATTTACAATGATGATGTGGTTTTGGGTTCCTTTGATGTTTTCGATATGAGCAAAATCGCAAAGTATCAAAGTGGAGTTATTAATATGAATAGACTCTGCCAGCGCTCCTTCGTTTTGTGCTCGAACCACAACAGAGCTTCCGTAATTACCTTTGAGTGCCGTCACTTTTTGAACATCCACACTCACGCTTTCGTGGTTGAACTTAAGGTCCAAATCAGGGATGACTTCAAGAGGTGTTTCTGATTGGCAAGCACGAATGGCATCTGCAACTTCGTCATCTGGAATGTCAGCGGGAGCCGGATCCGTTGTTGATGGAGTAGGTTGGGATCCGACCTCTACTTCTGTGGAAGGATCTTCTTTGACACCATTGTCACCTTTACCTCCTCCATTATTAGGAGCGCTTGTGACTGGATCATTCCCGCTATCATTGACAGGATCGACTGCTACGGGTTCGGCGACTTGTACGGAATCAAGGGACAGTACTTTTTCATTTACTGCGATTCCGTTTGTTCCCAATTTTGAACAGTTCTGAAATCCGAAGAGAAGTGCTGGTACTATAATAATGATGGCAATTTGAGTTAATTTGATCTTCATCTTT
Organism: Bdellovibrio sp. BCCA; assembly: GCF_037996825.1. NCBI lineage: Bacteria > Pseudomonadati > Bdellovibrionota > Bdellovibrionia > Bdellovibrionales > Pseudobdellovibrionaceae > Bdellovibrio > Bdellovibrio sp. BCCA. Next base: position 2,248,999 of record NZ_JBBNAC010000001.1, on the reverse strand, counting down.
CCCCCTTGAGCAACATGCAATTGTCTAATGCAAAATCGGTGCATGCTGCTTTTTACGGATCGACGCAAATATACGAAACTTTAGTTGTCGATTTATTAAATTTGCTAATTACCTTAACAGTCTTAAAACCGTTTTAAGGTGTTGCTCCGAAAATAAAGAAATAGGCCTGCCGTTGCTCCCAAATTTTTGGAAACAGCAGAGCTTATTTACTCCGTGCAAATTTTGAGAGGGTTTGCGCCCAACGATTTTAAAACGTCTAAAGTTGTCCACTTTACGAAAAGCTGATCTGGAGAGTTGAAGGCTGTTGCATCTAGATCTTGATATGATGTTTTTTGTTTCCAGCAATAATCTATATCCCATCCACTTTGCACTGCTTTCTTTACGAAAGTGCCGCAGCCTTTGAGTGCTGCAGAATGAATCAGGTAATTTAATTTCTTTGCGAATTTCAAAGTATTCATATCGAACGAATCAATACGGGACAAAGAACAGGTGTCAATGAGATCGTAGATCGTCGCGAGATCTTGACTTGAAGGTAAGATCTTAGCCATGAGTGCTCCGGAAAATTTATAATCGTGGTCAGAGAAACCAACTACAGGAAGCATTTCATGCAATACAAGTTGGATTTTTTGCTCTTCCGAAAATCCCTGCCAGAACTTTTGAGAAATAGTAATTCTTGGAGGAGAGAAGTAAGGATTGTTGATGGCACTGAGTTCTTTATCATTTAAAAATACAGAAGGAGCGGAAATAACGTCTAAATTTGATCTTTGCTTCTTTATTTCAATCAGTTGGACCTGCTCAATATCTTCTAATGATTTTGAATTCAGTATTTTAATAGTATTATCAAGGACTCTATAGAAGTCTGCGACAAATCCGTCGCCGCCGTTTGTTTCGGTGCCATTACGAATATAGGCGAAGGATGTTGTTGGAAGCAAAAAACTAAATAGTAAAGTTAAGATTATTTTCTTCATAATACCACCGGATAGAGAGCTAAGCTAACATTATAAAGTTGATCACGCTTCGTACGCTTTTCAGAAATTCCATTAATGCGTGCTCGCGCGCGCTTTAAGATGGCCTTTATGGCGTTTAAATCCTTTTCCGAGACCGGAATCGTGAGGGTGCTGTGATCTCTCAGTTCAAAAGGAACTAAATCGATAGCGTCATGGGCTTTTTTTAAAAATTCTTTTTGCAAGTTTTTCCTTTTCTCACTTGTGAACCCAAGGGGTACTGTTGAAAAGGATTTATACAAAACTTCAAATTGATCTCCGACAATGCGGACGGCGCCTATTCCAATCAGTTGATTAATCACTTCATTGAGTTGAATGAGAGAAACACCCAGTGATTCGGCAAGAGCCGGTGTTTGACGAGTGCTTCTAAATTGAAGCAAGTTCAGTGATTCCATCGTGTGAATGTGGAGAATATCAAAGTAGGTTTCGAACTCTTGGACAGAAAATGACTGCATTCCATTTTTCTTGCTTGGTCTGGAAGAATTTTTTCTACGGTTTTCAAGCTCATTTAAAATATCGGTTTGAACGGTTGCTGGGGTGTTTAAATTTTTTAAAAGTGTCACCGCCGTTGCATGGGTCGCCAAACGCTTATTGGTCATGATGCGAAGAAGAGCACCAGCTTCGATATTCAAACTTTTTGCGAATGCTCTTAGGCTGTATCTTGTATTCTTGCTTTTTCTTTTTTCGAATTCGCTTTTTAAAAGTACCGATAAATCCATGTAAGCCTATTCATTACGGAAATGAGAATTTGTCAAATTACCTGGCTGCTTTTCTATCTAGGAATAATGAACTGTTGCAAGTTCTTTATTTAGAGATACGAATCTATTATGTTGCTGGAAAAATTTATAGCAACATCATGAGAGCTGTTTTCTAGGCCGTTCGTGGGAGACCTTTGCTTCCAGTTTTTAAACGCAACAAAATTTGGTTTCAAGCCCGTCAGAATATTTAAGATCATCTCATATAAATCCGAACGGTTAAGGTGTCATTACCGAACGTAGGTGGATTTAGATGAAAAGAACAGCTTTAAAAATTATGACTCTATTTCTATCAGCTCAAGGGCTCCTTTTATCTGGATGCGGCCTTGATGCTTCCATCTCGAATTTAAGTAAAACAGCAGAAGAAAGTGACCACAAACAAACTAAAAGTGGTCAAGCGGAGATGACTCAGACCGAATTCATTACGACGGCTTCAGGGTACAAGATTCAAGGAACCTGGAACGAATTAGCGCAAAAAAAGAAATTGGCGAATGGATATCAAGTGGAGGGAGTCTTTTATGAATAACTTCATTTGGAGTTTTTTGGTCGTCCTTGTCGCCCTATTTCCTCAGTATGTCTACGCTCAGACTCATAAGGGCATGACGTTTCAGGCTTATATTAAACAACCTAATGGCAATCCGTTGAGTGTCACTGGAGTCCCGCTTCGACTCCAAGTATTGTCTCCCAATGATTGTATTTTGTATGACGAGACTCATGCCAGCATAAATGTGACGGAAGGGTATTTGAACTTGGTCGTGGGCGGGGGAGCTCGCAGTGCCGGAGATCCAGGTTTTACGATGGGCTCGGTGTTCAATAATAAAACGTCTAAACCTAATTTAAACTCCGTTTCTGGAGGAGTAGGAACTTGTACGTATACTCCGACAGCCGGTGAGCAGGATGGCAGACGCCTTCGCCTTATTTTTAATGCTTATTCCGACACAATCGACGTGGACTTTAATATTCGCGCTACGGCGTTTGCTATTGAATCGGAAAGGCTCGAGGGGAAATCGGCGAGTGAGTTTATTCAAACATCACCGAAAATCAGCCAGGCGTTGCTTGAAGATTATTTCGATAAAGTGATCACATCCACAAACCAAGGTATTGTATGGAATGGAAGTGGATTCACTTCATATGATCCTAAAGATGGCGCAAGTCTTACAAATGTTCCTTGGAGTGCACTGACAAGCGTGCCTTCACCCATTTCGGGAATTGCGGGGCTTAATTGTGCCAACAACGAAATTTTAAAATGGAATGGTTCTGCTTGGGCTTGTGCTACCGATAACGCGGGTGTCGGGACGGTGACTTCAGTCACCGCACAATCGCCACTAAACAGCAGTGGCGGAGGAACGCCTGTTATTTCTCTTAGTGCAGGCGCTGTAGCTGGACAGACACTTCGCTGGGATGGCAGTGCTTGGGTCGCTCAAAAAATGAATTATACAGACATGACGAACGCCAATTCGACAAGTCCTTGGCCTGCATCTTCTTGCGGGCTCAATGAGTTTTTAATATGGAGTTCTGCTTCTGATTCATTTGTTTGTTCTGCTTTGAGTGCGACGGGGGTTACAGCGGGAACTTATGGCTCGGCCAATACGATTCCGCAATTGCAAGTAGATGCTCAAGGCCGAGTTGTGGCTGTGACAGGCATTACTGTAAATGACACGACAAAGTTACCACTTTCGGGGGGAACTCTTTCTGGTGATATCAATATGTCGGGAAATAATCTGCTTTATACAGGTTACATCACGATGAATGCTGGAAAGTCCTTGCATCTTTCCAATAACGCTTCGGATCCGACAGGCTTAACTGCCGCAGATGCGGGAAAGATCTGGTACAATTCAACGACCAACACCGTTAAATATTGGGACGGAAGTTCTGCGAAAAACTTTATCGCAAAAACGTGCGCGGTGGGGGAGATCCTTAAGTACAACGGCACTGATTGGGTTTGCGGTACAGCTGACGTCGCTAATAATACGACCTTGAGCGATGGAAAAATTTGGATTGGTGATGGAACAAACAAAGCGCAAGAACAAAATCTAACTGGAGACGCCACACTTTCCAATGCTGGCGTTTTAACGCTTTCAAACTCCGGTGTCACGGCGGGAACTTATTCAAAAGTGACTGTCGATGCCAAAGGGCGGGTGACAGCCGGTGCGAATATTGGATCAGCGGATGTGATGACAGCTCTTGGATATACGCCATTAGACAAAGCCGGTGATGTCATGGCAGGTCCTTTGGGTTTAAATGCCGTAACATCGGACCCAACAGGTTTAGGTGCAGGCGACAACGGTAAAATGTGGTATCGCACTGATACCAATGAAATTAAATATTGGAATGGAACTGCGGCGATTGCATTAGGAGCGGCTGGCTCTGGTCTGCAAAGTATGAATGGTTTAAATGGATCAACACAGACATTCGCAACAGGTTCTACAGGTACTGATTTTGGTATTTCTTCTTCAGGAACAGTACATACGTTTAATTTGCCAAGTGCATCTAGCACAAACCGTGGTCTTTTAACTTCGTCGGATTGGTCGACATTTAATTCAAAGCTAGACGCAGTTTCTAACTCCGCGAATTTAGCTGATACTAAAATTTGGGTTGGTGACGGAGCGGGCAAGGCGCAAGAGGTTTCTCTTAGTGGAGATGCAACAATTTCCAATACAGGAGCCATGACCCTCGGAACTGGTGTTGTCACGTCGGGAAAAATTTTGGACGGAACTATTCTGGGTTCCGATTTGAATTTCACCGGTGTGAATACGGCGACATCAGGAATTGCGGTTGTTGATTCCACTGGAAAGTTTTTTAACTTTGCGTGTGCGACTACGGGGCATGTTCCTACATGGACCGCGACGGGTTTTGCGTGTCAGGCCCCGGTACCACTTTTGCCTTCATTAGCCAGTGGAAAAATTTGGATCGGTGATGGTACAAATGCAGCAACTGCCCAAACGATGTCAGGAGATGCTGCGATTGATAACGCGGGTGTTGTAACTGTAAATAATGTTCGTGTGGATCATGTGTCTTCAGCTGCAGGACAATATCTTTCTTATAAACCTAACAACATGGCTTGTGCGAATAACGAAATTTTAAAATGGAATGGCACAGGTTGGATTTGCGGAACTGATAATGCTGGAACAGGAACTGTGACTGGCGTTACGGCAACGGCGCCGCTTGCAAGTTCTGGAGGTGCAGCTCCTGTTATTTCTATTTCAAATGGTTCAACAACAGGACAAACGCTTCGTTGGAGTGGATCAGCATGGGTTGCTGCACAACTTGCAAATTCTGATATTACAGGTTTGGGTTCTTTGGCGACAAAAAATGCAGTAGATCTTGGAACTGCAGACGCAACAGGAACTTTGGCAGCGGCGCGTATGCCGGCTCTGACAGGAGATGTGACGTCAACAGCGGGATCATTGACGACAACGTTAGCAAACTCTGGTGTCACAGCGGGAACTTATTCCAAAGTCACAGTGGATACGAAAGGTCGTGTCACGACGGGGACGAATATTGGGTCGTCTGATGTGACGACAGCTTTAGGTTACACGCCACTCAATAAATCGGGTGACGTGATGACTGGCAGTATTGGTCTAGCTAATTATACGAATGCAACCGAAGGGACTCTTGTTGCTGGATATGGTGCTGGAGATAAAGGTAAAACTTGGTTTAATACGACAACAGGCCAAGTGAAATACTGGGATGGAGCCGCCGTAAAAGCTTTAGGTATCTCTGGTGCTGGTTTGACGTCTCTTGGTGGGCAAACAGGTTCAACACAAGGATTTGCAATTGGAACAACAGGACCTTCTCCTGGATGGTCTTCAGCATCTGACACTCATACTTTGAATATTCCCATGGCGTCGACTGCAGGAACGACGGCCGGTCTTTTAAGTAAAACAGATTACGACGCGTTTAATACGAAACAACCTGCAGGAAATTATCTCACGGCATTGACGGGTGATGTAACTGCGACGGGTCCTGGATCCGTTGCCGGGACGATTGCTGCGAATGCTGTGACATCGGGAAAAATTTTAGATGGTACTATCGTTGGTGCGGATCTAAATTACAGCGGAGTCAATACTGCCACATCTGGGTTGGTTATCAAAGACAGCACAGGAAAGTTTTTTGATTTCGCTTGCGGAACGACTGGTAATGTAGCCACATGGACAGCAACAGGTTGGGCGTGTCAGGCACCAACGCCACTTCTACCTTCACTTGCTAACGGAAAAATCTGGATTGGTGATGGAACGAATGCAGCAGTTGCACAAACAATGTCAGGTGATGCGACGATTTCAAATACGGGCGCCCTGACACTCGCAAACTCGGGTGTAACTGCAGGAACTTATTCCAAAGTCACAGTGGATGCAAAAGGTCGTGTCACGACGGGGGCCAATATTGGTTCTTCCGATGTAACAACGGCTTTAGGTTTTACTCCCGTGAATATCGCCGGAGACACGATGACAGGAGATTTAACGTTCAGTGCAACGAAAGGTATCAAGTTAAAAGATACTACGGGTCCTGAAAGTGTCTATATTAAATCGCCTGGGACATTAACGGCTGCTTATACACTGACATTGCCAACAAATCCTCCAACTGCAAATCAAATGCTTCAGTCGGATGCCTCAGGAAATCTCTCATGGATCTCTAGTGCTGGTGGTGTAACCAGTGTTACTGCGGGAGCACCGCTTTCCTCAAGCGGTGGTGCAACTCCGAATATCACAATTGCTCAGGCTACTACTTCAACGGATGGTTATCTTAGTTCAACGGATTGGAATACCTTTAATACAAAACAAGCTGGTGGCAATTACGTGACAGCCCTTACCGGTGATGTCACTGCTTCCGGTCCAGGCTCTGCAGCAGCGACAATTGCGGCGAACGCAGTAACAACAGGAAAAATTTTAGATGGAACTATTCTCGGTTCTGATTTGAATTTCACAGGTGTGAATACGGCGACAACTGGATTTGCCATGGTGGATAGTACGAACAAATTTTATGAATTTGCTTGCTCGACAGTAGGGCACGTTCCGACATGGACAGCAGCTGGTTTTGCGTGCCAGGCTCAGACGGCGCCAGGCGCATTGCAAACTTCCGGTGGCACAATGACGGGCATGCTGACGTTGGCAACTGGTACAACAACGCTTTCTCCGATGAGAATCCCTGCGGGAGCTTTGGTGACAACTCCAGTTAGTGGTAATATCGAAAGCAACGGAACAAATCTGTATTGGACAAATAGCACGCCAGCAAGGCAAAGAGTTGTAAGTTATCCCGACGCCAATGCGGCGAACGGCCAACTTCTTATTGGTAACGGAACTGGCTTCTCTTTAGCTAACATCACAGCAGGTTCCGGAATTACAGTGACGAACTCTTCCGGAGGAATCACGATTGCTGCTTCTGGTGGTGGCGGAACAGTGACCAATGTCACTGCGACTTTGCCATTAAGTTCAACTGGTGGCACAACTCCGGCAATCTCTCTAGCAGGCCTTTCATCGTTGGGTACTGCAAATCAGATGCTGGGAATGAACGCTGCTGGAACTGCTTATGAATATAAGACGGTTAACGGAACAGCTAATCAGATCACTGTTACGAATGCCGCAAATGCGATTACACTTTCCACTCCTCAGAATATTCATACAGCAGCAAGTCCGACGTTCACAGGTATGACTTTGTCTGGAATGAGTACGGCTGGTTTTGTGAAGAATACGGCAGCAGGTGTTCTCTCTGGTGGTAATTCTGTGAGCTTAACGACTGATGTTTCTGGCGCATTGCCAATCGCAAACGGTGGTACTGGTGCGACGACAGCTGTAGCAGCACAAACAAATTTAGGTCTTGGTACTGCGGCAACTAAAAACACAGGATCATCTTCAGGTACCGTTCCTTTGATCGGTGTGAGTGGGATTACGAACAACATGATGTGTACGTCAGATGGAACGGGATCAATTATCTGTAATACTGCGATTCCAAGCGCAGGAATCACAACTCTGACGGGAGATGTGACTGCTAGTGGATCTGGTTCCGTAGCGGCGACTATCTCTGCCGGTGCTGTGACAAATGCGAAGATGGCCAATATGGCTGCGAACACTTTAAAAGGAAACAACACGGGTTCTGCGGCAGCTCCAACAGATATTACGATCTCAAGTTTACAAGGGACGACGGCAACAACTTTTGCTGCGGGTAATGACTCGCGTATCACGGGAGCAGTTCAGAAAACTGGTGACACGATGACGGGCATGCTGACTTTAGCAGTCGGTTCCACCGCTCTTTCACCAATGAGGATTCCAGCTGGATCATTGGTCACAACTCCCGTTGGCGGAAATATTGAAAGCAATGGAACAAATCTTTATTGGACAAATAGCACTCCAGCAAGACAGAGAGTCGTAAGTTATCCTGACGCCAATGCCGCAAATGGACAGCTTTTGATTGGTAACGGAACAGGATTTTCTTTAGCCAATATCACAGCGGGTTCCGGAATTACGGTTACGAACTCTTCTGGAGGAATTACGATTGCGGCCTCTGGTGGTGGCGGAACTGTGACGAATGTTTCTAGTTTTAACACGGATATATCGGTTGCAACGCCTACGACAACTCCAGTTTTGACTTTGAATTCAGGAACTGCGGGTGGCGCAGGTGATGCAAATAAAATCGCGAAACTAGATGCGAGTGGATTGCTTGCGACAGCTATGATTCCTAGTCATGATACGAGTAAATTAACATCAGGCGTTTTACCAATCGCTCGTGGTGGAACAAACAACGGATCTCTTGGAGTTACTGCTGGTGGAATCTTGTATATGGATGGAAGTAAAGCCATGACAACAGCCGCAGGAACTTCAGGACAAGCATTGATTTCTGCAGGAGCAGCAGCGCCTGCCTTCGGAACGTTGGGGCTCGCGGGTGGTGGTACAGGAGCCACCACGGCTGTGGCAGCAAGATCCAATTTAGGTCTTGGTACTGCGGCAATTCAAAATACAGGAACAGCTTCCGGTAACGTACCTTTGATTGGTGTGAGCGGAATTACGAACAACTCAATGTGTACATCGGATGGAACAGGATCATTGATTTGTAATACGGCGATTCCGACGGGCACCGGTGATTTTAAATCAGATGGATCTGTTGCGATGACGGGACAGTTCAAAGCGGCTGCCGGGACGTCAACTCTTCCATCCATCACATTCTCCAGTCAAAACACCGATGGATTTTACTCGGTCGCGGCATCCAGTGTTGGCTTTTCTGCTGGTGGTGCCCAACGATTTGCGTTTACCAACATCGGAATTCAGGGCGTGGGAGGAACAGGCTCCGCTCTGATCAATTCCTCAGGCGTTGCAGTGACGACTCCACCTTATTCGTTTATTGGGGACACCCAGACAGGAATCTATCGTCCAGCGGCCTCGACAATAGGTTTTACCAACGGCGGGCTCGAAAAAATGCGTATCGATTCTTCCGGCAACGTCGGTATCGGAACAACGCCCTATGTAAACTCGCGTCTTCATGTCGCGAACTCTGGAACGGTTCGTACGACTATTGGTACAGGAGGAGCTGGGGCGACAAATTCAGCGGTTTTAGAAATCGTAACGTTGAACGGGAATACCACTGGTCTGGCAGATGCTACGTCCAAAGGTTGGGCTATTGAAGGTAAAGGCAACGCATACACGACAGCGGCTCAGCAAAACGATCTCAACTTTACATTTTATAATGGTGTTACACCTACGACCGCACTTTCCATGGATAGCGCAACCGGCAGTGTTGGTATCGGTACAACCACTCCAGTTTCGAAACTTCAAGTTTCCGGTGGATCTCTTACAACGGCTTATTCTGCGATATCAAGTCTGACGGTCGATTTCTCGACAGCCAACGTTATCGCAACGACAGCGGCTGCAGGTACATTGGTACTAAATAACATGCAAGATGGAACAAGTTATACGTTGATTGTTCAGAATACGGGAAGTTACACGCTCTCCGGTTCAAGCGTTACTACTTGGAGATGTGCACCAGCTTGCTCGGGTGGCGTGATTTCGAATACGTCAGGACATGTTTTGGTAACGATTCTGAAAGCGGGAACAACGGCTTACGTCAGCTATATCTCGGATATGTAGTATGAATAAATTTATTATTTCATTTTTTATTTTTTTCGGAATTGCAAACTTCGCATTGGCGGGAGGAGTCTTACCGACGGGTACATGGGCGATGCTCTTCCCGCAATTCAACTCGGAACGGGCAAGTAAACATGAATAAATATTTCTTGTGAGACAGTCCTGCAGATCAAATAAATCAAATATAACACGGCTTCCTTTTTGCTTTTTCTTAAAGGCACTAGTTTTACAAATGAGGTTTTATGAAATGATGATGTAAATTAAAAATGAAAGCAGACTCCATACGAGCTTAGAGGAACTGGCAGTTTCCTCTAAGCTGTTGCTTTTTTGATTTCATCGCAACACGAATGAAAATATCTTTTTCGTTTGTATTCCTGCAACTACAAATTTCTTAAGTGGTCTTTTTGCATCCTCCAAAATTAGGATCCCTCGCCAAGAGCATGTCGCTCAAAAAACAATTTAATCCTGGGAGGATTCTATGAAAAAGTTTGTATCAATAATGTTGATCTCATTGTCTTTATTTGGATCGTTGTGTTTGGCATCCACCGATTTAGCTCAGATAAATACGAATGAAGGAATTAGACTCGTACCGCTTCATGGAGATTGTGATCAAGTTCCGATGCCGACGAACGGTGGAATGACTTGCAACCCTGACAACGAAGGATGTCCGCCGTGGACCGAGCCAGTTGCAAAATACTGCTGGGGAGGCTGGGGAACAGGCTTCTATCGCTGTGGATTTGCTTGTCACAAAGTAGCTGATGGCGGTCATAATAATGATCGTGGCGGGCATGGCGGTCATAAAGGTGATCACGGTGGCCACGGCGATCATGGCGGACGAGATTAATCAATAAGAAACTCGAGATGGCAGCGAGAGGTTGGCGGTCATGTGAAAATGGCTTCTCGTTGCCGCTCACTTAGTAATTCGGCTCACGAATGACTTTTTGAGTAAATCCCTAAGTTCCTGGTCATCTATTGCCTCTCTAAATCTGCCATCAATACGTCGAAGACCCGTAATTTTTAGAAACGCGGGAAAATACTTTCCTTCAATGATCACCAAAGAAACATTTCGAGAGTTTGAAATATCATTGCAATTTCCCTCGGTAATCATCTGAAACCCGTTTGCGGAGAGTTTGTAAATCTGTCCAAGAAGAATGCCTCGGTCGAATTCGATGGCGGCTTCCAGTCTGACGGTTTGAGCTTGATCGTTCTTTTTTAAGATATTATTTAAAAGACGGGAAAGGAAATTGGAGTCCACGGAAGCCTCACAGTGTTTGCTAATATATCGGATATAATTAGAAACACTTGCTACATACTTTAATATTTCTCGTTGCTAGGAAGGTTATATTAAATTCTGTGACAGCGCTGTCATCACGATAAAAGCGACAGTTCAACGAATAAACAGAGTAAATTAGTTTTGATCTTCCATCGATGTTGCTAAATTTATCCAAAGCAACGATGTAAATAAAATAATTAATGTTATGCAATTTTGGGTATGTTGATGTAACAAGGGGCAACTCTCGCTCTTATTTTTTATCTGAGGAAAAAGTTTTTGGCATTTAGGTTGCAAACAGAGGCATGTATTCAATTATTCAAAAAACGGAGAATAAAAATGAAAACAATTTTAGCCTTTATGACTTTAACGCTTTTTACTCAAATTTCTTATGCGCATGGTTTGCCTGAAAAACTTGTCGGATCTTATCGAATCGAACCAAGTCAATGTCAGACTAATTATGACAATAAATATAATAAAAATATCGGCGTTCTTTCGATTTCCTATGCGGAGATAAATCATTTAGATATCACTCTTTCGAAAGAAGGTGAGCGAGATGTTTTGTTCATGCGCGATAGCGGTACTGAAAAGGCTTTGCCTCTGTCAGGAGAAGGTTACGAAGAGAAATATTATGCGAAGGCAAAGTATACCATTTCAGAAGGTTCTGTTGATTTCCAAGCGAAAGGTAAAGAACTTTCAACTTGCTCGGTAGAGTCAAACATCGGTCTAAGTTATCCGTGCATTAAAAAATGGAATGACCGAGTGGCTTTGTCTTTGAGTGAAGCAGGAGATTTGCTTATTCGCTGGTCTATTGATGGTCAAAAAAATGGCTACTGCCAATTGAAAAGAGTTAGATAGTTTTTGCACAACGAGCTGAAGGGGTAAAGATGAAGGGTTCGTATTTGGTATTGCTGGGGTTGTTGTTGGTTGGATTTTTTGCGCATGCGGAGGTTCAAACTGAGAAATTGCTTGATGGCTTGGCTGTCTATTGTAATGCTCAAGCAACCCCAGTTCCTGGAAATAAAGCGATCAAGGTGGAGTTGGTTTCAGAGAAGTCCACCGAAGAAAACAATGAAGCGACTTTAAAGGTGTCCGTTGTTAAATGTGAAGATTCTAAGTGGGTGGCGGATCACCTTCCAAATTCGGAAAGTTACGTGGCTCCCAATGGTTTGAAAGTAAATGTTACTTATAGCAACTACGAATTGATCTTCGTAAACAGCCGATATGAAGTTATTCTTCGTACAAGCTTGGAACAACTTAACACAGGTGTCGACCAGCAAGACTATTCAATGTCTGTGGCGAAAGCGAATGAGGATACACATGAACTCGAGGTCTTCGTTCAAGCAACGAAAACGGTAAAGGTAGAAAACGGCTATCAGTATTCTGAACCAACAAGATTCGGCGGCTTCCGTATTCGAGTGAAATAGGCTCCGAACTTACGAATCGTTGCTCGATCTCATCGGGGCAACATTTTAAATCGATCATAATCTAAATTTTGTTAAGAGGGCGAAGTCGTATCCGAAAAGATCGGGTATGAGACTTCGTCTTTATTCTATAGTTCTTATCATTGGTATTTGGTCATCTATTGCCGATTCAAGGTCTATGGTCGCTGATGATTTCTCGATAGAGGTGAAAGTGCTACAGAAGATCGCTCGCTGCGGTCGCTCTTGCGCTGAAGATCCGCTCTTTAGCGGTTTTAATCAAGCGCATCTGGATATGCTTCTATCCTGGTTTGATGAGCAAACTAAAATGAGCAATCCTGAAGTCTGTCCAAAATCTGAAACCGAATTTATTCCTGCCGAGATGCTTAAAAAAACCGAAACTGTATTGTGCTCGAAATCTAAAAAGGAATCTCTGGAAATGACCGTACTTTTTTTCATAAGTGAAAAGTATGGTAAGGTGATCCTTTTGAATTTTAAAGAGCCGTAGTAAACGGCCCGGCAATCCAGAAACTTAGTGTCCAATCTTTCTACAGTCAGATCTATCGGCATCTATCTAGATGTTATCTCTTCTTTATGGCTTGATCGAGGGATCGATTTCCAACGCTCGACGTTTTAGATCGGGATTCTGAATTTTCATATTCATGATCGTATAGGCAGACCGTTTCTGTTCAGCCGGGTTGGGAGACAAGAGTCCTTTAGCAATTAGCGAAATCGTTTCTGCATCTGGATTGCGGATTGACGCTAGGGCACTCATCGCGGCGGCTGCAATATTCAAATCTTCTGAATAAAGAAGTTTCGCAACATTTCTTTGTAAGGCCGGATCCGCTTTTAAATTTGGTGACAAGATCTTAAGTGCCGATGTCGTCGTGTCGGCGTCTTTGCTGTTAAGATGTTTAGTGATATTCGTAACGTAGTGAGGAGGTAACATCTGGGCCTTATTGTTTTGCCAGCATCCTAAGACCGTCAAAAATTTTGTATTATTAAACCATTCAGGCTTGATTTGAGACTCCGAAAAAATTGGGGGATTGTTGATATAACAAAGTGATCCGATGGTATCACCATTTAAACCTTTTTTTAACGAAAGAGACACTGTTTTAAAATATTCATCCTTCGCACTTTTTTCATCCATCCATCCCAGCGTTTGGGCTAAATTCACAAGAGGAAACTTGGTTTCAAGTACAGAGTTAAGTTGTGGCAAAAGGCTCAGCAATTCTTGCGATGCTTGTTTGTTATTGTGGATGCGCTCTAGAACCTGCCTTTCGTCGGAACTAAGACGGGAGAGATCTTTGTCTTTAAAGAACTCTTCGATAGCTAGAAAATGGTTTTTGCGATTTCCATCATTCAATAGTGATTCTACCGTTAACAGCTTTTCAAAATCAGATTTCTTGTCGTCAGAAAGACCGCATTCTTTCCTGGGACCCGGTGTAGCTCCCACACAAGAAGCGTAGGCCGTTCCTTTCATGGATGAGTTCCAAGGTCCGGAAAATTGAGTGCCGATCTTTCCTGTCTTTTCTATTTGAGAAACCACCTTTGCAGCCTCCAGCTGATTAAGACGTTCTGCATAGTTCGGGATTTTATTTAAATAAGAATTCAGAAAGGAGCTGACCGTTTTTCCAGAAGGACCTACAGAGTCAAATCCATAAATCTGCGGTACACCAGCAAAAACTTTCCGCATCGTAGTCTTAAAAGATTCTCCGACGGGGCTATAGCGAGCAGCAACAATTCGATTCATATAGCCTTCAGCGATACCGTCGTCCTGAAGAATGCGGCGATATTCAGCGGGAGTTCGACGATCCGCTTTTTTGTCAGCGAGAGTATTGCAGCCAAACAAATAGACCTCTTTGGGTTGAGACAGAATTCCCTCACACGTGCGACTACAAGCTTTCTTTTCGAGAGTCTTTAGAGACAACGTGAGGCTTGTGTCTTCGCCAAAGAAGGTTCCTCCAAAGTGTCCTGAGATGATGAGCGAATCACATTTCACGCCACTTTTACAGGCGTTATCGAACCAGTCGTTGGGATCTTTCAATCCGTTTTTAAAATCAGTAAGCTCAACAAATTTCAGATTTTCTTTTTCATACTTTCTTTTGAAAAGGCTTCGTTCGTGTTCAGAGTTGAGCGTAACGGTGCAAACAGTTCGTTGAGCCGAAGCTTTGTTAGAGAGCAAAATCAAAGAAAGAATTAAAAGTCTTTTCATAGGTGATGTATCGGATTGAGAGTGAATCTGCTTGAGAATTCATTGCTCCACAAAATGTTGCTTTTAATTTTCTAGCAACGTTAGCGGCACAATTTGTGAATTTACGAAGATCCCTTTGACAGAAGAAATGAACTCTGGTGTTGGTAAGCGCGGCACGACTTTCGCTTGTTTATTTTTAAATCAAAGGAGTTCCTATGAAAAAAATGAAAGTTATCTTAGTTAGCATTATCAGTATCTACGGAAGTTTGAGTATGGCTTTGTCTGCGCCGTTTGGTTCCGTGATCCAAGTGCCGGAAGGTTCATGTATTGCTTCGGTTGGCAAAGCCAGCTGTTTTGAGCAAGACAACGCATCAGCAGCTTGTGTGGCAAACATCTTGGTTCAAAATGAACAAGGAGTTGTTTCGCAAGTGGATTTGGGCTTGCAAGCAGGAGCAAATTTTTCACCAACTGAACCAAGAAATCCTTTCCGTGAAACGACGACGGCAGGAGCTATTGGCGCGACTCTTGAGTGGCCTTTCGCCGCTGTTGCCTATATTGGCGAAGAAGCTACGAAACATTTAGTATTAAAAAACAAAGTCGAAAAAGCTTATCAGCAATTGCTCTCTTCAGATGAGGTGGCGCAATTAAAGTGTCGCTAGAAATGACTTGAAGCCCGCGAAATGCGGGCTTTTATTTTTAAGACGTCCAAACGGTTCCACTAAGATTCCTTGTATTCATAAAATAGGTGGAATCAGCCTAAAATTTTTTGATCTCAAGTCTATTTGGAAACCGGTAAAATAGCAAAAAGCACTTGATATAACCGCTTATTCTCAAAAAGGTCCGAATCCATTTCTAAAGTCTTCTCGCGAATTCTTGCTTCAGTATCTTTCGTGTATTTATTGAAATCTTCTTCATTTAAGGCCACAAACCAGCTTCGGTGTTTTCGGGAAGGTTTTGGAAAGTTGATGGATAAAGAAGCTTGATGAAAACTTTTTCTGTAGAACTGTTCAAGTCCCATACTAGAAAAGTTGTCTGGTATTTTAATATTTTTGTGAGTGCTTGTGAATTGTCCATCGCATTCTTCAATAAGACCTAAAGTGCGTAGAATATCGAGTGCCTCAGTTATTTTTTCTGTTTCAACTTCTAGAGTATCTGCCAACTGTTCCTTTGTCTTTTTATAATCCTTAAACGTTAAAAGAGTCCTAATCATTAAAGCGACGGGATTCATCAGCATTTCATGATGATGTTCAATTTCGAACTGGTGGGGAGACTGCTTAATAAGTCGTATAAGTTCTTTACCAAGAACTATTTTCCTCTCATCGGTGCAGCTTTGGCTATAATAACAAAGAATTTCGAAAATTTTTTCTCATGATTATCAAGGCTCAAATTCACTTTGAGATTTTCTAAAAGTTTTGGACTGATGGGTCTTTTTCCTAAGGTTACAAATCGGATGTACGATTTATTTTTGAATCCTAGTTCTTGGGCCCATATCGAGTAAGAAAATTGCGTCTCGGTCCTTTTTCGATAAGCATAGTGATCTTGAAGAAATTGAAAAACATTGATGTAGTCGCTAACGATGGGTTTCATGCTCCCTATCGTTATCAGATTATTTTGATAGTGCAAGAGTAACCAACAAAGGGTACGCCTCTTTGTTTCTCCTTCAATTTGGCGTACGTGTTTAAACTGTAAAATCATTAGCTAGTTTATAAAGCTGTTTGGTGATTTTAAGTCTATGGCACGGCTCTTGAAGTCATAGCAAGTATACCGTCTGTTTCGAGTATGTCGATTGTTTCACCGAGATGCTTTGGTCGCGGATAAAAATATTAATTGTGAAATAAAAAGCAAAAAAATTAGGAGAATTTTATGAAAAAAATGATGATGGTAGTAATGATGGTTGCTTCAACAATTGCAAATTCAGCTTTCGCGGGAACGACACAAGTCGGCTCTAGTGGAAACTCTGTGATGAGTGAAGCTAAAGAGTTGTGCTGGATTTCTGATTCAGGATCAGTATTTATGAAAATGAAGGCCAAGCTGGATGCAAAAAATCCGAGCTTCAAATTCTGGGTTTGCGAGAAGTGGACGTTAAGACAGGAAAAGATCTTACTGTGAGAAAAAATCTTTCTATCAAACTTAACAAAATTCGCTTTGCTACGAAAGCGGACGATGAAAGTGTATATGGCACCGGTAAAAACAATGTTTTACTTTTTCCTAAAGACGGCCAAACTATTGACGGAGCAGAACTTGATAGTTCAATTCCTCTAATGCTTGTAAAGGTAAATCGCGACGTGGCGTTGTTTGGGCAAGGCGGCCTCATTGGAGGTACATCTCTTTGTAATGCAGATAGATAATAACGACCGCAAAGTTTTTGAAAAAGGTCTGAGCAAAAACTCAGACCTTTTTGCATTTTGCAGCACTGACTTAAAAGTTTCGACAGTGTTGCGGTTCGTAATCTAAGCAATGCATGTCGTATATCCTTTCCATCTACCGTAACCTTGCATCTCAAATGTTCCATAAGGGACTGCCGTAAAACCTCTGAGACATGACGATTCCCATTTTTGGATTTGCAGTTCTGCAACTGGTACTTCCTCCATTTAGATCATGCTCTTAGTTGTATGGTCTCCATCTTTTGCAGGCACTTTAAAGTCTAAAAATTCTTTTTGCACTTTCGTAAGTATCTGGAGGCAGAGGATTCTCCCAGCATATCACACTTTTCCTTATTCTTTTTGATATGGAATTTAAATAGTTCCTCTTCGCTAATATGAGTAGGGCAGTATCCCCAGGATTCAACATCACCTATTAAGAATGAGGGACGCTCATCGTAACTTCCGCCAAATTGCCCCCAGCATTCGCATTCAACTTTGCAAATATCAGGAGTCATGGCTCCTAGTTCTGCAGCCAGAACCGTTGTCGTTCCAAAGGATATTGCTAAATAGATAAGTAATCTCATTTTTAACTCCTTGGAGGACATGCTAACTGAAAGTAAGTGGTGGGTCAATATCAGGGGTTTAAAGATGCTGCTTCGAAGTATACGAGCAACAATTTGTTTAAAAGCTGAAACTCTTTAGAGTAGAGTTCCAGCTACTTAAATAAAATTAATATGGAATCAAAGTGCACTGATTTACGATAGTACCTTGTCCATCTGCTTCAGTGACAAGAACCCCAGCACCAGTTCTTTCAATTGTTTGTGTGCCTGCCAATTCGACGGGATCGTCGTTAAAACGTGCTTGAGAGACCGTGAGGATAAAGTTAGCTCCTTGGTAGCCTGCTTTATATTCGCGGAATCCCTCACCTAAATTGTGAAGTCGGCTGACTCCGATAGGATAAGATTCAGTTGTTGTGAGGGCGGGACTCATCAAGTTCATTTCGCTTGGGATATCAATCACGAATGATGTTGAAGAAGAGTTGATGCGCACAATGCTAGAGGAATAATTGCCGTTGATCATCTTACAGTCAGAATGATAAATTCCTGTGAGGGCTGTCTCAACGGAATTATTTTCTGGCAACGTCACTCTGTGGCCGCGGTTTATGCATCTTGGAAGACCCTTGCCTGTGCAAGGCATCACGCCTCGACTTGAGCTTTTGGCAAATGCCGGAACAGTCAGAGCGAAGGAAAAAATTAAGCTTACGATTCCAGTTAATTGAAGCAGTTTCATATGGACTCCTTGGTTAAGTAGTTGAGCCGACTATAGGAAGATTTTTTCATAAAATAAAATGATTTGATTTCATCGTTTTAGTTGAATAGTTTTCAGGCATGAAACTCGATCAACTTACTTATTTTTTAGAAACCGCAAAAACGCAACACATCGGAAAAGCATCTCGGAGACTGAACGTAAGTCCCAGTGCTATCAGCCACAGTATTGCGGCTCTTGAAGAGGAGCTTGGACAAGTTCTCTTCGAAAAAGTGGGGAAGTCTATCAGCTTGTCAGCAACGGGCCGAAGTTTCGCAGAAAAAATTGAGCCCCATCTTGTTGCGCTATCGCGAGCAAAAGAAGAATGTCAGTCAGAAAATGTGGAGCTCGAGGGTATTTTTAGAATGGCTGCGACTCATGGTTTGGCAGAAACCTTCCTTGTGCCCATACTGACAGAACTTGCTGAGGAACATCCGAAGCTCGTATTTGAATATTACAGTCTGCGCTCGGCTCAAGTCATTGAAAATGTCGCGCGCGGTGATCTGGATTTTGGGATTTGTTTTGCACCAACGGCGTCTCCGTCTCTGGTCATTCATTCCCTTCGTAAAGAAAATCTGGTTATTGCCGTTAGAAAAAATCATCCGTTAACAAAACTGAAGGGCCATGAGCTTGTTCAGTCTTTAGCAAAGTACCCTCAAGCTTCTCCAAAAGCTTTTGTTGGGATTGAAGTTTGCGAAGAACATCCCGCCATGGTTAAGCTAGGCATTCCCTTTAAACCGACATTCATCTATGACTCTTATGAAGTGGCGTGCGAAGCGATTTCTCAAGGACTTTATTGGAGCTTGGTTCCGCAGTTGTACCTTGAAAGAGAAACTTTGGTGAAATTAGAGATTCCCGGATTTGAGGCGCTCACGCAGGTGTGTGCAATTACACCGAAAGGTCGGCCTCTCCCTAAAGCACTTCAAAGGTTTACTGGTACTCGTTGATGATTGTTGCTTCATTCTAAATAGCAACGTTTGAAGTTTTGACGAAGTGATAAAATCCTCAGGGGTTCTATTACACTTCCGAATAGTTGAGATTTTTTCGATCATTTGAATTATAGTGCACCCACTCTAATAAATAAAAATGAGGAGAAAAAATGAAAAGAATTATTTCGTATTCAATGATCGCTTTTTTTGCTTTATCGTCTTTCGCTTTTGCACAGACAGTTCCAGTGCAATTTCAAAAGGGAAGCCTCACTCCAAGTGAAGTTCAGACTTTCGTAACGAAGCTCTTTAATAAAAAATGCCAAGGAGCTGTCGCTAAAGCTCTCGAAGTTGGGACGACACCATACACAGATTTTGAAGACAACTATCATACATATGAAAATCGCAATGTCGTAAGTGCACACTACGATATTGTTTACGATGCCAAATTCCCGCGTGATATGGTGGCTACAATTGCCATTAATTATACATTGCTTGAAAATGGTGGAGTGAAAATCAATGCGGCTCGTATCATGGGTGCGTGGGACACTTCTCACTGTGAGGCTGGCATTTATCGCGTTCAACAGCCTTAACGTGATGCTAGGAAAACTCTAGCAACAATCCGGGCTATAAAATCGTTCTTAAGAATGGAAATTCAGCTCTGGAACCATTTAAACGAATAAGAATTATGTACTTAGTCGCAGATTATGCGACTAAGTCAATGACGGCTCTAAATCCGTGACTGGCAGCCATGGCTTGAACAAGAGTCCTAAGAGATAGAATATTTTTTCCCGCTGAACCGATAATTCTTCCACGATGTTCAGGAAGCATGTCTAGTTTATAGATGGTGGTTTTTTCACCTTTATAGTAAGTTACGTTCAGCGAGTTACCGTCGAGAGAATGGTCGGCAGCTGTCATTTCCTTCATAACAATGAGGATGATAGCAGCGATTCTTTTACGAACTTCATCTTGGTTTACTGTTGTGTGTTCTAAGTTTAGCGCTGCACTCGAGTTATTCATTGAACTCTCCTTCATAATGTTTTCTTCTCGGGTGAAATCCGTTGCGACGTGATGGCAAACGCAACGGATTATGTGAGTTCTACTTTAAGCTGTAATGTTTGAGAAACGTATTTGCTTTTAAAAAATGTATGTCAGGGCTGCATCAAGACTTTGGCTGATCTGAATTTTTTTATCAAAATCAGACTCGCTAGGCGTTGGCGCACTTGATCCCAAATCTGCGGAAGCAGGATCCAGAGTTTGATATATTAAAAGGCGGTAGGACAGGCCGATGCCGACATGCTTTTTAATGAAGACTTTGTGGCTGATACCAAATGAAGTCCATGGTAAATTCTGAGACCCCATTTTGTGAACTCCGATATCCGTTTCAGTGGAAAGAACGGTGGGTACAACAGTGTCTTTGCTGACGCTCATTTTCCCGTATAAAAAGGACCATCGATAGGATGCTGTCATTATTGTTGATGGCGTAGGAGCTTTTTGGAAATCGAGCTGAGCTGAGGTATTCTGAAACTGTTCAGAGTAAGAGCTAATTCCATTGAGTCGATTAGCATATTTAATCCCCCAAGCCGAGTCTTCGTTATAATAATAAAAAAGTTGCAGGCCCCAGAGAGTGTTATTAAAAAACATTTCATCTATTACGGAGCCTGTCATTACGCCTATTTCAAGGCGTCCCGAAAATGGGATAGAGCGATTTTTAACGGCCATATTGCTATCTAAAATCGGAATAACGGATTCTGCCGGAAGTTCGTCGGCTTCGATTTGGATAACTTCGGCCCGAGAGGCGAGAGTTGCAAAAATGATGGAAAGAAGAATAAATCTTTTAGTTCCCTTTAAAATCATTGATTCCTGCTTCCATTTCATTGACGAAGTTTTCTCTCACGCGAATCAGTTTCTTGTAGTTGAAATCAGTCTTGGTATTGAAGCTGCTCATATCAGGTTTTTCGGTAGAGCCAGTTACGAGTTCATCTTCAAAATTGAGTTTCACTCTACGACTTTTTTTATTTGTTTCAGAGACAGACTCTTTCTTCGTCTGGCTCCAGACGCTTAAAGAAAGGGTCAATATAAGAGTCAGGATAAAACTATTCTTCCACACAGCGATTTACTCCTAAATATTGATAATTGCCGATTTCGTCGCGCCAGTATTCTCCTTCAAAAGGCCAATAGCGATAACCGTTTTTTACATAGAAGTCTCGTGTCTCGCTCGCGTTGATTTGAGACGAGGAGTTGTTGACTCGTCTGATATATTCTTTGCGGGCCGCCTGCTTCTTCCCATTCAAAACCTCATAGCGCAACAGTCCGATGTCGCCGGTAAATAACGCCAGTTCCTGTTCTTTATTGTAAAGCGCATATCGAAGTGATTCCCCAGCGCTCTTTGAGCCGTTTGCCAGACGCGAGTCCAAGATTTTGAGGGCGTACTTGCGGAGCGTAGTATCCTCAGGACGACTAAAAATTTTTAAAACACGGTTTTTTTCTTCTTGGATTCGCTCGATGTAATCCAGCTTGTTTTTAAGCGGCGGCACATCTAAGAGGGATCTTACGATAAAAAAAGGCAGACGGCCTTTATAGTTCGGACGTTTTCCACTTTTGATATCTTTCAAATACTTTTGGGCTTCTTCGATTTGAGAAAAATAAAACTGCGGTGTCTCAGTGGACTTATTCAGATCTGAAAGAGCTGAGAAGGCCGAGGTGTAGTTCTTTTGAAAGTTTTCTAGAGCTTTCTCGGCTTCATCGTTTTGGCACACGAAGATAAGAATAATAGTCCGCAAAATCAAGGACTCGGGATCATAAAAGTTTTCGTAAAAGGGTGTGTGCAGAGTTTGAACCGCACTCATTGCGCTCCGAAATTTCCCCGCACGAAATAGAGACCAAGTCAATTCCATCTGAGACTCACGGTAAAGAGGGTGGTCTTTGGGAATTTCTCGGTACAATGCCTGTGCCTCATTCCAACGCTTTGCTTGATAATAGGCACGCGCTAGGGCGACAGCGGCGCGGCCTCTTTGTATATCTGTGATGGGGTTCTGATAATATTTGTTGTAGAGTTTTTCTAGATAGGGCAGTGCCTGAACTGTGCGATTTTGTTTCAAGTGAATAAGTGCGGCGGTATATAAAGCCTCGTCACTGTCGGACTTAAGTTGCAAAGCCTGCTGAATAAAACCGAGTGCTTCGTTAAATTTACCTTCGCGTATGAGTGCTTGGGCCATACGTTTTAAGTAGAGGTCCTTGGCAATCTCATTCAGATTCTGCGAATCAAGTTTTTTCAGCGTGAAGTCCAGGAGACTTGTGTCGTTAAGGCGTTCAGAAATTTCTACCAAGTTTTCAAAGGCGGTTTGTGCGGGCTTTGGAGGCGCGTTCTGTGCCACGACGATAAAAGGAAAAGCGGCAGTCTGATAAAGCTTTAGTTTAAAAAGGGATTGGGCCAGATAAAATCGAGCTTTCATTTTTTCTTCTGCGGTACTTTGCGAAGAAAAAATAACTTTATAAAATTGATTGGCGGCTTTTCGGTAATCCTGATTTTTGTTTTGCGATTGAGCCCATGCCGGGATGCTACCCAAAAGAATAAGTGAAATAATAATATTTTTTGTCATCGGTAGATTGGCTCCGGAAAGAAGTGTCCATAGCTGACTGTCAAAAATAGAGAGTTCGATGCTTGTTTTTCACCGAGATAATTGTGGGCATTGTAAAATGCCCAGTTGAGATCTATGCGTAAGGCCGAAGATCTTGAAAGAGAAAAAATATCTCCGATACCAACTTGAAAGCTGGTCGTTTCTTCATCATCGTGAGTGCGAACTTTACCGAGACCGACGGTTTGATAAACTTCAAAAGGAATGATGCGATAATTGAGAAGGGCGGTCTTGCCATAGATAGAGTTAAAGTACAGGTTGAGCCCATAAAAAGCGGAAAGGGACACTAGATTTTTTACTGAAAGCTTCTGAACGGATTCGAGCTTGTTCACTTCATCACGGGCTTGTGAGGTGAAAAGGTATCCGAAGGCTTCTACCCCCCAGGTTTCCGTGAAGTGATAGCTTGCTTTTAAATTTAATCCGATTGTGCGATAAAAAACGTCCGAAGGTAGAAGGGTAAACCCGGCGCCTAAATGAATCCTATTTGTTTTAGGCATATAGTTTTTTTGAATGGTCGCAAGGTCCAAAAAAAAACCTTCAGATTGAACTGAAGTGTACTCAGCCTTCTGTGTTTTTTGCTTAGGCTCGAAGGATTTGGAGGGCGCACTTTTGAATTCGTTGGCTTTTGTTTCTAAAAGTTTCTCAACGAAATCGATGTCCTTTTGTTCAGACTCCGCTGCATCCTGCGCCATGGATTCTGTTGAAAGTAGGAACAAAACAGCGGAAAGAAATATCTGAATACGAAGTAAGTTCATAGACACAACTTCAACAATTTGTATTTTGTTTGGCAACACTGCCAGAGTCCGGGAACCGTCATATCGTTGCTTGCAATGACCATGAATGGAGCAAGCAACGTCATGGACTCTTTTAGTCATGTCCAAATTTTTATCAGCCATAAATAATGTCTATAAAATTTCAGCGAGATGCACTGTTGCTTTTAAATTTTTCGACTGAGTTTTGATCAAAGCGATGTTTTGGATTTTATAATAGAGGAGCTGGACTCAACGTTATGTTATTGAGCGTAACGGAATGATTCACGCAATAATACCTGCGACCAAAGCTGAGTTTGATGACTTCGAAGTGGAACGCGGAGTGAGTTATACATATCGAATTCAAGCAGCGGATGCGGCGGGAAATATTTCGGAGTATAGCTTACCCTTGACGATCACTCCATGAAACAACTTATCGATTGCCTAGAAAATACTGTTCTTCATTGTCAATTTGAACGATGGCTCGAATTCCTTGATTCGCAGCCATCGCTGTGACCAAGGTTCTTAATGAGTTGATGGTCTTTCCTCCGGATCCAAGAATACGACCGAAATCGGGTTGGATGGTTTTAATTAAATAGATCGTCGTTCGTTCGCCAATTTGAACTTCCGCACGTGTATCATCAGGAGAAACAACAAGCGTTTTGAGTGCTGCGTTGACGATATCCAGAATTTTTTTTCTGACAGTATCTTGTGACTGATCCAAATGTAAGATGGCCGCGTTTGATTTGGGCGAAAGACAATCAATTTCTTTTTTAGCCTGTCTGCGAATTACTTCTGGAACTTTCATCGTCATTTGAAAATCTCTCCTCTTTGAAGAGTAACGCGAAATATTCTTAATGTTGTAGCATAAAAAGAAAATAGCGTTGCGGCAGGGAACTCGCTCGCAACATGCTTAATCAAACTGAAATGGTCACGGAACCACCACTGGATAGAATGCCAAACAAAGATTGTAAAGGTGGCTGTGCTTGGTTCTCTTTGCGGAAATCTTATGAATTTTGGAATACGTGTGTTTTAGTATCATCTTAATTTTTTCAATATCTTTGCTGGAGATAGGAATAGAAAGCATATCTGTCTCTCTTAACTCAGGAGGAAAGAGATCAATTGCCTCTTGTGCTTTTTTCAAGAATTCTTTTTGCAACATCTTGCGTTTTTCGCTGGGAAAATCATAAGGGACGGCCGAAAAAGATTTATAAACAACTGCAAAATTCTCATCGAGAACAGAAATGGCTCCGAGCTTTGTCAGAAGATTAATGATATTGGTCGCTTCGTCTAGTGAAATACGAAGAGCGGAAGCAAGAGCTGGCACCTGATGTGTCTTCTTGAATTGTTGAAGGTTTAGCGCTTCCAAGGTATAAATATGGTGAATGTCTATATGGTCCTCAAACTCATGTATTGGAAAAATCTTCTTTTGAGGAGCGATCATTCTTTTCTTATTCATCTGTCGACGGTTTTCAAGTTCCCGGAGGATTAGCGACTGAACTTCCAGCGGAGCTTCGAGTTTTTTTAGGATAGAGATTGCCGTTGTATCCTTTGCAGTCCGTCTGCCTTGCATAAGTCGAAGCAAGGCCCCGGCCTCCATTTCGAGACTTTTTGCAAAAGCTCTGATGCTGTAACGTTGATTTCTATTTTTTCTTTTTTCAAACTCATTATGAAGTAACGTCGATAAGTTCATGATTCTACTGAGTCCTTAATGCTGTGGAAGTTTTTAAGTGTGTCATTGCTTTCGTCAATTCGGCTTAAAGGGACTAAACCGATGCAAAGTCCGTAGACTTCTGTGCGAGGTGCAATATCTAAGAGTTCACTCATTTCAATGAGAAAGGCTTGAATTTTTTCTTTGGCTTTGGGGAGTTTGTCTGGTCGTACGGACAAAGTGATGGAGTTTATGTCACTCATTCCTTTAGGTAGGTTGCCGATTCTTTCTGCGACTTGCATGAACATCTGCCGGTGATGCTCCCGCATTGACAAGCTGGGTGTTGTTGTTGCGGCCACTAGACAATCGGATGAAATTTTATATGTACCTTGATCGTCGGAAATAATTCCCAGTTTTTTTAGATTCTGCAGGCTATCATGGACTATGGATATATCCAGATGCAGTCGACGGGCGATCCACTGGGGGTCAGGTCTGAAGTCGTCTGTTCCGATAAGAGCGAGAATTGAAAAGTTATGCCAATTTTTAATTTGTTCAAATGTTGAATCGGCAAGAATGTTTTCGCGGAAAAGTTCCCCATTGCGCGCTTTAATATCTTTGGCGACACATTCGCGAAGTTCGGTCGCAATGGCGTTGTCATTGATGTTTTCAATAATTTGTTCGATTGCGGCTGCGGTAATCTGGCGGCTTCCAGAAAAATACTCTGAAAGTCTTCCGATAGAGACACCCAGCTTGTTGGCAAAAGCTCTTAATGAAAATGACGGGTTTTTAGAGCGAATACTGCTGTGCCATTTACGAAGGTAGTCCACGGTGTAGTTCATTGCTGCTTCTCGATTTCTTATTTTCTCAATTATCGTTAAGTGCAGAATAGGAATCCGTAAGAATTATTGTCAAAAGTGGATTGTGGGCCTCCTCACAATATCGCTCCAGGTGCGATGGGAGCGATGATCGCTCAAAAAGGTGGTGACGCTCTTCATGTACCGCTCTCGTTCGCAAACATGCTCCCACAATATTGGGAGCGTGATAAAAATACTGATCCCGCACACATGGATTCAGATATCGCTGTCGATTCCTTTTGCATTTAATTCCACGAACCGAAATAGAATGTATGAAAACTCACAAACGGTTCGTAACTACCAGCAGTTTAATAGCGTTCCTCTTTTTTCCACTGATTTCATGGGGTGCTCCAACAGCCCTTACATATCAAGGAAGGATTCTTAAAACCGACGGAACTCCGTTAGAGTACAGCAGCGTCAGCTTTATTTTTCAGATCACGAATCCGGCGGGTTCTTGCGTAATTTATCAAGAACAAGTTTCTGGTTACAACATGGTGAATTCCGGCGGTGTGTTTGATGTGGCAATTGGAAATGGTACGATTCAATATCCTCTAGGTGGATCTTTTTCCGTTTTGGATTCTTTTAATAACGATAGAACGTACACTTGTGGTGCGTGCTCTGTCGTGGGCAGTACTTATACTTGTGCAGATACTTCGGCGAATTATCCACCCGCTGCAGGTGATGGCCGCCGTTTAAGAGTGCAATTCTATGATGGCAGTGGTTGGAGAACGATTTCTCCTGACAATGTGATTCGGTCGGTTCCATTTGCGGGATACTCTTTATCGGCTCAAAAATTGGGAAATAATTTACCGACAGATTTTGTTTTAAAAACGAACATTCCTAGTTGTGCGGCAGGACAAGTGTTGTCGACGGTGAGTGGAAATCTCACTTGTGTGACTGGCTCTTCAGTCACCGGAGTCGTGAATTCTGTTACAGGAAGTGGTCCCGTTACAGTTTCTGGAACAAATAACGTAACAGTCGGTGTAACAACGGGAACAACGGCAGGCACTCTTGCTGCGGGTGATGACCCTCGTTTTGGAAACGCTCGCATTCCGACAGGAAACGCAGGTGGCGATCTTACGGGAACTTATCCGAATCCAACAATTGCAGATGGTGTTGTAACAACAGCAAAACTTTTTACAAATCCTGGTGTGAATCGTATAGTCTCCACGGACTCAACTACGGGAGCAACCTTAACTCATTTGGATTGTGCCGCAGGAGAGCTTCTTACCTGGACTGTTGCAACGGGTTGGAAATGTACATCTCCAAGTACTTTGACAGTGGGTTCTGCGACTAATGCGCTTCCGCTTTCTGGTGGAACGATGAGTGGTGCTATTGATATGAATAGCAACAACTTGACGAACATCGGTTATATGACGATGTCGGCAAATAAATCTTTGCACTTATCAAATAATACTTCAGATCCAACGGGATTGACGGCGGCCGATACAGGTAAGGTTTGGTATAATTCAACAACGAATCAAATTAAATATTGGAATGGAACGGCTGCCGTCGTTGTTGGCGTTGCCGGATCCGGCGTTCAAAGCATCAATGGTGATACAGCAAATGCACAAAGTCTTGCTCCAGTTTCTTCTGCCAATTCTTACGGATTCACGACAGCGGGCGGTACGCATACATTAAGCATTCCTTCAGCCTCTACAGGTGGAGTGACTGCGGGTACGATTTCAAATACTGAGTACACGAACTTCAATAATAAATTAGGAACGGCTTCGACGTTCAGTGGAGATGTGAGTGGGACATCCAGCACAATGAGCGTAGATAAAATCAAAGGCAAAGCTGTCGTTCCTGGTGCATACGCTTCAGGTCAAGTTCTTCGTTATGACAGTGCCGCTGGGAATTGGGTCAACACTTTGCTTAATTTCTCTGATCTTACAGGGAAGCCGACGACTCTTGCGGGTTATGGTATTACGGATGCGCAAAGTTCAACACTTGCCGATGGTAAAATCTTAGTGGGTGATGCTTCTAATACTGCGGCGCCGGTGACTGTGTCAGGTGATGCAACGTTGAGCAACTCAGGCGTATTAAGTCTTAAAGCCACGGGCACTGCGGGATCTTATTATAAAGTGATGACGGATGCTCAGGGTCGTGTCGTATCAGGAAGTGCTTCTTTAACTTCCACTGATATCACGGGAAATATTCCGTGGTCGCAAATTTCAAGTACACCGACGACGTTAAGTGGCTACGGTATTTCCGATAGTCTTGTTACGAATGGTGGCGGCGTTGGTAAGATCTCGTCTGGTGCAGATTCTGCGAAACCTGGGGCTCCGGCAACGGGTGATCTTTTCGTGGCAACGGATTCACAAAAAATCTATCGCTATAACGGTTCTGCATGGGACTTGATCAGTTCTGCCAGTGGTTCAGGCGGTACGATTACTGGTGTTACGGCAGGAACAGGTCTTAATGGCGGAGGAGCTTCTGGCTCTGTTATTCTAAATCTAGCAAACACGGCTGTGACTCCGGGGAACTATGGTTCTACAACGGAAGTGCCAACGTTCACTGTAGATGCTCAAGGTCGTTTGACTGCAGCTGGTAACATTACTATCACGGGCACGGCTCCTGGTGGTGCTGCTGGTGGAGATTTGAGCGGCAACTATCCTAATCCCACTGTAGCAAATATCCAAGGTCGCAATGTCTCCAACGTGCTTCCAGTAGATGGTCAAGTGATGTTGTGGGATACAAACACCTGGAAGCCTGAGTACGTGCGCATGCAAGACATTCGCAATGCTTGGGGTGGAACGCAAATGATTCCGACTTCTCCTTGTGCTGCGAATGAAGCTATGGTGTGGTCTGTGATCACTGATAAGTTTCTTTGCCAAGCGATTGGTTCATTGAATGCTTCTGCTATCACAAGTGGTGTTCTTAATGTCGGAAGATTAGGTTCCGGAACTGCGGATGGTACGAAGTATCTCAGTGGTGATGGAACTTGGAAAACTCTGAATACAGCTGATAACACGAAGTTGCCTTTAGCTGGCGGTACAATGTCGGGTGATATCGACATGGGCACCAAGAATATTTCCAACGTAACAGCCTTGGGTGCAGGCACTGTTTCTACAGACACAGTGAAATTCAATGCGACGACTCCTTCGTCGCCTGCAGTGGGCAGTCTCTGGTATGAAGGCGGAGTCCTTAAATATCAAAATGGCTCTGGTACCCAAGTTCTTGGAGTGGCTGGCAGCGGAATTACTTCCATCAATGGAGATACGACGGGCGCACAAAGTCTTGCTCCTGCGTCTTCTGCAACATCCTATGGTTTCACTTCGTCAGGTGGCACGCATACACTCAGCATCCCTTCAGCATCTACGGCTGGTGTGACTGCCGGTACGATTTCAAATGCGGATTATTCGAATTTCAATAACAAACTTGGTGCCTCTTCCCCATTCAGCGGTGACGTGAGTGGAACATCCAGCACAATGAGCGTAGACAAAATCAAAGGTAAGGCTGTCGTTCCTGGTGCCTATGCCACAGGCCAAGTTCTTCGTTATGACAGTGCCGCTGGAAATTGGGTCAACACTTTGCTTAATTTCTCTGATCTAACAGGGAAGCCGACAACTCTTGCGGGTTACGGTATCACGGATGCGCAAAGCTCGACATTAGCTGATGGTAAAATCATCGTGGGTAACGCTTCTAATACAGCGACTCCTGTGACTATGTCAGGGGATGCAACGATTTCAAATACGGGCGCATTGACACTCGCAAATTCAGGAGTGACAGCAGGGACTTATTCAAAGGTAACAGTCGATGCCAAAGGTCGCGTCACTGTTGGTGCAAATATCGGTTCTGCAGATGTAACGACGGCATTGGGATACACGCCACTTAATAAAGCTGGCGACGTCATGACTGGAGCCATTGGTTTAGGTAATTACACAAATGCGACTGAGACAACTTTGACCTCTGGCTTCGGTGCTGCTGATAAAGGTAAAACGTGGTTTAACACGACAACAGGCCAAGTGAAATACTGGGATGGATCTGCCATCAAAGCTTTGGGTATTTCTGGCGCTGGTTTGACTTCTCTTGGTGGTCAAACGGGTTCAACACAATCATTTGCAGTGGGCACTGCGGGAACTGCTCCGGCATGGAACTCAGCATCTGACACTCACACATTGAATATTCCAATGGCGTCGACGGCCGGAACGACAGCGGGTCTTTTGAGTAAAGCGGATTACGATACATTTAATGCAAAACAAGCTGCAGGTAATTATGTAACTGCATTGACTGGTGACGTAACAGCAGCAGGTCCTGGTTCTGCAGCGGCGACAATCGCAGCGAATGCAGTAACGACAGGAAAAATCTTAGACGGAACTATTTTAGGTGCCGATCTCAATTACAGTGGTGTCAACACGGCAACGTCAGGCCTAGTTATAAAAGATAGCACAGGAAAGTTTTTTGATTTCGTTTGCGGAACGACTGGTAATGTAGCCACATGGACAGCAACAGGTTGGGCATGTCAGGCTCCGACACCATTGTTACCTTCGCTTGCGAATGGAAAAATTTGGATCGGTGATGGAACAAATGCAGCTGTGGCACAAACCATGTCAGGTGATGCCGCTATCACTAACTTAGGTGCGGTGACGGTTAATAACGTTCGCGTGGACCGTGTTTCTTCAGCAGCGGGACAATATCTTTCTTATAAACCTAACAACGTGGCTTGTGCGAATAACGAAGTTTTAAAATGGAATGGCACGGGTTGGATCTGCGGAACTGACAATGCGGGAACTGGAACTGTGACTGGTGTGACAGCAACGGCACCTTTAGCGAGTTCAGGAGGAGCGGCTCCGGTAATTTCTATTTCAAATGGTACAACATCAGGACAAACACTCCGTTGGAATGGAACAAATTGGGTTGCAGCTCAACTTTCAAATTCAGATGTAACAGGTCTTGGAACTCTTGCTGCTAAAAACTCTGTAGATCTTGGAACTGCGGATGCAACAGGGACACTGGCAGCAGCGCGTATGCCTGCATTAACGGGTGATGTAACTTCGACTGCGGGATCATTAACAACGACACTCGCGAACTCGGGAGTTACGGCGGGAACTTATTCAAAAGTCACTGTCGATGCTAAAGGCCGTGTGACTGTGGGTGCGAATATCAGTGCCGCCGATGTAACGACAGCATTGACTTACACGCCAGTGAACAAAGCTGGTGATGTGATGACAGGTTTGTTGGGTTTGAATAGTTTGGCGAGTGATCCAGCAGGTTTAACTGCTGCCGACAAAGGTAAAGTTTGGTATAACACGACATCAAATCAAATTAAATATTGGGATGGAGCTGTGAAAGCACTCGGTGTTTCTGGTGCGGGCTTAACATCTCTTGGAGGACAAACAGGTTCAACACAATCATTCGCGATTGGTACTGCTGGATCAGCTCCAGCATGGTCTTCAGCCTCCGATACTCACACATTGAATATTCCAATGGCATCAACGGCAGGAACGACGGCGGGTCTTTTAAGTAAAACAGATTACGACGCATTTAATACGAAACAACCTGCAGGAAATTATCTCACGGCATTGACGGGTGATGTAACTGCGACGGGTCCTGGATCCGTTGCCGGGACGATTGCTGCGAATGCTGTGACATCGGGAAAAATTTTAGATGGAACTATTCTCGGTTCTGATTTGAATTTCACAGGTGTGAATACGGCGACAACTGGATTTGCCATGGTGGATAGTACGAACAAATTTTATGAATTTGCCTGCTCGACAGTAGGGCACGTTCCGACATGGACAGCAGCTGGTTTTGCGTGTCAGGCTCAGACAGCACCGGGTGCGTTGCAAACTTCTGGTGGCACGATGACAGGTATGCTGACATTGGCAACTGGTACGACGACACTTTCACCAATGAGAATTCCCGCAGGAACTTTGGTCACGACTCCAGTCAGTGGTAACATTGAAAGTAACGGAACAAATCTGTATTGGACAAACAGTACACCAGCAAGGCAAAGAGTTGTAAGTTATCCCGACGCCAATGCGGCGAACGGCCAACTTCTTATTGGTAACGGAACTGGATTCTCGTTAGCTAACATCACAGCAGGTTCCGGAATTACAGTGACGAACTCTTCCGGAGGAATCACGATTGCTGCTTCTGGTGGTGGCGGAACTGTGACGAGTGTGACAAGTGCGAATTCTGACATCTCTGTTGCAACAACAACAACGACTCCGGTATTGACGTTGAATTCGGGAACAGCGGGTGGAGCTGGTGATGCAAACAAAATTGCAAAATTGGATGCGAGTGGTTTGCTTACAACAGCGATGCTTCCGAATCATGACGTCAGCAAATTAACAACAGGAGTTTTACCTGTCGCTCGTGGTGGTACTAACAACGGAACTCTTGGCGTAACTGCTGGTGGTATCTTGTACATGGATGGAACTAAAGCCATGACAACTGCTGCGGGAACTTCGGGACAAGCATTGATTTCTGCCGGAGCTGGCGTGCCGGCATTTGGAACATTGGGACTCGCAGGTGGTGGTACCGGAGCGACCACAGCGGTTGCAGCAAGATCAAATCTTGGTCTTGGCACCGCGGCAATTCAAAACACAGGTACAGTTTCAGGCAGTGTTCCTTTGGTTGGTGTGAGTGGTATAACGAACAACTCGATGTGTACTTCTGATGGAACGGGATCAATCATCTGTAACTCGGCGATACCATCGGGCTCTCAATGGACGACTTCAGGAAGTAATATTTATTATAATGTGGCTGGCGGTAACGTCGGTATCGGGACGGCAACTCCGAGTGCTCTTTTACATCTTGAGAGAAGCAGCAACGGGATTGAAACAAGTTATATCTACAACCCAAGTACTGGAACCGCCGGAGTTGCGAGCTTGGGCGCAAGTTCCTCAGCTGCAAACATCAGCATTCAAGCATATAGCATTGGATATACTGCTTCTGGAGCGGCAAAGACAGGTGGTACGGCTCTGACTTCAAGTTCCTCTACAGGCCTTGCTGTGGTTTCGAACAACGCTTCAGGAAATTTGCGATTTTATACGGGCGGCAGTGCCGACGTAAATGAACGTATGCGCATTGATGCCGCTGGCAATGTCGGTATAGGGACGGCAACCCCAACTACAAGACTTTATGTGAGCGATTCGAATCCGACATTGACAATGTATGATACGGGTTCTTCGACGGAACAAGACTTGCGCGCAACTTCCGCTGGACTCGAAATTCGCAAAGGCGGTATCACTTATTATAACTTTAGCACGGCTGGGAAGGGATTGGGGCTCGGTACGACTCCGTTAACCGGGAATGCGCTTACTCTTTCGACAGGCGCAAAAATTGGATCAACTCGTGGGACGGGCCTTGGTGACTTACAAATTGAAGCAGGTGGCGCGACGGCTGCAAGTACGAATGCGAACGGAAATGACTTGGCGCTTAGGTCTGGTATTTCAACGGGAACTGGTTCATCAAATATTGAATTCTACACAGCAACATCTGGTGCCACTGGAACTTCGGACAACACGCCTTCACTTAAAATGACAATTTTAGGTTCAGGTAACGTCGGTATTGGAACGCCTGCCCCAGCTGGACGGCTTGAGAGCAACTTAAGTACGAGTACAGGCGGCACTACCGGCCGTGGAGTCTACAGCAATATTTTGCTTACCGGAAGCGCAGCATACAGCTCGCTCAATGGATTTGATGCCTATATGGATCATACATCAAGCGGAGCTGTCACATTAATGAATGGTCTTCAGAACAGTTTACGAATGAATGGAACGGGCTCAATTAGTAGCGCCAAAGGTGTCAACACCGCGATCACCGCTTTCGCTGGAGCCATCACTACAGCCACGGGGGAACACATCGCTATACTTTCTGGGGGAGGTACCATTGCGACGGGTTATGGCGTTCGCATCCAAGACATCCAAGCTACGACCGCTTATGGAATCTATCAAGAGGGAACGGATGACTTGAACTACTTTGCTGGCAGCATTGGCATTGGCAAGACGAACCCTAGTTACAAATTGGATGTCGTGGGAGATATCAGTGCATCGGGTTGCTTGCGTTCGAGTGCCGGGGTTGCCAGCGGAACGTGCGCGTCGGATGAGCGCTTAAAAACTGACGTCCAGTCCTTTGATTTGGGTTTGGACGCTCTTATGGGTATCAATCCTCACTTCTTTAAGTACAACGGCCTTGGTGGACATCCTGTCAGCGAAAAACCTGAATTGGGAGTGATCGCCCAAGAAGTCGAAAAGACGGCACCACAGCTCATTGTAACTAAAAAAGTAAAACTGAATCCTGGGGATGATCAAAAGACAGAAATCAAACAGGTGAACTATACCGCTTTCACTTACGTTCTTATCAATGCCGTTAAAGACCTTTATCACCGATGGTTTGACGACAGTCAGGCTCTTCACCGTGAGATTGCATCTGTAAAGGCCGAGAACGCGCAACTGAAGGTTCGTATAGATAAATCCGAGCAAGAAAACGCAGCCAAGACGAAAGAGTTGGAAGCAATTAAGGTATACCTCTGCTTGCAGGATCCGAAGGCTGTCATTTGCAAATAAACTTTCCTTTTGTACACTGAAGATTCGGGAATCGTCATTCACTCAGTCGGCGTGAAATGCATGTCTGCATTTCCGATCCCAAAGCCCCCGAGCGGGGGCTACTTGCAGATCCCAAAGTAAGGACTGACAAACTCATAACCCATTGAAGGTGTTCTGATACGAACTCTATAGTCATTGCCCAGAGGCATAGTTTTCGGAATCATCTCTGAGATACGGCTTAAAACAAGTTGAGCATTCCAGCTATTTTCAACGACCGTCTTATAAACAGTTTCGCCTTTTAGAATTTCAATCGTGCCGGGAAGTCGAAGAGTCGCAAACTCTCCAGCCGCTGACCATTGCATATAAATAAGAGGTTTTTTCCCTGATCTTTTAAAACATTTCCCTGCGGTCGGTGAAATCCAACTCACAGTGGGAACGGGCGGAGCTACAATAGAAAATGCGCCGCTTTGAGAAAGAACTGACGAATCATTTAAATTCACAACTTTGATTTGATAATCGGCACCAGGTTCTTGCCACGCCGGAATAACCCAGTGTGCCGTCATGGAACCACCTAACGATATATAAGTCGACTGAACACGGTTGACCAATTGACTGCCTTTGTACATGTCGAAGGCGATAGGTGTGTTCGTGAAATTACTCCAGCTATAGAGAATATATGTCGTCTCCCAGGATGAACCAGAAGTGGAGGGATTGGTTCCTGCCATGATGGTTTCGCCACCTACTGGGTAATTTAAAGAAAGAGTTTGGGCTTGCACCAAATTTCCGAAGAAAAGCGCAGCAACGATAAAAAAAGAATGAGTTAAATTAGATTGTGTCATCTTGAATACCCCCACTGAACATTCAAGCATGTGCTGTGCCACTTGCTTGCATAACATCGTGGTGACGTTGGCTAAAAAAATTTTGATTGAGCTGTTTAAGAATTTGAAAACGAAAATTTCTTCTACACAAAAAAGACTCAACGATCCCAATTGTACGGGAGCAAAGAATACAGAGTCGAAATTGGAACGGCTTCGCTCCCATATTGGTCAGAGTTTTCATCAACATTTATCAAGAGGTCTGCAGTGTTGAAGCGAGTGCTTCCACGATTAGACTTATTGCGATGAATTTGCACGGGAAAGTTTTAGAATACTCTGAGGGGAGAGTCGCTGGGGGTCGTATATTCTTAAGTGAATACTCTTTTAAGTTTAAGGGATCTAGCTTGTCTCATTACGAGACAAGCTAGATTACTAATGAGTTAATACGAATAGTTTTGCGTTGGATGTTAAACATCGGTTAAGAATCTTCCGATAAGGAAGACATGGAACACTTTATCCGGAACGTCCTTCTGTTAAGTGCGATTGTTTTTTTATGGGCAGAGCCTCTTCACGCTTCTCCATCCGCTTTGACATATCAAGGCCGTATCTTAAAATCCGACGGCACTCCACTTGAGTTTTCCAACGTCAGTTTTATTTTTCAAATTACAGATCCTTCCGGTCAGTGCGTTATCTATCAAGAGAATGTGACGGGCATTAACATGGCCAATTCTAAAGGCGTGTTTGACGTTCCGATTGGTAAGGGCACGATCAACTATCCTTTGGCTGGCGGCACAACCGTTCTTGATGCTTTTAATAATTCAGCGACATTCACTTGCGGCGCTTGTAGTGGATACACCTGTTCTGATGGTTCCAGCACTTACGCTCCGATTAATACAGACGGACGGTTGTTGCGCGCGCAATTCCACGATGGCAGTGGATGGAGATTGATTTCTCCAGACAACATCATTCGCTCTGTTCCTTATTCTGCCTATGCAGCTTCAGCACAAAAACTGGGAACGAATATTGCGAGTGATTTCTTACTGAAGACGACAGTGCCCACTTGTAACGCAAACGAATTTTTATCTTGGAACGGAACAGCTCTCTCTTGCGCAGCTGTGACAGGAGCTTCCGGAGGAACAGTTACTTCCGTGACATCAGCGAATTCTTATATCTCTGTCGCCAATGGAACATCCACACCGCAACTTACTTTGAATGTGGGAACGACGGCGGGTACGGTGGCTGCAGGAAATGACTCGCGCTTTACGGACGCTCGCACGCCCACAGGCGGAGCGGGTGGCGACTTAAGCGGAAATTATCCCAATCCTTCTGTTGTCAAACTTCAGGGAGTCGCGATCTCAAATGCCGCTCCTGCAAACGGACAGTTTTTAAAATATGACGGAACTCAGTGGTTGGGCTCTGCGATTGCGATCAGTGATGTTACGAATCTAAATTCAACTTTGAATAACTATCACACTGTGGCTGCGTTCAACTCTGCTGTGGGCAGTGCAAACTGTGCCGCCTATGAAACTCCTTATTGGAATTCGGTTTCGGGTTCTTTCCAATGTCAGCCCATCAACGTTTCAGTTGCCGGGGATGTGAGCGGAAGCATCGGAGCTGTTTCAGTTAACAAAATCAAAGGTGTTAACGTTGATACAACAGGATTAGCTGCAGGACAGATTTTAAAATACGACGGAACCAAATGGGCTCCGGCCAACGACAACAATGCTGGCGGAACTGTTACAAGTGTTGCGACGGGCACAGGACTCACTGGTGGAACGATCACGACGACTGGAACAATTTCGCTTGCAAACACAGCGGTGACAGCAGGTTCTTACGGTTCAGGAACACAGGTTCCAAGTTTTACAGTCGATGCTCAAGGACGTTTGACTGCCGCAAGCAACGTCGCAATTCCAACCGCAAGCACTTCGACGACGGGCCTTTTAACTTCTACAGATTGGAATACATTTAACGGTAAGCTGGGTACGACGACGTCATTCAGTGGAGACATCTCTGGCACCTACAATTCAACAAGTGTCGATAAGATTAAAGGGATCTCAGTTTCAGCGACAAATCCTACATCAGCGCAGTTTTTAGTCTATGATGGAACAACTCAATATTCTCCTGTTGCCCTCAGTGGTGACGTAACGATGTCAGCAACTGGTGTGACCACTCTTAAAAACACCGGTACTGCCGGCACATATACAAAAGTCACATCCGATGCTCAAGGTCGCGTGACTTCAGGAACAACATTATCAGCGACAGACATCCCCGCACTTGATTGGAGTAAAATCACAACGGGAAAACCAACAACTCTTGGCGGTTATGGTGTGACCGATGCTGTTCAAAATGCGGGGGGAACCCCTAGTATCAAATCAGGAACGGACGCGACAAAAGGTGCGGCAGGAACAGCAGGACGTCTCTATGTCGCAACGGACACTTTTAAAATCTATCGCGATAACGGAACTTCCTGGGATGTTGTAGGTTCTTCAAGTGGTAGTGGAGGAACTGTTACGAGCGTGGCAACCGGTACGGGATTAACGGGTGGTCCTGTAACGACAACCGGAACGATTTCTCTAGCAAACACAGCGGTGACAGCAGGTTCTTACGGTTCAGGAACACAGGTTCCAAGTTTTACAGTCGATGCTCAAGGTCGTTTAACTGCAGCAGGTAACGTGGCCATTCCGACGGCAAATACTTCAACGACGGGTCTTTTAACTTCAACGGATTGGAATACCTTTAATAACAAACTTGGAACGGCGACAGCGTTCAGCGGAGACGTTTCCGGAAATTACAACTCAACAAGTGTTGATAAAATCAAAGGCAAAGCGGTTTCAACAATAGCACCAACAGCGGCACAGTTTTTAGTTTATGATGGAACAACTCAATATGCGCCGGTATCCATCAGCGGAGACGCCACGATGTCTTCTGCAGGAGCTTTGACTCTTAAAAACACAGGCACGGCTGGCACATATACAAAAGTCACAACAGATGCCCAAGGGCGTGTGACAATAGGAACAACATTATCGGCAACAGATATTCCTGCACTTGACTGGAGTAAAATCACAACCGGCAAGCCAACAACGTTGAGTGGTTATGGTATTACGGATTCAATCCAGAATGTCGGCGGAACTCCAAGTGTACAAACAGGAACCGTGGCATCTCGCCCAGCAGCGGGAACAGCAGGTCGACTTTATATCGGCTCGGATGACAATTCGCTCTATCGAGACACAGGAGCTGCGTGGGTTAAAATTGGTGACGGAGCGGGTTCAAATGGTGTGACAACTGTGACGGCTAGCGCACCTTTATCTTCCAGTGGTGGCTTAACTCCAAACATCACTATTTCTCAGGCGAATACTTCGACGAATGGTTATTTAAGCTCCACAGATTGGAATACGTTTAATGGTAAACTTGGAACGTCATCCACATTCTCTGGAGATGTCAGCGGCACATCAAGCACAACCAGCGTTGATAAAATCAAAGGTAAGTCTGTGGCTCCTGTTGCCTATGCAGTAGGGCAGACTTTGAGATACGACGGAACTAATTGGGTCAATGCCCTTCTGGGATTCGGAGACATCGGCGGAACTATTGCAACGTCTCAGCTTCCAACGATTCCTGTTAGTAAAGGTGGAACAGGTGTCACTTCACTTACTGCCAACCGACTTCTTGCGAGTGATGGCACGGGCTCGACAGTGACAGCGTTTAACTGTTCAGTAGGACAGCTTTTAACCTTCGATGCTGCAGGTGTCATGGGTTGTACGAACTACTCTGCATCTGGATTTTTTAGTAATGGTGGAAATAGTTTTGCTGGAACGGCAACGTTAGGAACAAACGATGCTTATGATCTAAACATTGAAACCAGTGGCGCAACGAGAATGACTATTGCTTCTGGGGGCAACGTCGGTATCGGGACTGCGACGCCGGCTTCACGGCTGCATATTCTAGGCTCCGGAGTCTCGGGGCCGACGGGAAGTATCACCATCGAACAGCCCGGAGCTGGTGAACCGTATTTATATTGGTATCGTTCTTCATCCTTAGTTGACAACAAGTACTGGCGCGCGCGAGCAACAGGTGGCTCTACTTGGCAATTAGAGACTGTCAACGATGCGTTGAGCGCTAGTACTCCTGCCATTGTTGCAACTCGTTCTGCAAACACAATCTCATCAGTCACCTTTCCTAATGGCAACGTCGGTGTCGGTACCAGCACACCCGGTGTAAAAATGGAAGTGGTCGGTAACCTGGGGATTGGTTCCGGTATTGCCGGAAACAGTCGTACGACAGCAAGTTATTTGACGATAGCTACGGCCAGCGGTACGGATCGCCGAAGCGCCATTCAGTTTAAGCAGAGTGCAACAAGTACATTTGAAATGGGAGTAGATGCTTCCGTCAACAATGGACAGAACTTTTATATCCACGATAACGTCGCCAATAAAAGCCGTTTCTTCATCGATCCTAACGGAAGTATTGGTATGGGAACGAATGCGCCTGATACGACATTGACAGTCACTCCGCCCGGAGCTGGTCTGACTTCAATGCCTGGTGGATGGGGAGGCGGCATTCATACGTGGGATATTTATGCAGAAGGTACGGTCGCCGTAGGTAAGAATGGCGTGCAAGCCGCTTCTATGGCTTCGTCAGGAAATATTACGGCGACAGGATGTGTGAGTTATAACGGCGGTACCAGCGGTACTTGCGCTTCCGATATTCGTCTTAAAAAAGACATTCGCAATTTTTCTTTGGGATTGAATGAGGTCCTTGGAGTTCGCCCGGTTTATTATAAGTACAATGGTTTGGGTGAAACTCGAGAGGACACGCACGATCGATTAGGAGTTATTGCACAAGAGTTTGAAAAAGTAGCACCGGAACTTGTCGAAACTCGTCAGGTGAAAATGCATCCGGGAGATACTAAAGAAACAGAAATTAAAGTCGTTAACTATAGTGGCTTTTCTTACATGCTGGTGAATGCCACTAAAGAAATTTATGCACTTGTTATTTCATTGATGGATTCTCAAAAAGAACAAAAGGCCGACCTTGCCTCATTAAAGGAGGAAGTTCAGTCTTTGAAAGAACAGAATCAATTGATGAAATCGGAATTGTGCAAAAAAGATTCTAGCTATCAGTTCTGCCAGTAGTTTTCCTCGTATAAGATCTAAGAAATCGCAAATTATCACTTGAAATTTTATTTGCCGAAATTGAAAGTGCTCCTTTAAAACAAGGAGCACGATCCCTGATCGTCGGGAGCACACCTTCTCTATATGTTCCTAAAAAAAGAGGAGCGGAAACATTGTCGGTTAGCGGGTTTTAATCAGAGTCTTCTTCAGGAATCCCAAATTACATACGATAATTTGAATAATACTCGAACTCTCAAGGGGTAATCGATGGAAATAAAAGTGATTAAGATGATTCGCAAAAGCAATTTAGCCTCCGAGCCCGCTCAAACAGAAGAATTACCACCCGAAGGTGAATTGGATCATCGAGAGGAAACCCGTGAGTTGTTAGAATCCATTATCAAAAGTATCGTTGACGTTCCGTCGAGTGTTCGCGTGACCTATGATGTGGGAGCAAGAACAACTGTCTTTAAGGTCGACTGCTGTCGTGAATCCATTGGAAGGTTGATCGGCACCAAAGGTCGCTGTATCAATGCTCTGCGAGTCGTGATTTCTTCGATAATGGCAATGCATGGAATGAGAGCCATTATCGAAATTCCGTATTACGCTCCTAAGGATTAATGGTGGTAGCGCGATCCAAAATTCCCGCAAGACGCTTCCACTTGTCATATTCAGCTTGTGATAAACTGGAGACACGATTGGAGATGATCAATCCAACAAAATGACGAAGTCCTTCAGACGATGACATGTCAGGATTTGTTTCTCGAGCGTGACGATAGAGGACCTCATGAACAATGGCGATGCCTTTTTGATTGTTTGTTAGTAGCTGCCAATGATCAAAGTCCACCCAATATCTGAGATCCCCAGGGAAAATGGGTGGTTTTTGAATAATCAACTGAATGTATTGACAGTTGCTAGGAATAAATCCAAATCCAATATCGGGTGTATTTAAAAAGCGGCTTTCAACTAATAAAGCAGCATCACCAATAAACGACCTGGCATAACGGGCAGCAATCTCAAATAGTTCTGGATCGAATTTTTTAATACCTTCTAAAAAAGCCACGGCACTTTCTTGTGGAGACTGGTCGCCCGGTAAGCGTGAAACGTAATAATCATAGCGAAACCTAGCTTCATATTCATCATAAAATAGAATTTCGGTTGTTCCAGTGAGGTCGTACTTACAAAGAAGAGCTCCACCGCCATTTCCAATCTCATCGCCAAGCCTTAAATGTGAATGGGCAGACGTTCCTGTTAAAAGCATCACCGTTCCAATGAGAGTAGAAACATACTTATTCATTTTCATAAGAGTCCTGTGGTAAAACCGGAAAAAGGGCAACGTTAAGATTGTAAATTTCTGTCGCGTGACCGCTCTCAAGAAGCTCGCTCAATTTCGCTCTAAATTCGGCAATTAAACTTTTTGCCTTAGGTAAGTTCTCTAATGAAATACACATCGTCATCGAGGTCATATCTCGCTTGTCGACAGGAACGTTGTCCATTGCTGACTCTGCGATTTTTAAAAATTGCTTATGGGCCTGGCGAATGGCCTGCGAAGGCACGTCATTGGATGTTGTAACTCTTTGATTTGTACGAACGTAACCATATTCCGTCTGTTTGACGAGGCCCGCATTTTCTAAGTTGCGAATGTGTTCTTCAACTTCTCGAACGGAGAATTTTGTTTTTTGAGCAATCCATGAAATCTCAGGCTGAAATTCGCTGCTTTTAAAAAGCGAAAGGATAGACCAACATCTCCAGTCAGAAACCTGTTTGAATTCTTCTTCTGTAAGTTGCCGATCAAAACCCTGACCGCGAGACATGTACTTTTGTTTTTCCAAAAGCTCTCTAACGGATTCCATCTCAAGAGATGAAAGGGCTAATGATGAAGAAAGTTTTTGCAGAGTGATTTCGCTAGGAATTGTATTACCCGACAGATAGTCAGTCAGGCGCCCCGAAGACACGCCAAGATCCCTAGCAAATGCGCGCAAGGAGTATTGCGGATTTCGAAGTTTTCTTCGCTCATGATGTTCTTTTAAAAAATCGGAAAATTCCATATCCCCTCAGTGTCACCAAGGGCGTAAGGCATGAGGTAAACCGAGTCAAATGCTCCGATATTGGTAGGAGCGCAATTCATGGAATAAGTCGCACCAATGTAATTTATTTACAGGTAAGTGGGCCTGTTGCGCTCACCCGATCGATGGACGGAGCAACACAAAAAAGACTCGTAAAGTTAGAATCGTGTAACAAATCGAAATGTTTTCTTCAAAGTTCGGTCAAAAACACCGTTATGTATTGCGAGGTGGATTTTGACTCGTTCGTTACAGT
Source organism: Bdellovibrio sp. BCCA (assembly GCF_037996825.1). NCBI lineage: Bacteria > Pseudomonadati > Bdellovibrionota > Bdellovibrionia > Bdellovibrionales > Pseudobdellovibrionaceae > Bdellovibrio > Bdellovibrio sp. BCCA. The sequence continues at coordinate 2,206,063 of NZ_JBBNAC010000001.1, read as the reverse complement.
ATCTAATTCTTAATAACGGGGTCGCCGCGTTCTTAACAATAACGCTGGCCGCCTGTTCTCCGTCGCCATCACCAAGCTCGGAAGAGCTTATCAAGACGAGCGTTCCCACTTTTGACGGATCAGACAACTATTCGACGACAACTCCAACCACAAAATTTGTACTGGTAGGAACCTGCGACACTAAATCGTATGGGTTGGAATACTCTTTTGATGGCTCAAGCTGGCAGCGCTTAGCTGATAACTGTGCCAGTGGGCGATTTACAGTTCATTTGATTGTTCGCGGTCTGTTGGATATTTACGTTCGCGCGAAAACAAAGATGGGGCATACGGCCGCCGCCAAAGCACGTATTCGCTTCGTATTGCCAGCAACCTCGGCCTCATTTCAAGTGGTTTCGTCAGCAAACGCGATCGAAGACACATCAGGCAAAGTTCAATTCACATCAAGTATTGCGGGAACTGACGGACATTTTAGTTCTCCAACAATGAATTTACAAACGGGGATAACAGGGATTGTTTATGGCCCATAAATTTATTATCGCATTCATTATTGGAATGGCCGAAGTGGCTTTCGCTGGAAACAGCGTGCCTCAGCTCATTCCATTTCAAGGACGTCTTACTGACACAGGTGGAGTTCCTATCAACACACCGGTCACTGTAAAATACCGAATCTATCCTCCGACTGGATCATGTTACCTTTACGAAGACACCCAAAGCGTTTCACCAAATGCTTTCGGAATTTTTTCGGTTCTTATTGGAGCAACAGGACATTCGACAGGTCCGGGTAATAACTTTGCAAATATTTTTAATAATAGTTCTCCCGGCATTTCAGATTCGTGTTCGGGAGTTTATGTGCCGGTCGCAAATGATTGGCGCCGTATTGAGGTTCTTGTCGACGGTGTGCCGTTTTCAGATATGCAGACGGTGGGTGCCGCACCTTTTTCGTTTAATACAAATATGCTAGAGGGAAAACGCGCTGCTGATTTTATTGCGAAAGATGCAACCGTAACTCAAGCGGCTTTAACGTCATTGTTAAATGGATCTGATGCCAGCAGTTTACACAACCATGATTCTCTTTACGCGAAAATTGATGGTTCCAATTCGTATACAGGAAATATCTCGACAACAGGAAATGTCGGAGTGGGAACAAGTTCCGCGACGGCCGACGTGGATATTCAGAAAAATTCTCCACGACTTCGTTTGGGAGCTGCGACGGGAGCCGGAGGAACAAGCTCTGTTGAGTTTTACAGTGGTACAACGACACAACGAGCACGTATTGAAAGCAATGAAAACTCAAATGGTCTAAAATTTTATACGGGTTCTGCAGAGGCCATGAGCATTGACGCCAATAAAAATGTCTATGTTGGTGGCTCGTTAAAAGTAACGGGAACTGTGGGAGTGGGAGCTTATACGGCAGCTCAAGATGCGACTCTTGTAGGACAGTTGGCATCGTTAGGTGTCAGCGCCACAGGATCGATGTGGATTCAGTCGACATCGGGACAATTGCGTTATTGGGACGGAACTGCTGCAAAAACGTTGTTACCGCAAGGAACAGTGATTGAGACCAGTGCTGCTTTCGGCGGAGACGTTTCTGGAACTTATACTAATTTAACAGTCAATAAAATCAAAGGCCGTGTTGTTGACGACACCGGATTAACTGCGAATAAAATTTTGAAATACGATGGAGCAAAGTGGGTCGTTGCTGATGATGGAGTCGGCTGGACGGCATCGGATGCTTCTTATTCTGCAAAAGGTATTGTTCAGTTCGATACCGATGCGACGACGTCAGGGTTGAGTGTCGCTAGTGGTGTTGCAAGCGTGAACACGGGAACAACGGCTAATAAAATCGTAAAACTGGATGGAGCCGCAAAACTTCCGGGAGTGGATGGAAGTCAGTTAACGAATATTCTCGCAACGGATCTTGTTTCTTTATTAGGAACAGGCATCGTGCAAAAAAATGGGGCAGGTTCTTATTCGACAGTGACGGTAAATGGACCATTGACTTACACGGCAGGCGCCCTTGGACTTGTGGATTCAGGTGTGACAGCAGGAACATATTCTAAGGTGACAGTAGATACGAAAGGTCGCGTGACTGTTGGAGCTAATATTGGATCCGCAGACGTCACGGGTGCTTTAGGTTACACACCACTTAATAAAGCTGGTGATGTTATGACAGGCAGTATTGGTTTAGGCAACTACACCAATGCGACTGAAGCGACTCTGATTTCTGGCTACGGCAGTGGAGACAAAGGTAAGACTTGGTTTAACTCGACAACAGGTCAAGTAAAATACTGGGATGGAACTGCGGCAAAGGCGCTGGGAATTTCTGGTGCAGGTTTAACTTCTCTTGGTGGACAAACAGGTTCTACACAAACATTTAGTACTGGAACTGCAGGAACAGCTCCAGCGTGGTCTTCAGGATCAGATATTCATACTTTGAATATTCCGATGGCTTCGGGAGCAGGAACGACGGCGGGTCTTTTAAGTAACGCTGATTACGTTGCCTTTAATTCAAAACAAGTAGCAGGAAATTATATAACTGCATTGACTGGTGATGTGACGGCTTCGGGCCCAGGTTCAGCGGCAACGACAATCGCAGCAAACGCTGTGACAACGGCAAAGATCTTGGATGGAACTATTTTAGGTGCAGACTTAAATTACGGTGGAGTGAATACTGTAACATCAGGTTTAGTGATCAAAGACAATACCGGTAAATTCTTTAACTTCAATTGTGGAACGACGGGTGATGTAGCGACTTGGACCGCGACCGGTTGGGCATGTCAGGCACCAACGGCTCCTTTGCCATCTTGTGCGGCGAACGAAGTTTTAAAATGGAATGGCACTGGGTGGGCCTGCGGCACTGATAATGCGGGAACAGGAACTGTGACTGGTGTTACAGCAACGGCTCCTTTGGCGAGCTCTGGTGGTGCGGCTCCGGTGATTTCAATTTCTAATGGGACAACAGCGGGACAAACTCTTCGTTGGGGGGGAGCAAGTTGGGTCGCGGCACAGCTTTCCGACTCTGATATTACTGGTCTTGGAACTCTTGCGACAAAAAATTCTGTAGACCTTGGAACTGCGGATGCCACTGGAACATTGGCAGCAGCACGTATGCCAGCATTGACCGGTGATGTGACTTCTACGGCGGGATCATTGACGACGACTCTTGCGAACTCAGGTGTCACGGCAGGAACATATTCAAAAGTAACTGTGGATGCAAAAGGCCGTGTGACTGTTGGCGCGACGATCAGTTCTTCGGACGTCACAACAGCATTGACGTATACACCGCTTAATAAAGCGGGTGATGTCATGACGGGAACAATTGGTTTAGGAAACTATACGAATGCGACTGAAGCTACTTTGATTGCGGGTTTCACAGCGGCTGATAAAGGTAAAACTTGGTTTAACTCAACAACAGGTCAAGTGAAATACTGGGATGGAGCTGCGGTGAAAGCTTTGGGAATTTCTGGCGCAGGCTTAACTTCTCTTGGTGGACAAACGGGCTCCACACAAACATTTGCCATTGGAACTACAGGCACGGCTCCAGGATGGTCTTCAGGATCGGATGTTCACACTTTGAATATTCCGATGGCAGCAACGGCAGGAACAACGGCGGGTCTTTTAAGTAAAACAGATTACGATGCATTCAATTCAAAACAAGCCGCTGGTAATTACGTGACAGCATTAACGGGCGACGTAACGGCATCAGGTCCCGGATCTGCGGCAGCAACAATTGCAGCAAATGCGATTACGACGGCGAAGATCTTAGACGGAACTATTTTAGGTACAGATCTAAATTATGGCGGAGTTAACCTTGCAACCTCAGGACTTGTTATTAAAGACAACACAGGAAAGTTTTTTGATTTTGCCTGTGGAACTACGGGCAACGTCGCAACGTGGACGGCCACAGGTTGGGCCTGTCAGGCACCAACGACGTATGTGACAGGAGTTACGGCGACCGCACCACTTGCAAGTTCAGGTGGCGCGGCTCCGGTGATTTCAATTTCCAATGGTTCAACAACAGGACAAACTCTTCGTTGGGGTGGAGCAAGTTGGACTGCCGCGCAACTTTCAAATTCCGATATCACAGGCCTTGGAACTCTCGCGACTAAAAATTCCGTGGCTTCTGCGGATATCACAGACGGCACAATCACCGGAGCGGACGTCAGCACTTCCGCTGCTCTTTCTGTGGCTTCTGTCACGACAAGTGGAAATGCTTCTGTCGGTGGAACACTCACGGTAACAACAAGTATTTCAGCGCCAAGTTATAACTACACGTCAGATCGTCGTCTTAAAAAAGACATTGTGACGATGTCAGGTCTTGATACAATCCTCAAACTCAGGGGCGTTCGTTTTAACTGGATTAAAGATGGCAAACCAGAAGTGGGTCTCATCGCTCAAGAAGTAGAGCAAGTAGAGCCAGATCTCGTGGTCACAGATGAGCGAACGGGATTTAAGGCTGTGAAGTACGGAAACGTTGTTTCTCCCTTAATTGAAGCAACCAAAGAACTTTATGGGATATGTGTGGCTCATGAAGAAGTCATACATAAAAACACCCGCGATGTAGCGTCTTTAAAAGCCGAAGTGCAAGAGCTTAAAAAACAAAATGAAGATTTGCGTAAAGAGATTCAAGAAATTCGCAATATGATTATGGAACAAAAAAGATAAGGAATTTTTCTTTATGCGCGAACTGTTTTTAGCTTTATCTTTTTTTTCATCTCTCACTTACGCGGATACAGGACACATCATTTGCGCAACGGGTGTGACAAGTTGCCCGCAGACTCCGAATTCTTTTACTCAGGACAATCCCAAAGAAATCACGGAATACTCTGTTTGCAAAAGAGTCACCAATTCCAACAATTACGGAATTTTTGTTCCCACATCTTCTGCAACCGAATGGACAAATTTTTATAGTAATCCTCCTCCGGGAGTGACCATTGGACTTTGCCAAAGCTGCAGTCCAGGCTCCCAAACGATCACTTCAGATACAACGACATGGACTGTTCCTGTTAATTGTACTTCCATCACGATCAAAGCTTGGGGCGGTGGCGGTGGCGCTGGTGGTGCCGCTTCTACGAAGTCAGGTTCCGGCGGAGGTGGTGGTTACTCTACGAAGACGCTCACGGGTTTGACCCCTGGTGAAACCTTCACGATCACCATTGGTCAGGGAGGAACAGCAGGAGGCGCTGGCACAGGAATTGGTGGTAGCGGCGCATATGCCGGAGGCACAGGGGGAACAACTGCCGCCGGTGCTGATGGTGTAGGTTCAGGCAATATAAGTGGCGGAACAGCACAAGGAACGGGAACCGCCGGTGGAAAAGGAAATTACGGTGGCGGCGGCGGCGGTGGTCTTGCTGCCAATCGTGGCGGCGGAGGCGGTGGTGCTACGTCTGTCATCCGAAACACAGGAAGCGTGATTCATGTCATAGCCGGTGGTGGTGGCGGCGGTGGCGGCGGAGAGAGTAACAACAACGGTATTGGTGGTGCCGGTGGTGGAGGTTGTGGCGTCGCTGGAAGTAATGCAACGGCGGCTGGAAATAAAGGTGGCGGCGGCGGCGGCGGAACTTGCGTCGGCACAACAACCGCGGCTGGCAGTGGAGCAACGCCAGGAAACTCGGCAGAAGCAGGAACTTCGGCGGCAGGGGGAGCAGCAGCTTCAACATCTCCAGGAGTCGCAGGACAAGTGATAATTTCTTATCCTTAGTGCTACTTTAACGGAGCTTGCAATCCAAATTCATACATCAAACTTAAATAATGTCCTGTCAATTCGACAGTGTTCGGAAGTCCGATAGGATCATTGGTCGCATACTCTGCATGCTCGACATTGTAAGTGTAACCGATAAGCCATTTGTTAAGCTCATCTGATTGATAGGTGCCAAAGAGGCTGCCCTTATAAGAATAACGATTTTTTTGCGACAGCCCATTAGGTGTTCCAAGATCTTGAGTGCCAAGATAATACGAAGCTTGAATCTGATAACCGATACGCTCCGTAATTGAAGCAAAATACGCGGTTCTCAATTCAGGACCCATGCTTTTTAAAAGTTTCACATCAACTTGAGAAGTAAACGGATGAGTTAAAACTTCCGGTATTTCTTTATAGGCATATCCCAACCAAAATCGGAGGCGAGCACCGTTGGCAAGAATATGGCGATATCCCAAATGAATTCCAGCGTCGTTGTAGGCATGATATTGGCCGTCAATAATAACTCCAGAAGTACCCACTTGACCAAGAACACCTAAGCGCGATTTGCGATGCCAATAACCAATGGCTCCCTCTGTTTCACCAGAGTAAAGAGTCTGATTAACAATTGAATTCAAATCATAATTGGCGCCTTTTAAACTTGAGAAAGAAGAAATCTGTCGAGCCCAACCGTAAAACTGAGAAGATTCTTCCGAGACACCTAAATCCAGTTTCACATAATTATTAATTGCAAATTCTGTAGCAGAAGCGGGAGCGCGATCCACCGGATTTGACTTTTCCCTTGGAGATAAAGCCTTCACAGACCATTTGTATCGCTGTCCCGCAGGAAGATTTAAAATAACCCAAGGATCTTGTGTGATTTTTGTTTCAATTAGGGAGCCGTCATCTGCAAACAATGAGAACTCGTATCGATCAGCACCTTTGTCGGCCAACCATTCAAAACGTGTTTGAGATTTAAGATCGTCGGTGGACTCCACGGTGCTTTGTGGTTCAGGACTGAGCGGGCGAGGAGCCGATCTTGCAATGAAAAAGCTTGAAGGGGCACTCCACTCCGAAGGTGTATTGCCCTCTAAAATATAGCGACTCCGAATTTCATATTCACCGGGGGCTAGCTTTAAGGCAACGCCAGGGCTAAAGGAATCATAGGTAGAAGGTTCTGAAGTTTCATTGTTTTTGCTCACACTAACGACTTCGAATTGATATTTTTCAGCTTTATTATTCGCCGTCACCTTCACGTTAAGAACTCGCCCGCCTTCCGTCGCTTTTACAAGAGAAAAACGGTGACACGAAACCCCACCTGTTTGTTTTAAGAGCGAGAGGGCGTGGGATTTATTTTGCACCGGCAGAACAGACCAATAGTATTGGGATTCGGGCTGCAAAGACTCCCGCAACCAGTTTCGTTTTGTTAGAAGTATTCTTAAGTTTTCACCTTTATGGTTTTTCAGAATATATAAATAAAACTTAGCACCGTCTTTTTTAGGCCATTCAAAAGTGATGGTTTCATTTTTATCTGATTTCGCTTCCACCACAGAGTTAGGTTTTGGAAAGGCACTGCGCAGAGGAGAAAAATTAACCCAGAAAGCTTTGTAAGGCCCCCAAGGCCCAGGCATCCTCTGATCGCTCAAAGATCTTGTGCGAATTTGATATTGTCCGGGATTTAATCGAAGACGAATGATGGGTTCTGCGGTCGGGACTGTGAACTGCATCGGTTGCGCCCAAATATGTTTGTACGGAACGACCTGTGCTTCGTAAAAAGCAGCGTTTTCAACAGTTCCTAATGTGACTCGGATACTTCGAGCGGGAGTGTCTTGTTTTAAACCATCTTGCGTGTCGACCTGAATGTCTTTCATTTCTAAAGCCGCGTCACGAGTTTGGATTTCATCTTCAAGAGTATTGATATTTTCTAAGGCGCCGTCTTGCAATAGATCAATATATGAATCGTCCCTGGATTGCACCCAGAAGGGGACTGCGACCACTAAGAGGATAAACAAAGTCAAAAGGTTCGCCCAAGAACGATTCTTCATTCGTTCTCGATCGTAATTTCGTTGATAGAGGGCGCTGTAAGATTTTTCAGAGGACGAATACGAACTTCGTATCGTGGACTTATGGCACCTTCTTCATTCTTTCGGTTGATCGTAGAAAGAACAACCGAGTAGGGCGTAAATGGAAGGCTTTCGTTATACGCTAATTCTTTGAGATAAATCGTCGTACGCGGAGTGGTGTAAGTTTTTACAACCTTCCCTACAGGATCTAAAACTTGCAAGCGATAGCGGGTGGCGTGAGGGACCGCATTCCAAGCAACGCGGACTTCACCTTCGTGATTAGAAAGAAGCGGAGTTGCTAAATTTGCCGAAAGACTTGGGGCAGGTAAAATACTATCAGTAGGATCCGTGGGGCATTCTTTGTAGACGATCTTTTCTGGTGCAGACTCTTGCTTCTGTATCGACGGCGGTGCAGACTCGATATTGTTTAAAGGAGTAGGTCTGTCAGTGACCTTTCCAATTATAAAACCAATCAAAATACCTGCAAATGTGCTGAAGATGATTTGTTTGTTCACAAAAACAGTGTAAGCCGTAACAAATTATATCGAGTAGTCGAGATTTGTCTGCCACTGCCAAGGAACTGTTGCTTCATTTCTTTTGATGCAACATCTCTGATGAGTGACTTAGTTTCTTTGGCTTGCGATTCCGCGAGAGGGCTTTTGTGTGACATCCGTAATATACACAGATTTTGTGGGATCGCCCCAAGACGAGAAAACTCGGCGGGTGGAGGCACAGGCTACAGAGCTAAGAATAGCCGCACATAAAAGAATTTTTAAAACCATATAACCTCCTCGGATATTCAGTGTACGTGCAATATCGGTGCACAGGGAGTTTGGTGCTTGGTAGGAATTTAAGGTCATACCAAATGTCTAAAGATTGGAATTTGCCTATTACCTTGACGCCACATCGAGCGTTGCTTGTGTATGCAATTGAGCAACGGTTTATGGTCGTGGGGTGAGTTCCTGTTAGCGCCTATCGAACGAAAAGCTTTTATCTTTGTATATGTGAAAAGTATTGGTTCGTATCAAATCCTAAAATCCATCGCCAAAGGAGGAATGGCAGAAGTGTTTCTGGCCAGATCCACAGTAAGTCATGGCCTGGGTAAGATTGTCGCTTTGAAGAAAACTCTTCCGGATTATTTAGACAGTCAGGAGATGAGGCAGATGTTTCTGGATGAGATGCGAATTGCGGCGTGCCTAAATCATCAAAATATTGTGCAGACCTTCGATTTTGGAATGGTGAATTCCGAAGCCTATTTCGTGATGGAGTTCATCCACGGAGTTTCACTTCGGGAACTGATCGCTTATCTGCGTGAGAGCGAAGAATTGCTCGACCTTCCCTTGGTTTTTTATATTATCAAAGAGATCGCCGAAGGATTAGATTATGCCGTTCATGTGCAGGAGCCTTCCAGTGGCAAGCCATTGAATCTTATTCATAGAGATCTGAGTCCGCATAATATTATGCTTACCTTTGATGGCGAAGTGAAAGTGATTGATTTTGGAATCGCCAAGGCGTCGGCATCCGAGCATACAACCCACGGTGTTGTAAAAGGCAAAGTCGTCTACATGAGTCCTGAGCAAATTCACGGAGAGCCCATAGATCATCGCACGGATCTTTTTTCTCTGGGAATTATTTTTTGGGAGTTATTAACAAACCGTCGATTCTTTTCAGGCAGCAGTATCGAAGAAGTTCGCAAAAAGGTGATAGAGTATAAGATAGATAATCTCAACTTTGCAGAATCTAATCGCATCGATTTTTCGAAAAAGATTCTAGAAAAACTTCTTCATCATAAGCCGGAGTTCAGATATCAAGGAGCGCGGGAACTCATAAAAGATCTTAATTTTATTCTTAATCGCGTGTATCCGCAGTTTTCCTCTCAAGAGTTGAGTGACCACTTAAAATATCGCTCATTTGTCCGACAGTATTTAAGTTCATTCGAAGAGTTGAAGACGTTCAGACAGGAGCCCTCTGTAAAACAGACGCACCCAAAGTCGGTTTCCATGCTGGAAAAAACCATTTTGACCCTAAAGAGGGTGAACCCTTTTTTATCGCCACGATTGCCGCCTCAAAAAGTCTTGAGAATGGATCAACTTCGGGTCGTTAGCGAAAACGAAAGAATTCCTTTAGGAAGGATGTTCTTTGGATTGGTTTTCGTAGTTATTGGGTGCTTTGCGAGTGTGGCTTTTCGGGTTTATTTTCCAAATGCCAGCGTCCCAAGCTATAGCCTGGATTTAGCTAGTTATAAGAACACATTGAGAGAGTTTAATGAGGCCTTTCAAGAGCGGTTCTTTAAAAAAAAGAAAGTCATTGTCGCGCCCGCGAGAATGGTCTCTATTACATTTTCATCAGTTCCGAGTGGAGCAACAATGTTAGTTGATGGACAGGCTCATTCGTTAGCTGTTCCAGTTTCATTGGCTATGGAACAGAATAAAGTTTATCAAGTTGATATTTATAAAGAAGCTTATATTCCGCACAGCTTTAAATATGTTCCGAAGCAAGAGACGCATCATATAGTTCATCTGCAAAGTTTTCCGACTTTGAAAATCACCGAATACCATGAAAATAAAATCAAAAAAAAGGTGAGTCACAAAAAACCGAAAAACAAATAGTTTTATTCTTTTATTTTAAATAACTGTTGGGAACAGCCTCTTTGTAGAGGGGTTTGCGGTACCATGACTTCAGTATTTCTTGGTATCTTCCGGACTTATGAAGAAGCTTCAGCCCCTCATTAAATTTATCAATAAGCTGTGGTCCATTTTTAATTTTTTTGGAAATCACCAAATGGTAGTCAGCCCGATGGATAATGTGCGGGCTGTGTGTGAATTTACTCGCGTCTTTTCCATAAAGTTTTTTAAGGTAGACATAACCGACTTCTAAATCGCTCGGCACGGCTTGCACTCGCTGGGTTAGGAGCATATTAAAACTCTGAGTGTCCGACGTGAGCCTTAGAACTTTAATGACGCCGTTTTTTTCGGCCTGAAGAAATTTTTCTCCCATGCCTCCGTATCCACGGGTGGAGGCGATAGTGATATTCTTAAGATCAGTATAATCGTTCCACTGCAAAGGATATGATTTCAGATGAAAGAACACATATTGGCCCGTGTAGATCACATCGCTGTAGTAATAAGCTTTTTCTCTTTCTTTAAGTCTGACAAAAGCGATGGTGCCATCCCACTCGCCGGATTTGGAAAGTTCGCCGGCGCGTGCCCAAGGGAAAAATCCCAACTTTATGTCAAACCCAACGCGTACGAACGCTTCTCGCGTGATTTGAGCAATCAAGCCATTGTTTTCTAAGGACTCAGAAATAAACGGCGACCATTCTCCTGTAGAAATACGAATGGTTTCTTTGCCGTAAGCTGTGTAAGCCGCTAGCAATAGAAAAAATAAAACAGCTATGGAATTCAGAGTTTTCACACCGCCTCCATGTAGAATGCTAAGAGGAAGAAGTGAAAAAATCCACCGCAATTTAGTTCACGAAACGATGTCCATAAAATGACAAATCTTGCCCGCATGTTTGAATTTCCCTTCTGTGAGTTTGATGTTGCTAAAAAAGTCGCACTCCCGTATCTGATTAGTAAGAAGGAAATACTGTCGTGAAATATCTCTCTTTTATTTTTGTACTTTTGCTGAGCCCTTCGCTTTTCGCCCAAAAGAAAACCCCCTCTTTTCAGATTATGACGGCAAATTTTCCGCCATTTAGCTATATCGATGAAAAAGGAAAACCTGCAGGTTTTATGACTGAAATCGTCGACGAACTTTTACTCGAACTTAAAAAAGAGGGAAAAGTAGACCTTGCCAATACACCTATTCAAGTCTTTCCCTGGAAAAGAGCTTATAAAATCTCTACCGAAAACCCGAACATCTTGATGTACCCCTTGGGAACTGTTCCAGTGGAGCGTGAAAAATATTTTAATTGGATCGGTCCGAAAATGACCCGCAGTATTTGGATTTATGCTTTAAAAGAAAAAGCAGCCCAGCTTCAGTTGAAGTCGAAAGGGGAACTGAAAGGAAAAGTCGTCGGGGTGACGCGAGGATATTCATGGGCTGAAGATCTACAAAAACTGGGTGCCACCTTGGATGAAACTGTGGACGATAGAATGCTGGTGATGAAATTGATGGGACACCGGATGCCTTATATGGCCATCGATGAAGATGTGTTGGATTATGTTCAAAAGGAAGTAGTTAAAGAAAATCCCGTTTATGCAAAAGTCAAAATGGAAAAAATTGTGCGCTTATCTGATTTAGGGCATCGCACATTTGGCTTATCAAAGACGAGCAGTCCTGAGTTAGCAGAAACGCTCCGCAAAGCATTTGAGAATTTAGAAAAGAAGGGTGTTATCAAGCGACTTCAAAAACGCTATCCCTATTTGGAGGTTACAAACTAACTGTTGCTTGGGAAATATTTGGCAGCGAGATGGAGTCATTTTGTGTCTGCGATTTGCGGTCTAAATTTTGCTAAATCCCTAGCATAAGATATGAGCAAAATTATACTGGCCCTCACACTTCTAGCAGGATTCATTCTGAGCTCTAAAGCGGCTCCTGCTCAAACTTTTGACATATCATCTAAAAGGGACATTTTCGTCCTTAAGAGCTATCCAAACGTTATAGAGACCAAGAATATCTCTCACTCAGTTATCGCGGCTGATAAATTAGATCTTCTTGAGCTAGAAAAAAATCTGTCGCAAAAACTGAAGCAACTAAACAAGAATCAGCTTCAGCAGGGTGGCGTTGATTCCGGTGGCGGCACCTTGTTGTTGATCTGTTGAAGGCAGTATTTTGGAGAGCTCTTCACTGGCGCTTCTATCTTCGGAGCCGGTGTCATCTTCAACATATGAAACTTCGACAGTTGGAGCCGGGGTTCAAAAGACACTGGTGATTTTATTAAACTTTCCAACTTCGAAGCAAGTCTGCACGAAATCCCAAGTTGATAGTTTGATGTTTAGCGGCAGCTCCTCAGTTAATAAATACTATCAAGAAAACTCGTTTGGAAAAGTCGGATTTCAAGGCACAGTAACAGAGGCCATGACAATTGCAGCACCAGCGTACTGTGATTTAAACAGTCTGTCATCTAGTGGTGATGCGGTTGCAACTCAGGCAGGTTATGATCTTAATCTGTTTCAGAAGCGAGTTTACGTTCTTCCTCCTAATTCTTTAAAATGTGGTTGGACGGGGGCTGCCTTTACTGGCGGTAATAAAGTTTTCATTGATAGCAGTGGATGCAGCAACTCGATGGTTTATGCTCACGAGCTTGGTCATAGTCTTGGGATGAATCATGCGTCCAGCGCTGGTGGCGAGTATGCGGATCATTCCGACGTGATGGGGGATCCTTCATCAACACCTCACTTTAACTCTGTTCATAAGATTGCTATGGGATGGATTCCGTCGTCGCGTATTGCGAACATGAGCGGCATGGTGGGAACGATTGCTGATTACAGAGTTGCTCATCTGGAACAAGATGTTAACGATCTTCAAGCTGTTAAGGTCCCTATTGTTGGAACAACGGATTCTTATTATTTGTCGTATCGTCGCGGCCTTGGATTTGATTCCATTTTAAGTTCGGGATTTTTAGATTCCATTAGTGTGCATAGGGCTGGTTTGGGAACCCGATCCTATCTTGTTGGGACTGTGAAAGCTGGGGAAGTCTGGATAGATCCAACAGGTGCATTTAAAGTGCAGTTGCTTTCACGAGATACAACCTATGGCAATGTTCATATTGAAGTGAGTACTCCGGATGTTACTGCGCCATCAGTCCCTTTGAATTTGCAAGCCTCCGTGAAAACTGTCACTTCGGGGAAAGGTCGACGTGCAGTAACGACGACAGTTATTCACTTGTCGTGGTCGTCTTCCAATGATGATCGCGGTGTCCAAAAGTATTTGATTGAACGTAACGGTATTCTATATACTGTAGTGCCAGGTGCTGCATTCGATGATTCTTATTTGCTGCAGGGAATGAGTTACACTTATCGAATTCAAGCTGTCGATTATTCTGGGAATATTTCAGATTATAGTTTGCCTGTGACAGTAGGTCCGTAGTCGTTGCTTTTTGCTTTTTAGGGCAACGATACTTGAAATACCCTCTTCAAAAACAGAATTTGTTTACCGACATGAAAAACAGATCAAGAGCATCAACAAAGGGGAGATGTGATGAAGTCATTCTGGATTTTCTTTCTTTCGACGTCGTTGTTGATGAGTTCGGTGGGATTCTCTGAAGAAGGCGCCCCTTCCGTCGTGAATACAAGTGAAGATGCTCGAATCAAGGTTAGTGATGGTGGTTATACGGACGAAGCGCAAAAAGTGAAAGCGGCGACATCGCTGATTGTGCAAGAAGCAAAAAAAATGCCTGTACTGGGCGTTATGATCAATAACCCCGAAAGTCTCAAGGCATTAGATAGTGCGGCATCGTGGTATTCCAACGGACACGGGGCCTGTGTAAAGACTCAGAGTGCCGCTTCCTATGTTTGTAGCGAGAAAACCAGTCCAAAGCTTCAAGAGACACTCAATCAAATGAATATCTATGCAAATATGTTTGGAGCTGCGTTTGGGATCAATGACTCTTGTAGTGGTATGGGCCAAGCCATGTCTACCGTTAAAGCAGGTTTGACGGCCTATGTGACTGCTTGTTCAACAGCGAGGGCGGCATGCGAGTTATCGTGTTCCACTGTTCAAACAAATCTCAAACGTATTCTTGAAATCGTAAACGCGCATGAATCCTTTAGTTGCAGTGTGGACCCGAAGACACCTGCTGTGCAGATGGGAACGGCTTTGTCGGCCTGTGCAGACTTCATCGCGCTTAGAGATGCAAAGTTTGAAGAGATTAAATCAATTGCGAATAAAGATAATGACGAGAAGGGAAAGATAGACACTGAGAATAAATCTATCGCCCTGAAAAATGTTGCATGCACGTATTCCTACGTAAATATGGTCGCTTCCGCCGTCACGGGTATAGCCTCGATGATTGATTCAATGAAGCAAGCCTCAGCTTGTGAAGAAGCCTCTCGAGGAACAGCCTCAGTTGCTGCTGCTGATATGTGTTCGGATTCTACTAAAGCAAAAACAGAAGAATGCGTTTGCAGAAATCCCAATTCACCTGAATGCATTTGCATAAAAAATCCTCGCACAGCGGGTTGCGCGAATACTTTGCAAAAAAGCGCTCTGACTGACAGCAGTGGAATAAAAACGGGAGCAACTGATAAAAACAATCTTCAAGCGAAATCCGAGGGGCCTGGTTTAAGTAACACTCCAAACGGAATTGATGGTTTCAGAAATCCAAGCAGCAGTGATGGTGGTGGCGGAAGTCTTCCCGCAGGAAGTTCTGCAGGCCTAAGTGGTGGCGCTGGCGGGGGCTCTGGGGCGGCTCCGGGAGGTCATGATGGCGCGAACAAAAAATCACTAAATTCAAATGTTCTTGATGGAGCCAGTGGCGGTGGCGGCGGAGGACGTTTCGGGTCTTCTTTTTCATCGGGTTCTTCCAGTTCTCAATATCGGGCGTATCTTCCCGGAGGCGCTAAAGATCCCAACAAGGGAGTGGGGGGACAAGAGGCGTGGGTAAAAGAAGTTACAGGTTCCGGCGGAAAATCAAATTGGGAAAAAGTGAAGAATCGCTATCAGGATAACAAAAACACTCTCTTGAACAATTGATGGGTATTTTATGAAAAGCTCTTATTTAAAAAAGATTTTCTTGTTCTTAATCGCTTCTCAGTACGTGGTCACTTTTGCTGGAACCACTTTTGCGGCTCTATGAAAACATTTGCGATCTGCGTAATTGTATTTTTCTCTGAGTTGTCATTTTCTGAAGAAATTGAAAAGTCATGTTTCGATGAAGCTTATATTTATTTTCAATCGGCATATTACAAGAATTTGTCCAAAAAAGACGCGACGAAGGCTGCGAAAGAGTATTGTGTAAAAGTCGAGAACGGAGACTGTTTAAGGAAAGCATTTGGCTATTTTTATGGCTATATGAATTCTCATAATTACTATGCAGTTTCAAGAAACCATGCTTTCAAAATCTCCGAAAGCTACTGCAGCGCTAAAAAAAATGCAGATTGTTTATTAAACAGCTTCGCGTATTTTTATCCGAAGTACAAAGATGGAAAATCCAACGACGGTATATTTAGAGAGGTCGAGAAAATTTGCACTCGGGATTCTCTCAAGACGATGCAATTAATAGATTTATAATAGA
Source organism: Bdellovibrio sp. BCCA (assembly GCF_037996825.1). Lineage (NCBI taxonomy): Bacteria > Pseudomonadati > Bdellovibrionota > Bdellovibrionia > Bdellovibrionales > Pseudobdellovibrionaceae > Bdellovibrio > Bdellovibrio sp. BCCA. The sequence continues at coordinate 2,190,144 of NZ_JBBNAC010000001.1, read as the reverse complement.
ACGTGAATATATTTTGATAATTGATGTGGCTTTCAAATTTTAAGCAACAATTTTGGGGTGCTTTCTATTTAGTGTAAAAAAATCTTTACCGATAGGTAATGTACTATGTACGTAACAGCTTTTTTCGCCATTGCATTCACAGCTATTTTCTCTTTTCATTCCAGTGCTTACGCAAGCCCTGGCTCTCTGACCTATCAAGGTCGTATTCTTGATTCTTCCGGAAGTCCTCTGGAGTATGAAGCGGTCCAGTTTCAATTTGAGATCACAAATCCAACAGGAACTTGTGTTCTTTATCGTGAAGTTTCGCAAGTAAATGATATGAGAAACTCCAATGGAGTTTTTGATATTCCTATTGGTACTGGAACTAAAAGTTTTCCTGCGTCTCCGACGTTCACTCTTCTAGAAGCTTTTGATAATACAAAGACATTTAACTGTGCCGCTGGTGGTACATATACTTCGGCGGACGGAGATAAACGAAAACTTCGCGTGCAGTTCAAGGATGCTGTAGGATGGAAGTTGATTTCTCCGGACAGTGATATTCGCTCTGTGCCTTATGCTGCATATTCAAAAGTGGCGCAACAACTGGGTGATAAAACAAGCAACGACTTTGTTTTAAAAACATCTCTGACAACTTGCGGAGCGAATCAATATCTGACTTTCGATGGAACTAATTTTGTCTGTCAAAACGATGCGGGAGCTTCGGGTGTCGTAACGAATGTAACAGGGACGTCTCCCGTTACGGTGACGATGTCCGGAAGTACGGCGCAAGTGTCTGTGAGTGTCGGAACGACGGCCAGTACATTGGCTGCGGGTAATGACAGTCGTATCACGGGCGCATTTCAAAGTGCGACTGCTCTTGGCGGAGATTTATCTGGAACATTGCCAAGTCCTTCCGTCGTAAAAATCCAAGGTAAGACTATTTCGGCGACAACTCCAAATGATGGCGAATTTTTAAAATACAACTCTGGCTCATGGACTCCATCCGCTCTTGCCGTCAGTGACGTCAGCAATTTGCAAACAACGCTGGATGGAAAAGTTGCGAAAAGCAGTCTTGTCACTTGTGATAGTTCCCAACAAACTTTGAGCTACAATATTGCGACGGGTGTCTTCACTTGTCGCAATATTGATGATAGCGCGAAATTGCCATTAGCTGGCGGCACGATGACCGGTGCTATTGAGATGTCCAACAATAATTTAACGAATGTTGGATATGTCACAATGGCTGCTGGGAAGAGCTTACATCTTTCCAATAACAGTTCCGATCCCTCTGGTTTGGCAACTGCGGATAAGGGTAAAGTTTGGTATAACTCAACGACAAATGAAGTAAAATATTGGGATGGATCTTCGGCGAAAACTCTAGGTGTTGCAGGCAGTGGTCTGCAAAGTTTCAATGGCCAGACAGGGAATGCACAGACATTGGCAACTCCGGGGAGTGCAGGGACAGCTCCCAATTGGAATTCTGCGGGTGATGCGCATACTTTGAATATTCCAATGGCATCAGGTGCGGGCGTAACGGCAGGTTTGATTAATAAGACGGACTACGATAATTTTAATAATAAACAATCTTCTGCTCTTGCAGACGGAAAAGTGTGGATAGGTAGCAGTTCTAACGTAGCAACCGCTGTGACTTTAAGCGGAGACGTCACGATCACAAATGCGGGTATCTCTACCGTTGGTAAAATTCAGACGAAGCCCATTGTAATCACGACTTTAGCTTCAGGTGAACTATTAAAATATGATGGCACCAACTGGATCAACGTTGCCTTAGGAATTTCTGATATCTCGGGCTTATCAACTCAGCTTTCAAACAAAATCAATGCGGGACAAATGCCGGCGAATTGTGCCTCAGGACAGACGTTGACGTTTTCTTCGCCGTCGGGATCTTGGGTTTGTTCTAATATTTCAATTAGCGATACACAGATCACTTATACTTCAAAAACGGCGAATACATTTTTGGCTGCACCCAATGGAAGTGCTGGCGCACCAACGTTTAGAACGATTGCAGCAGCGGATTTACCAGCAAATGCTTATGACTCGACCTATTTTAAAAATGGCGGGAACAGTTTTGGTGGCTCTGCTACTTTGGGAACTAACGATAATAATTCTTTGGCATTCAAAACTAATAATTCGACCCAAGTGACAATTGATCCTTCAGGAAATGTCGGAGTGGGAATCGCAAGCCCCACTGCGAAGCTGGAAGTTAATGAAACTTCCGGCGCAACTATTGATCTTCTTTCTGTGAACGATGTTGATTCGGTTCGCAAGATTCGCGTTACCAAAGATGCGCAAATAATTGCTGAATCAGCTGCGGGTTCAAATAATGCAATTCGTTCAAGAGTTAGCGGCGACGCCAATGATCGTCTGGCCATCAGTGGCGCTGGCAGAGTTTCATTCGGCGACGGTACGAATCCTCCAGATACTTACATAGAAAGATTGTCGTCTGGTTCAGGTGTTTCTGTTATGGGTGGAAACGTGGGTATTGGAACATCCTTACCCGAGTCGAAACTCCATGTTTTAGGTACTGGTTGGGCAGACAGCTCTATTTATGCGACTCGCTACGGGAATCATAATTCGGGCTCGGGAATATGGGGCGTGAAAAACAGAGGCGCGACGAGTAGTACTTATTCGCCTGTTCTTTCCGGGGATACGATCGTGACCTTTGGTGGAAGTGGGATTGTTGATACGGCTGGCACAGGAGTGTCGGCAGGCAATATTGCTATCGTTACGGATTCTGATTGGTCTACGGGTGTGACGCCATCGAGTATCGTTTTCAAAGTCAATGATGGAAATGATGTTTCTGCTCTGACTGAAAGAATGCGTATCAGCTCGTCGGGTAATGTCGGTGTCGGCACATCTTCTCCCTCCGTTTCACTTGATATCGGATCTAAGACAGATGCTCTCCGTTTACCAAATGGAACGACGGCGCAACAGCCGGGGGCTCCGCTGAACGGGATGCTTCGCTATAATACCACAACGAATTTACCTGAAGTTTATCAGAATGGCGCTTGGGTCAGCTTAACAACGTCTGCCGGTGGATCAAACATCACAACAAATTCATCTGGCGCCGTGACAGTGGCTGCGGGTGGAACAAATCAAAATGTGACACTGCAAGCTTCAGGTACAGGCGTAGTGACTTCTCCAAGTGTGATGACATTGACAAGTGGTCAAGCTTCAACGGCGTCAAATAATGGTGCCTTAGTCGTGAGTGGTGGTGTTGGTGTTAGTGGAAATATTAACGCTGACGGAAATATTTATTCCAGCGGCAGCATTTCTTCTGGAACAAGTATTTATTCTCCAATCATTTACGGTGGAGCTGCCGCAAGTGGAAATTTGACTTTGGATTCCACCTCGGATGTGACGAAGGGCAAAGTGATCATCGCGCCAAGCGGTGGCAATGTTGGTATCGGAACGAATAACCCGGGCTATTTGTTGGATTTATATCAAGCGGTCAATGGAACTGTTTCGGTTCACGTGAAAAATGACGATGCTGGTGCATCCGGAGACACTAGATATATTCTTGATAATGGAACAATATCCGGTGGTCTCCAGCTTCGGGGAACGGGCCACACCACGGCTCCCAATACTCTGAATCTTTATAATGGCGGAGCGAATCCTATTACGATTTATACTAATGGTGCTGAGCGAATGCGTATTGATGGAACTGGTAAAGTGGGTATCGGGACAACAGCCCCAACAGCGCCACTGCAAGTTTCAGCTGGGATTGGACAGTCGGGAATTTGGAGTAATTCAACAGCGCTTCCGACGGCTGCTGGGCAGAGAATGGGGGTCCTTGGTTTTGGCGCGGACACTGAAACAAGTAAAGGCCAGGCGCGAATTGAAGGATTTGCTTCGAAAGCATGGACAAGTAATTCGGATACGCCAGCTTATTTATCATTCTCGACGACTCCTGATGGTGCAACGGCTTACGTTGAACGTATGAGAATTAATCCAGATGGTAACGTTGGGATAGGAACAACGTCCCCCTCTGTGCGATTACACGTCGCGGGAACGCAATATCCTGCCTTGATGGTCGAAACTAACAATACAGCTGGGGCCGGTGATTCTCAAATATCTTTAAAAGGCAGTAGGTCGGGTGGGGGAAACAATCTAGCTTATATCAACGTCGTAAATAATGCTAGTGGTGGAGATATATCCGTCGCACGCGTACGATTTATCGCCGAATCCAGCACTGATGATGGTCGGATCGACTTTGATACGAAGCCGACCGGAGGTGGCTTGTCAACTCGAATGACCATCCGCTCATCTGGTTACGTCGGTATCGGCACGGCTTCTCCTGCAGGCCCTCTTGATGTTCAAGGTGGAACGAATGCTTCTGGAGCGGGTTCAGCAATTAATCTCATCGGACAAAATGCAGCGGCGGGTACGAGCAATGTCGGTGGAAACATTGTTCTCACAGCAGGTAATGCCGTCGCGGCGGCCACAAGCAAAACTGGTGGTAATGTGTTAATCACGGGTGGTGTGGGAGCATTTTTTAGTGGAAGTCCCATTTTATCACGAGGCGGAGGAGTCACTATCACGGGTGGAACCGGAGCATCTTCAGGACAAGGTGGAGCTGCATCGCTCACAGGTGGTAATGGTGGTGCGACTCTAGGAGCTGGAGGTGCAGCTACAGTTGCTGGAGGTGCCGGATCCGGAGCTTATCAAGGTGGAGCCGTATCTCTTGTCGGAGGAGCCGGAGGAGCCACAGATGCTAATGGTGGTAACGCGATTATAAATGGGGGTGCTCCAGGAGGAGCCGGTGCTTACGGAAATGTTGTTATTGCCAGCTCTGGTGGGAACGTAGGTATTGGAACGACGGCTCCATCGGAAAAACTTCATGTCGTTGGCAATCTTCGCGTGCAAGGTTCGACGGACTGTACGCTTGGTGGTGGATCTGGTGCAACGAACTGTACGTCTGATAGAAGACTTAAAACGAATATCAAAGAAATTCCCAATGCACTGGCAAAGATTTTAAGTCTTCGCGGTGTGGAATTCGATTGGAATGAAAAAGCCTTAAGTCCTGGTCGCCATGACATCGGAGTGATCGCGCAAGAAGTGGAAAAAGTTTTTCCGACAACAGTTATTGAAAATCCAGACTCTGGTTACAAGATGGTGGATTACGCGGCATTGGTTTCACCTTTGATTCAATCAACAAAAGAGCTTTACGGGATGTGTAGGGCCAGTGAAAGACAGATGTTAGATTTATCTTTGAAAATAGATCGCAACACTCGCGATATCGCTTCGTTAAGGATTGATAATTTTCAGCTGAAAAAGGGACAGCAAGTTTTAGAGAAAGAAAATGCTGAACTCAAAAAGACCGTTGAAATGATGAAACAAGAGAATGCTGAATTTAAATTGCGTCTCGAACGAATGGAAAAGTCTTTAAAATAATTTAAATTCAGATTGTGTTGTTGCGAGTTTTTGAAAAAGCAACGATATAATTTTAATCGAGTTTTTACAGCTTCATGACTGTGATCATTCTGCCGAACTACTATACATATGGAATGTAGTTGGAGTCTCACAAAAATCACGGTCGTTCTAGTTTCAATTCTTTGCTTTCCGCTTCAAAGAGCAGAAGCAACTCCGGAAAGCTTAACCTATCAAGGACGTATATTAAAATCGGACGGCACAGGCTTAGAATACAATAACGTCAGCTTTCTTTTTGAGATTGCCAATCCCAATGGAAGTTGCGTGATCTATCGTGAACAAGTTGACGGCATCAACATGACAAACTCCAATGGTGTTTTTGATGTGGCCATTGGAAGCGGAACTAGATTATTTCCAACAGGTCCTGTCTATAAAATCTCTCAAGCCTTCATAAATTCTGTGGATCATGCTTGTTCTGGTGGATCTACTTATACGGCTTTAGAAGATGATCTTCGTATTTTAAAAGTACAGTTTCATGATGGCACGGGATGGAAACAAATCAGTCCTTCCAACGTTATTCGTTCCGTACCATTTTCTCATTCCGCTTATTCAGCTGCAAAATTAGGAACTTTGGGCCCTGATGACTTTGTTCAAAAGACACATGTTCCTGGTTCCGCTTGTAGTGCAGGACAAGTTATTACTTTTGATGGAACTAATTTCAATTGTGTCACGGATGCAGGTGGATCGGGTGTCGTTACCGATGTTGTCGCTGGGGCCGGAGTCAGTGTTTCTGGTACGACAACGAAAACGGTGGGAGTTGTCTTTGGTTCCGCGGCTGGAACTGTGGCGCAAGGAAATGACAACCGCTTTAGTGATTCACGGACTCCGACTGGAACTGCCGGTGGGGATTTATCTGGAACCTATCCAAATCCTTCAGTGGCAAAAATCAATGGGACATCAGTAGCTGTTTCATCTCTGACATCGGGGCAGTTTTTAAAATATGATGGAACGAATTGGGTGAATGCCACTGTCGCAATTTCAGATGTTGCGAATTTAAGTTCGACATACTTAACTCAAAGTGCTTTCAATTCTTATGTCAGTTCTGCTTCATGTACGTCAAGCCAAACCATGTACTGGAATTCCGTTGCTGGTAACTTTCAGTGCCAGTCCGTTAATGTGGGCGTTGCAGGGGACGTGAGCGGATCTATCGGTGCTGTCAGTGTTGATAAAATCAAAGGCGTTGAGGTTGATGCCGTAGCACCTACATCAGGACAAGTATTGAAGTTTGATGGTGCCAAGTGGGCTCCAGCTAGCGATAGTGCTGGTACTGGAACGGTCACAAATGTTTCCGGCACAGCACCCATTAGTGTTGCGACGGGAACGAGTACACCTGTTGTGTCAATCTCCCAAGCGGGAAGTGGTAGTGCCGGTTATTTGTCTTCTGCTGATTGGAATACTTTTAATAATAAACAACCTGCAGGCAACTATGTGACATCTCTGGCGGGGGATGTGACAGCCAGTGGGCCAGGGGCTGCTCCAGCTACAGTAGCAAAACTTCAAGGTAGTACTTTGACGATTACAACTCCTGCGAGTGGTGAGTATCTTAAGTACGATGGAACTGCATTTGTGAATTCAACACTCAATGCCGCAGATTTAAATGGAGCAATTCCAGCGGCAAGTCTGCCAGCGTTTTCAGGTGATGTGACCTCTTCGGCTGGATCAACGACGCTCAGCTTGGTAAATACAGGAACTGCGGGAACCTACTATAAAGTGACTACGGATGCCCAAGGTCGAGTGACTTCTGGAAGTGCGGCTTTAGTTGCCGCGGATATTCCAAATTTAAATTGGAGTAAAATCACAGGCGGAGTTCCAACCACACTATCTGGATATGGAATTACTGACGCCGTTAAAAACGCTGGGGGCGTCGGAAATATCTCTGCAGGTCTTGATACAAGTAAACCAGGGACTCCAGCGGATGGGGATCTTTTCGTCGCGACGGATTCGCAAAAAATTTATAGATACAATGGATCTTCTTGGGATCTAGTCAGCTCTGCTGGCGGAACGGGCGGAACTGTCACTTCAGTCACGGCAGGAACAGGTCTTAGTGGTGGTACGATCACGGGAAGCGGAACTATTGGGCTTGCAAATACAGCGGTGACAACGGGCTCATATGGATCGGCGACACAAGTTCCGTCGTTTACGGTTGATGCTCAAGGACGTTTGACAGCAGCTACCAACGTTACGATTTCCGGAGTGGCTCCTGGCGGAAGTGCGGGTGGAGACTTAGGCGGTACTTATCCAAATCCGACTGTCGCAAAAATTCAAGGTATGGCTGTGAGTTCCACAACTCCTTCAGCAGCAGGACATGTGCTTCGCTATGATGGATCGACTCAATATGCTCCAGGTTATTTGAGTTTGTCGGACATTCATTCAAGTGTCGTTCCTACGAGCACGGCTTTTCCCGCGACAGCTTGTACTGCGGGACAAACACTCACATGGGTTTCTTTGAATGACACTTTAGCTTGTTCGACGATCGCTATTGGTGATTCACAAATCACTTATTCATCAAAAACTGCAAATACATTCTTAGCGGCTCCGAATGGCAGTGCGGGGGCTCCGACGTTTAGACCAATTGCAACAGCAGACCTTCCTGCGAATGCTTACGATTCGACTTATTTTAAAAATGGCGGAAATAGTTTTGGCGCGGCTTCATTGGGAACCAACGATGCAAACTCACTGGGATTCAAAACCAACAACAGCACACGCATGACAATCAATACGTCCGGTAACGTGGGAATCGGTACAAGCAATCCGCTTTCGCGACTTCAGTCGGAGGTTACAAGTACTCAAACAAACTACGGTACATTAGTGCCAGCTGAGTATGGGCTGATATTGAGAAACACTTCGGCGACAAATAATACAATGAACGTACTCAGCTTTGCTGATGGTGGCAGTATTCAAGTTGGTCAGATTGGTACAGTTAATACAGACCAGACGAACCACTACGGCGATCTTTTCCTGAGCACAAGAGGAGCTGACACAGGCACCATGACGAAAAGAGTAACTATTCAATCCGATGGGGATGTGGGGATTGGGACGAGTTCTCCCGCGACGAAATTAGCTATTCAAAATGACGCTGCTGTTGCAATGAGTTTCATCAATAATAATTCTGGAAGTAATCAGGCAGCAGATTCTGAAATTGGGCGCATTGGATTTTATCCTCGATATAATGGTGTAACTTCGAATGAGGTTGCAGCAGTGTCGTCGATCTACACAGGAAATGGAACAACTCGTAAAGGGGACCTAGCCTTTCTGACAACGGACTCAGCGGCCCTTGTCGAAGCTATGCGCATTAAAAGCTATGGTTGGGTCGGAATCAATACATCAAATCCAGGTTCTGAGTTGGACGTGAATGGAACCATCACTGGTAATTCTGCGCAAATCAATGGTGGAATGAATAACTCTAGCGGTGCTGTTTACGGATTTAATGGAGCTGACTTGGCTTTAAAAACGAGCTGGTCAAACACCAGACTGACGATCAAAGATGGCACTGGCAATGTCGGAGTCGGTGTAAGTTCACCAGCGACAAAACTCGATGTTGCGGGCGCAGTTCGCGTCGGTACTGATTCAACAGCATGTGCTGCGGGAATTGCGGGAGCCATTCGTTATAATAGTGGCAATGTCGAATATTGTAATGGCACAGCTTGGACTGCTTTTGCTGCCAGTGGAGCTGGGATTACTTCTTTGAATGGTTTGACTGGAAATACTCAAACATTTGCAACTCCTGGGACTTCGGGCAATGCACCAGAGTGGTCCTCTTCGGGATCGGCACACACATTAAACATTCCAATGGCTTCTGCTTCAAGTGTGACTGCAGGTCTTATTTCTAAAACAGATTACGACTCATTTAATGCTAAGCTTGGAACGTCGACAACTTTCTCTGGTGATGTCAGCGGCGCTTACAATGCTACGATTGTTGATAAGATCAAAGGAAAAAGTGTAGTTCCAATTGCGTACTCAGCGGGTCAAGTGCTGAGATATGATGGAACAAACTGGGTGAATGCGGCTGTTAATGCCGCAACAGATTTGTCGGGTCTTGTTCCTGTTGCCAACGGTGGTACAGGTGCAAGCTCCTTGGGATCTGGAAATCTTTTAGTCGGATCTGGAACAGGAGCCGTCACGTCTTTGGCTGCCGGAAGTGCAGGCAACGTTGTGTATGCAACGGGTGCGACCACTTGGTCCAGTGGTTCTCCGGATGCTGCGGGACTTGTTGATAAAACAACGACTCAAACGATCAGTGGTGCGAAAGCTTTCTCGAACTACATTCAAATGAATGCGCAAAACTCTGTGAGATTTGCGGATTCTGATTCTTCGAATTATGTGGGGCTTCGTGCGCCTGCGACAGTGGGAACAAATGTCACTTGGACATTGCCAGATGTCGATGGAACAAATGGACAGGTTTTAAGTACAAATGGCACTGGCACTTTAAGCTGGCTTTCTCCAGCTTCGGGAAGTGGTGACTTTAAAGCCGACGGTACTGTTGCAATGACAGGCGCGTTGAAGGCAGCTAGCGGGACAGCAGCAGCACCTGGTGTTACATTCTCGAGTGATACTGGAAACAACACGGGGCTTTTCTTGCCCGCGCAAGATGCAATTGGTTTGAGCACTGGCGGAAGTGAACGTGTGCGCATTGATTCCTCAGGGAGTGTTGGAATTGGTGCTACGTCTCCAGTAAGAACGCTGGATGTTCGTGGCGATGTTATTACTTACTCTAGCAATGGAAGTTATTCTGAAGGAACCAACTTGGTTTATACGGGAGCTTCGGCTAACGGTGGTGGATATAACTTACATGTTGCCTCTACGGGAATAGCGCCATCCTCAAGTACAATGAAAGGTTCTTTCCGAGTTCGCAATGGCGGAAACACGAATTTATGGATCAATAACTACTACGCTTCTACAGACCATACAGCGATCGAATTTAATAACTCTAACAATGATATTTGGATGACACCTTCAGGTGGAAATGTGGGTATTGGTTCTAGTTCGCCAGGATCGAAACTTCACGTGTCTAAAACTCCTATTAGCTCCACTGATTATGTCGCACGTGTTGATAATAACGGAAGCGGCACTTACGCAACGGGCTTTTTAGTTTCCAACTCCAGCGGTTCCGGTCACAAATTTGTTGTCGCCGCGGGAACAGCGGGAACATCTTTGCTGGCTAGCGGCCCTATGAGTTTTGCAACGAGCTCGAACCTCGATCTCAACGCGCCTACCAATACGCGAATGACGATTGATGCTTCCGGCAATGTGGGGATCGGAACGACAGGTCCGACTAATCCTCTGGAAGTGGTTTCAAACACGGATGCCATTAAATCCGCTTTGGTGGGATCCAACAACAGTGCTGGGACATCAGCCGGCATGCAAATTCAATTGAGCAACGGCACGACAGCTTATTCGTTCGGAGTTTTGGGAGCTAACAATACATCATTGCCAACTTACGGGACAGCAGGCAGTGTCTTTATTCGCGCGGGCGGATCTAATAATGGGTTAAATATTATTCAGCCTGTACCAAATAAAAATATTCAATTCTTCGCTGGAAATGATGCCTCAGCAACTCCAACATTGGTTTTATCAGGAACTAATCAAAGAGTTGGTATTGGAACAGCCAGTCCCGGCGCGAGTCTTGAGGTTGTGGGTCAAGTGAAAATCACTGGCGGCACACCTGGCGCTGGAAAAGTGTTAACGTCAGATGCTGTGGGTTTGGCAACATGGCAAACTCCGGCAGCGGGAAATCCTGGGACTGTGACGGAAGTCACGTCTGCCAATGCCTACTTGTCTGTTGCGACGACAACGTCAACTCCCGTGATTACAGCCAACGTAGGAACTGCGGTGAATACTTTAGCGGCGGGCAATGATGCAAGATTTACGGATGCGCGTACTCCAACAGGTTCTGCTGGCGGAGATTTGTCAGGAACATATCCCAATCCTGCGGTTGCGAAAATTCAAGGAAATGCTGTGAGCACTGGGACTATTCCTGGTGCTGACATTGGAAAAGTTTATCGTTGGAATGGAACGAGCCTCGCTGCGGCCTTCTTAAATTTCGGAGATTTAAGAACAGCAGCGGGAGCCCAACAGTTAACAGCCGTGTGTGCAGCGAATGAAAAAATACAATGGTCTGCTCTTACAGATGCATTCACTTGTCAGACAATCGGTTCATTAAATGCTTCGGCAATTACTGCGGGAGTTATTGACAACGCCCGCTTGCCAGCCTCTGCGACGGCTTGGGCTGATGGTGGATCTGGAAAAATTTATTACAATGGTGGCAATGTCGGGGTTGGAACCGCGACTCCGGCTACCGCACTGGAAGTTACAGGAGCTGTTCGCGTTGGTGAAGAAGCCATCACGTGTTCGAGTTCTCTTGCGGGGGCGATGCGTTTTAACTCAACGATCGGTATTATGGAATATTGCTCTGGAACGAATTGGATATCCATGACGGCGCAATCAAACTCTGTTCCTGCAAACACGGTTCTTTTAATGGCATCATGCCCGGCTGGATGGACCGACAACGGCATGACTGGAGGTGGAACTGGTCTAGTCACCTGTAACGGAGTAAGCTGTCACCAATGTCAAAGCCCGACTTCGAGTTCTTTGATTCCAGCCAGTTCTGTCGTATTAATGGAATCATGTCCTTCCGGATGGACTAATCTAGGAGCTGCAACAGGAACTGCGATTGCCGGTTATCAATCTCAAAACTTTACTTCATGTCAAAGCCCTGCTTCGGCGGTGGCTCTTCCGATCAACTCGCGGGTGATGTCTTCATCTTGTCCGTCTTCTTGGAATGATCTTGGTGCAAGTGGCCCGGGAACCTTGTTGGCTACATGTGGTGGCAGCTCTTGCCGAGTCTGTGAAGTTCCGGGAGCTAATTTGCCGACACATATTCAAGGAGCGTCAGGAGCGACGACATCGAGCGGACAAGGCTTTGCGCTGGTAGCAGGCGCGGGTGGAACCACATCGGGATACGGTGGTGGTGTGACCATCAATGCCGGTATGGCACCGGCCGAAGGCATGGGTGGCGGCATTGGAATCAGCGCAGGAAATTCCAATACGGCCACTAACATGGCTTACGTGGGTGGAAGTATTAGTATAAGTGCCGGAGTCGGCGCTTATACTGCCCCAGGTGGCAGTATAACGCTCAATGCCGGAAGTGGAGGAAGCACCAATGCAAACGGCGGAAACGTTTCGCTTAGTGGTGGAGGGGCGACCGGTACGGGAGCGATAGGATATGTTCTTTTGAACCCATCCAATGGAGGAAATGTCGGCATCGGGGCAACAACTCCTGTGGCGAAATTGGATGTGAATGGGGGCGTGCGTGTCGGATCCGATAGCTCAGCGTGCAGTACTTCAAACAAAGGAACAACACGCTATAACTCCACAGAAAATATCATGGAGTATTGCAATGGAACTTTATGGTCTGACTTCAATCCTCCGGGCACACATTGTGGATATTATTCTCCTAGAGGGAGTGCAAATTGTCGCGGGGTTGACGTAACAACTTCTTGTCCCGCGGGATATACTAGAACTTTACTAATGATGCAGACATCACCGGGAGATGCCCTTGACTACTACACGTGTTTGAAAAATTAAAATATTATTCCGTAAGCTTTTTTCTGCGGGGGAAGGGCTTTTTCTTTCGCACGGAACTTGCGAATAAACTGCTGTTCCGCAAATTTATTTTTTTCGATATTCCGCTTGAACACGACAAAAAACCTTGTCACTATTGATTTATAAATCACAAGGATGTGGTTCAAATGAAAAAAAGTATTCTCAGCATTGTTACGGCTTCGTTTTTAATTTCTGTGAACTCTTCTTGGGCTGCGACTCGAAATTATCAAGTGAGCATGCGCGTGGGGCTTAAGGGGCAATCTCCGATCTCTATTAATACGGTAGCCAAATCCGGCAAAAAAAGTTTCGTAAGTCAGTTCTCTGATGACGGACAAACAGAAACTTTGGTTGAAGTTTTCGCAAAAAAATCTCAGGTGAATAAAAAAAACGGTCTTTACATGGATGTTCTCGTAACAAAACGTGTGCGTGGGCAAGCTAAGGCCACTGAGAGAGCACAATTGTTTGCTCCCGAAAATCAAGAGATGGAAATTGGCATGAATTCCAAAGGAAGAACTGCTGGAAATCTGTCTCTCGCCGTGATGGCTCACCAACTCTAAAGGTACCTGCTTCCCTCCGTGTTGAAAAAGTACATTGATATGTTCTGTTTTTGCACGGAGGGAAGCAGGTACCTCTTTCTTTAGCCGCGGCGCAATTAGAATTCTTTATTGCTCCACGACTTCGGTCGTGATCTGATTTTCCTCGTAGAGGGGGGAAATCTATGAATCATCTTGTGAAAAATATCACAGTGGCATCCGCTGTTGCGATGTTAACAGTGAGTGCAGCAAGTGCCGGCACAGTTTTGAAACTGAATGCAGGCGCCATTGATACGAATAAAATCTCTAACAACTACGCCGCATCTTGGATGATGGAAACTCAGGCGACTGAGTACATCGTGCAATTTAAAAAGGCGATCACAGAAGCTGACAAAGCAAAACTTAAAGGACAGTTTGAAGTTTTCGGTTATCTTCCAGATGATGCTTTAGTGGTTCGCGGTACTTACGCAAATCTAGTTTCTTTCAAGAATAACCACCCAGAAGTTCAAGCAGTGGTTAAATATGCTCCTTCTTATAAAGTAAGTTCTCAGTTCGAAGTGGCGAGCATCTTTAATAAAGACACGGTTCAAAGTGTCTTAGTGAAGATCTTTAAGTCTTCTGAGGCTGAAAAAATCGCTTCTCAAATGACGGCACTAAATCCTCAAGTAGAACTTCAAGTTGTTGGTGGAAAGTCTATTATGGCTTTGGTTCCTCGCGGATCAGTAGCTCAAGTGGCAGCATTGACAGGTGTTGAAAACGTTCAACCAACTCCAGAGATCGAACTGTTTCACTTCGTGATGGATCAAGATATTGCTGGTGATGTTCACGCAACAGCGGCAGGCGATTACTCGGATCTAACAGGTGACGAGCCTGGAACTCGCGTGATGAAATTTGATGCCGCTTGGGCACAAGGCTTCACAGGCCGCGGTCAGATCGTTTCCATGGCTGACACAGGTTTGGATTCTGGAAACGTAGCTTCTATTCATCAAGACTTCGCAGGTGGAGTGACTTCAGGTTACCCATTCGGTTTGTGGTCTAAAACTTGGGACGATCCAATGGGTCACGGAACTCACGTTGCCGGATCTGTGATGGGTCGCGGAACAGCTTCAAAAGGTCTTCTTAAAGGCGGAGCTTACGAAGCAAAAATGGTGGCTGAAGGTATGTGGTCGCCAATGCTTAAAAACTTAAGCGTTCCTTCGAAACTGGGTGATCTTTTCACAAAAGCATACTCTGAAGGCGCTCGCATCCATACAAACTCTTGGGGTGGTGCTCGTACTTTTGGTGCTTACGACAACTTCGCAATCCAAGTTGACGAATGGCTTTACGCAAATCCTGATATGTTGATCCTATTTGCGGCTGGTAACTCTGGCGCAGATAAAAACAAGGACGGCCGTATCGATGCCAACTCCATGGCGTCTCCAGGAACAGCGAAAAACGTTCTCACTGTGGGAGCTTCTGAAAACAAAGTTTCTACAGGTGGTATCCAAGTTCCAATCAGCAAACTAAGAGCAGCTAAAGATGAATGGCCAGCGGAACCTATCTACAGCGATTACATCTCTAACAACGAAAATGGTTTGGCGATGTTCTCTTCTCGTGGACCTACAAGTGATGGCCGTGTGAAACCAGACATCGTGGCTCCGGGAACAAACATCTTGAGCGTTAAATCTCAAGTGAAAGACGCTTCTGATTTGTGGGGCGCTTACAACAAAGACTACGTTTGGTCGGGCGGTACTTCAATGGCAACGCCGTTGACGGCAGGTGCTGCGGCAGTGGCTCGTCAAATCGTGATTGAAAAGTTGGGCGTGCAAAATCCATCAGGCGCTTTGATGAAAGCCGTGATGATTCACACAGCAGTTGATATGTATCCGGGGCAATTCGGTGAGATCGGTGCGGCTCGTGGTCAGGAGATTTTGACTCGTCGCCCGAACTCTGACGAAGGTTACGGTCGTGTGGATGTTTCCAATGTTTTGAACTTGGGACCAAAAACGAAGTTGATCGACAACCGTAACGGTGTCGCGCAAGGATCTGAGGATTCTTATGAGTTTACTTTGACTGGCACTGGCAAGCTTTACGCGAACCTTGTTTGGACAGATGCTCCAGGTTCGGCGAATGCCGCTCAAGCTCTAGTAAATGACTTGGACTTAGTTTTGACGATGCCTAACGGTCAAACATTGAGCATGAACGATCACATCAACAACCTTGAAATGATCGAAAAAGCAGGCCTTCCGGCTGGAACTTACAAATTGACTGTAAAGGGTTATAAAGTTCCTCAGGGCAAGAACGGCGCTCAGGCTTATGCACTTGTTTATACAGCTACTGAGTTGTAATTCTAGTTTATCGTTATAAGTTATTGGTATTACTAAAAAAGGCTCGGTTTATTCCGGGCTTTTTTCTTTTGAAAAATCCTCTGAAATTATTTCCAGACACGGTGCTCTGATTTGATAACTTGTGTCAAATTTGATAGAACGTTGAAGGTCGTAACCCTATCTAATTTCAGGGGGAGGTTCTCGAATGCAAACGTTTAGTATCGGTGATAATGCAGTTTATCCTGGATATGGCGTTGTTAAAGTGGTTTCTATTGAAACCAAAGAAATGTTGGGCACAAAGACAACATTCTACAATATGCAGTTAGTGGACACGGGCCTGAAAATCATGATTCCAACAACGAACGTTAAATCTGCGGGACTTCGTCCTATTATTTCTAAGACAGAAGCAGCACGCGTTGTAGGTATTCTCAAAGAAAAAGACATCAAGATCGACAACCAAACATGGAATCGCCGTTATCGCGAGTACATGGAGAAAATCAAGACAGGTTCTGTTTTTGAAATTGCTGAAGTTTTACGCGATTTGTTCCTTCTAAAAGCGGACAAAGAGCTTTCCTTCGGCGAGCGCAAGATGCTTGATTCCGCTCGTAGCCTTCTTCTAAAAGAACTCACTTTGGCAACAAGCCAAGAAGAGCTTTTCAAAGAAGAAGAAGTCAAAGCGATCTTCGGTATCACCGCGTAAGCCGCTGGACGAACTCCAAAAAACATAATAAATTCAAGGCTTGGTTTTAAAGACCAAGCCTTTTTTATTTTGGAGCATCCATGACCTCAAAAATCGCCCCACATCCTCGCGTTCGTTTCGCCCCCTCTCCGACGGGATATTTGCACGTCGGCGGAGCTAGAACCGCTCTTTACAACTATCTTTTTGCCAAGAAAAACGGTGGCGAATTTATTCTTCGTATTGAAGACACGGATGAAGCGCGCTCAACAGAAGAATCTCTTCGTGGAGTTGTGGATGATCTTGTGTGGTTGGGCCTTCTTTGGGATGAAGGGGTGGATCCAAGAACTTTAAAAGACGTCGGTCCTAACGGTCCTTATCGTCAAAGTGAGCGCCAACATATCTACAAAAAATATGCGGACCAACTTCTTGAAGCGGGCAAAGCTTATTACTGCTTTTTGACTGATGAAGAAATTGAAAAACAAAGAGCCGAGGCTTTGGCTGCCGGCCGCTCTCCGCATGTGAATTCTCCCTATCAAGATTGGTCCTTGCAAAAAGCGTTGGATCATTTGAAGGCAGGCAACAAAGGTGTTGTTCGTTTCAAAACAAAAGGTCTTGCGAAAGATTATATCTTTACAGATCTAGTGCGTGGAGAAGTGAAGTTCCCATCAGACATGGTGGGCGATTTTGTTCTTTTACGCTCTGATGGTATGCCTGTTTATAACTTCTGCTGTGTTGTTGACGATCACTTGATGAAGATCACGCACGTCTTCCGCGCGGAAGAACATCTTCCAAATACTTTGCGCCAAATGATGATCTATGAATCTTTGAACTGGCCATTACCAGAGTTCGGTCACATGGCTTTGATCTTGGATGAAGATCGTCAAAAACTTTCTAAGCGCAAAGGCGCTGTGGCTTGCGGCCAGTTGAAAGAAGAAGGCTACTTGGCTTCCGCCGTTTTGAATTTCATCGCTCTTCTTGGTTGGTCACATCCCGAAGGCAAAGAGATCATGACTGTGGAAGATATGAAGCAGGCATTTGATATTTCTCGTTTGAATCCATCAGGCGCGATCTTTGACCGTGTGAAATTTAAGTGGATGAACTCGATGCACTTGCGTGCGCTTCCGAATGCAGAACTTTGGAAAGCGATTCAGCCGTTCTTGGCGCGTGAGAAAATGGAACTTCCGCAAGATCCTGTATGGCAAGATAAGTCGATTGCTTTGTTTAAGCCGTATATGGAAATTTTGGCTGATGCCGTGGAGCTTTACAGACCTCTGAATGACAAGTCTTATGTGATTTTGCCAGAGGCTGATGAGACTTTGAAATGGGAGCCGACAAAGGCTGTTTTGACGGCGTGGTTGGAACTTGTGAAAGCGCATCCTTCTGATTTTATGACGGAAGATGAGTTCTTGAAGTATCAAGACGAAGTGAAAAACAAGACAGGTGCAAAAGGGAAAAATCTCTTTATGCCAATTCGTGTGGCGGTGATCGGAAAACCTCACGGAGCTGAATTGAAGATCCTTGTGCCTCTTATTAAGAAAACATCTTTGATTGCTCGCGCAGAGCAGGCATTGGCGAAAACATAGGTGAAATATGTCTTTAAAAATCTACAGCACGCTCAGTCGCCAGACAGAGGAATTTAAACCGCTCACTCCAGGTGAAGTGAAAATCTACGTCTGCGGTCCGACGGTTTATAATTTCCTGCACGTGGGAAACTTTCGCGGTGTTGTATTTTTTAACCTGGTTCGCAATTGGTTGGAGGAGCTTGGTTATAAAGTTCAGTACGCTCTGAATTTCACCGATGTGGATGATAAAATCATCGCGCGCGCCAATGAAATGGGGAAATCGGCGGGAGATGTTTCGGAACTTTATATCGCTGAATACAAAAAAGATTTTGCGACATTGGGTTTACGTCCTCATGACTTCAATCCGAAAGTCACTGAGCACATGGACGGCATTCGTGCTGTGATTTCGAAATTAATTGAAAATAAAATGGCTTATCAGGCCGACGGCGACGTGAACTACTCCGTTTCATCTTTTGATGGATACGGAAAATTGAGTGGTCGCAAAGTGGAAGATCAACAAGCGGGATCTCGCATTGATGTGGATGAAAAGAAGCACAATGCTGAAGACTTTGCTCTTTGGAAGTCTGCGAAAGCGGGCGAAATTTCTTGGCCTTCTCCATGGGGGCCTGGACGTCCGGGCTGGCATATTGAATGCTCAGCGATGATCAAAGATATTTTTGGTGATCAGATTGATATTCATGGTGGCGGTATGGATTTGATTTTCCCGCACCATGAAAATGAAATCGCGCAAAGTGAAGGCTGCACTCATAAGCAGTTCGTTAAGTACTGGATGCACTGGAATATGATCAACTTCGGTTCTCAAAAAATGTCGAAGTCTTTGGGGAATATCGTTTCTATGCGTGAGTTCCTGGAGGTGAATCCGCCGGAGGTTTACAAGTGGATGATGCTCAATGTGCATTATCGCAGTGTCAGTGATTTCTCGGATGATTCTATTGGTCGTGCAGTAACAGGACTTGCGCGGATTTATTCAGCACTTGCCGTGGCAGAAAGTTATCTCCCAGTTATTTCTGGATCTGATTATAGTATTTTACCACCTGAACCTGGTTTTGAAAAAATCACGAAGGAAGCTTGGGATAAAGTAACAACAGCGTTGAATGACGACTTCGGAACTCCAGAAGTTTTTGCGGCGTTGTTTGAAGTGACTCGTCAGTTTAACAATCAAGTTCGTCGTGGTTTAAAAGTAAATCCAGCAGTTCAGGGAAAAGCACTGGCGTATCGTAACTTCGTTCATCGCGTGGGTGCCTTGATGAGCTTGTTCCAACAACCAGCTCAAGCATTCTTGCAAGATCTAGACAGCCGTTTGCTTGCGCAAATGAAAATTGAGCGCTCGGCAGTGGAAGCTGTGATTGCAGAAAGAACAGCAGCCCGCGCCGCCAAAGATTTTGCGAAGTCTGACGAATTGCGCGCGAAGCTCACCGAAATGGGTATTTCAGTGAGCGACACTCCAGAAGGCAGCTTCTGGGAAGTAACGAAGTAGGTCGGCGGACGCCGGCAGAGCGTAGGGCCGGCGGCCCGAAGCTGAAGCAGCTTCATTGTCTGTTTAGAGTCCTGCGATCACAGAATTAAGATCAGGTTTTTTCAAAAGAGCGGTGTTGTTGGTGCGGGTATTTTTGCTCACAACACCGAATGGAATATTTCCCCACCATTTTTCAACAGTGCTCCCATCGGATGCGACCGTCGTCATTTTGCAAGTGTCGTAGTTGCCAGCTGGTGTAGAGATTTTCTCAACAACTCCGCCTTGAAGCATGCAATTGGCCATCATTTCTTTGTAGCGGTCAGGGGAGTAGAGATTGTCCACTTGAATGAGCTGAGTCGAAGTTTCGCTTCCCATTGTTGCTTCGTATTTTACAGTCCACTTATTTTCTTTTTTATTAAAGCTCGTCACTTCTTTGATGATTTTTACTTCCATTAACGAACCATCAGGTTGTTTCACGGTGCCTGTCCATTGAACTTTGTCTCCCACGTTGGGATAAGCAAACACGGTTCCGGCTAAGAGTGTCGCAAAGAAAAATGTAAAGAGTTGCAATGCCATAACATCTCCTTCTTACAGAGTGATAGTGGCACAGGGAATTCTGAGCGAGACCTAATCTTTTTGTAAGGTGCGAGGATACAAGAGTCCAGTGTCACTTAGACTCCTGTGCGTTTGCATTTACTCAAGAATGAGTTCATGGGTTTTTGCGGCAGCGATGTCTTTTTCATCCATCAGTTGTGGACGATATTTTCCGTCGAGGAACATTTGCACTTGGTCCTTGTAGAAAGGAGAAAGCATGTGTCCGGAGTTTCCGATGGGATTGATGCCCCAGCTTTTTTGTGGATTTGCAAAGTCGATAATACGGCGAGTGGACGGTCCGGCAACGACTTTAAAGTCGCCACCCATGGAGCGCATTTTATTGTTGTTGATGTCGTTGTAGGAGCCCGGCATTGGATAAGGACCAAGATTGAAGATCTTATTCAAAGGGTAACTTCTTCCTAATGGATGCATGTATTCAATCGTGTGCAGTGTTCCCCAAGTTGGATTGTTAGAAAGTTTTTCGGCCGCGGCCATAAAACCCTTTGTTACAACCTTTGTATAATTCTTATGAGTCCACCATGTCGAAGTTGGATTTAAGATAGCTCTTTCATAGAACACCCAAGCGTAAGGAGTGTTGAGATAAGCAGCTCTTGTGTCTTCGTCGAAATCTTCAAGCATCAATAAAATATTTTCGTTGTTCCATTGATGGAAGAGGCTCGCCTCTTTGGAATTCACATCGGACTGCATATTCCAAGACTTAAGGGCTTCGAGTTTATTTTTGTATTTCGCATTTTCGGTATCGTTGAGGCGAACATGCTCAAACATTTTATTCAGAATATTTTTATTCTGATAATTGAAATTTTCAGTTTGAAGCGCTTTGAATTCTTCCACACTCCACTGATCTTTTTCGGCAAGGGCACGAGAAATTGTTTGGAAGCGATCGTCAGACTGCCAGTCGCCGCGAATATTCGCGTTCAATCCTTGAGGACGAGAGTTCGCTGTCACGATAAAGCCTGACTCTGGATTGACAGAGTGTGGTTTTTCATTCCACGGAAGAAGGCGTTCGTATTCGTCAGTTCCAGTGCTGCCATTGAGAATCATATCCGAGTTTGGATTTTTCTTAACGGCAATATCGCCAAAAACCCACCATGCGATATTCTCTGCATCGGCATACATCACGTTAAGTCCAGGCGCTGTGCCATACTGCAGAGCCGCCTCAAAGGCATTGATGTCTTTAGCTTCTGCCATATTTCTTAAAGCACGCATCGGATTGTTTTCAGGACGGTGGAAGGCCCATTTGAGTGCCAAATTTTTCTCTGACAAAAACTCATCCATGATAGGGCCATGAGAAGTTTCAATCATATTGAGCACAAGATCCGGTTGATCTTTGATTTTAATAACTTCTGTCCACTCTTGATAAGGTTGAGGTTTGTTCTTAAATAAAACTGTTTTCTTTTCCTTATCTAAAGTTTCACGGAAAAGATCCATGTCGTCTGCAAGGGACATAGTAAAACCCCAAGCGTGATGACGGTTGTGACCTAAAACTGCAAACGGAACTAAAGGCAGATAGTGTCCGTAAATTTCAAACTCCGGCGTTTGGATGTGTGCTTCAAACCAAACAGCCGGAGAGCTGTAACCAATATGCGGGTCATTTGCGAAAATACTTTTTCCCGATTGCGAGCGCTCGGGCCCTACAAGCCACGCGTTACTCCCTTCGAATGAAGGAATAAAGAGTCCTTCGGGAGTGATAGCATGCAGAGCGGAGGACCAGCGGTCCAAAGCTGAAGTCGCCGCAATTTTAATGGGTGCCTTCAGTGGGTCATTTCTCAGGGCCTGAAACTGATTGAGAGGAAGTTTGTCAGCAAGCTTCGTCATTAAGGGGTCAGCCTTTAGAGCAATTCCAAAGCTGTAAGCCATGTGACCTGTCATGATGTAGGCATCAAGAGGCGTGAATGGGCGAGGTTTAAGCCCCAAAATCTTCATCTCATACGGAAGCGGGCGAGTGGCGATATACTGATTGATGCCATCAAAGTACGCCTCCATCTCATTCCATACTTGCTGATCAAAACGGCCTTGGGATTTTTCAAGAGCGAGCATTCTTTCAACGGACCGTTTCAGCATCAAGCTGCGATAAAGTTTGTCACTCTTTAATGCGATTTCACCAAAGACTTCGCTCAGCTCACCTTGAGTCATGCGGCGAGAAAGCTCCATCTGAAAAAGACGTTCACTGGCCTGAACAAATCCCAACGCTCTTAAGGCATCGAGTTTATTTTCCGCGCGAATGTGAGGAATTCCAAAAGTATCACGAGTCACTTTCACCGGATGTGAGAGGTTCTGAATTTTCAAAGTCCCATCCATGGGGGCTTGAGAACTTTTAAGGAAAAAATAAATTCCGAGAGAAGCAATACCAAGAAGAATGACAAGGCCGAGCAGGCTTCGTTTTAAAAATTTCATGCCCAAAGTCTACTACGGTTTCTGGCTACACGGCATCATATCTAAGTTTCACTCGCAAGTTGATGCGTTGTAGCCAGAAAAAAGAAGCAGGCACCTTTTGAAATTATGGTAGGCTTAGAGGGATGGGCTCTACTTATAAAAAGAACTTTCAACTGGTGTCGGAGTTTCAACCTTCTGGGGATCAGCCGCGCGCGATTCAGCAGATGCTTGAGAATTTTGATGCGGGTTTGAAACATCAAACATTGTTAGGCGTGACGGGATCGGGAAAAACTTTTTCGATGGCGCACACGATTGCGAAGTTGAATCAACCAGCACTGGTGTTGGCTCCGAATAAAACTTTGGCGGCGCAGCTCTATGCAGAGTTCAAAGAGCTTTTTCCTCACAACGCCGTTGAGTACTTTGTTAGTTATTACGATTACTATCAGCCAGAAGCTTATATTCCTTCCACAGACACTTATATCGAAAAAGATTCCGCGATCAATGAACAGATCGATCGCATGCGCCACTCGGCGACGCGTTCTTTGTTTGATCGTCGCGATGTTATTATCGTGAGCTCGGTTTCTTGTATCTACGGTTTGGGTTCTCCGGAAGCGTATGAAGGCATGATGATTCAAATCGTTTCCAATACGGAAATGAAACGAGATCACTTACTCCGAGAACTTATTCGCATTCAATATCAAAGAAACAACGTCGATTTCTCTCGTGGCACTGTGCGTG
Organism: Bdellovibrio sp. BCCA; assembly: GCF_037996825.1. Classification (NCBI taxonomy): domain Bacteria; kingdom Pseudomonadati; phylum Bdellovibrionota; class Bdellovibrionia; order Bdellovibrionales; family Pseudobdellovibrionaceae; genus Bdellovibrio; species Bdellovibrio sp. BCCA. The sequence continues at coordinate 2,166,832 of NZ_JBBNAC010000001.1, read as the reverse complement.
TGCGCGGGGATAATGTTGAGATCTTTCCTCCTTACGAAGAAGAACGTGCGGTTCGTGTCGAGTTCTTCGGTGATTTTATCGAAAGACTTTCGTGGATTGATCCTCTGACAGGACAAGTGTTGGAAGAGATCGATCAGATCGGCATTTATCCGGGAAGTCACCACGTCACTAGTGACGACAACTTGAAACGCGCGATTAAGACCATTCAAGAGGAATTGCGCGAGCGTTTGGTTGTGCTAAATCAAGAAATGAAGTTCTTAGAAGCTCAACGTCTGGAGCAAAGAACTTACTACGATATCGAAATGATGGAGCAAATGGGTTTCTGTCAGGGGATTGAGAACTACTCTCGTCATATGACAGGACGGGGGCCCGGTGAGCCTCCTCCAACATTGCTTGAATACTTCCCAAAAGATTTCGTTACTTTTATTGACGAGTCCCACGTCACGGTTCCGCAAATTGGGGGCATGTATCGTGGTGACCGCGCTCGTAAGTCGACTCTTGTAGAGCACGGTTTCCGTTTGCCATCAGCTTTAGACAATAGGCCTCTGAACTTTCAAGAGTTTGAAAGCATGATGGATAAGGTCGTTTATGTTTCAGCGACCCCGGGTACTTATGAATTGCAAAAATCCGAAGGGATCATCGTCGAGCAGATTATTCGTCCAACAGGATTGATTGATCCTATTGTCGAAGTTCGTCCGGTGAAACATCAAGTGGATGATCTTCTTAAAGAGATCCGCGAGCGCATTAAAAACAAAGAGCGTGTTCTCATCACGACTTTGACAAAACGTTCGGCAGAGGATTTAACCGAGTATTATGAAAGTCTTGGAATCAAAGTAAAGTATCTGCACAGTGACATTCAAACGGTGGAGCGAACTGAAATTCTGCGCGATCTTCGTTTGGGAGTTTTCGATGTTCTTGTTGGTATCAACCTTTTGCGTGAGGGTTTGGATATTCCTGAAGTCAGTCTTGTCGGCATCACCGATGCGGATAAAGAAGGTTTCCTGCGCTCCGAAAGATCTTTGATTCAAACGATTGGCCGTGCCGCGAGGAATATCAACGGGCGAGTGATTCTTTACGGTGATACAGTGACTGAAAGCATGCGAAAGGCGATCGGTGAAACAGATCGTCGTCGTCGTATTCAACAAGAATACAATCAGACCCACGGTGTTACTCCGCAGTCGATTCGTAAAAGAATCAAAGAAGGTCTTGGTGAGGTCTTCGACGGGACTTTGGCGAATACGGTTCTTACGGGTGAGGCTAAAGCCGGCGCAATGAAGAATAAATTTGCGCATCAGCCAGAAAAGATCCAGCAAGAAATTGAAAAGCTGCGTGCCAAAATGAAAGAGTATTCAGCGAACCTTGAGTTTGAAGAAGCGGCGAAAATCCGCGATGAAATCAAACGCCTGCAAATTACTGAATTAACTTTGAGAAGCGGTGAAGTCGAATCGGACAGTGCGGAGGTTGTTAAGGATGGCCTCAAGTAAGTTCGACGAATGCCGGGAGAAGGTCAAAGAATTCCCCACGCAGAGTGGGGTTTACCTTATGAAAAATATTTCCGATAAGATTATCTATATCGGAAAAGCGAAAAATCTGCGCAATCGTGTTCGAAGTTATTTCACAGACAATAAAGATCATTCACCGAAAACGCGTTTGCTCGTTTCGAATATCTGTGAAGTTGAATACATTCTGACAAAAACTGAAGTGGAAGCTTTCTTACTTGAAGCTTCGCTTATTAAGAAACATCGACCGAAGTACAACATTCGTCTCCGTGACGATAAAGCCTATCCATACATTCGTTTTTCGTGGAGTGACGAATATCCGCGTCTGTATTTAGCACGTAAGGTGAAAAAAGACGGCTCATTGTATTTTGGTCCGTACACTTCGGGCTTTGCCGTTCAGGCGACCATTCGTTTTCTGAATCGCACTTTTAAAATCCGCGACTGTGGCGATGCGATGTTTAAGACACGCACTCGTCCCTGTATGACTTATCAAATCGGTCGCTGTACGGCTCCGTGTGTAGAATATATTTCCAAAGAAGACTACCGCGAAGAGGTGGAAGGCGCGAAGCTTTTCTTGAAAGGCCAAAACAAGAAGGTCATCAAAAGTATCACGGAAAAAATGATGACGGCGGCAGAAGAAGAAAAATTCGAAGTCGCCGCTCGTCTGCGTGACTCTGTTCAGGCGATTAAAGCGATCTTAGAAAAACAAGCCGTGATCAATGACACTTCTGAAAAAGATCAAGATGCCGTGGGCTTTTATGGTGACGAGCGAGGATGTCTTGTTGAGACAGTCCACGTTCGTGCGGGTCGCGTGATCGGTACTAGATCGCATTTCTTACCTCACTTTGATCCTAATGATGCGGGTGAAGATCCACGGGAATGGTTGGTGGACTTCCTCAATCAATACTACGAAGACAACTTTATTCCTGATGAAGTGTTGTTACCGCTTGATATCGGCAATGATTTAACAAAATTGATGGCCGAGGTTTTAAAAGAACGCTCGGGCAATAAGTCCGTCGTGCGTTTTGCAACGGATGAGCGTGGTCGCAACTTAGTGGAAATGGCGAACGAAAACTCTAAGTCACATTTCTTGAAATACGTTTCTAAATCCGAAGAAAAACTTCGTGGTTTGGATGAGATTAAAGAGAAACTACATTTGCCAGAGCTTCCTCGTCGTATCGAGTGTTATGACATTTCAACATTCCAAGGTGCAGAGACGGTGGCGTCTCAGGTTGTCTTTGAAGAAGGTGTTCCGGCGAAAGAACACTATCGTCGTTATAAAATTAGAACTGTGAAGGGCATTGATGACTTTGCTTCCATGTATGAAGTTTTAAGTCGCCGCTTTAAGCATAGGGAATACGACGATCCACAATTGATTGTGATCGACGGTGGTAAGGGGCAGTTGGCTCAGGCTATTAAAATCCTCACGGAGATCGGACGAAATGACATTCCGGTGGTGGGTTTAGCCAAAGCTCGTACCGAAAGCGACTTCCAAAAACAAGAGGTGGAGTCCACAGAAGAAAGATTCTTCCTTCCAGGCCGGGCCAATCCGGTGACCTTTAAGCACAATGCCGAAGCGTTGCACATTTTGACCGGCATCCGCGATGAGGCCCATCGTTTTGCGATCACTTACCACCGTAAGCTACGTGAAGGAACCTCTTTAGAGAGTGAACTTGATTACGTGGTGGGTTTAGGTGAAAAAAGAAAGAAAGTTCTTTTGACTCATTTCAACTCTATTGATGAAATCAAGACGGCGGTACCCGAAGAAATTGCGCAACTTAAAGGCTTTAATAGGGTGCTGGCAGAGCGTATTCTGCTTCAATTAAATGAACCGGATGAAGAAGAAGCTGAGGTTGAAGAGTGAAGAGTCATGCCCTTTTAGTGGGTTTGGGAATTTTCTTAAGTCGTATTGCGGGTCTTGTCCGTGAACGTGTTTTTGCTCACTTCTTTGGAAACTCCGACGCCGGGGATGCTTTTAAAGCGGCTCTTAAGATTCCCAACTTCTTGCAGAATCTTTTTGGTGAGGGAGTTCTTTCAGCAAGTTTTATTCCCGTCTATGCACAGCTCTTAGCAAAAAAACATGACGAAGAGGCGGCGAAGGTGGCTTCTGTTATCGGAAGTTTACTTTTCGTCATGACATCGCTTTTGGTTTTAGTCGGTGTTTTCGCCACACCATTTTTGATTGACTTGATTGCGCCGGGTTTCCAGGGAGAAAAAAGGGAATTGACGATCAAGATTGTGCAGATTCTTTTCCCAGGGACTGGCTTTCTTGTTATGTCCGCTTGGTGTTTGGGGATTCTAAATTCTCACAGGAAGTTTTTTCTTTCTTATGTGGCTCCGGTTATTTGGAACGTCACGATCATTGCAACTCTTGCAATCTGGGGCTCTAAGCAAGGGCAATTTGAATTAGCAACAACGGTTTCATGGGGTTTAGTTGCAGGAAGCTTTTTGCAATTTGCGATACAGCTTCCGTCAGCGCTTCGTCTTGGTAAAAAGATTTATCCGTCACTGAATACGCAAATCAGTCATGTGAGAACCGTCGTAAAAAATTTTGTTCCAGTTGTTATTTCTCGCGGTGTTGTGCAAATCAGCGCATACATCGACAACATGCTTGCGAGTCTTTTACCAACCGGTGCGGTCTCGGCGCTGGCTTATGCGCAGACTCTTTATTTATTGCCAGTAAGTCTTTTCGGAATGAGTGTTTCTGTTGCAGAGCTTCCGGCGATGTCGCAAGCGACAGGCTCTGAGCATGAAATCAAGGAATACCTACAGGGAAGACTCAATCGCGGTTTAGAGCAAATCGCTTTCTTTATCATTCCTTCTGTTGTGGGATTTTTGCTTTTAGGAAACCTAATTGTCGGTGCTGTTTTCCAAACAGGGGAGTTCCAAGAAGAAAACACACGCTACGTATGGATGGTCTTAGCGGGTTCTACAGTGGGTTTGTTGGCTTCAACATTAGGACGTCTGTACTCTTCCACGTTCTATTCGTTGAAAGACACAAGAACTCCGTTGCAATTCGCCATTGTGCGCGTGATTTTCACGACATTGTTGGGAGTTCTCTTTGCATTCTATCTTCCTAAGGCTTTGGGTTTTGATTCCCAATGGGGAACACCAGGGTTGACAGCATCGGCTGGGCTTGCCGGATGGATCGAGTTTTATTTCCTAAGAAAAGCCCTGAATAAAAAAATCGGAAAAACAGGTTTAAGCTTCAAATACCAAATCAAAGTTTGGATGATAGCACTTATCAGTGCGGGCGCCGGTGCCGCGATCGTTCACTACGGAATGGAAAAAAGTGTCCATATTATTTGGCGCGCGATTGTAGGTCTTTCCATCTACGGAGTTCTCTATTTCGCTCTAGGTTACGCAGCGAAAATTGAACAAGCGCACAGCCTTCTGCAAAAAGTCCTCCGCCGAATTAAATAAGCTCCTACCAACGAACGCCCCAGCCATATAGGTCGACGTAAATGCTATCATCCCAAAATGCAAAACGAAGTCGGCCGGTGAAGTAGCCTTCGTACCAAGGACGGAACTCCACTCGGGTTAGACAGGTTTGTCCCGGAATTAAAAAGTTTGGACAATTGCTCCACGCCCAATAACCAGAGCCCATAATGAAGACGCCACGAATATTTAAGGGCTCCACCCCCGTATTGCGCAGGGTGATGTCGGCCCACTCGCTGAAATTCAGGCGTACGTTTCCGAAGTTATAGTAATAGTAGCGGCCTGATTGTGATGAAAGAGAAGAAGGGCTGACTGAAATCTCTACGGCATCTGATTTTGCAAAACAGGGATGAGAAAGAAAAAACCCGAGTAAAATACTCATTAAGAGTTTCATAGGGCCTCCTGATACTTTTATTTTTTCTGAAACAAAGATCGCCCGCAAAGATTTTCCGTTGTATGATTCAGATGTCATGAACGAATCCGTTTGGTCTCCAATGAAATTTTCTGTGTATAGGTCCTTCTGGATCTGTGCGTTTTTGTCAAATCTCGGAACCTGGATTCAAGACGTGGCTGCCGGATGGGTGATGACACATTTAAATACATCACCTCTTGTAATTTCTCTTCTTTCTTTTTCAAGCAGCTTGCCGATTTTATTTTTAAGTATTCCTGCAGGATACGTCGCGGACCTTGGTCATCGCAGAAATATTTTGCTCTTCGCTCAAGGTCTTATGTTTTTTGCCGCAGGTCTTTTAGCGTATTTAGTTTGGCAAGAAAAAGTCACGGAGCTAAGCCTTTTAGGATTGTCCGTTGTGATGGGTATTGGGCTCGCCTTAACAAATCCAGCATTTCAGTCGGTACTTACTGATTTAGTTCCTTCGCATCTGCAAGCGCAAGCCGTGCTCGTTTACTACATGGGTATCAACATCACACGCGTCTTAGGACCCACAATTGGTGGAGGTCTCTTAAGCGGTTTCGGTCCCGGTAGTGCCTTTTTTGTGAATAGCATTTCGTTTTTAGGTCTCATCATTTTTTTCTATCGCTGGCCAGTACACGCGGCAGCGGGCAGTGCTGAAGCAGCCGCAGCTCCAAAAATAAAACTCCAACCCGAAGATTGGATTCCACTTTTTTCTCTGCACAATTTAAAACTTTGGATCGAAATTTTTCTTGTCACGTTTTGTGCTTCTTCACTCTGGGCCTTGTATCCAACAAGAGGTCGCGTTGAGATGGGACTCAGCTCCCTGCAATACGGATCCCTCTTAGGTTTCTTTGGTTTGGGCGCGTGCCTCAGTGCAATTTTATCAGATAAAATCATGCTTCCGCATCGCACTCACAAATCTTTAGCGGGCTCTTACATCATCTATGCCTTGGGAGTTTTGATTTTAGGTTTTGCACCTAATTACGGATTCTTATGTGCCGCGATGTTCTTAGCTGGCACAGGGTGGTTGGTCCTGGCAACACTTATGAACATGAGTTCAAGACAGATCACCGGAAAATCCCATTTAAAAGCTACGATGCTGGGAGTATTCCTCGCAGTGTTTTATGCAGGAATGGCATTAGGTTCCGTCACGTGGGGAGCGATTGCAAAATTGAGCCACTCATCGATGGCTCTTCTTATTGCCGGAATTCTTTTAATGCTGATCGGTTTTGCGAAAGGCCTGCGTGCTGCCTTTTAATGCACGCGGTGACGAGTCGATTCTTTTTCAGAATCACAGCATGAACACTTCGCATCTTCTTGAAGAACTGCAAAAGCATTTTCCTGCTTATAACTAAACTCAAGAGCCGCCCCACAGATCTCGCAGTTGTTCACGGCTTTGCGGAAATCTTCTCTTTTATTAAATTCTTCAGTAGGAATAATGTTGAATCTGAAAACTTCCATACGACCTCCGTGTCTTGAGATCTTATCGGCAGAAATCATCTCAACTTGAGACCGGCGGATGCCGGCAGAGCGCAGGGCCCGCGGCCCGGAGCTGAAGCAGCTTCAAGTCTATTATATGTGACCTCACATCCCTTGAGCGCCGCATTAGCATCCGGTTTTATTAGTCTACCGCCTTTAGTCTAGAGTAAAATGCGCTCAATTGGGGCTGAAATGAAAGACTATATTCAATATCTGCAAGACGTTCTTGGACTTCAAAATGTCATGCTGTCGCCAGGGGAAGCCGGTCGCACAGGTGATGAGGTTAAGACGCGTTTTTTTTCAGCAGAAGGCCCTTTCACGGCCCACGAGTTTCAGCACTATGAGTTGGTTTTTTTAAACATCCTAACTCAAGCCAAAGAAAGTTTTTTCAATAAAGACGTGCGCGATCTTTTTGATAAAATGAAAGCGGCGATGAAATTAAAAAACATTCAAGTGTTGGAGTTGGATTGCACTGTTGACGATCGCTCTCAGCTTCCCTCCGAACTCGCAAAAATTTGTGAAAGCAAAGTGGTTGTGGTCTTTAGCTCCTTTCCTAAAGATATTGGAGAGTTGATTTTTAAAGGCCCCGGGAAGTGGATTGAGACCTACAGTCCTGCTTATTTGCTCGAAGATGCGGCCGCCAAAAAAGTCGTGTGGAACGATTTGCAAAAGGTGATGAAGGAGCTGGGCTTATGAAAAACCTGGCTCTTTTTTTATGCGTCCTTTTTTTAGGAACTTTTAAAGCTCAGGCCAATTGCACGGTCGGTGTGACAATCAACGAAGCTATTTCTGCTTCGACAACGGACTATTTAGAACGCGCTGAAAAAAGAGCCAAAGAAAAAAAGTGCGACTCCATTTACGTGCGTATGAATACTCCCGGCGGGAGTTTACAAAGCACGCGTTTGATTGTGGAACGCATTTTAGCGTCTCCTATTCCTTATCTCTGTTTGATCACACCAAGCGGTGGTCACGCAGGCAGTGCAGGGGCTATTATTTTGCAAGCTTGTCACGTCAACGGTGGAGTTGTTGCTACAAACATCGGTGCAGCGACACCGATTTTAGGCACCGGAGAAAAGACACCTGAAGATCTGCGCAAAAAACTTGTCAACGACACGGTCAGCTGGATGGAAGGTGTGACGAGACTGCGCGGGCGAAGTTTGAAATTCTCAAAAGAGATTGTGACCGAAGCACGCGCTTTGAGTGTAGAAGACGCCGTTAAAGAAAAAGCCTTGGATATATTAGCGGGAAATGAAATTGATTTTCTGCAGAAGGCTCAGGGTCGGATTGTTTTGGTGGATGAGAAAAAAGAACTCGCCGTAAAAGTAGGTGATCTTCAAGAGTTCACGCCGGACTTGCGCTATAAAGTTCTCAGCTTCATCGCAGATCCCGAATTTGCGTATTTATTATTTATGGGAAGTTTGGCACTTCTTTATGTTGAAATCACCCATCCCGGAATGATCGCTCCAGGTGTGATTGGTGGTATTGGTTTGCTTCTTTCTTTGGTGGCTTTCCACAAACTAGATGTGGCGTGGGGAGGACTTGCGCTCATTCTTTTAGGAATTGCTTTTTTAGTTTTAGAAATTTTCCTGCCAAGTTTTGGAGCGCTCGGTATTGGAGGGTTGATCGCCGTGTTTGTCGGAAGTTTATTTTTGTTTGATGCGCAGACGACGGGATACACTCTTCCGCTCTCATTAATTATTTCTGTTGTCTCAGTGTTGGGTTTATTCTTCTTAGCGGTTGGATATCTCGCTGTGAAAACGATTCGTCACAAATCCAGTGATGTTGATTCGGATTTAACAAAGGTAGATGGCATTGTGGTTACAATCGAAGCCAACGGCCATCGTGGGCAGATTCAAATCATGGGAGAAACGTGGAAGTTTGTCTCTGAGGATTCATTAAAAGAAAATGATCGAGTGCATGTCACTGCAAGACAGGGACTCACATTGAATGTAAAAAAAGTAAAATAAGGAGTACGTGCGAATGGAATTTTTAATAGCGATAGTTGTTATTGGCGGGATCATCTTAAGTTCCATGATCAAAATTCTAAACGATTGGGAACGTGGTGTTGTTCTTCGTCTTGGTAAAGCCGTCGGCGTTCGAGGTCCCGGTTTGATTCTTCTTATTCCATTTGTTGAACGCATGATCAAAATCGACACGCGTACTGTGGCGATGGACGTGCAACCTCAAGACGTCATCACAAAAGACAACGTGAGTATGCAGGTGAATGCTGTTGTGTATTTCAAAGTGGTATCTCCTCTTGAGGCGATCACAAAAATTGAAGATTATTATTTCGCGACAAGCCAGTTGGCGCAAACGACTTTGCGTTCAGTGATGGGACAATACCCGCTTGATGATGTGCTCGAGCACCGTGATAAAATCAATTCGGCCCTTCAAGGTATTTTAGATAAGCACACGGAGGCGTGGGGTATTAAAGTCACGATGGTCGAAGTAAAACAAATCGATCTGCCAAAAGAAATGCAAAGAGCGATGGCGCGTGAAGCGGAAGCAGAGCGTGAACGTCGTGCAAAAGTCATCAGTGCCGAAGGGGAAGTGCAAAGAGCGCAAAAACTTCAAGAGGCGTCGCTGACTTTGGCGGGATCACCTTCTGCATTGCAGCTCGCTTACATGCAGACTTTGACGGAAATCGCTGGCGACAAATCCAATACGATCATTTTCCCTTTGCCGCTGGACATCATTAAGCCCCTAGTTGAGATGCAAAAGAAAAACTAGACTTTCATCCTCCTGGATGGATGAGGTTTAATTAAGAGGTCAGAACATGAAGTTTTGGCAAATTTCTACGGATGGAAATTGCAGTGAAACTGATTTGGGCCTCTTTGTGTTTCATCTTTGTGTATGTCAGTTTTCTTTCGGATGCTAGATCGGCATCTTCCGAGGTCGTCCGGGTGCGCTTGATGAGCGCACCTAAAAAAGTTCAGATCTCTGGCTTGGCTCTTCGTTTTCAAAATCTCAACCAACCTTATAAGCCTGTTGCTATCCCAAGAAACGCACAAGCTGAAGTTCGTTTGCTCGAAAAGGAAGGGAAAAAAGTTTGGGCCTTGCGCGTGAACAACCAAGATCCCGAACATCTTTTTTCTGAAAAATATTTGCTCATTCAAGGTGAAAACCTTCGCGTCGGAGCGCAGGCATTACCGTCGCGAGTTCTTCTCAACATGAACGCAAACAAGAATGTCGATGTTGTAGGTGTTATGCCTTTGGAAGATTACGTCGTCGGAGTTCTTGCCAGTGAAATGCCCTTGTCATGGCCGCTGGAAACTTTGAAAGCGCAAGCGGTAGCGGCAAGATCTTATGCTTTGGCTGTGATGGAGGAGCGTAAGGATAAACCCTATCACTTAGAAAGCAGCATTCTCGATCAAGTGTTTCGTCACGTGCTTGCGGAAGATGAAAATGATCCGCTCATCAAAAAAGCCGTTCAAGCGGTTCGTGAAACGGAAGGAATTAAGCTTTACGCTTCTAACAACAAAGTTCTTAAAGCCTTTTTCCATTCAGATTGCGGCGGCAAAACCACAACACCACAAAATGTCTGGAACTATGGCGTGAATGCGGGAACTACGGTGGACACTTCTTGTCCGACAAACCCTCGCGCTCATTGGAAATTGAGCCTTAGTAAAGAAGAGCTAAGTCGTCGTTTGCATGTCGAAAATTTTTCTTCCTTGGAGTTTATTAAAATTCCATCAGAAAACCGTATCAAAGCTGTGCGTGTGGCTTTCAACGATGCCCCATCGAAATTGATTTCGGCCAATGACTTTCGCCAACTGTTGGGATTTCAGGATTTGCGCAGTTCGCTTTTTGAAATGAAAAAAATCGGAGAGAGCTTTCAGTTTCAAGGACAAGGTTTCGGTCACGGCGTAGGACTTTGTCAGTGGGGCAGTAAAGCCTTGGGACAAGGTGGTCGCAATTATAAGCAAATCTTAACGCATTATTATCCTCTAGCTCGACTTAAGTAGTTTCAGTTTCAGCTCTAATTTCCCGAAAAGAACGGTATGAGAAAACAGATCGTTCTTGCCAGCATCGTCGGGGTTTTAGGATTTTCTATCTCGCTTTTTGCAACGGAAGCAGAAGGACCTTGCCTTAACTGTTCAACTGAATCCAAAGAAGAAGTCAGCTCTGTCGGTGCACTCGAAAAAGTCGCAAAAGCAATTAAAACGGGAAATTCAAAATGGGTCGACGCCTACTTTATGGTCGATACCAAACCTGTCGGTAAAGAACTCGATGTCGTTTTTAAAAATCCACAAGATCTCAATATTTCCAGTGACCGACTTGTGGTGGTAAATAGTTATTACACGCAATTTCTGAGTCAAAGCAATTTCAATGACGCTTTGAAGTTTACCAAGGGAAATGTCGCCGGATTAAAGCCGGAAGAAAAGTTATTGTTCTTAAGCATGCTCGGCAGTCGCTTGTCTAATGGCTATAGTGAAACAGGAAAAGAAAATAAAAATCTAGAGTCCGTTTATCAAAATGCCGTGAAGGCTGCCAAAGAAGGTGGCGTTTGTGGAGACATTCACAAACTTTTGGGCGAAGTCGCAAAAAATTTGGGCTTTGAGGCAGTGGGGCGTCATACGGGGCAATGGCAGCAAGATCTTACGAAAGACAACGCCGGTGGGCACGCGATCTTGCATTTTCGCGATCCAAAAACCGGCGAATATTACGTTCAAAATTATTCACAGATTTATAATACAAAACAAAAAAATCTGCAGTCTGCCGTTGATGTTTCTGCAAAAGTCTTAGGTGTTCTTACGGGAGCGCAATACGTAGAATCTCGTCCCGGAAAAATACACGAATACGTACCCGCAACAGCCCAATGGGTGCAAGACTCGATTGAAGGTGTGGCACGATTCAAGCCTGACTCCGCCGCTTTGACGGTGAGAGCCAGTCAAAACGAACAAACTATTTCCGCGCAGTTTGGAACAGATTCAGTAAAAGGATTTATGCTTGGAACAAAAGTGATGACGGACGAAGGGGCTTACCGTTTGGAAGCCGCGGGAGTTTCAGCGCGCACGGGAACAAGCATTGTTACCGATGGCATGTTGGTTGATGAAGTGCGTGCGACAGCGGAAGTTTACGGTGGTGCTTTAAAAATTTCAGCGCCCGGATTTGATGCTATGACAAGAAGTTTTAAAGAAGGGGAGCGCAGCAGTTTATTTTTTGGCTCTCACTTAAAAGGCGAAGCTCGCATCAACGATACGACAGGCAAAATCGAAATCAACACAGTGGCTTTGGATTTAAGACCTCTCGGCGGAGATCAAAAAAAGACAACCTCTTCTGGAGTTCGCAATGAAATCAAAACCGGCGTCGATCACCAGTGGAAAGATCTCAACCTCACTGTATCCGCAGATAGAACTTGGAGTTGGCAGCCACGGGACATTGAGCAAAAACATCATGGTCAGTTGACGACGACTTATGATCGTATTGGTGTGATCTACGACACAAGTAAACCTGACAAAAAAGAAGCTTACCTTGTTGTGGGAACGGATGTTTATTTTCTCGAAGGCGTGAATGTTACTTCCGCTGTCGCTTTGAAAAACTCAATCAAGGCGGTTGTTCCAACGGAAAAACTAGGTACCTTTTCGGTCGGAGCGGACCTTGGCAGAATAGTTTCAAATAAAAGCAAAGACCCGTTTTATGACACGGTTCCAGTTTCTTCGATTCACATTGATTGGACTAAAAAGTTAAGCAAGCTGGTAGAAGTGGGAGCGTCGGTTTCACAAACGCGGGGAAATCAAATCACACCATTTGGAGTTGTCGGACCAGTCAGTCCTGTGATGGGCACAACGGAAAAGAAAGTGCAGGGGATGATTTATCTGCACGCAAAATTTTAATTTATCGAAGTCTAAAAATTAGAATCCCAAAAAGACTCGGGCTGCAAACATGAAAACGGCGCCCAAGATCAATACGTTTGTTGCTGTGATTGTCATGACTATTTCCTTTATAAATTCTGTACAAATCCCATTTCGGTAAGCCGAGGAAAAATCTTAAATATTTATTTTTTCGTCGAACTTTTAGACAGTTCTCTTTAAGGAGGGGGTGGTGGGACTGTTACGTTGAAGCTGAGAGGATTTGAGAGATTGTTTTCAAACCCGCCGTCATTGATCTGCAGACGGACTTGGGTCGTGCCAGGGGTTTTTCCAGTAAGAATGATTTGAGCCACTCCATTTACAAACTTATAGCATTTAACCTCGACCACGTTGGGCTGTTGGCTTTCGCATAACTGAAAGATAAATTTTTGAATTTCTGAAGGGTCCCCAGCATCCGCCGTGACGGCGATTTTTTTCTGTTCGGCCACGTTTAGCGAAAGATCGGAAATCGCCGCGATGATAGGTTTGTAATTTAAAGGAACTGAATAAATGAACTGAGTCTTTTCGTACTTAAGCTGTGATCCAGCTTCCAAAGGAAAAAGCTCCAGTGTCAAAATGAGATAGTCCGCATGGTCACAAGCGGATAGGTCTCCAGGGCAGTGGGCTCTGTATTTTGTAACTGCTTTGTACCCACAGATTTTTTCAGGATCGCTTCCCGGCGGAGCTGCGGAGTTAGGACAAGGCTCCCCCGATTTTGAGTAATAGACAGGAGCTGCCATTGTTCCACTGAGCCGAGTCAGAGACGTCGCCTTGGGATCGAAGAAAGAAAAATAGACATCTTGATTGGCCTGACACTGGCTTCGGAAGCAGACCTTGGTGGAATTGGAAAAAAAGTTTCCGCCCTGAGTGCAGGGACAAAGAGCATCATTTTCAGGAGAGATTAAAGCACTTCGAGAAAGGGACGTTTCCGTAGCGAGAATTTTTTGTTTTAAATCGTTGTTTTGTATAATTCGCGAAGCTTTTTTATCAACGTCAGAAATCCTTTTTTGAATTTCAATCTGAGGCATGAAAACGACGACGGCAGATATAGCCAAGATACCAATTCCGACCATAAGTTCTATGACTGAGAGTCCTTTGTTGTCTCTAAGCATGCTACTTTAAATACACCTTTACCAGATCATTAGGCTGAAGAAGCCCGGTTTTGAAAATAAGAATTGTTCCGGAAAGTTGATAATCCACATTGGCAATAAGTTTTATGGTCACTCCTGATCGGACGATTTCAACGCCACTCATATTGGCGGCCACAGAAGGCGTGAGTTGAATATCGTTAGCGCCAAGGGTTTCGGTCCACTGAACGATTTTATCCATTTGTCCGGTATAACTCGTATTACACACCGGAATGACGGAAGATTTCACTCCTGGTTTTTTTGCAAGATTCATGTAGCGGGTGCCAACCTGAGAGCCCGGAGTGATCGTGCAAGTCGTGGCATCAGGATGGACAACCGCTGTGTAATAAAGATTTTCCAAGCCCAGAGTTTTTTGAATGGCGGCGTAAGTCGTGTCAACGACATTGTCTATTGTTGATGAAAAGAATGAGGTTGTGCTAATGTAGCCGCCAGTGGCGCCCGAGCCTCCGGGTTGAAAGTTTTCGTAGCAGCTGCCTTCGACATAAGAGGCCTTCATCTTCTTCTGACCGTTGGCAATTTGCTGACAGATATCCTGAGGGGTCAGGTTTCTCAAACTGATAGGTATTGTAGTGGAATTGTCGACGGTGCATTTTTTGATTGTGAAACCGTCACCGACTTTATATGTCCATGCTAAACCAGAATAAATATTAACGAAGGCAGTTTCAATTTGACTGATCTTAGAGTTTGCATCGGTCAGACAGTCCGCGCCCGGGGGTTTAGTCGCGTCGTAAGGAACTTCATAAGTAATGGGCACTGCTGCATGATAGGGAGCTCCGTCCATAGTGGCATTGGCTTCAACGTCCATTTTATAGGTCTGTGCTTTTCCCCAATAGTGATAGTAGTCCGGATCTATTGTCCATTTTATTGTCTCAGATTTTTGGCAACCGCCCTGGTAGCTGGGCTTAGCATTGGACTCATCGTCTTCGTTTGAAATAATGAACATCGCCGTGGGAGTCATAGAGTCAAAATTAAACGGAGCGAAGGGGCCTGGAGCCTCTAATAGACGAACTAAATTACATAAAGGCGTGTCCATTCCGGCGCCAGGATTAGCAAGCAAGTATTCCACGAGATTTTTTACCGCACTTATTTTGGTGGCTCTAACGGTGTCGGAATCTGTTGAGAGGAATTCGAAGGTCCTGTAGGAAGAACCGAGCGAGGTGAGAAGATATGACGGATCTTGATTTGTGTATCGGGATGGGTAAGTGGCTATGGCGGTATCTAATTCGTAGTAAACAAATCCAGGAGTTTTAGGGGGCGCGGTCATGAAGACTTGCTGACCATCGCTGTCATAGTAATAATAAGATGGTTTTGAATATGAGGACGTGCTTAACGTATAAATCCCCAAAGTGACATCCATCTTAGAAATCTTATTTATAAGCGCATCCAAAGCATCCTTAATTTGATCTTTTGCAAAAGCCATACTGTTAGAGTTATCCAAAAACAAAAGGACGTTGATGGGACGCCCCGGTGCTAAAGTCGCATCGGGTACATAGGTCACAACATTGTTAAACTCGGGAACCACGACACCTTGTTTTTCAATGCTAGAAAAACTAATTCCGTGTTGATCGAAGTACGTTTTCACAATCACCGTGAAGTAGTCTGCTTTATCACATTTCAATGCATTGTTGGGGCAGTGAACTTTAAAGAAAATCTGATCTTTGATTGTAGGATCTACCGAACCGCTGGCTAAGCCCAACGGTTGATTCGTCGCTAAGTCGAAAGGATTTACAGAATACTCTACGCTGCTGTCGCACTCTACGGTGTCCGTTGTCATGCAGGACTTGAGTTGCGCATTGTCCGGGTACTTGCTTAAAGCGCCAAAATAAACGGGCTGCGTGAAGAGTTTTAGCATTTCAAGATTTTCAACGTTTCGATCGGACTTCGAGGCTTCTGTTTGCACAGAGCGAATAATCCAGGCCGAGAAAGACATCACTCCTGTGACGACAAAACTGAAAACTCCCAGGGCGACGAGGATTTCAACAAGAGTAAAACCTTTTTGAGTGGTGGTTAAAGAAGTTTTCATGGCGGTGAAACTCCTGGAATGACTTTGACATTCAATGAATATTCTTTGGAAAGATTATTCTCAAGGGCGCCGTCGCTGATTTGCATTGTGATTTTTGCGTCGCCCTGTGCTAGGGCCTTGAGTCTGATTTTCGCAACTCCTCCGCTGAAGGGTTGATCTGCGGGAGTCGTGAGTTGAACTGTTCCTGGATTTTCGCTAATACATTTAGTGAAAACAAAATTTTGGATTTCGGACGGATTGCCTGAGTCACCGAGAACAGAAACTTCTTTGTCTATCCCGTCGCCCAGATAAAGGGTCACATCTGGAATCGGAACGATGGAAGGTTTGTAGTTGCGATCATTGAAGTAGATAAAATCCACATCTTGATCCTTCATCAAAACTTGATTGGTAAAGGCCTTCGGATTGGCGCGCAAATGAACGGAAATTTTTAAATGCTCTGCGTGCTCGCATGTTGCGGAGCCTCCGGGACACACCGTTGTAAAGGTCCCCCAAAGGCTATAAGCACATTCGGCCGAGTTGTTGGCCGTCGGTGTACAAGGAGCTCCGTTGAAATAATAGGACGTCGGAGCACTCTGTGGGCCGAGAAGTTTTCTTTTAAGTGAAACGTTGGTGTTGGTGTCAGAAGGGTCCACATAATAAAATCCTGCAGTGGTTCCGTGAACGCAGCAATTCTCTGCACAGGTTGATGTCGTTCCACCATTAAGACAAGTGTAGAGTAAACTATTGTCGGCAAGTCCTGCCGATTCCGCCAACCCGTTAGGTAGCTTTATCAGGCGGACCATTTGAGTTAAGTCGAAATTCGTATTGATGGAAGTCTTAGAATGAGACACATGCTTCTGAAGATTCGTGATGGTGCTGCTAAACGAAATACTAAAAATAGAAAGCGCCGCAATCATCACGAGGACGTAGACGAGAATGGAACCTCTTTGGTTTTTCAAGTCTTCATGTTGATCTGGAAGCAATTCGACTCCTTAGCATACCTAGTTATTATCGTTAAAAATTTGAGATTTTATATGGAGCTGAAAAAATTAAGTGTTGCTGTTCGAAAAACTCTAATTTTCAGCGGCGGGTTTTGAGATAAACCGAGGAAAGATCTCTAATATTTAGTTTTTTGTCGAACTTTTAGATGTCTCAAGATGTGACTGTGTGCCCTTTTTGCGCTCCTTCCGCAGACATTAGACGCTCAACCCCCATTTGTGTCACCCTGAGAAACCTCATAAAAGATCCGTGGTTTCAGAGGGTTATGTGGGTTAGGCAAGGTTGGCACAGGCATCGCAATAGAGTCTTGGTGAGAGGTTCTTTTTAAAACCGAACTTCTTAAAGAGAGGCTGATATGAAAACATTCAACTCAAAACTGATCTTCCTTCTAGCAGTGTTTGCACTTGCAGGTGTTGGTTGCGGTAAGAGCAATGAGTTCCAAACAAACTCTGCAAACGGAGTTTATCAGCCAATCACTAATGATGGTTCAACACCTGTTTCTCCAGAAGGTCCTGGTTCAGGAACTTCAACGGGTTCTTCAACAGGTTCTAATACAGTGAACTTCACTCCGGTATCTATTGCTGAATTTAACTCTTACGTAGCAATGCATCCATTGAACAATCCATCCAACTTCAAGTTGACTGTGGATTTGCAAAACGCTGGAAACGGTCGTTATGCAGGTTCAGTGAAAATCTCTTACGTAGATACTGGTTACAACTATGAAGGTCGTTTTGAAGCCGGTTCAGGCACTAACGTTGATATGTATAAGTTGAAAGACGCGGGCCTTATGGAAGCTGAATTCAACAGATGGTTTATCATCAACGGTAAGTACTACTTCTCAGCTTTCTTCCAAGATGCTTACGGTGCGATCGTTCTAGTATTCGATAACTATATCAATCAAGGTGACGCTCAAGGTTCAGGTGCAGTGTCAGGTCGCGTGTACTACAAAAACTTCGCGCAATCTTACGCTCAACAATCACCTTACAGAAAATGCTGGTACATCTACGAAGGTCCTTACAACTGCCGCGCTTCAGCTGTGATCAACAAAAACACTCCATACCCAGGTGACGGCTACAGATTGTTGGGAACTTTCAGCGGATTGGATAAAGCGGCAGCTATGAAGTAGTCGGCGCCGCGGTAGCGGGCAGTGCCGGAGCGCCGGATGGCGCGCAGGCTGAAGCAGCTTAAATAACGATTTAACAAAGATTTACGAAAGATTTTTAACCCGGAATTACTAGGAGAAGAAAAATGGAAAGACTTAACTATAAAACTTTAAGTTTTCCAGCAAAGTACATCTTACGAGCTTTCGCAGCGCTGGGAATGGTTCTCGCTTTGGCGGCTTGTAACAACGGCGGTGGCGGCGGTGGTGCAGTGGTTCCTCCAATTTACGGAAGTGGATGCACAAACTGCGCGGGCTCTATCCCGACTCCTGTTGTTTTGACAACTTTCCAAATGCAAAGTGCGAACGGAAATATCACGTTCTCAAACATGCAATTGGTTGGTCAATCAACACGCATCACTCCTAATGCATCAGGTAATAACTATCGCAACTACGAGGGACCTATCGCGATGCAGGGACAAATGGTCGTAGCAAGACAAGAGATCGACCCTTACAATCCTTCATGCGTGATCCAACCTGGCACTTATGCATTGCAAACGTACTCTGTGGGTCAAATGGGATTTGCTGGTGGCGATATCGTAGTACCTACTCTTTTGACAACAACAGGTTCTATTGAAATGCGTGTAGACTCTCCAGATCCAATGATGGCGGGCGGCCTTTTGACTTCCTCAGGTCAAAGACTTTATGCGAAGGTGACGGTTCTAAGAGTGAACGGTTACAACTGCTCACAAACTTTCTACGGAATTTTCAACTAACAAGATCTTGAAAATGAATCACCAAGCCCCGGCGTAAAAACCGGGGTTTTTTATTTTTATCTTTGCTCTTGCGCTTAGAGGAAAGTCTAGGTCTAATAAGAAGTATGGAATTACCTCTTTGGATCGACTTCTTTGATGAGCTGCAAAATGTACGAGGACGTTCCCAGAATACGGTGATGGCATATCGCCGCGACCTGGAACTCTATATCGAGTATCGTAAAACCAATAAATCAGTCAGTGGCTTTTATGAGTTTATGAAAAAAAATAAACTCTCGACACGTTCGCAAGCCCGCGTGATTTCTTCTCTGAGAACTTACTTTAAGTTCTGTGAGACGCGCGGAATGAAGTGCGAAGAGCTGCGTGAGCTTCGTCCACCGAAAGTGAAAGTGGGTCTTCCAAAAGTTTTGACTCCGCAAGAGTTTCAACAGTTGTTTGATGCGGCCGAAGTGCAAGATGCTGTGAAAACAGCGCGCAATCAACTGACGTTGTTGTTTTTGTATGGATTGGGTTGCCGTGTTTCTGAGTTGATTGCGTTAAATGTTGTTGATTTCAATGCGACAGACCGTTGGATTAAAGTTCTCGGTAAAGGAAGCAAAGAACGTTTGGTTCCTTTAACTGAAAAGCTGGCTGAAAATCTCACGGCTTATTTGAAAGAGCACCGTCCTGCTTTGGTTAAAGAAAATTCTCCCTCTATCTTGATCAACGATCGCGGGCACCGTCCTTCGCGTGTGGATGTATGGAGATGGTTGGCAGCATGGTCGGCGAAAGCTGGCTTCCCGGAACCTGTGAATCCGCACAGATTCCGTCATGGATGCGCAACGGCTTTATTAGAGAGTGGTGCAGACTTGCGTTCGATTCAAATGTTATTGGGACACGCAAGTATTCAGACAACACAGATTTATACGAATGTGACCACCAATACGATGTCACGAACAATCGAAGATCACCATCCTCTTTCGCGTATGTCGGAAGTGGAAAAGTAGATTGTCCGAACCTCGTAAGGGCCTCTCAGTGAGAGGCCCTTTGCTTTTCTTTTAACTGCGGGCCCACTTTTGCTTTGTCGCCCGTGCATGAAAATACAATCCCTTATTCGCGAAAATGACCGTCTTGTTCCTGTGGAAGTGGAGTTGAACTTCATTCCAGGACTTCCTCAAATTCAATTCTTAGGTTTGCCTGATCAGGCCATTCGAGAAAGCATACACCGAATTAAAAGTGCGATTCGCTCGCAAGGTTTTGAATTTCCGAAAGCTCAACAAGTGCTGGTCAATCTTCGTCCGTCGCATTTGAAAAAATCTTCGCGCGGTTTGGAGTTGGCGGTGGCTTTGGGACTTTTGTGGGAAAGTGAACAAGTTCCCAAGCCTCAAGAAGAATCTGTATTAGTTTATGGAGAGTTGTCTTTAAATGGGGGTGTTTTTGAGCCCGATGATCTGCGAGAAGATTTTGATCCTCTGGAAGATCTGACGGTGTGGACGGGGACCTCCGAAGAAAACAAAGTTCCTTTCACTCGCGCGCGTTTGACAGAGCTTCGTGATTTGGCTTCTCCCAAAATTCTTCCAGGAATGCCAAGAGAATATAAAGTTGAACGTCCTTTGTTTGGTCTAGATCTGGAATTTCCCGAGCGGCAAGCAGAGATGTTAAAGCTTGTCGCAATCGGCGAGCACTCGTTGCTTCTTGCAGGTCCTGCAGGATCGGGCAAAAGCACCATTGCGAAATCATTGCTTTCGTTATTGCAGGCTCCTTCGCAAGAAGACCTTCATGAAATTATTAAATCCAACAAAGGTTCTGGTGGAGAATCCTTAAGTTGGCGTCCCATGGTGCACCCCCATCATTCAACGTCGCCCCTCGGCCTTATTGGTGGGGGTGTTCCTCCTTTTAAAGGTGAGATCACAAGGGCACACAAAGGTATTTTAGTTTTAGATGAATTGTTAGAGTTCAATCCTCGCGCGCAAGAAGCTTTGCGTGAGCCGATGGAGGAGTTTTGCATTCGCTTGCGACGCGGACGTTTTATCGAAGAGCATCCCGCTGAAGCCTTAGTAATTGCGACAACAAATTTATGTCCGTGTGGAGATTGGGTTCCGCAAGCCAAAGTTGTGTGCGGAAGATCTCTTAAAAAATGTCAGTCTTATATGGAAAGATTGTCGGGGCCACTGGTAGATCGTTTTCAATTGATCTTCTTTACGCAAAAACGGGAACTCAGTGGTGTGGTTTCTGGAGTGGAAATTTTAAAAACTTTGGAAGATGTCAGAGGCTTCCGAAGTGAAATGGCCGTGAAAGATCCGCGCTTCACAAAAGTAGCAGGTCGTTGGAAGTGGGAAGAACTTATCCAAGATTTGCCGAGCTTTTATTTGCAGGAACTTTTCCCAAGAGAATTGGCATCCCGTCGTCGCGATCTCGCAACGCTCCGAGTCGCAAGAAGCTATGCCGACTTGGAAAAGGCCGAAAAGCTGACTCCGAAGCACGTCGAAAAAGCCCTTAAAGCGACTTATTTGCCATTTGAAGCATTGAAACGTCTTGGGTGTTAGGAAAAATTTGGAGGTGACGAGCGGATTTGAACCGCTGTAGCAGCTTTTGCAGAGCTGAGCCTAACCCCTCGGCCACATCACCTTTAGAGGAAGCTTAATTTAGAGCTGAACCTGTTTTAAGTCAACGCGAAAGAAATCATGCTGCTCAAATTTCCAGATTATGGCTTTTTAAAACTTCGCCGCTTAGCTTCTGCTTTAGCTCTAATAATGCAGCCTTCGGCATGATCATTTATAAGACCCATAGCTTGCATGAAAGCATATACGGTCGTGGGGCCAACAAATTTCCAACCCTGTTTCTTTAATTCCTTGGATAGCGCCATAGAGGCAGCCGAGGTGGAAGCGGTCTGAGGTCTCGCGAGGTCTTTTTTGTCCGGCTCAAAGCTCCATATAAAAGCAGCAAGAGATCCATGGCGTTCAACGATTTCTTGAGCTTTCTTGGCATTGTTAATAACAGCTTCAATTTTTCCTTTGTGGCGGACAATGCCTTCATCTTTTAATAATCGAGTGACATCTTTCTGCGTAAATTTTGCGATCTTGTTAAAGTCAAATTGATGAAAGGCTGTGCGAAAGCTTTCGCGCTTGGCAAGGATTGTGCGCCAACTAAGTCCCGATTGAAAACCCTCAAGACTTAGTTTTTCGAATAAGCGATAATCATCGCGAACAGGAAAACCCCATTCTTCGTCGTGATATTTTAGAAAATCAGGAGCTGACTCGCACCATTTGCAACGCTTTTTTCCATCAGCGGAAGTTACGATATTATTCATAGTTTATTGTTTCTCTCCGAAAAATATTTAAGCAATTTGGGCTTTCAACCATTCTTCCATGTGACGAACCTCATTTTTAATGAACTTCTCGTCCTGAAAAGTATTGGCCAAGGTCGCAATCCCTTGGCTGCGTGACAAAAGATGCATAGCGAGTTCATCAGCATCTTTTTTGCGACCCGCTGCTAAAAACTGTCCGCTCAGCCAAGTTTTAAATAAGCTCATAAGTTTATTAGCATGAGATTTGGAAGCATGATCCATTTTTGCTAATTCGGTACAAAGAGTTCCCACGGGACAGCCATAAAGCTTTATCTTCGCCTGATTCATAATCAGCATTTGAATAAACTTTCCAATTCGCTCCGTCGGGTTTTGGCCGATGGATTCCCAATTGTTTAGCATTTCTTGGGTGCGTTCCAGGCGCAACTCAATGACTGCTTCAAGTATTTCATCTTTGGATTTAAAGTGATGATAAAAATTTCCGCGCGAGATTTTCACTTTCGCGGCGATGTCTGCAAAAGAAGTGCATTCAAAACCTCTATGATAGAAAAGCAGATCTGCCGCTTCAACGATTTGCCGTCGAGTTGTTTTATCTAATGCCATAAAAATACTGCCACCTAGAATTTCATATTAGGACACTTGTCCTAGTGTTTGAATAATGTAGGACGAGTGTCCTAATCTGTCAAGAGCGTGACTTTGTTATGGCGGCAAACTGATTTAATTCTTCGACAGCGCAACAGCTTCCGGTTTTAAGTAGATCGTCGCCTTCTGATAGAGCGTAAGATTTGTCGCGGGTTGGTTTGGTTTGCTTGGGTAGTTTACGTAAGCGTAGACAGCGGAAGCGTTGACGATTCTTGCAGGCAACGGAACCGGAACGGATGTTCCAGGCGGAATTTGTAAAGAAACGATCTCGACCCTTCCAGCGATATCGTTGATTAATTGGTACTTTCGCGCAAACCAATCTGTCGCCGTTCTCGGAAGAGTTCCTGTTACTGACGGATCATAAATCATCACGATATCCAAAGAAGTCGTGGTGTTCTTGTTAGCACCTTTTTCTGCAACGATGTTGAGATCATTCAATGCCTTGACCGTGGCGGCAGGCGTCTTGCGAGCAACTTGAGTTGTGCATGCCGAGACAAAAAGAAGTGAAAGCAGTAAGAGAATCTTCATGGGTAACCTCCCGCCGAGAGTTCAATTATTCTTTCAATTTTTTTCGATAAATCAAATAAAAAACATAAGTTTTGGAGAAAAGCAGTGACAATCAACAGCAGAAAAGGAGGTGACGGCGGCGAATCAATAAATAAGATACGAGAATGGCTGAGACATCGCGTTCTAGATGCAAAGTGTGCGGCACTCTTCTTCCAGTTCCAGAAGGAAAATCGTGGTCTGTGGAATGCCCTCGCTGTGGGACTATGAATCGGATTCCCACCGTATCCGCGCATGCAACTTTGGTGTTTGCAATGACGGCGTTGATTCTCTATGTGCCCGCTAATTTTTTTCCTTTTGTCAGTTTAGAAATTTACGGAAACAAAAGCACGTCCACGGTCTGGCAGGGGATCGTGTCATTAGGCAACGCTGGTTCGTGGGGAGTTGCCATCATCGTATTTTTGGCAAGCATTCATTCCGTTCGTTAAACTGATTATTCTGTTTTACCTAGCACTCACTGCGAAGAATGGAAAAAATCTTAAACTTAAAACGAAGATGTATCTGATTGTTGAAGCCATTGGCCGCTGGTCGATGCTGGATATCTTTTTACTCGCGATTTTAGTTTCAATTATGAAGCTGGGTCATTGGGCTAATGCGGAACCGGAAGTAGGTGCTGGAATATTTGCTTTGGTGGTCGTGTTTACGATGCTTTCTTCAGCGTTTTTCGATCCGGAAGTGCTTTGGGAGAACGACCGTGAAAAACCTTAAAGACACTTGGTATCTTTGGCTGTTTCCACTTTTTGCGGTGATGTTGGCCGGATGGTTGTTTTGGAACTACTATCGTCACCGGGGACCTACCATTACTATTTACTTTAATGAAGGGACGCGGATTAAACCTGGGAAAACAGAGGTGCGTTTTCGTGGAGTGCAGATTGGTCTTGTTAAGGATGTGACGATCACATCGGATCTAAAGAAAATTGAAGTGATAGCAGATTTAAATCGTGATGCTAAAAGTTTTGCGCAAAACGGAGCGAAATTCTGGATTGAATCGCCGCGCATTAGCTTTGAAGAAGTCCGTGGATTAGATACCCTTGTGGAAGGAAGCTATATCGGGGCACTTCCCGGAACGGGGGATTTGCAGCGTGAGTTCACTGGACGTGAAGCGGCCGATTTAAAATATCCCTTAGACGAAACAGCGGGCTTTAAACTAGAGACTAAAAATGCAGAGTCCATCGGAGAAGGAGATCCCGTTTTTTATCGGGGCGTGAATGTCGGCTCTGTCGCAAAAGTAACGTTTTCAAAAACCGGACAGACAGTTTTTGTGAATATTCGTGTACCGTGGGTTCACGCGAAATTAATTCGTGAAAATACCGTCTTCTGGAGAAAATCCGGATTTCAAGGGAAGTTGGGCCTTTTTAAGTCGGAAGTAAAATTAAGCTCGCTAGAAGCTTTACTTAAAGGCGGAATTGAATTTGCCACGCCGGAGCCTGCGGCACAAAAAGCGAAACATGCTCAAACATTTCAGCTTCAGGCCAATGCTCCAAAGGATTGGGAAAAATGGAATCCTGATTTAGATTAGTTTTAAAGTTGCTGTTTCGCCAAAGTGCCAAGAGTTTTAATGGCGGCATCAATTTCTGGACGCCAAAGTCTGCCACAATTCAGTCTTAAATAATTGCGGTAGTTGCCGTTGGCAGAAAAAATCACTCCCGGTGCTATACTGATTTTTTTCGCCGCTGCGGATTTGTACAACTCCAATGAATCAAATTTTTTAGGAAGCTCCAACCAAAGCATGAAACCACCTTGAGGTTGTGTGAAGCGTGTTTCTTCCGGAAAGTGCTTCAGAACAGACTGAGAAACCCTATGAAGCTGCTCTTGCAAGACAGGTCGAATTTTGCGGAGGTATCTTTCAAATGCTCCTGTCGCCATAAACTCAGCGATCACGTATTGCTGCAAGCGATTCGAACCTACGGTGCTGCTTAATTGCAGGCGACGAAATTCTTTTTCAAACTTTCCTGGAAGAGCCCATCCTGTTCTGGACCCCGGAGAAATAGTTTTGGAAAACGAAGAACAGGAGATCACAATTCCTTCTTCATCAAAAGCTCGAAGAAGTTTGGGACGAATTCCAGAAAACGCAAGATCTCCATAGATGTCGTCTTCAATCACGGGAACTCCGAATTTACTGAAAATTTTAACAAGCTCTCGCTTATTGACGTCGGGTATGACCGATCCCAGAGGATTATTAAAGTTCGGCATCAAAACAGCCGCACCGATTTTGTATTTGGAGAGAATTCTTTTAACATCGTCCGGATCAACACCTGTTCTTGCATTGGCGGGAATTTCAATAACTTTGAAACCAAGGCTTGCGATAGATTGAAGAATTCCAAAATAATTGGGAGACTCAATGAGAATCGTATCTCCTGGTTTAAGGATTGCTCTTAAAGCGAGATGAAGAGAATCCAATGCTCCGTTAGTAATAGTGACTTCAGAAGCGCTGACTTTATGTCCGGTGCGTAAAAGCCTCTTTGCGATTTGTTGTCTTAAAGGCAAATGACCGGGAGTAAATTCATATTTCGCATTCACATCACTGTGAGTTCTTAAGATAGACCTTGTAATACGGGCCACGGCTTCGTTTGGATGAAGCTCCGGAGACAAGCACGCTGCTCCTAAAAGAACATACTTATCGTTGGCAGCTGCTTCGAAGAGATCTGATACCAAATCAGGAATTAAAATCGGGGCGGGTTTTGTTTGGACGTCAGCTTCTGGGCGCACCTCTTCTGTTGTCACTATTTTTGAAACGTAGAAGCCAGATTGAGGGCGAGATTCGATAACTCCACGGCTTTCAAGAAGAACGTAAGCTTGTAGGACCGTATTGATACTGACATTAAAAAGTTTGCTTTGCTCTCGCACAGAGGCGATTTTTTCGCCGACACGAAGATCACCCATTTGGATCTGCGATTCAATTTCTTTGGCTACTGTCTCGTAAAGGAGCTGGTCTTTGTTTGTCATGATTCAAATATAACTCATTATTGAGTGAAAACAAAACTGTACCCATTAAAAATTATATGAACTGAATCTGTATCCTTTGTGGAAAAAGTTATAAGTTAGATCTCAGGAGTCCTTATGCGAAAGACAGATCATTTCCGGCTACTAAAAGGTGAGATCTACACGCGATCAAAACAGGACGTGGATATCACGTGTCTGACAGGAAGCCTCTGGATTACCCAACCGGGTACTGGGCAAGATATCGTGCTTTCTCCTGGAGAGTCCTATTGGGCTGAGAAAGGAAAAGGCAAGTTGGTGGTCCAAGCCCTCTGCGATGCAAGCCTTCAGGTTTCCGGTTGTAGGGCTCATGGGGAAAACTATCAGGTTCGCACTGTAATAAGTTCCCGGCCCGGAACTGCATAATAACTTGTCTGGAAATGCCTTTTTATATTTTTTAAAAATCCTGTAAAAGAACGGTCATGAAACCACAGGCGCGTTTTTTACATGTATTGACGATGGCTTTACTGATTTTTCTAGCAGCGGGAGCCAAGGCCGACGCCTTGGCAGACTTCTGTGGGGCTCCTTACAAAACGGTCTGTGAGCGACAACAAAATGCCAAGACGCGCGAAGCCCGTATCGAGGCCATCGAAAAAAAACTCAGCGATCGCGCTTTGGATGAGACCTTCGAATATCTTTATGATTCCAAAAATCGTCCTAGCTCTTTTACCTTGGATGATATCATGTACATGCCAAAGAAGACTGAACGCAAAAGAGCCTTGGGTGTCTTCTATGCTTCTTTACGCAAACAATTTCGTGTCTATTTAAAGCAGAATCATGTTCCTACCGATTTAGGAATTGCGGAAATCAAATCGCAGCTGTCACAAGCGATCGAGCTTTCCAGGGAAATTCCGAATGATAACAAAGCAAAGATGCAAGAGCTTTTGCAAGAGATCCGTTTGATTTCTTTTAACGATCTTGATCCCGACGAAGATGGCGCTCCCACAGCGGCGGACATCAATAAAATCTATAAGGGTTGCACAAAAAATCACTTTCTTGATAATGCCTTTGCTGACAGTAATAAAAAAGGCGAAAAGTTCGTGATCATTTGTCCGGGCGAAATTGTCGGCTCCATCGAATTTTCCAAAGATTATGAGATTCCGCAAAAGTATCAGCTTGTTCCCTTGATTATGACGTTGGGCCACGAGCTCTCTCACCATTTTGATTTCAGTGTTATGCCCGAGGCTTACAGCGCTACTTTAAAATCCGTGATGGCAATAAAGGATGAGCTGAAGCACAATAAAATTGAGAACTATATGGGGGAGATTACCGCCGATCTTTGGGGTATTAAAACCTTTGTAGTTGCGACACAGAATATGGAGTCAGAGTTTCAGGTGGCTTTTATTAAAGGTGCCGTCAATGATCTGTGTAGTACAGAGGACGACGGTATTCACCCTTCAGGGAAGTTCCGTATCAATCGACTGTTACCGCCTTATATTTGTCGAGCTCGCTAGTATTCCCGTGTTTCTTTCAAAAAATAAAATGGATTTCGTCAAAGATTGGGCGATCGAAATTAAACATCCTTAATCTAGCTTATTCAACTATCCATTTTTTCATTTCACCTATATGACCATGTTTCACAAAACATTAGAGGGGATAAAATGAGATACTTGGTTGTTGAAGACGACTATGAAATTGCACGTCACGTAACAGACGGTTTAATCAATACGGGCGCCACAGTGGACGCTGAGCCGAATGGTCTTAGAGCTTTTGAAAGAGCCACAAGCTCTCACTACGATGCTATTGTTCTTGATTTATCTTTACCCGATATGGACGGATACACCTTTGCACAATCTTTAAGAGAGAAAGGCATGAATACTCCTATTCTCATCTTAAGTGCATATCAAAATTTGGAAGACAAGCTGAAAGGTTTTAGTACAGGTTGTGACGATTATCTTTGCAAGCCGTTTTCAATGGCGGAGCTGCAAATACGCACGAAAAACTTAGTAAGGCGATCGCAGGGTACGAGAGAATCGGTCCGTCTTGGTTTTAAAGATTTGGAAATCAATCGTCTAAAAAGACAAGTCACGCGCGCTGGGAAAATAATTGATTTGCAAGATCGTGAATTCCGTCTTTTAAATTTGTTCGTTTCTAATCCTGAAAAAGTGATCAGCAAACAGATGATTCTTAAAGAAGTGTGGAACTATGATTTTGATCCTCAAACAAATGTCGTAGATGTTCTCGTTTGCAGACTGAGAGCGAAAATCGAAAAAGATTTTCCAACGGCTTTGATTTATACCGTTAGAAACTTTGGCTATATTCTTAAGTAAAAGCGTATTACAGGAATAAAACGAGCTTAAATAAAACGCGCGTGCTAAAAAATGACTCCTTAAAACAATCCCACCCCAGGAGATAATAATGAAGTCTATTTTGGTAGCGTGTTTTTGCTTTTGTACTGCTTTTGGTTCTGCTGTTACGGCGCAAGCGTCTGAGGAAGATGCTGTCATTTTCATTCGTTGCACGATGAGAACTACTGTTGACGGAGAATCCAGACAAAGTCTTTTACCGCCACTCATTCTAAACTTCGAACCTGTCTCTGAAGAAGTGCAAATGATGGCCGAAGCTAACGGTTTTAGTTTTGGTTTCTCAGTGCCATATTCAGTGGATGCCCCGCTGGTCGCTTTGCATGTTATTTCGCCAACGGAACACACCGTGATTACACGAGAAGTTCCATCTCGTGGACATAGTCTCGTTGGCTACTCAACAGTGGATCGTGCAGGTGGTGTAACATCCTTGAGTTGTCAAATCGGCACTCTTATTTCGAAATAAGGTCAAAGCGGAGTCGATTTTTGCAGGGCCGAACGAATTTTTTCTAAAAGAAGACCGAGTTTGTTTTTCCCTGTGCGGTCTCCGCAATCACCCCAGTAGCAATCATTTTTTGTATGTTCGTAAAGGCGGGCGGAGCCTGTCGAAAGCAAAAGCTCCGCAAGCTCCGGATATCTTGTGAATTTATCCCAAACGGCTTTTTCCATAAATTCATCTTTACGTTGTTCCCAGTCAGATCTTTTTTCGATGTTCTTATCGCGTCCTCGAAGGGCTGCTTCCATCGGAGTTGGCGCACTTTGCACCCATTTTTGTAGTTCTGTATTTTCATATTTGTGAGCTTGATAGTAGTGCTCACTTGTCGGCCACCATTCGCCATCGACAAAAACTGGGAAGAGCGCAAAGTTTGAGAACTCTCCGTAAGGGTCTTTCGTCGAATAAAAATCTAAAACGGCTTCTTGATAGGGAGTTGCCGCCGTTTTTGGAAAACTATTATAATGAGAAGCCCCTTTGTGTGAACAAGATGCACAAAGAACTAAAATGATCCAGAGCCCGAACAGATTTCTAAATTGTTTCATTAATCTGTTATTTCAAAATTGATCCTCAAGATCAAGGGGCAATTCGACCTTCCTTAAATCCCTCCTTTGCTGCAAAATGGGTAAAGAAAGAGGTTTTTGATGCGGAAGTCTTAAAAAATAGTGGCTCTGATTGCGTACGACGGGAAAGCATGTGCAGATGACGGGACTTAAAGTAAAAAGGTATCTTTCCGGGTGCCGTTAGCGACCAAAAAACGGAGCCTCTTAAATAAAAGTCCCGGCGAGAGCCGGGACTTTTTTCTCTTCAAGAAGAATTCGCTTACTTGGTCAGAGTCGCTTCGACTTCTTTGGCTTTTGCGAGGTGTTGTTCGACGTGTGTCTTAGTTTCGTTCAAGAAGTTTTTAAACTGAGGATTCTGTGCTTGTGGAATGTACTTTTGTTCAAGGTCTGTCAGAAGTTGTTGGTGCATATTGATTTGGTTTTGAATGTAAGCCAAATCGAAGTCTTTGCCTTTCCTTTTCTTAAGATCAGAAAGCTTTTCTTTGGCGTCCTTTTTCAGGTCTTTCGCAGTGTCGTTGGATTTTGTACTGATCTTTTCATCCTTGGTGATTTTCTTACCTTCTTTTTTATTTTCTTCATGCTCTGAGACCATGTGTTCAGCAAAGTCTTTCACGGTTTTATCCGCCGCTTTGGATTTTGCAACTTTGCCGGCGTCAATCTCCGCTTCATTGGCGGTCATAAGAACTTCAGCGATTTCTGAATCGGATAAAGCCCACGCGTGAACAGCAGAAAATACAATAACTAGTGATGCTAAAACAGCTCTAAATAAATTCATAAAATCTCCTTTTGTTGAACAAATCAAAGTTATATTCAGGAATAGCAAAATCAACTTGTACTTTATCAGGGAAGTTTGCGTCTTATTAACAAAGGAAAAATATACCAAGCAGTGATAAAACCAATAAAAAGAATCGAACTCACGATACCACTGACAACGTAATTTTTAGTGATGGCGATTCCGATCAAAAAAAAATCTATCACACACCCCAGAGCCAAAGGGAAGAGCGAACTTTTCAGCCACAGATTGCTAAAATGGGTGAAACGCCGGGAAGCCGTATGCGGTTCGGCCAGTCGGTGATAAGCGGCAGGTGAAATAACGAGGATCGCAGATACCGCCGAGCACGCAATAGCGCCCCAGTGCAGAACTTGTTCGTTGTAATTTAATGTAATTGCAAAGCGATCGTTGAAAACGGTGACAAGTTGAAAGCCGAACAACGTCTGAACGCCCGGCAAAATCATTCGCGTCTCACTTTCGATATGCGTGATTTCGTCCTTCAGATTTTCTGTTTCTGAGTGTTGGTATTTCAATATGTTTCTCCACGATTGGAATAAAATAAAAGAAGACCGAGTATGGCCGAAAAAGATTTATAATGCAGAAGCGGCCATACACCTGTGGCAAAGTAAAACAATCCCTGGATCAGCAGAACAATGGTGGTCATGTTAGTGACGAGGCGGCTCTCGGCGGGCTCGTGGAGATCGGTCTCGCGTATCTACTTTGGTTCGACGCAAAGAGCGTAGGGGGCGTTCTGAGCTTCCGAAACTCATCTCTTCATGATCTGAAGAATTACGGCGACCTTGTGTGAAGTAGGGTGCTTCCCGGCCGGTTTGACGGTCGCGACGCGGTCCTTGTGAGGTGCGAGGAGAGTGAGAGACATTGTCTTCCACAGAGCGCAGGTAAGGCCCACTGTGACGGTGAGGTGCCTCAAAGTCATAGTCTTCCGCAAATCCCGGATATTCTGCGAATGGATGGGCGGCGTCTTTTTGACGTGTGCGTTTAGTTGCCGATTTGGATTTCTTTTTTCCGCTGAGTTTGGTTGCCAAGAGAATCTCCTTTTTTAAAGATTAGGATTTAAAAATACTTCGGTTGTTATTATTCGATTTTTGACTCGCCAATTGTTGGGTCAGGGCTTTGTTCGCAAGAAGATCGATTTCCAACTGGGCCATACTTTTCCAGGTTTCTTCCCAGGACATTTCTTCAAAGAAGTGATCGATTTTTTGTCGGTGTTCTACATTGTTCTTAAAAGGTAGCAGGGATTCCACCTTGTGAATGAATTCATCTGGGGTGTGGGCTACTTTGATAAGATGATTTTTCTTATATGGTTCCAAGGTATTAAAAAATGCCATTGAAACAATCGGAAGTCCTGCCGCTAGATATTCAGGAATTCTCATTGGACTTGTGTATTGGGCCAACTCGGTTTTTCGAAGTGGCAGAATGGCACAATCCCAATTGCTAAGGTAGGGTGCCAGCTCGTTGTATTTTTTTGTTCCTAAATAATGAATATTGTTTTCTACAGGAAGGTCGGCGGCATTGATCTGCACAATGGGACCAATTAAAACAAACTGCCACTGTGGTTTTAGAAGAGCCACTTCTTTAAGAAAACTTAAGTCCACGCGCTCATCGATGATTCCAACAAAGCCGAGCCTGGGAAAATCAATGTGCTTTTGGTCCTCCGGGTCTAGAATAAACTCCCGGGCTTTGCGAAAGCCGTTTCCCTCCGGGGGGACGGGGTTGCCGTTGACAACCAGATCCGCTTTCTTCAATAAATTTTTTTCCATCTCGCCTGTAAAAGAACTCTTTCCTTCGGAATCTACCAATGGCTTTACGCAGTCATACACAATAAAGTCGGGGGTTAATCTGTCACTGAAAGCCAATGCCTGCGGATCATAGTACCAGCATGAATAGTTCTCAATAGAGGCGGAGTTGATCAATCCCAAAAGAAGAACCGTCATGATTTCATGGTTCTGTTCTTTGGAAAGAGATCTCGCCAAGTGAGGGGTGACAATGCAGAGCCTTTCTTCCAGAACATGAAGATCTAAAAATGGATCTTCATGGTTTTCATAGGAAAGAGGCTCAACAAAAAACACCCGACGATAACGCGCGTATCGAGTCATAAGATGTTGTGGACGTTGAAACTCAGAGTTCCAGCTCACATGGGAAAACACCAAAAGATCGGAGTCTGCACAGAGAATTTTCATGGGGTCCTCCTTGAGCCTCAATCATGAGGACTCGGAGCGTGAATTGTTTCTGGTTTTCCGTGAGCTGGTTTTTTTACACTTTGGCCAATGTCTGGACGATTCTTTTTAGTAACATAATCCAGTTTGACCGAACGCTTGGTTCTTGCTGATTCGAAAATAGCGTTGATGATTCGAATATCATAGAGTCCTTCTAATGCCGAAGGTTCCGGATCTTCGTTGTTAAGAATGCATTTAGAGAAATATTCAATCTCCGGAGCGAACTGATCATGTTTTTTAAAACGTTTGACCGTATCTTTTTCGTCTATCGTTGTTGTCATCTTCATGTCATCCGCATATTCGTAGGCGTGCTCTAAACGCAGGGAACCTTCTGAGCCGATTAGGTCATATGCTGCCGTCGCTGCAGCTCCGAAGCTCACGACGAAGTTAGCAAGTCGTGCTTTACGGAAGCGCAAAGTGACAGCCGCCATTTCCTCAACCTCGGAGAATCGTTCATCGCGCGGATTGCTGAGAGCTGTGGCAAAAACCTCCACCGGCTCGTCCTGGAAAAGGTATCTCGCGGCGTTGATACAATAAGTGCCAATATCATAGAGAGGCCCGCCACCCATATCGTACTTTAGACGAATGTTATTGGGATCTGTCACTTGATAGGTGAAAGTTGAATTAAAGATTCTTAGTTCACCTAATTTTCCGTTCCTGGCTGTTTCGATGGCTTGTAAATTGGCAGGATCAAAATGCAAGCGGTAGGCAACCATGAGTTTAACATTGTTGTCTTCGGCTTCTTCGAGCATCGAAATGCAATCGTCTTCGGTCAGGGCCATTGGTTTTTCCGTCAAGATATGAATGCCGGCACGTGCTGCCTCTACTGCAAACCCGTGGTGATTTACGTTAGGAGTTGCAATATAAACAGCGTCGATTTCTCCGCTGTGAAGACATTTATCAAAATCCCGATAGTTATAAAGATTTTTGACTTTATATTTCTTTCCCAAAGTTTTTAGCTTGTCGTCATCGCCCGAAACCAGGGCCGTGAGCTCAGAATTTGCGCTCGCACCTTTGAAAGCAGGAAGAACCGCCACCTGTGCAATATTTCCCAGCCCAACAACCGCATAGCGGATTTTTTTATCACTCATAACGACTCCTTCAGTTTCAAGATTTTTTTCGAGATGATATTGATGCCAAACCCTTCACAAGTTTTCAAAACTTCTGCTCTGAAGATGCACAAAAACAAAAGTATCGTGGTGTTATATTCAGACATTACTTAGGAGAAACGCTCGAACTTTGCTGCTACTCAACGAACTGTTTTTTCTCCTTTGGTGAAAAAATAGGCAACCGCATATACTAAAAAGAAAAGGAGGGGACCATGAAAAAGATCGTGATGATTTTAATTTGTTTTTTTTTCCCTTGGGGCTTTTGCACAAAGCTCGGAACCGGAATCCATCCCCGCAACAACAGAGAGTTATCAAAGTGATAAACAGAACAATCCGTCGGGTCGTAAACATAAAAAGAAAATGCGTCACAAAAAAACCAGCAAGGCCAACTCGAGCGGAGTTTCAAACTCTTCAAAGTCCGGGTTAAACGATACTTATAACAGCGGTGAAAATCAAAACAATCAGAACAACCAAAACAAATAGGAGGAATTATGCCGCAAGGATCAAAAGAGAAATACAGCAGCAAACAAAAGCGCATGGCTCATCATATTGAAGAGAGCGCCAAGAAACGAGGCTACTCCGCAAAACGAGCCGCACAGATCGGGTGGGCAACAACGAACAAAGAAACCGGTGGTGCCGGTAAAAGTGTGAAGAAAAAGGCATCGTCATCGAAAAGTTCTCACGCTGCACGTTCTAGAGCCGCGAAGAAGGGCTGGGAAACCAGACGTCATGCACATCATTGAAAAAAAAGAAAACGAGGGGGCGCCTCGTTTTCTTTTTCTAAATAATCATTATCTATTTTGTTGACCGCCGCTTTTATTGCCTGAACTTGAGCTAGAAGAGCTATCAGATCTTCCAGTGTCTTTTTTATTAGGATTCATTGAGTCTCTTTGTTGACTGCTGTCTCTTTGAGAAGAAGTGTTGCTGGACTGATTTTGATTAGGGTTTTGGGTATTTTTACTCATAACTGCCTCCTATGTGTTTTAGATTTAATACTTGTTTTTATGCTGATAATCATAACCCCGGGTATCACGATTCGTGAAACCTAGATCCTCACGCCGAAAACTTTCGCGATCTCGAGTGTTATCTTGTCGCAGGTTTTGGCGCTTCGTTTGATAACTAGGATTTGGATGATCTCGTTCGGAATCTTTAATATGTTTTCTTCCAGGTCTTCTCATCTTCCGTCCTCCTTTTCCGACATGTCCAGTTTGCTGGAGTCCGAACGAAAATTTCAACAACTGTGGCAAAAAATGGCCGAGATACATTTCGGAAACGTGTCGGATGCCTGTGCATCTCGACTTCGGTCATTGTAAATTTCGAGACTTGTCAGGAGCGGTTGGGGCTTTCTCCGGACTCTATTACCCTATAAAAAGAAGACTTGCGAGGAGGATTTATGGAGATATACGAACTGCTTAAAAAAGATCACAAAGAAGTTAAATCACTTTTTCATAAAATCGAAAACGCACTGGAAGAAGAAGATTTCGATGAAGTAGAAAGCCTATTTTCAGAGGTGCGAGACCAACTCACAGCGCATTCTAAGGCAGAGGCAGAAGTTTTCTATCAACCTTTAAAGATGATCACGGAAGAAGAAGGCGAGGAGCTGGCTTGGGAAGGTGAGGAAGAGCATCACGTTGTTGCTTTAGTGCTCAATGAACTTTCTCGCATTTCCGTAGACGAAGAGCCTTGGAAGGCTAAATTTACGGTATTAACTGAATTGGTAAATCACCATGTGCAAGAAGAAGAAGGTGAGATATTTAAAGCCGCAAAAAGATATTTCAGTTCTGATGACGCCGAAGAAATGGCTGAAAATATGGAAAGTTTGAAACAAACTTATTTGGGCATGGTTGATAGCGCCTTGGATGAAGATATTGCCTTGCTTTTGAATACAGTTTCACAAGTTAGTCACACTCAAAATTCAAGACACGCCTAATATAAAAAGAGATAATCCACAGAAAAATTTCTGTGGATTATCTCTGACATTCTAACGATAGTTTTGATTACGGTAAGAGCTTCTTCCATAGTCTTCGTCATTGTCTGTATCGTAATCTTCATCGTAGTCTCGAGAACCGGCTTGCAGTTCTTCATCCTCATTGTAATCGTTGTCTCTATCATAAAGGTCTTCGTCTTCATACCAGTCCTGATTTTGTGAGCCACGAGAAGACAAGCCTCGGCGGGAGCTGCTTTCTTGGCCGCCACGATAGTTACGACCTTCGTATTCGTTAAAGCCTCTCCCGTAACCTTGATTGTAGCCTTCTCCTTGGTAGCTGCTGCCTCGTCCGTAGCCACGCTCTCTATCGGAGTAACCACCGCCACCTACGCCGCCTTGACTGTACCGACCGCTAGTTCTGCGTCCTTCAGAACCGCGATAAGATTCGCCCTGATAGCTTCCACGACTTGGATATTCGTCATAGTCCTGGTCCCAGTTTTGAGTCGAGCGAGTGCCGCGTCCACCATACTGAGAACCATATTGTGATTGTGATCCTCTTTCGCTGCCGTAGCCATAGCCACGATTGCGATCTTCGTTTTGCGAATAGCCTTGGGACCCCCTGCGGGATGATCCTCTTGTTGCCATAGTTCCTCCTTTATCAATAAAAACCGGATTTATCCGGAGTCCTTGTTAAGTCTTTATAAAAAATTATCTGTTTTCAGTATTCTTGTTACGTTCACTGCGGTTCTGATTCTGTGAATTTTCTTTATCCGTGCCTCCGGATCTTTGTGTGGTAGATGATTTAGAAACATTATCTTTGTTTGTTGTACGGTTTTGATTTTGGGTGTTTTTATTCATGGAAATATCCTCCTTGTTTCACTCTAGCGGAATAAAAGAAAGAAATCGGTTTGTTATTCATAAAACAAATTGTGAACTAAAAGTGCTGACGATTTTTAAGAAAGTCGAACGTAGCCTGCTCCACAGCAGGAAGACTTTTAATTCTGTCGCTGACAAGACTGCTGTTCAAAGGTCGCCGCGCACGGAAATTGAGGCAATCGTGGGTGCAAGAAATCAAAAAGGCATGTTTGTTGAAACCCGATTGTTTGTGCGCAAGGGACGCCAGTTCGAACCAGGACATTTTTCCCTCGTTGGCTAAGTGAACGATACCCGACTCTTTATCAATCAAAAGTTCCAGACTGGTGTTCACCAGATCTGGAACATAGGTAGGCGAAATCTGGATTCAAGGAAAAATAAAAAGGGCAGCAGACTTTTTCAATTTTGGCGGTTGCAAGCTGTTTTAAATAGTCGGCTTGTAACGGAATTTCAATGCCTGCGCCAATTTTTAACGTGTTCACTTTGCGCCTCTGGCAGTGTTAAAACTCGTTTGCAGTCCTTCGGCTAATAGAGGAGAAAAACCTTTTTTTCTTGTCAGAGCGTCGATTTCTAAAAGAGACATCCGCTCCCAAGTGTGATCCCAAGAAGCGTTTTTTAAGAATTCATCGACACTTTTAATTCGTTGCGAAGAGGGTTTTTCCGCAAGAACGATATCCAGAGCTTTGACAAAATTTTCGGCATCGTCGGCGACTGCTAAAAGATTTTTGCCGTGATATATTCGAGTTTCCGCAATAGACGTTGTGACAACAGGAAGACCCGCCGCCAGGTATTCGGAAATTTTTGTAGAGTACGCAAAACGGATGCTTTCATGTTTAGCTAGGGGAACCATCGCGCAATTCCACGAGCTCATGTAAAAAGGAAGATCCGCATAACGTTTCATTCCCAAATAATGAATATTTTCTTTCTTCGGCAATATGTCTTGAACCGTTTTTGCGACTTGTCCCAATAAAATGAACTGCCACTCCGGGCGTAAGGCCGCGATATTTTCTAATAGCGAAAAATTCATGCGACCGTCGATGCCGCCGACAAAACCGATGCGGGGACGCGGTAGATTTTCCTGGTCCTCCGGATCCGTTAAAGCGAATCGCGCCTTTGAAAAATGAGTCGTGTCGATGGCACTTGGAAATGAGTGAACCCTTTTGTGCTTTTGTTTCTTTTCTTCATAAACAGAGTTCCCTCCTGTGAAGACAAGGTCCGCCCGCCGAAGTAAGGCGGTTTCTTTTTCCGCCATTGTTTGTGAGAAGTTAACAAGATCATCAACACAGTCATAAATAGTAACTTGTCCGACGAGATGGTCAGAAAAGTTTAAGGCCATTGGAGTGTAATACCAAATACTGAAGTTTTTGATATTTTCTCCTTGAATCATCTCGTCCAGAAGTCCCCGTGACATGTCGTCGCGCTCACGGTTTGAAATCTTCAAAGGTAGGTGGGGGATGACCACACAAAGACCCGGAGACTCTTCTTTAAGGCTTAAGTAAGGTTCAGTGATATTCTCAATCACGGGTTCTTCAATGAAAAAAACTCGGCGATGGTTTGCAAAGCGGCTCATCAGATGTTGTGGCCGTTGAAACACAAGGTCCCAGCGCAGGTGTGAAAAGACCAAAAGATCATGGGTGGCACACAGCGTATCCATAGCATCTCCTTGCTATTTATTTCTGCTTTTTTTGAATGAGGAGATCTATCAATGAGGAAAAAATCGCCTATGAGCAAGGAGGTCTTTCCGGGGCTGACTAAATACAAAACGGAAAGAGGATTTGTAACAGGAAAAAAGCGTAGATTTCCATTTGTGAAATCTACGCTTTTAAAAATTTAATAACTGCGACTGTCGTCTGTTGAATTTGTGTTGGTATTTGTATTTGTGTCCCGGGTATTGTTCATGTTTCGGCGATCACGTTGCTCCTGAGTAGAGTAGTCAGACTCTTCCCATCTGTCTTTTTTACTGATGCGTTTTTGTTTCGTTGTGCCTTTGGCAGTTTGTTTGTCTTGAACGTAAGGATTGGGTGTCTGATTGACATCATTTGTTCTCTCAGACATAGAGTCCTGCGCAATACTAGCACTAGCAAATAAGAACACAAAAGTTGCCATGATTAGTTTTTTCATAGAAACCTCCTATGTGCAGAATTGTGCTATCCAATATGTTTTGCAATTGTTGCAGGCAAAAATGGGTATTTACATATGAAGCGGTTGTTAAATTATAAATTCAAGACTTTTGGTGACGTACTTCCGACGGGTTGACATAAAACTTTTTAAGTCTATTTTTGAAAGGAAAGGGGGCAGTTATGAAACTCACGTCATATATTTTATTGGGAGTTGCGGCCAGCGGTGCTGCTGCGATTGCCTGGGGTTATAACCGTAAAAAACAAAATGAAATCTCTCCTCGAAGCGCGAAAGTAGATCAAGCTTCGGAAGAATCGTTCCCGGCAAGTGACGCGCCTTCTTGGGCTGGGGGTGAATAAAAAAGCTGGCTCTCAGGAGCCAGCTTTTTGCTTATTGACGACTGCGATATCCTCGGTCTTCATCTTCATCGCGTTCATAATCAGTGTCATAATCTTCGTCATAATCTCCGTAGTCTTCGTCTTCTTCAGAACCAGCGTGCATTCTGTCATCGTCGTAATCTTCATCATAATCTTCGTCTCTCCAGCTGCGACCGCGGCGACCCTCATTGTAATCACTTTCATAATCTCGACCATGGCCACCATGGCTGGCATGACCGCCCATCGCTGCGATACGGCTGCGTTTTTCAGGTGACATAGCTGCGAATCCACGACGAGAGGATCCGCCACTACTACGTCGTCCGCCTTGTCTGCTGCTGCTGCGACCATCATCACGGTCATAATCGCTCTCATAGTCTCTGCCGTGACCGCCATGGCTGGCATGACCGCCCATAGCTGAGATACGGCTGCGTTGTTGTGGCGACATCGCTGCAAAGCCACGACGTGATGATCCGCCGCTGCGGGAAGAGCTGCTACGTCGAGTGCCTTGATCGTAATCATCCTGATGGCTGCGTCCTGTGCCACCATGACTAGCCCGACCACCCATTGCAGAAATGCGTCGATGTTCTTCAGGTGACATAGAAGCAAAACCACGACCTCCGCCTCGAGAAGATGAGCGAGATGAAGAAGAGCTCGATCTACGACCTTGCGAACCTCGGCTTGAAGCCGCATGACGACCGCGGCTGGAACTTGAACGCGAACGTCCTGTTTCGTGTGATTGTCTTGGCATAAAATAGTCCTCCTGTTAATGAACCGTTTTTTCGGCTCTAAAATTTTTGAACTCTGGAGTCATAGAAGTTTTAAGTCCGCATAAAGGCAAGCATGTGAATATGAATTGAGAAAATACAATTCATGCTTTTGTATTTCTTCGAATTCTCGGAAATTTCTCATGCAAAATTATTTAATAAAACAAAATGAAAATGAAAATGAAAATGAAAATGAAAAAGAAAAAAGAAAGCACGCTATGCCTATTATAAAAAAAGAAACAAAAAAAGAAGCGCTCGTAAAATTGGAAAAAGCTGCGTCCGATTGTCAAAATTGCGATCTTTATAAAAATGCAACACAGGTTGTTTTTGGGAAAGGTGCGGTGACCGCGAAAATTATGCTCGTCGGCGAACAGCCCGGACACTACGAGGATTTGCAAGGGGAGCCTTTCGTCGGACCTGCGGGGAAAATTTTGAAAGCCTGCATGGAAGAAGCGGGCTTAGAAGATCGCATGGTTTATTTAACGAACGCGGTGAAACATTTTAAGCATCACGTTTCAGGAAAGAAACGCCTGCATGATAAGCCAAACTATCAACAGATCAAAGCGTGTCGTCCGTGGTTACAACAACAACGGGATGTTCTGAAACCTAAAATCATCGTCGCCATGGGGGCGACAGCAGCTCGCAGTGTTTTAGACCGGATACCGACCCTAGGAAAAGAGCGGGGAAAAATAATTAAAGAACTTCCCAGTGGGGAGTTGGTGATTCTCTCGTGGCATCCGTCGGCGATTTTAAGAAACTACAGAAGTGATCAAGCCGACAAGATGAAAAAGGAACTGATTAGCGATTTAAAATTAGCAGTTAAAACTCTTAAAGAACTAAAAAAAACCTAAATCCGCCGTAAGATTTTTTCCGCAGCTTCGCGACCGGATTTCAATGCACCCTGAACTGTTCCACGGTCCGCGCCCTCAGACAGAGCTTCTCCGGCTAAATAAATATTTTCATGAAATGGTTTTTGCAGTCTTTTCCACGAGATTTTTTCGTGAACGCCCACGTAACTATACGACCCTCGCGTATAAGGATCCAGCGTCCAATTGTGCATAAAATGATTCACGTAATTTTTTTTTAGGGTCGCGAATGAAAGATCCGTGATTTTACTCAAAGTCTGTAAGGCCAATTGCACTTGTTCTGATTCCTTAAGGTGACTGATTTCAAATGCTTTAGGTCCTCCTTGCCAGGCGGTGAGAAAAGGAGTCCGTCGTGGCATCTGGGTCCACCATGTCGGGAAATATTCCTTGGTATCTATGTGCAAAAAGGCTATGGGCTTTTTCGAAAGCCTTTCCCAAAAGCGTTCCTTAAACTGGAAAGTGATTCTTAAGGCATGTCCCATTTCTACGGTTCTTAATGCTTGAGTTAAATCCGGAAGGGGAGGATCAAAATAAATGGAACTTTTTAAAACTCCGACGGGAAGGGCTAAGACCAAAAAAGGCGCTGTGAAATTTTGAAGCTTATTCTTTTTTAGATTTAATGCGACAACCGTTGGATTTTTTGCATCCGTTAAAACTTTTTGAACTTCGTGTTCAAAAAGAATTTCTGTAGAGGAAAGCTTAATATCTTTAAAAAGTCCCTCCATCACCGAGCTATAGCCGGGCAGAGGACGAAACTGACTTTGGCCGTTGAGTTCCGGAACTTCCTTTTTTTCAGATTCCGCCAGACCTTTTTCTCCTGCTAAGTGAAGATCCATGGCCTGAAATCCTTCAAGGTAAGACACGTAAAGGTCTTTAAGGTTGGAAATTTTCTTTCGGTGCGCTATTAGAAAGTCCTGCATGGAGCGGTCTTTTTTTATTTTGGGATTTAAAAGCGCATTGACCTTTTCGACCTTTTCCCAGAATCCCGAAATGTTTTTCAACTCGGAGTCTTTTCTCTCCAAGTGGTGATCCAAAAGATCTTCGAAACTCAATTGATGTCGTTCTAAAAGATCTATTAATTCTTTCTGCGCGCCATGGATAAACTCAGCCCCCAGCTCTACATTGTGAGCCGGAGAGGCCTGTAATGTCCAAATCCGTCCACCGATGCGATTGCGAGCCTCCAGAATTTGGCATGCAACTCCAGCGTCGCTCAAAGTTTTAGCGCATGACAATCCTGAGGCTCCGGCGCCGATGATCAAAACTTTTTTCATTCCCGTCTAAGGAGATTGTTCTTCGACGTTTTCCTCGATAGTTCCCGACGGTGTGTGAATCACGCCACCAAAATGGGGTTCCTTTTTATGAGGAATATCTTTTTTATTGTTTCGTTCAACAGGTTTCTCAGCAGAGGCTCTCATAGATGCTTTTTTTGATCCTGGGGATTTTTTCATAAATTCTCCCTTTTCAAAAAATATTTAATAGCAGCATAGAAGGAGTAGTCCGATTTATAAAAAGAAAGAGACAGGATCAAAAAAATACAAACGGTGTCCCTGATAATTAGCACAAGGATGTTATTCTTTAATAAGACCGTGGGAACTTAAAATCCGTAAGGTTCCTAAAGGTCCTGCGACGGACAGTGATTCTTCAAATTTCTCCCAAAAGTTTTTGGGGCGAAGGGCTTCCGTCTCGTCAATGAATCCCAAAGAAGATGTTGAGCAATTGTTGGAAAAAAGCTGATAGACGTCTTGCAGTTTTTTGGAAGCACTCTTTTGAATAGCCCTATGGAAAATTTGCGGAACTTGAGTGTCAGAAATTTGAAGCGTGTGTAAAATCACCGGATGTTTGTATTCTTGAAGCCATCTGGTCAATTCATCACCGGTCACCAAACGGTGGGCGAGGAGGTAATGACCTTGAAAGCTTTCCCACAGACTGTACTTATGATCTTTAGGGGGAACGCCTTCGGAAGAAATCACGAGAGACCGGGTTTGCAATTGATGTTCGGGATGAAGCTGCTCTTTTAAAAGAAGAGCTGACGAGTTTTCTTTCACAGTGAATTTCAAAAACACGTGATAAACGCCAAAAACAAATTCTTCAAAGCCCACTTCGATTTTGTCCAAATCCTGAAGGGGAATCTGTGCTTCATAGTATTTTCCATAATGAAGAATGTTTCCCAGGTGCAGTGTTTTTTCATCCTTGAAAATATGCACAGGACGAAAACGGCAGGAATCAATACACTGTCCATTGAATTTACCGAAAGAAAATCGTTGCGGCTGTTCTAAAGGATCTTCGACTTTCATGTCACAACGACAAGAAGAGTCTTCCGCCGTTAAAGACGCTTGCGCATAAGAAACCAGACTAAACAAAGAAGCGACGAATAGCACAGAAATGAATCGAACTCTTAAAAAAGCCATGATGTTTCCTTCGAATTTTCACTTGTAATATTCTAATTATGGGAACTCCAGAAGAATAAATTCGTTATATTGGAGATAGTCCTCTAAGAGACCTGTAGATTTTTGAGACTTCCTGGTGTTTCTTAGAGCGACCATCGGGATCGCCCAAAAGGAGTAGAAATAATACTTCTGTATTACTTTTTTCCTTTAGTCCCATCATTACAACGCCGAAAGGTTCGGTAGCAAACAAATCTGGAGTTGCATGAACATGTCTGACCCGAACGAACTCAAAGTGATCCGTAAAAGATCTGAATCCAAAAACCCGGACGTTGATCGCGAAGAAGGGCGCCAGCTTTTGGAGCGTCTTATCCGAGGTTTGGTGGATTACCCAGAAACTGTCACGGTGGGTTTTGCAATGGGTGATAAGACCACAGTCTATAAAGTAGAGTGTGACCAAAGATGCCTAGGGCAGATTATCGGAGCAAAGGGTAAGAATATCACGGGCATTCGTGCCGTCATCTCTGCAACAATGGCGCGAAAAGGGATTCGCGCTGTTGTGGAAATTCCTTATTATTGTATCGAAGCCTGATTAAGGCAGAACATCGACGGTGAATTCAGACTGTTCACCATCAACATTAAATCGAATGTTCCAACGACCCGACATAACAAAGTAAGCCTCGGACACGAAGTAAACGCCTTGTGATTGTTTAACGATTTTCACTGGCGATGAACCGTGGCCGTGACCACCCATATTCATCCATAAATCCAATTTAATATTTTGCGGGTCCACCATCACGTGTTCACCGTGAGCTGATTTATGGTCAAAGAATTTCACCAAGAATTGTGATTCATCACCGTTCAACGGACCTTTTGTAAATTCAATTTCGGCGCAAACATCAGCCAGTGCAAAATACACAGGACAAAGAGTGTTGTGGTCGTGATGGCCGCCGCCGCCATGATCACCGTGTTCGCAAAGTGCCTGTGCGCTGTTTGCGCCTAAAAATAGAAATGCAGCTAGAGTTAATTGTAAAAATGTTTTCATATATTCTCCTAGCGCGGCCAGCGCTGTTGATAGCTTAAATTAATTGTTTTTGATAGGCTTGAATTCACAGGGTTCCCAATCAAACTTTGATCGGCATAACTGACAGTCACAGCGGATTCAAGATTGAGCATATAACTTCCAGAAATTCCCAGCGTGAAGTTTTTCTGGGCGGCACCGTCTGAGTTTGTGGCGCCATGAATTTGAATGGCTTCTTCATAAAGAAAGCTTAAAGAACTTCCCACACGGTAATCGCCATGATTCCAACCAACTCCCAAAGTGTGCGAAGTGCCCCAGCCAGGTGTCACTTCGATATTTCCACCGTAAGAAGCACTGGATGTATTTTTTGAAAAAGAACGATGAACCTCGGAGCTCCAATTGGCATCCCAAACTTTCCAGGATTTCAAAAGTGCCAGTCCCGCACCTAAGGAGTAAAACCCGCGACCACGGCTTTCATTGGCGGTAGTCGCCGTTGCATCATAAATAGATGTTCCGGTAGGCAAAGTGAGCTGAAGAAACG
Organism: Bdellovibrio sp. BCCA; assembly: GCF_037996825.1. Lineage (NCBI taxonomy): Bacteria > Pseudomonadati > Bdellovibrionota > Bdellovibrionia > Bdellovibrionales > Pseudobdellovibrionaceae > Bdellovibrio > Bdellovibrio sp. BCCA. The sequence goes on along the minus strand of NZ_JBBNAC010000001.1, from coordinate 2,122,312 downwards.
TAACACCCTTAGGTTTCCATTTCGAATAACCTTTTTCAGGAAAAGTTTCATGACCAAAATAAAGTGCGGCATCTCCTAATCCTGAAGAATCGGCTGAGCCGTCAGCAGATTTAGTCATGACCGGAAGACTAAATCCTGCTTGCATGGATTCGGAAATCAAAACAGCACCTTCTAATTTCAAAGTTTGGGACAAATTATTATCTCCACGCTTTAACCAACGTCCGCTGCTAAGAACATCATCACTCACGGACGAATAAGAGTATGAGCTGGTGATTTGCGCTTTGTCGTCCCCTAAAATCAGAGCAGGAATAGAAAAACCACCACCACAGCAACTTGCAGCCCAACTAGCGGAAGAAAGAAAAGTCAAAAAGAGTGCCGTCAATAAATTCATGGGACCATCATCGGAATAAAGAGTTGATCCAGAACCTGACCGGATTTTTTCAAAGTCAGGCGCACTTCCCAATCGCCAGGCATAATAAAATAAACATTGGTGACTCGATATTGAGTGGCGGAAATCTTTTCGATCTTCACGGGGGCTGAGCCGTGTCCCATGGAAGGCATCCATAGAATAATCGCCAGGTCGTCAGAGATAGTGACATCACCTTGTAATTCCAAAACAAACTCTTGCGCTTCAGTGCTGTTCGGGGTTTTGGTCCAAGTTAAAATGGCACAAAGGTGAGCGGTTTTAAATTCTCCGGTGCAAGAGTTGGCTGTTGCCGGATTGTTCAAATGCTGCCACTCTTCAGAAGAAATGTAATCCGGTCTAGCGCAGGCCAAAGGCAGCAATAAAAAAAGCAAGGCGCAAAGAGATTTCATCAGTCGTCCTCCCTTTGGATATAACAACCCAGTGCACGGCCCTCTTTGTGGCGAGGAGTTTTACCTGCGCGAAGATCTTCTAAAACATCTTTTAAAAAATTCTTTTTCGCACTAGGACCGACGTGACTGTCTGTGACTCCGCCTTGGTAAAGAACTTCGCCATTTTTATTAAGAACAAAAACGTGCGGAGTTTTTAAGGCCCCTAAGGTATTCGCGAGAGTATTTTTTTTATCTTGAACAATCGGAAAAGCAAAAGAGCTTTCAGAAAAATGTTTTTTGGTGAGGTCAGAAGCTTCATCTGAATTGGAGTGCACACCTACGAAAGAAAATTCTTTAAACTCAGCACTGAGCGTTTTCAAAATGTCTTCATGGCTTGCCGAGCAAGGACACTTCGCTGAAAGAAAAACCACAACTGTGGCGGCCTTTTCCGAAGGAAAGTGGAGCTGTTGCTCTTTTTCGGTGACGACATCCGTTCCTTGGATTGACGAAAGCGAAAGGGCCTGAGCGTTCAAGGACAAGAGGAAAATATAAATCAATAGTGAAACATTTTTCATAATGGCTTTCATAGCACATGAGGACTTTGTGCGTTAATGCCACGAAATGTTGCGCGGAGATACTTTCGTCGCAGTGCATTTTAAATGCACGTAGGGGATGCGTTTAAAAAGTAATTCTGTAAACTTTACTTATGTTTACAAAACTTAAAGCGTTTAGAAATCGACTTATCAAATTCCAACAAAGTGGGAAGGTCCATAGTGATCTGGATGTTCTTTTAGCGTCGGCAAAAGACAATAAGCAGCTTGAAGACAAATTGCAGTGGCTTGTGAAGCTGATGCAGTGGATTCGCTACGAGGGGGCGGTTGATTCTCATTTAGAAAAAGAAACCGGCCGTCTTCCGGTGGCGCGCCTGCGTTTTCTTTTGATGGTCCTTGATCGCAATCCGGAATGGAAGAAATCGGTCGCAGGAATTTTGCGAACAGTCGTGCATGAGGTCAGTGGCCTGGAGCTTTATACGGAAACGGGTCTTCCAAAAGAGTTGGGTCTTTGGGGTGAGCTTTTAGATCGTATGACGATGAAGGTTTTACCGATGCCGCCCTTGGATCACGAATTAGGGTATTTGTTTTGGGCTTTGTTCCCAGATAAAGATGACCCAATGTGGCTGGCATCTATTGATAACGTCACCTTTGAAAAAATCGCGGAGCTTTTCTTTTACGAAGTAGAAGCCGATGAAACCGATTGGAACCGTTTAAAGTCAGATTTAGAAGATGCGCTGGTCTACTTGGTGATTCAAGTGCGCGCGATTGGTCTTTCTCCGGCTATTCGCGAGCGTCTGGATAAACCAAACTTTCGCGATTCCGCTTTCTTTGCGCTGGTGCGTGGACTTGAAGAATTCACAAACGCGTATCATTCTGGTGACACCTCACTAACTTTGGAGAAAGCGTCGCGCTTTCGCATGATTATCTGGGAATGCCGTCGCGAGCTCAGTCAAGTTCACAAGCATCTGGATGAGTTCGGTGTCAGTATCAATCTTGTTTTCCAAATGATTCGCCTTAGAACTTTCCTGCAAAGAATTGACAGTCTTCTGGAAATTTTGCTCACGGAAAAATTGGACAGCAAGAAGGTCACAAGTTTTCTTTCAAAACTTGTCGAAGAAAATCAGGACCTGCGCAGCATTCGTTCTTTGTTCTCTCAAAATATTTCTCTTCTCGCACGCAAGGTGGTCGAACGAGCTGCAGAAACAGGCGAGCATTATATCACGCGCACCAAAGAGCAATACCGTCACATGGTGCAAGCAGCCGGCGGTGGTGGAGCCGTGACCGCGATCACGGTGTACGTCAAAATCGGTATCATTGCTTTAGGTCTTTCAGGATTTATGGAAGGCTTCTTAGCTTCGGTGAACTATGCTCTGAGTTTCGTGGCCATCCATTTGTTAGGATTCACTCTGGGGACCAAACAGCCCGCGATGACGGCACCAGCTTTAGCCGAAAAAATGCAAGATGTCGGAACTGAAGAGGGGATGGAAAATCTTGTTACAGAGATCGTGCATTTGGTGCGCTCGCAAGTGGCTTCAGTTTTAGGAAACGTGATGTTTGTCGTTCCTTGCGTGATGTTGATTGATACTGGATTTTTTCTGTTGTTCGGTCACCATTTGATGTCACCACAGAAAGCGCAATATGCTTTTAACTCTGTCGACATTTTGGGGCCCGCGGTACTGTATGCCGCTTTCACGGGAACTCTCTTGTGGCTTTCAAGTATCTTCGCAGGATGGGGAGACAATTGGTTTGCCTTGCATTCTCTTCGTAAAACATTAGCACGCAGTCCTACATTACGCGCGATCTTTGGTCGTCATGGCGCGCGCAACATCGCCGTGTTTTTAGAAAAAAACATGTCAGGTCTTTTAGGAAATATTTCTTTAGGCGTGATGTTGGGAATGGTCCCTGAGATCATGAAATTCATTGGTCTTCCTTTGGATGTTCGCCACGTGACTTTGTCGTCGGGAACCTTAGGAGGAGCATTGCCTTTATTGGGTGTGGAGTTTTTAAAAACGCCTGCCTTCTGGCGCGCCGTCGTGGGGATTTTCTTTATTGGAGCGTTGAACGTCGGTGTGAGTTTTGGAATGGCTTTGTGGGTGGCCATCAAAGCACGCGGCATCAACCCTCCGCAACGTCGTGCGATTCGTAAAGCGGTGGCAAAAAGATTTTTCTCAAGTCCTTTGAGCTTCTTTTTGCCAGTGGGCTCGACTGTCGGCAAGTCTTCTGAAGGCGGACACGGTCACTGATGATTTCGATTTCTGTGGTGATTCCCGCCTACAATGAAGAGCACCGTTTGCCGGAAACACTGAAGGTGTTAAATTCTTTCGTTGCGCAACCAGCGCCTTGGGTGATTCAAGAGGTGATTGTCGTTAACGACGGCTCCACAGATAAAACCGCGTCCTATGTGGAAGAAGAAAAAAAGAATTGGCCTCTTTTGAAATTGCACTCACTTGCAGTCAATCAAGGTAAAGGAGCTGCAGTTCATGCAGGACTTCAAATGGCTTCTGCCGAATGGATTTTGATCGCCGATGCGGATATGGCAACTCCCTGGGATGAGTTAAAAAAGTTAGCCGCGCACAGTTCGCAAGCGGCGTTGGTGATGGGTTCCCGCGCTCTCCCGCAAAGTGATATCATCATCCGCCAGCATTGGATTCGTCAGACCATGGGAAAGACCTTTAATAAAATTTTAAAGTTTTTTATCGGGCTTCCCTTTAAAGATACGCAGTGTGGCTTCAAACTTCTTCGCAATGACTCTTTCTTTCGCACCGAAGTTCTTCCGCGTCTGCAAGTGCAGCGTTTCTCTTGGGATGTGGAATTGATTTTATTCTTAATGAAATTTCAAAAAGCCGTGATCGAAGTGCCGATTCGCTGGGAGCATAAGGAAGAGTCGCATGTGCACATCGTGCGCGACAGTTTTGAGATGCTTTTCACCGTGCTCAAATTGAAGAGAAGAGTTCGCTCAGAGTAAAAAGATCCCTGTCTTAGAGACTTTGAAACTGCGTGGAAACAAGAAAATGAAGACGCATAGTATCAATAACTTTGATTTAATATTAAGCAGTTTGACCTCAAATAAATGATACCTTCTATAAGAGTTATTAATAGTTGGACGCGTTCTGGTCCTAATTTTGAACTGGGGTGCCACTTTGGAACTACGTCATTCATGACAGAAAATTTCACTTTTTTGCCTCGAAAAAAAAAGTGTAGGTGGTTCCAAAAAGAGTCTTGATAAATCTTACAACCTGAAATGAAGTGCTCCTCCATAAGGACTTCAATAGTTGGAGTCCATGGAATCGGGGGGATTTAAATGAAACGCAACGTGTTTGCACTTATCCTATCAGTGTTGTTTGCGACAGCAGCTCATGCAGAGCGCGTGATCGTAATCATGAAAGACAAAGAATCTTTCAAATCAGCACACATGGCGTATAAGATGAAGGGGTCTTATGCACTTAAGGGATTCAAATTGGGCGGCCAACCAGCTGCTGTAGAAGGCCAAGTTGAAGACAGCCTTGAAAATTTGAACACACTCATCATCAACACTAAGGATGACGCTGAAGTTACAAAACTTAAAGCAAATCCTGCTGTAGCTTACGTTGAAAAAGAAATCTTCCACGAAGCTCCACGTCCAGTAAAAGGTTTCTTGGCAGCGGCTAAGAAAACATCTCAACAAAAAGTAGGTCAAAGAACTCCTTGGGGTATCTACGCTGTAAAAGCTCCTCAAGCATGGGCAGCTGCTAAAAAAGGTGAAGGCGCTCGCGTTCTAGTACTTGATACTGGTATCGACCAGGCTCACCCTTCATTGGCTGCAAACTTTGAAAAAGGTCAAGACTTCACAGGTGACTCTAATGGTTCTGATTTCACAGACCACGTTGGTCACGGTACACACGTAGCGGGTACAATCGCTGGTGTTCTTGATAAAACAGGTTTCACTGGTGTAGCTCCAAAAGCAAAAATCTTGGCAGGTCGCGTATGTGCTGAGAACGGTTGCTCTAACATCGCTATCGCTCAAGGTATCAACTGGGGTATCCAAGAAAAAGTAGACGTAATCTCTATGTCTTTGGGTGGCGCATGGTCGACTCCTGCTGAGCGCGATGCTGTTAACAAAGCTGACAAAGCAGGTGTTACAGTAGTAGCAGCTTCTGGTAACAACGGAACTAACAAAGTTTCTTATCCAGCAGCTCTTCCAACAGTGATCGCAGTTGGCGCTATCGACAATACTCTTAAAAAAGCAGACTTCTCTCAATGGGGTCCAGAGCTTGCAGTTGTTGCTCCGGGTGTTGCAGTAGTTTCTTCTGTACCACAAGGAACAGGCCGCGAGGCTTCTGTTGAAATCTCTATCGGCACTAAAGCTGGTAAAGTAAACGCTTCTACTTTCCAAGGCGCGAAAGAACTTTTGACTCCTGAGACAAACGTTCTTGTTCCAGCAGGTCTTGGTAAAGCTGAAGACTTCGCGAAAATCGATGTTAAAGGTAAATACGCTTTGATCGCTCGTGGCGAAATCAAGTTCTCTGAAAAAGTTGATAACGCTATTAAAGCAGGTGCTTTGGGTGCAGTTATCTACAACAACGCTCCGGGTTTGATCCAAGGTGCATTGACTGAAGACGGTTCTGTTCTTCCAATCGCGGTATTCATGATCGAACAAACTGTAGGTCAAGAAATCGTAAAACAAATCGCTGCAGGTCAAACTGTTAAAGCGACTTTGCAAACGATGGCTACTGACTACGCAGCGTTTGACGGTACTTCAATGGCAACTCCTCACGTATCTGGTGTGGTTGCATTGATGAAAGCGGCGAACAAGTCTTTGACTGGCGCTCAAGTAAAAGCAATCTTGAAGCAAACAGCTCAACCTTTGGGACCTAACACTGCTAACGAATACGGTTCAGGTCTGGTGAATGCGGAAGCAGCGGTTAACGCGGCTCTTCAAACTCACTAATTAATTCTGACAAAGAATTGATGTGAAAAGGCTCCCTCTGGGAGCCTTTTCTATTTGTGGGATTAATAAAGTCTTGTCATACTTTTACGTATGCACAATCTACCCTCGATGATTTCTGATCTGGCGCTCATTCTTGGAACCGCCGGTCTTGTGACTCTTCTCTTTAAAAAATTAAATCAGCCTATTGTATTGGGATACTTGGTCGCAGGCTTCCTAGTAGGACCTAAGACATCTATTTTTCCAACGGTGGTGAGCGGGGAAAGCATCAATCTGTGGGCCGAAATCGGTGTGATCTTTCTTCTTTTTGCGTTGGGGCTTGAGTTTAGTTTTAAGCGTCTTTTTCGCGTTGGTGGAACGGCGAGTTTTACGGCGATCTTAGAAATCTCTTTGATGATTGTCTTTGGTTATGTCACTGGACGTCTTCTTGGATGGAGCACCATGGATAGTTTATTCCTTGGTGGAATTTTATCGATTTCATCGACGTCTATTATCATTCGCACCATCGAGGAACTGGGATTTAAAAACTTAAAATTTGTCAGCATGGTCTTTGGAGTCCTTGTCATCGAAGATCTTGTTGCGGTTCTTTTAATGGTGTTGCTGACAACGGTGGCTTTAACCCGTGATTTTGCGGGAAGTGAAATGCTAAGTGCCATCGTCAAACTTTCATTCTTCCTGGCAATTTGGTTTGTTGCAGGCATTTTTATGCTGCCGTCTTTTTTAAAACGTGCGCAGAAGCTTTTGACAGAAGAAACCGTCTTAGTTGTGGCGGTAGGGCTTTGTCTTTTAATGGTGGTCTTCGCAACGACTGTGGGGTTTTCTTCAGCCCTTGGTGCGTTTATCATGGGTTCGATCCTTGCTGAAACAATCGAAGGTGAACGCATTCATCACTTGGTTGCTCCAATCAAAAATCTTTTCTCTGCTGTGTTTTTTATCTCTGTCGGAATGTTGATTGATCCACATGTGATCGCACTTTATTGGCGTGAGGTTTTGCTTCTTTCCGCAGTCGTTATTGTTGGAAAAACCTTTAGCGTCACCTTGGGCTCCGTACTAGCTGGACAAACCTTAAAGTCTTCCGTGCAGTCGGGAATGGCTCTTGCGCAGATTGGTGAGTTCTCATTCATCATTGCAACATTGGGTTTGAACCTTAAGGTTATCAGCGAAAAAATGTATCCCATGGCAGTCGCGGTTTCTGTTGTCACAGCCTTTACGACTCCTTATATGTTGCGAGCTTCAGAAAAAGTTTACGGACTTATAGAAAAAGTTTTACCGGCCAAAGTAGTTTCCGCTTTGGATAGTTACAGCGTGATTTCTTTTTCGATGTCGGGAAATAAAGAATGGAAAGAACAGGTTCGCGCCTACATTTTAAAAGTGCTTTTAAACTCTGTCGTTGTTGTTGCGATCTTTTTGTTAATGGCTCGGGTGTTTTTACCGTTTTTGCTTGAACGACAAGTTGAAGAGGGACCAGCGAAATTTATTTCTTTAAGTGCGACATTGTTTTTAAGTGCGCCGTTTTTGTGGGCCTTGGCTTTCGGAAGAACAAAGCAGTTTGAAATTCTTTTGATGGAGCAAGGAAAAGGCAGTCACAACTACGTTTTCCTAGTGTCACGAATCATGCTGGCTGTGGGGCTTTTAGGGGCCATGGTTGCGCAATTCGTTCCGTTGGGGTGGGCGATTGGTATCACATTGTGGATGGTTGTTGTTGTCGGTTACGTACTCTCGCAAAAACTGCGCAACGTCTATCAATGGTTTGAAAATAGATTCCTCTCAAATCTTCACGATGACGTTCAAAAGAAACATGCGAGAAAAAGCAATCGCGCTTTGGCTCCTTGGGACGCGCATATTACGGAATTCACGATTCCTTCGGAAGCACCCTTTGTTGGTGTCCCTTTGCATATGCTTTCGATCAGAGAAAAATTTGGCGTTACGATTGCTTTGATTGAGCGGGGCCGTCGCCGTATCACAGCTCCGGGAAGAAACGAATCCCTCATGCCCCACGATCAAGTGCACGTCATTGGAACCGATGAACAGTTGATTGGTTTTAAGCTTTTTATTGAATCTGATGACGAAGCCGCGGTTTTTCCTGAATCGGATTCTGAATACAGTCTTGAACAATATCTTTTAAGCGAAAAGTCCCCGTACTTAAATAAAAGCATTCGCGATTGTGGATTGCGTGAAGCCACTCACGGCTTGGTCGTTGGCATTGAGCGCGAAGGGCAGCGTATTCTAAATCCCGATTCCAGCGAAACTCTGCAAAAAGGGGATGTTCTTTGGATTGTCGGTGATCGGGAAAAAATTCTTTTATTAGAATAATTTCCAGCGCAGCATCGTCTTGAAAAGATTTAATTTCTTCGCGGTGTAAGGTGGATAAATCAATCGCAGCATTTTCCCCAGCCATGATTGACGAAGAACCGCTTTCTCGTGAGAGAAGGCCTTAAATCCATAAACCCCATGATAACTGCCAAGACCGCTTTCACCGACGCCGCCAAAGGGAAGGTGAGGGTTGCTAAAGTGGATGACAGAGTCGTTAACACAAACTCCGCCGGCCGTTGTCTGTTTGAGAACATCTTGAATATTCATTTCGCTATGAGAGTAAATATACAGCGCCAACGGTTTGGGACGTTCATTGATAAAGTGAATGGCTTCAGAAATTTCGTTGTAGGTAACTATCGGAAGAATAGGGCCAAAAATTTCCTCTTTCATCAAAGCGCTATGCGGGTCTACTTTTTCTATCAGGGTTGGAGCGACATAGTGAGTGGCAAGATCTACCTCTCCTCCGTAGACCACTTCGGCATTGGTGGCGATGGCATCATCAATCAAATGCTTGAGTCTTTCGGTGTGTTTGCCAGAAATAATGCGCGCAAGATCCGGAGAGTTTTTCTTTTCTAAAGCAGATTTCCCGTAAAAACTATCAATCTTGGCGATAAGCTCTCGCTTAAATTCGTTGAGAACGCTTTGTTGAACCAAAAGATAATCGGGGGCGACACATGTTTGAGCCGCATTGACAAACTTTCCCCATGCGATTTTTTCAGCGGCGTCTTGAAGGTTTGCAGAGGAATCAACGATAGTGGGTGATTTACCACCTAATTCCAGAGTGACGCTGCTAAGATGTTTGCTCGCGGCCTCCATGATGATCTTTCCCACCCGGGTGCTTCCAGTAAAGAAAATATGGTCAAAAGGAAGCAGAAGAAGGTCTTGTGTTTTTTCAGGGCCTCCTTCAACCACAGTGATATGCTCTTCTGAAAATGTTTCTTTAATAAGTTTTGCAACAAGGCGGCTTGTATTCGGTGTGAATTCAGAAGGTTTTAAAAACACGCAGTTGCCTGCGGCGATCGCTGCGACCAAGGGAGACATCAGCAACTGAAAGGGATAATTCCAAGGACCGATGATTAAACAAACGCCGCGTGGTTCGCGATAGATTTGATTTTTGGTTCCTGTCAGTAAAAGCGGAGTTCTGACTTTTTCAGGTCGCGCCCATTTTTTTAGGTGCTTTTTTATGTGACGAATCTCGTGCAAGACTGGAAAGACTTCGGTGATCAGCGTTTCTGCTTCTGGTTTTTTAAAATCCTGCGCTAGGGCCGATGTAATTTCCGCGATATTTTTTTCGATCATCTTTTCTAGGGAATCAAGATGTTCAAAGCGAATGTCGATGGACTCTTTGCGAAGTTGAAGGGCATACGCTTTTTGATGCAGGAAAGTTTGTTCAATCATAGTTATATGTTAGAACACCTGCAATAAGACGCAATGGTAATTGTTAAAAAACCTTGGAGCAGCTTCGAGGCATGACACGGTTTTTTTGTTGGACAACGTTCCAGAGGATTTTTGCGCCCAGTTCGTTGTTCATGAGTTCCGGATGGAATTGCAATAAAAGACCGCGTCCGTTTTTAAACTCCGTGGCTTCGGTGACACCGTCGTGACTGCGCGCCGCGATCTGAAGCGGGCCGCCTTCTTTAAAGATCACGGATTGGTGATGAAGAGAATTGACGTGCATTTTTCCCGAAGAATCCGCAAGAGACTTTAGAATATTATATTTTGTATCTTTAATTTCAACGTCATGCCAATCGTTCGCATGCGCGACCTCTGAGCCGACGTGGAAATGGACGTCTTGAATCAATTGGTATCCTAAGGCCACAGAAGAAATTTGCGATCCCCGGCAGACTCCCAATAAAAATCCTTTTTCTTGTGAAACATAAGACTTGATAAGGGCGATTTCAAACTGATCGCGAGCCGTCGTAATATTGCGAGCATGGAAATTTTCTTGTTTATAAAGACGAGGGTCCACGTCATCGCCGCCCATCGCAACCATCAAAGGAAATTTTTCCGCCACCTGCTGGAAGAGTTCACGGGTTTCAGTTTGCGTAAGGCCCAAGTTTGCATTGATAGGTAGAATGTAAGACGTGTGTTTGGCTTGTTTAAAAAGTTTTTTAAAGTTCACCACACGTTGGGAATTCTTCGTATAGTCTTTGGGAAGATTTGCAATCATCAATGCGCGGGTTTCACGGGAGTTCGTCTCTAAGGGTTTAAAACCTTCTAAGCGCAGATCTGGAGTGCGACCCTCAAAGAGTTCCATAAGGTCCGGATTTTTAGAAAGCTCCCGCAAATATCTTTGCGCGGCTTCAGGAGGGGTTTCATTGCTTCTGACTGGAATGATAAGGGGAGCCAGTGTATTTCCTGGAGACCATTCAAAAAGACGAACGGATTCCGCTGCAAAAGTGTTTATCGTGATGAATAATGAAAATAGCAAAACCGACAGAGAAGTTCTCATGCGGATTTTTATTTCAAAAGAAATGCCTAGCGAAAGGCTCTCAGATTTTATATATCCGCTTTGACTTAATTTGCCTTGTCTCAAAATGAGATCAAGACGAATTTTGCGCTGGCATGATCAGTCTTAAACCACTTCCAGATCTTTTTCAAAACCGTCGCAGAGAAAATCCACGACGTCTTCGAAAGATTCTCTTTTTGTAAAGACGTCACGCTGTTGTTGATAGCTTGGGTTTTTAATATCTATTTCAAGCAAGTCCTTCATATATTCCGTGTAGCCAAGCTGGGAAATATCTTCTTTCATCTCTGAAAGCAGGTCTTCAATGTCTTGAAGGACAGGTTTGGTATTGGCGTCGTTATCTAAAAGAATCTCGGCATCAAGGCCATGACGGGAAGCGCGCCATTTGTTTTCACGGATCATCCAGTCGGAGGGAATGGGTCTGCGTATTCCTTGCTCTAGACGGCGTTGAATGTGTCGAGCCAAAAGATGGATAAAAGCTACAAGTCGAGAGGTTCTGCGAATTCCTGGAACTCCATCACAAATTCTAATTTCCAAAGTTCCATAGTTGGGGCTGGGACGCATATCCCACCAAATATCTTTGACGCTGCCAATGGAATTGCTTTTTGTCAGCTTATAAACGATATTTTCAAAGTCCTTCCAGTTTTCTACACGACAAGGATGTCCTCCGGAAGGATGCGCTTCAAAAACGGTGATGCGTGAAGAACAAAGCCCCGTATCGTGTCCCGTCCAATACGGAGAACTTGCAGACAAAGCCAAAAGGTGCGGCAAATAGTAAAGAAACTCATTCATCATCTCGATGCAATGTTCGCCACTTTTCATTCCAAGATGAACGTGCAATCCGTAGATCATCAAGCGACGCGCGATATGCTGGTTGCGCTCAACCAAATATTGATAGCGTTCAGCGGGATAAAAAATTCTGTTATGCCACCGAGCGAACGGGTGCGTGCCATTCGAGGCTAAGCGTGCGCCATTCTTCTTGCAGATACGAAGAAGCTCACGGCCTGTAAGCAGAAGTTCATCTTCTACTTCTTGCGCGGATTTACAAATAGGTGTGTCGATTTCAAGCATACTTTGAAATATTTCAGGCTTTAAGTGAGGTCCAGGTAAAGACCATTCCTGAAGAATATCTGGTGAAATCGGGTGGAGATTGCGAGTTTCTGGGTGAATGATTTGCAGTTCCACCTCCACACCTAACGACAATAAATCTGATTTCCCGAAGGGAATGCTTGGAGATTGAGTCATAGATTCACCATAGGGACTTTGATGAGACGGTGCAAATTTTTATACAGAAAAATGTGACTTTGTGCGTTTTTGAGACGTAAAAATACACAAACTGATTTTTTTTTCTTGATGTCATTCAAATATTTCAGTGGTTGAATCTAATTATTGGAGACGTGATGGAAAAATCATTGGTTGTCTATTTGCCAGAGGGATTTGCTGATTGGGAAGGTGCTTTTCTTTTGCCTGAACTTCGGCAGGCTAAGAAAAAAATTATTATCGCATCATCAACAGGTGAAAGTATTTCAAGTATTGGCGGAATGACAATTGTTCCTGAAAGGGCGCTTTCTGAAGTAGCACCGGACACTATTGAAGGCCTAATTCTCATTGGCAGTGACAGTTGGATGGACGCAAATCAAAATCAAAATGCGATTGAACTTGCAAGTGCTCTTCTATCAAAAGGAGTTCTTGTTGCTGCGATTTGTGGTGCAACGGTGGCAATCGCTCGCGCGGGCCTTTTGAATAACCGTCCCCACACAAGCAATGATTTGGATATGCTTAAGCAAATCGTACCATCTTATGGCGGTGAAAAGTTTTATCTTAAGAGTCTTGCTGTAACAGATAAAAATCTTATTACGGCCGCAGGAGTTGCTCCTATTGAATTCACGCGAGAAATCATGGCCTATTTAAATATGTACACGCCGGAATACCGCAAGCATTGGTTTGAACTCTATAAAAACGCCGTGATGCCGCCTCTTGAATTTTGGAGTCAAACTTAGTTTTGATAAGAGAATGAAGCCAGCAACTGAAATTTTAGAAAATTTTGTGAATGTTCCCGGTGGAAAGGTGTATGTAAAACGTTGGAAGCCGGGACTTGTAAATAAAGCTCCGCTAATTCTTTTGCATGACTCCTTGGGATGCACCGAAATATGGAGAGATTTTCCGCTTCGTTTGTGTGAAGTAACGGGTAGAGAAGTGATTTCCTATGATCGTTTGGGTTTTGGCCGTTCCGATAAAAGAAATGAACTGCCTTCAGTACGTTTTGTAAGTGAAGAAGCAGAAATCTATCTTCCCGCAGTTTTAAAAGCTCTCGATATTAAAAATTTCGCTCTTTTCGGTCACAGCGTGGGTGGGGCCATGGCCGTCGTCGCGGCGGGAACCTTCAAGGACAGTTGCACAGCGATAATCACAGAATCCGCACAGGCCTTTGTCGAAGATAGAACACGCGAAGGAATTTCGAAAGCTAAAATAGATTTTGCAGATCCAAAAGTTTTTGCAAAGCTAGAAAAGTACCACGGTGAAAAATCCAAATGGGTCCTGGAAGCGTGGACCGAAGTTTGGCTCTCAAAAGATTTCGCAAGCTGGAGTTTGAAAAACGATCTTCCAAAAGTACAATGCCCGGTGCTGGCCATTCACGGAGATAAAGACGAATACGGCTCGGTGAGATTCCCAGAAATGATCACGGAGCTTGCGACCGGCCCCGCACAAAAAGAAATCATCAACGACTGCGGCCACGTCCCTCATCGCGAAAAACCAGATGCGATTTTAAATTTGGCTGAAATGTTTCTAAAATGAACTTTAGTTTACCCAAATAACGTGAATTGGTTTGGAGTTTTCTCATTCTTTAAAGTGGGTACGGTGTTAAGTAAGCTAAAGTCTTATCAAATCATCTTGAATTGATAGAAGAAATGTATCAGTAACTAACTCTACAGGAGTAGCGACTGTTATATCAATTTTCTGTTCAGGAATTGTTTCAAAGATTTTTAAACGAATTCGGGATTTACCATTCACAATTTCTTCTTTGAAGCGATCGGACGTTACGACCAATAAATCGATGTCTCCGCCTTTGCGATTATCTTGAGTTCTGCTGCCGAAGAGGTAGATGGTGCATCCTGCATTGGGAAAAAGTTGGGCAAAGGCATTTTTAATTGCTGAAACTTCCTTAGAACTCAGACGCATGAGGAAGCTTCGTTCTTAATTCAAAGAGAAAAGATGAAAATCGACGGATTTTCTCAAAGATTTTTTCTAAATCCTGATCGCTGTATTCATGGACGGTGGCATTTCGAAGTTCTCGAATCTCCATCCACATTGGTACATCTTGAAGTAGACCTAATCTCTCGGCACGTTTTAATTGATCAACGAATCCACCTTCAAAAGCCGGATCGTCAGCTAAAATAAATGCTTTAATATATTTACTTAGAAAAATATCTGACGTTCTTGCAAAGCGCGCTGTGAAGCTATCCCAGGCTTCAAGCTCTGAGTCGGACATTTGGGAAGGATTTAATGGCATTTGCAAAGTTCGGTTGTAGCTGTATTCAAGATATTTTAGAGATTGGACGATCTTAGTGTAGTATAGGCCCGTAAGATTTTTATTCTTGGCTGATGGGCCCATAAAACTCCCACAAGAAAAAGTGGTGCGCGGAGAGGGACTTGAACCCTCACGCTTGCGCATACGCCCCTCAAACGTACGTGTCTACCAATTCCACCATCCGCGCGCACAAGAAAAATGACCTTTTAAAGGTCCGAGGGAAGTAATAATTAATCATTTCCCGTCCCCAGAGTCAATATAATGCAATAGACAAAAAAATCTCTCCTTCCGACCATTTTGCCCACATTTTTAGCATTTTTCTTTAACCCCGAAAGCGAAGTCGGCAGTCTATATAACAAGAGCAAGGACGCTCTTAAGACGGAAACAAGAAGACGCTAGGATGGCACTTCGAGGTTTCTGGGAGGCCAAGGAAGGCCGCAAAAAGGAGAAGAACATGACGGATTTACATGACGTAGCAATGTTCTGCCTCTTCTACTCGGGAGTCGTGATGTCAGCACTCTGGATCACGGTTGCAAGAAGGCCTGTAAGAGTAGAGGCAAAACGGAAAAAGTTTTGAAGATAGATTTAAATTTTAAGTTGCGACTCTTCGAAGGTTTGGTGGTTCCCTTCGTGAGTCCGGGGGAGGGATGACCTCCCCCATTTTTTTATTCTCTTGCTAAACCTTCACGCCTTGATAGCATTTCTTTATGACAAATCCCCAACGGGTTCTGCTTCAATACTTTACGGTGCCCGAAAACCTGGATCTTGCAAAAGAGCTGACGGCGTTCAGCTCTTCCGAGTTGGGCGAATTTTTTGTCGACAGCGCCTTTCTGGGATGTGCCGCCAACTTTCTTAAAGAAGAGCGGTGGCTGCAAAACAAAGATCGATCCGTCAAAGAAAAATCTTTTACCGAGTTCTTAAGGCCTTACTTCCAAGTCGAATTGTTTTCTCTTCAGTTTCTACAGAGTTTCATTCAGGAATCTTCCGAAAAAAATCTTAAAAGCATCATCACCCAGGCCTTGCGGGCAGAACAAGAAGTTATCTCCGTTATTAAAGATCGTCCTTATTCCGAGCAGAAAATTTTTGCGAAAAAATCTTTAAAATTGATGCTCGATCTTTTCGAGTTAGAAAACAAACTGCAAGTCGAAAAGAAAACTCAGGGTTTGCACCTGGGGCTTTCCATGTACCGTACTTTTGATGCTTTAGACGAAGTCTTTAATTTGAATTACGATATTGATTTGGGAATGAAAACGGATTTGCAGGGAACGGAACGTCTTTATGAAGGGGCCGGAGTCGGAGTGCAATCAGGATACTCCACGGTTTCGTTGGCACTTCATCACTTAAATCTTCCTGAAGGCGCCCGCTTTATCGACTTGGGTTCCGGTTATGGACGAGTTGGTTTGGTTGTCGGTTTGCTTCGGCCGGATATTGATTTTATCGGATACGAATACGTACCTCATCGGGTGGAGGTCGCCTCAACAACCACTGAAAATCTCGGCATGCAAAGTCACGTGCATTTTTATACGCAGGATTTATCGCTTAAGAGTTTTCAAATTCCTGAAGCCGAAATTTATTATATGTACGATCCGTTTAGCGAAGAAACCTACGGTCATGTACTTTCTCAGCTTATTGAAATCAGTCATCACAAAAAAATCATCATCGCCACCAAAGGCAATGCACGCAAATGGCTTTTAGAGGTTGCTCGTCGCGAAGGTTGGTCTTCGCCGGAAGAATTCGACAACGGCAACCTCTGTTTGTTTCATACTTAATGGTGCGGGTGCGAATGCACGTCTCTGTCGTAGTACAAACCTTCACCGAATTCTTCGATCATTTTTTTATTAAACGCAGGAATGTCGTCGGGCTTTCTGCTTGTCACAAGTCCCTGGTCGGTCACGACTTCGGCATCAAACCATTTGCCTCCGGCATTGATAATATCCGTGCGCAAAGAAGGCCATGAGGTCACCTTGCGGCCTGATAAAATTCCTGTTTCAATTAATAGTTGCGGTCCGTGGCAAATGGCCGCAATAGGTTTTTGCGCATCCACAAAGTCCTGAGCAAACTCCACAGCTCGTTCATCTATGCGAAGGCGATCCGGATTCATGGCGCCTCCAGGAAGCATTAACGCGTCGAAGTCTTCGGCATCAGCCTCATCTAAGCTTAAGTCCACGGAGATGGATTTTCCCCAGTCACCTTTATTCCAACCTTTGATTTTTCCTTTTTTTAGAGAGACCACAGAGGTTTCCGCCCCTGCATCCTCCAAAGCTTTTTTGGGTTCAAAAAGTTCGGACTCTTCAAAACCATCGGTTGCTAAAATTGCGACACGTTTTCCTTTTAAAGGTTTAGCCATATTTTTCTCCTTCGTTTCTTGCGTGTAAGAGTTGAAGGATGAAAGAAAAAAAGAAAGCCGGGAACATTCCCAGGGAAGATGTTTTAGAAAACACAAAAATTCTGTGACATTTATCAGAATCCGCAACCAGCGCTGGTCTTTTGCCGCGGCAAAGTTATCGTAAAGCTTCCAAACAAATAAGGAGCTTACGATGAATACAAAAATGGTTTTTGCAATGGCGCTGATTTCCGGTGTTTTTGTGATCGGATGTTCTACCAGAGAAAAACGGGAAGTGATGAAGACGCCAAGCCCTTCAGCAAGACAAGTGGCCGCTGCGGAAGAAGCACCCTATGTCACAGAGTTTGCGTTTGCAAAGGGTTCTTCGGAACTCACAGAAACCGCAAAACAAGATTTGCGCCGTTTGATTACGGATGCGCGACGAAACGCCAATATCAAAGAGCTTAAGGTTATTTCCTGGGCGGATAAGGAGTATCCTTCCAAGGATGCAAAAAAACTTTCTTCCGCAGAAAGAGATTTAGTAAAAAAACGCAATAACGCCATTCGCGACTATGTGAAAGACTACAGTTCAGGCATTGATGTGGACACATACAGCATGGCGGAAAGACCAGGCGCGATCAAAGAGATGTTTAATACGTCAGATGCGCGCGTGAAAAAGTCTTTAGAGACAGCGGGAATTCCGACGACGGATTCCGCAGTTAAAAGTCCTTCGAAGGCTTCAAAATCTATCGTGATGGTGATCACTGAATAGTTTCATCTCAATTTTTAAGAGCCCTGGCTGGACTGGCCGGGGCTCTTTTTCTTTGCTTCCATTTTCAGAGTGTTGGATAACTTAAATAAACATTTTGAAGTGGAGTTCTTCATGAAATTTATTTTGTCTCTTCTAGCATTTATTTATGCGGTACCCAGCATGGCGTTTGATATCAAGCCCGGCCTTTGGGAAGTATCCACAGTTGTCACCTATGATGGAAAGCAGTTCGATCCTCAGGCAGAGCTAAAAAAAGCGATGGCGAATATGCCGCCAGAATATAAAAAGAAAATGGAAGCTGCGATGAAAAGCAGTGGCACTATGGGGAACTTTACAGAAAACGGTTTCAAAGTTTGTTATACAAAAGACATGCTCGACAACCCGAAAAAAGTGATGGACGCTTCCAAGAAATGCAAAATGAATTTGAAGACGCAGTCTTCGACAAAGTTGACGGGGACGTTCGATTGTCCTGAAGATAAAACTTCCGGCACATTTGATTGGACCGTGAAAAATCAAAATCAGTATGAAGGTGTGATGACGGGAAAAACCAAAGACGGGAAAAGTTCTGTGATTCGTCAGAACGCCAAGTTTGTGTCCGCCGACTGCGGTTCGGTAAAGCCTGAATTGTAAGATGTGGTGAATTGCCCCTTCTGTATGGGGCAGTTTTGTTCTTTCAAGTTCTCTTTTTTTATCATCTCAAAAATACACGCTCGTAACTCCGTTGTTGAGTTGGTCTGAATCGTGCTTCCTTCTAGGTGCACGCAAACAACAAAGGAGAACGTATGAAAACATCCAAGATCATTCTGATTGGCGCACTTCTTTTCACATTGGTATCTATCAAGGCTTTGGCAAATGTGGACTCAGAAACAGAGACCGCTTCAAAGGCCCTCGGCGCAAAAATGACGTCAGAAATTTCCTTTGACGAAGGTCAAACCAATCTCAGTGACAGTGCGAAAGAAGACATTCGTTCGTTGATTAAAGACGCTAAGGAAAAGGGCAATATCGACGAGTTGAAAGTCGCGGTATGGGCGGACCGTGAGTATCCGACCAAAGACACCAAGGCTTCTAAAGCAGATATCGACCTTGCTAAAAAACGTGCTGACAACATTAAGTCCTTTATCAAAAGTGAAATGAAGGTGGGCTCTGTAAATACTTATAATATGACGGAGCGACCTAACGCTTTACAAAAATTTTTAAGAACTTCTGATTCGAAAGTGAAATCCACTATGGAAGCCAGCGGTTCGGCGCCACGCACTTCTGAAGAAACAGGATTCTTTGGACAAAAATCCAAAGCATCAAAAGCTGTGATCATGGTGTACACGCGCTAATTCTAAATAAAGGAGGTTGGTGTGAAACATTTCGCAATTGTCTTTGTTATCGTGGCTCTTTTTATTTCCACTCAAGCTAAGGCCGTGGGGTTTTACATCGAACCGGGGATTACCTATGAAAAAGGTGATAACAAATTAGAATGGCCAGCGCCGTTGGGAGACTCAACAGGAAACACTCGAGGATTGGGTGTGGATTTGAAGTTAGGAATGCACGTTGAAAGTTCTTTCTTTATCGCTCTTGAAGGAGCTTATTCAAAGCCGCACTTTGAGCAGTCAGCAACCAACTATGATGCTGACGCTAAATCGACATTGTATGGAGCCGTGATTGGTGCGCAGATGCCTGTCGTGGGTTTGCGCATCTGGGCCGGATACATCTTTGGCGGAGAGTTGGATCCGGATGAAAGTGGAGGAGTGGACGTGAAATTCAAAGATGCCAGAGGACCCAAAGTCGGACTGGGATTTAAAATCTTAATGCTCAGTCTGAACGTGGAGTACATGGATCTTGAGTACAACGACTCGGTTTTAGAAAAGCCAGGCTCAGTGGCAGGGAGTTTAGATAATAAACTTAAAAATAAATTGGGCTTAGTCAGTCTCAGTATACCGCTAACGTTATAGTGGTTCCTGCTTTTAAAGTCTTACCGTTTTCATTGGCGGTAAGGCTTTTTTTATTATCAAAGACTTAAGAGAAAGGCGCCAATCCCCACCGTGCAAGCACCGAGGACTTGAGAGCGACTGAGTGATTCCTTTAGGAAATAGGAAAACACGACGGCAAAAAAGATCGAAGAGTTTCTTAACGAGATCGCAAAACCCGGCGCAGAGATTTGTAAACCATAAAGAAAAATTAAAAACGAAGCCGTGGCCGCAGAACCTGTAAAGAGAACCGCCTTGCGACGAGTTCTCAAAGTGTGCATGATTCGCGCGACAGGATCTTTTCTTAAGCTCCAGAAGAGGAACGGCAGCGACACAATCATCGCCACAAAGAAGAGCGATTTAGGATCGGCCTTTTCTACCAAAGCACGGTGATAGCAAAGGTGATAGCCCGCGATGAAGATAGCGCTCAGGTAAGCCCAGACGTTTCCTTTCCAGAAGTTTGCAATGTTCTCTGAAAAGTCTTTAAGATTCATGGCGACAATACCGGCAAAGATCAACGCCGCTCCTAGGTATTGTATTCCGCCGGCTCTTTCTTGAAGATAGATCGTTGATATCAACCACACAACAATCATCGCTCCACCGCGCATGATTGTATAAGATTGGCCCAAAGAGGACGTGCGCAGGGCCTTGGCCAAAGTAATAAAATAAAGACCTTCAAAAATTCCTGAAAGAACTCCCACCCACCAAGTCGAGGTCGTAGGCATTTGAAAGCCGCCAAATGTGAGGACGATCCCAAGTGTGATTAAACCGCTGATAAAAATGGTCAGAAAGAGAAAGCTTTCCTTATCCTGCGATGATTTCGCAGTGGCATTCCAGGCAGCATGTAAAAAGGCTGAAACAAGCAATAAAACGGGACCTAAAGTCATGAGATTCTTTTAGTTTTTTTATTTATCTAAAGCCAGAAAAAAGTGTCCGGTGGGTCCATTTCTATGGTATGACGGCGTTATGAAAATCACCGATCTGGATTTTGCTTTTCCTGAAGAGCTTATTGCCACAGCCCCTCAGCGTCCTTCGCGCGTGATGTGGGTGCAGGAAAATGGCGAGCCTCAAGAAATTTCAATTCAAGAATTGATGGAGCGAATTCCATCCGGCGATGTTTTAGTCGTCAACAACACGCGAGTTTTAAAACGTCGTGTGTTTGCCGGAGATATTGAGATTCTTTTTCTCAAACAAACAAATCAGTTTGATTGGGAAGTCTTGTTTCCATCAAAGAAACACAAAATCGGTTCGGCACTCGAACTTCCTTTGGGTCTCACGATGACCTTGATTGAAAAAGGTCGTCCACAAAAAGTGCGTCTCAATCAAGAAGTGACCGAAGATTATTTTCAAAAAGTCGCCGAACTTCCTTTACCTCCGTACATTCAAAAAGCCCGTGATCAAAGACACACTGTGGATGCCGACGAATCTTGGTATCAAACGGCGTGGGCGAAATCGCCGGGGAGTTTTGCAGCTCCGACAGCGAGTTTGCATTTTTCAAGTGAAGACATGCAAAAGCTTCGCGAACGTGGCGTGAAGATTGTTGAAGTCACTTTGCACGTGGGGCTTGGAACTTTCTTGCCGGTGACGGCAGAAGATCTGAACGATCATGATATGCACGAAGAGTATGTTGAAGTGAGTGCTGAAACTTGGAAAGTGATTGCAGATGTGCGTGCTTCGAATGGCAAAGTGTGGTCACTCGGAACAACGACGACGCGTTCGTTGGAGAGTGCCGCGCAGGGACTTCTGCAAGGTTCTGCAGAAACAGGCTATCGTGGCTTTACAAAATTATTAATTCAACCCGGTTATAAATTTAAAGTGGTCAATCGACTTTTAACGAACTTTCATCAGCCGCAGTCAACGTTGCTAGCTTTAGTGGCAGGATTTTCTTCTCTTGAGAGAGTAAAAGCTTGCTATCAATGGGCGATTGAGAGAAAGTTCCGACTCTTTTCTTACGGAGATCTATCGTGCTGGACGGAAACTCAACAATGACATTAGGCGAATTTAAAGTTCATAAAACGGCGGGCCATGCTCGTCGTGCGACACTGATGACGGCTCACGGTCCTGTGCAGACTCCTGTTTTTATGGCGGTAGGTACAAAAGCAACTGTGAAAGCGATGACTCCCGAGGAGTTGAAAGAGTGTGGTACGCAAGTTGTTTTAGGTAACACGTATCACTTACACTTGCGTCCTGGCGAAAAGACGATTGCGAAAATGGGCGGCCTTCATAAATTTATGAACTGGCACGGACCGATTCTTACAGATTCTGGCGGTTTCCAAGTTTTCTCTTTGTCTCAGCTTCGTAATATGTCTGAAGAGGGTGTGGAGTTCCGCTCGCATCTCGATGGAGCAAAACATTTTATCTCTCCAGAAAAGAGCATGGAGATCCAAATGGATCTGGGCTCTGACATCATCATGGCGTTTGATGAATGTCTTCAATATCCAGCGACAGAAGAAGAAATCGAAAAGTCGATGGCGCTCACGTACCGTTGGTTGTTGCGTTCCAAAGCGGCGATGACTCGCAAAGAGAGTTTGCTTTTCGGAATCGTGCAAGGCGGTTTGAGTCTTGAGCACCGTTTGAAAAGCATGGAGCAAATTTGTTCCGTGGATCTTCCGGGTTATGCTCTGGGGGGATTTAGCGTTGGTGAGCCGATTCACTTGATGCATGAACTTCTTCCGCATGTGGCTCCAAAAATGCCAGCGAATAAACCGCGCTATTTGATGGGCGTGGGAACGCCGACGGATCTGATCATTGCAATTGATTCAGGAATCGATATGTTTGACTGCGTCATGCCTACGCGAGTGGCACGCAATGGAACAATCTTCACGTGGCAGGGTAAAGTCAGTATTAAGCGCAGCGAATATCGTGAAGATCCATCTCCGTTAGATCCTGAATGTGATTGTTACACTTGTACGAATTATTCAAAGGCTTATTTGCGCCATCTCTTCTTGAGTGGTGAAATTTTAGGCTCTCGTTTGAACACGATTCACAATATTTATTTCTATATGAAATTGATGGAGCGTGCTCGTAAAGCCATTGAAGAAGGTCGTTGGGAAGAGTTCCGCGACGATTGTTTAACGCGATTTGTAAAGAAAGAGCGCTAGACTTAAATATTGATTCTTCCTAAGAATAATGCTGAATTTTACTGTCAGTTATTAATTGGAGGAATCATGTTTAACGGACTTCTTGTATCGACAGCCTATGCGCAAACAGCTTCCGGTGGTGGTCAACCATCAGCATTTGAAATGTTTGTGCCTTTTATCTTTATCTTCGTGATCTTTTATTTCCTCATCATTCGTCCTCAAGCGAAGAGACAAAAAGAACATCAGAAGTTCCTTGCCGAAGTTAAGCGCGGTGACGAAGTCGTTACTTCGTCTGGAATCCTTGGTCGTGTGGAAGGCATCACGGATCAATTCGTGACATTGGAAATTGCTGAAGGCGTGAAAGTAAAAATGCTTCGCAGTCAGATTGCAACATCTCAGAAAGCAGCAACAACAGAGGAAAAGAAATAATGGACGGACTTCGTTGGAGATCTATTCTCGCAGGTTTAGGTGTAGCGGCAGCTATCGTATGGGTATTGCCGAACGTTGTACATTTCGGTGAAAAAACATGGTGGCCTTCTAAGCAGAAGCTAAACTATGGTTTGGACATTCAAGGTGGTTTGCATCTTGTGATGGGCGTTGACGTTGACGGTGTGGTGAAAGAAAGCACAAACCGTATGATCGTTTCCATGAAAGCGGAAATGCAAAAAGAAAACATCCCGTTTGCGGATGTAAAATCAGAAAAGCCAGAGCAAGGGGAGATTCAAATCTCTGTAGCTCAAGCTTCCGGTAAAGCAGCTGTTGAGAAGTTTCTTTCTGAAAAATACTCTACAGTTTTGCAAACAATGGGCACAACAGACACTGTGGTGACTGTTCGTTACTTTGATGCTTATTTAAACGATTACAAAAATCGCGTAATTCAGCAAGCTATCGAGACAATCCGTAACCGTATCGACGAATTCGGTGTGGCGGAGCCTTCAATCTCTCAACAAGGTTCTAACCGCATCTTGATCCAGCTTCCTGGTATGGCTGATGCTGAAAAAGCAAAACAGTTGATCAATACAACAGCGAAATTGGATTTCATGGTTGTTTCTCATGAAAAAACTCCGCAAGAACTTCAAGCGATGATCGCTGAAGCAGAAAAAGCGGGGAACTACAACATGACAACGATGAAGTACTCTGAGTACGTGACTCGTTTGAATGAAGACTTGAAAGGCAAACTTCCTGAAAAGTCTGTTGTGTTCTTTGAGAAATCTTCAAATGCAACAACAATGGAAGCAGGTGCTGTTCCTTATCTATTGAAAACAGATACAGACTTGGGTGGTGGAGCTTTGGATGACGCGTTTGTTGGTTACGACCAATACGGCAGTCCTCAAGTTTCTTTGCACTTCAACTCTGCAGGTGCGGCTAAATTCGCAGACCTTACTGGTAACAACGTTGGTAAGCAAATGGCCATCGTTCTTGATAAGGTTGTGAAATCAGCTCCAAGCATTCGTGACCGTATCGCGGGTGGACAAGCTGTAGTGACTTTGGGTGGCGGTCGTGACCGTAACCAAATGATGGAAGAAGCAAAAATGATTTCAACAGCTCTTCGTGCCGGTGCATTGCCAGCATCTCTTGAGCAGTTGGAAGAAAGACGCGTGGGTCCTACATTGGGTGCCGATGCGATTGATAAAGCGAAAATGGGATCTTTTGTAGGCGCTGCGATCATCGTGATCTTTATGCTTGTGTACTACAAATCAATGGGTGCCGTTGCGAGTTTGGTTTTGGGACTTAATATCCTTTCTATCTTTGCCTTGCTCACAAGTTTTGGTGCGACTCTGACTTTACCGGGTATTGCGGGTATCGCTTTGACGGTGGGTTTTGCGGTCGATGCCAACGTGTTGATCAATGAGCGAATCAAAGAAGAGTTGGCTTTGGGTCACAGTATTAAGATTGCCGTTAAGGAAGGTTATCACCGTGCGATGTCAGCCATCATTGACGCCAACGTCACAACAGCAGCTATGGCCGTGGTTCTTTTGTACTTCGGTACAGGACCTGTGCGTGGATTTGCCGTGACTCTTTTGATCGGTATCGTGACTTCTATGTTTGCGAACGTGTTCGTATCAAAAGTGATCGTGGATACTCTTGTTTATAAGTTTAACTTTAAAAAGCTCTCTGTGTAGGTGTTGATCCATGACTATTATTAAGAATAATGAATCATTTGGACGTTTTGATTTCGTCGGTAAAGCTTGGCTCTTTGGCGGAATCTCTTTGGTTTTGGTTATTGCTTCTTTGATTTACCTTGCGGTTCACGGGATCAACTACGGTATCGACTTTAAAGGTGGTACTGAGATTCAGGTGAAATTTGAAAAACCAGTGACAATCGATCACATCCGTAAAACGGTGGACGATATGAAACTGGGTGAAGTGGGTGTGCAATCTTTCGGTGAAGGCAATGAATTCATCGTGCGCTTCCAAGGTAAACAAGGTGCGACAGATAAAGAGACGAATGAAATCTTGAATAAAGATATCACTCAAATCCGTAACGCGATCACAACAACTTTTGCTGATGCGAACCCTGATATCCGCCGTGTGGATACAGTGGGACCTCAAGTGGGTGCGGAGTTGAAACGTAACGGTCTTCTTGCTGTATTCTACGGCTTGCTTGTGATCTTGGTTTACGTTGGTTTGCGTTTCGATTACAAATTTGCTCCAGGCGCAGTGCTTTGCTTGTTCCATGATGCCGTGATCACATTGGCTGTGTTCGTGGCTGTTGGAAAAGAAGTGAACGTATCGATCTTAGCGGCGATCATGACTTTGATCGGTTTCTCGCTGAATGACACGATTGTGGTGTTTGACCGTATTCGTGAAACTGAAGGTCATTACCATGACAAAGGTTTCAAGTTCGTTATTAACAGATCTATCAATGAGATGTTGATACGTACGATCATCACTTCAGGTACAACGTTTATTTCCGCTCTTTGCTTGTACATTTTTGCTGATGGCACGGTTCAGGACATCGCGTTCTCTATCTGCATCGGTATCTTCTTCGGTACATACTCTTCTATCTACGTAGCAGCGCCATTCGTGCTTTTGATGGAAAAGATGTCCTTGAAAAAAGCAAAAGCTTAAGGATCTATGAACCCATTATGGAAGCCGCGTGAATTACTGACAGAAGCCGAAGCTCCCTCGAAAGTCGAGGGGCAATGGCCTTCTCTGATCGGAAAAATTCTGGCGGCTCGTGGGTTCGCTGAATCCGCTGAAGTTGAAAAACTTCTTTTTCCTAAGCTCGCTGATATGAAAGATCCCCTTAGTTTAAAGGGGATGTCTCATGCTCTTGAGCGCCTAGGTAAAGCCTATCTTAACGGTGAAAAAATCTGCATCTATGCTGACTTTGACCTTGATGGAACTTCAGGTCTAGCTCTCCTAAAAACGGGAATGCTGGCTTTAGGTTTTCCAGAAGTTTTGCATTACCAACCAAAACGTCTTTCTGAAGGGTACGGCTTTCATGCGGCGGCCGTTGAAGAGCTTCACAAGCAAGGTGTGTCCTTAATTATCACTGTCGATGTCGGCATTACCGCTCATGCGGCCGTGAATCGTGCCCGCGAATTGGGTGTGGATGTGATTTTAACGGATCACCACTTACCGGCCGAAACAATTCCAGATGCCTTTGTTGTTGTGAATCCCAATCAAGGGGATTGTCCTTCAGGTTTAGGCTTCTTGTGTGGTGCTGGTGTTGCATTCTATCTTCTTCGCGGATTAAAACGATACTTCCAAGATCATCCGCAACTTCCTAAAAACAATTGGGATTTAAAAGAAGTGCTCGATTATTTTGTGATCGGCACTTTAACCGATATGGTGCCATTGGTTGAGGATAACCGTGTTTTAGTAAAGCATGGTCTAGTGAAGCTTGCTGAGACCAAAAGAGCCGGACTTCGAGCATTACTTGAAGAGTTAGATTTGATTGATCGTCCTTTAACTTCCCAAGATGTGGCGATTCGGTTTGCTCCGAAACTCAATGCGCTTTCACGTATGGAGTCAGGTGTTCTTCCTATTGATATTTTCCTTTTAGAAGATGCGGCAAAGGCGCGATCCATGGTGCGCGAGGTGATGAAGAACAATTCCACTCGAGTTCAACTTCAAAACGACGCCGAAGTGGAAGCTCAAGAATTACTTAAAGAGTGGCCTCATAAGGACTTTGTTTTTGTCGCTTCTAAAAACTTCCATCGTGGGGTTGTGGGCTTGATCGCAACAAAGCTCACTCAGGTTTATAACAAGCCAGCGTTTGTGGGATCTCTTGGTGATGACGGAATGATCGTGGGAAGCGCGCGCCTTCCACAAGGGCAGGAAGCATGTCTAGTCGAGGCCATGTCTTCAGCACAAGAGTTGCTCAGCCGTTTTGGCGGTCACTCAGCCGCTGCGGGATTTGAAATTGCTGAAACTCGCGTGACTAATTTTGTTGAAAAACTTTCGGGTCACTTTTCCGATTTGCGTGAAAAGCCGAAGCCTTTAGAAATTTTCTATGACGTTGAGGCGAAGCTTTCCGAAGTTGGAGCAAGTCTTATGAAGTGGTATGACTTTGTCGGACCTTTCGGGGCGGGCTTCTCGATTCCTTTGATTCATTTTTCCAATGTCCAAGTTCTTTCAAAAAGAGAACTCAAGGGTGGACATCTTCGTTTAAAGATTGCTGATGCCGATGGGCAGACTTCTTCTGAGGCTTTGTTGTTTACACCAACGCCTCGTCAGCTAGATACTTTGCAGAACATTCCGGGATTTTATAATGTCCTCGGAGAGCTTCAATGGAACTATTTTGCAGGTCAGAAGACAATTCAGATTTTGATTCGTGACCTAAAGGCTGCAACATGAAATCAACAAAAAAAGTAGTGGTACTTCTGTCGGCGGGTTTAGACTCGACGGTGAATGTTTATGAAGCGATTAAGCATCATCATGAAGTGGTATTGGCGTTAACGTTTAATTACGGACAAAGAGCTGCGAAAAAAGAGATGGAGGCCTCTGCAAAGATTGCCGCTCATCTTAATATTCCGCACAAGATTGTGGATCTTCCTTGGTTTAAAGATTTCAATAAATCCTCTTTGTTGGTCGAAGATCAAGATGTTCCTACCGGAGCGCAAGTAGCTATCGACGATCTTGAAAAATCAGAAGAAACCAAGAAGTCAGTCTGGGTTCCTAACCGCAATGGTATTTTTTTGAATATCGCTGCGGCTTTCGCAGAAGCCTTAGGCGCGCATGCCGTGATTCCGGGATTTAACGCCGAGGAAGCGGCGACCTTTCCTGATAACTCAAAAGAATTTATGGACGCTTCTACAAAGGCGTTTCGTTATTCCACATCGAATCATGTGACGGTGGGATGTTATACGGTTCATATGAAAAAACCGGACATCGTTCGTCTGGGGCAAGGGTTAAAAATTCCTTGGGAGTTAATTTGGCCTTGTTATTTTTCAGGCGATAAATGGTGCGGGCAATGTGAGTCGTGCCAGCGTTCAAAACGCGCGTTTGCTTCAGCAGGTGTTGATGTGAAGCATCTTTTTAAGGAGTAAAAATGCAAAGTCATTTTATCGAAAAGAAATTTGCTTACGATGGGACTCAGCTTCGCTCTTTGTTTGCTTATCTTGATCACGGAATTTTAGGACCTTCCATCGTTTCTTGGCAGGGGCCTTGTTCTATTTCTTTTGATCACATGGTTGATGGGGAAGATCTTTTGGCCAAGGCTGTGATTCAAGGCGATGAAATGCTTCATTTCATTATCGAAGTTTTTGATCGTGATTTGTTTTCGGGCGTTTTGTTGCAACGAATGTTTGCGTCTATTGCAAAAGACTATTTGCAACATAATTCTTCTTCGGTGTTGGGCGAGAGAAGTCTGCACCGTGATGGGGACGACATCTATTTGGATGATAGAAAGCTCAGTATCAGTATTGCCACTCGTTCGCCGGTTTCTGTGATGGTGCATTTCGCGATGAATATAACGAACAAGGGAACACCTGTAGAGACACTGAGCTTGGGGGATTTAAAATTAGATCCTCGTCGTGTGTCCGAGGATCTGATGACTCTTTTTAGAAAAGAATTTATTTCGATCGTCACAGCTACGCAGAAAGTGCGCCCTGTTCCTTAGTGGCCCATGTGGCCCGCGTGAGGATCTACAAACTCTTTCGTCTTAAATTCAGGAAGAGGGAGTTTGTAACTCACGGGATTTCCTACCGCGTTCTCGCGAACTGCTTTCACGATAAGTTCTCCTTTATTTGGATATTTTTTCTCAGGCACACAATGGAAGTGATTTGCGCCCATGATGGAGCAATTAAATTTCACCTCTGATTTTTTATATTTCGCCACCATCTCAATTTTAGAATCTTTCACTGTCGGGTTTTGAAAGTTCATATCTATAAGAAAGATATGGGCGCCCTGCTCTTTATCCAGCATCAATTCTGTATGAAAAGGGCCTGGCATGCGGATATGTCCGCCAGCAGGGCCTGGTTTGTCTTCGCCATGGGCCCAGGAAAGGGCAGGCATTAGTAGTAACGCGGCTAAAATCATTCTCATGTTGTCTCTCCTTAATAAAACTCTACGCCCTTTAATAGGGAGGGGGATAGGGATTTGTGACAAAAGAAAATAAAATATATTTCTGGCTTTCCTATACCCCAGGGGGGTATATAATAGGACCTATAAGAGGTGCTTTATGAAGAAAGAAACGGCTCCCCATCCTGATCACAGTGCTCATATCAAACGCCTGAACCGCGTGCGTGGTCAGTTAGATGGTATAGAAAAAATGATCACTGAGCGCCGGTATTGTCCGGATATTATTTTTCAAATCAGGGCGGCGGAAAAAGCTCTTAAAGCTGTGGAGTCTGAAATTATGAAAACGCATATTCATGGCTGCGTAAAGACGGCAGTGAAGTCCAAAGATAGCAAAGAAATTTCAACTAAAATTGACGAGATCATGTATCTCGTAAACAAGTAGGTCGTTATGGAAACAACAACAGAAAATAAAAATCAGACGGCAGAGTTGCAACTTATCGGTATGTCTTGCGTAAACTGCGCAGGAAAAATCGAAAAAACTTTGAATGCGATGCCAGACGTGAAAGCTACGGTGAACTTTGCCACAGAAAAAGCTCACGTGGAGTTTACTGAAGGAACGGTGAATATTGAAGCTCTGGTGAAAGCGATTCAAGACGTAGGTTACCAAGCTTTCGAAATTAATTCGGAGGTTGATTCCGAAAAGATTAAAGAAGAGGCAGCAGCGGAATATCGCAAAGAGTTGCTTCTGTTTATCGCTTCAGCGATTTTAACAGCGCCGTTTATTTTAGAAATGTTCGTGATGTTCTTTGGAGAACACAATGAAATCATGCCACGTTGGTTTCAGTTGATTCTTGCAACACCGGTTCAGTTTTGGATCGGGTGGAGATTCTATCGCGGCTCTTATTATGCTTTGAGATCGAAGAGTGCCAATATGGACGTCTTGGTGGCACTTGGTACCAGCATGGCCTATCTATTAAGTGTCGTGGTGACAGTGATGAATTGGCATCATCAGCACATTTATTTTGAGGCAAGTACAGCGGTGATCACATTGATCCTGTTGGGTAAATTGATGGAAAGCCGCGCCAAGGGTAAAACTTCGGAAGCAGTCGAAAGTCTTTTAAGGCTTCAACCTAAAAAAGCCTTTGTCGAAAGAAATGGCCAAGTGGTGGAAGTTCATATTCAGGACCTTGTCGCTGGCGATATCGTCATCGTAAAAAATGCGGAAGCGATCCCTGTTGACGGTTTGGTTGCTGAAGGTGTCTCGACTGTCGATGAGTCTATGCTGACAGGCGAAAGCATGCCTGTGGAAAAACGCACCGACGATAAAGTCTATGCGGCGACTCTTAATCAAGAGGGAACTTTGCGTATCAAAGCCACCGGCGTCGGCAATCGCACTCAGCTTGCGCAAATTATTAAAATCGTCACAGCCGCTCAAGGATCTAAAGCGCCTATTCAAAGACTGGCTGACAAAATATCCGGTGTCTTTGTGCCGATTGTTGTTGGGATCAGCGTTCTAACATTCTTTGGAACTTGGTTTTTCACCGGGGATTTGACAGCGGCATTTATTTCATCCGTGTCAGTTCTTGTGATCGCTTGCCCTTGTGCTTTGGGTTTGGCAACTCCTACTGCGGTTGTTGTGGGTATTGGCAAAGGGGCACAAGCCGGTGTTCTTTTCCGTGATGCAAAAGCTTTAGAGCTTGCAGAGAAAATCGATGTTCTTGTTTTGGATAAAACAGGAACAATCACAGAAGGCAAACCTGTTGTAACTGAAGTCGTTACAATGTCAGGGCAAGATAAAGCCAAGGTTATTCAGTGGGCGGCAAGTCTAGAGGGCGGGTCATCCCATCCATTGGCTCATGCAATTGTTGAAGAAGCGAAGAAGGAATCTTTGCCGTTGCTTTCGGTGAAAAATTTTAAATCTATCACAGGGCAAGGTATTGAAGGTGATATCGATGGAGTTTCCTATAAAATCGGCCGTCCTTCATGGGTGGCTGCCGCGTTCTCTTTAAATCAAGAGTTAATGCATAAGCTTGAGTCTCAAGGCCAGACGGTGATGGTTCTTGCTAACAATGAAAGAATTCTGGGTTATGTTGCTGTCGCTGATAAGATCCGTGAAAGCTCCAAGGCGGCCATCAGCGATATTCAGAAAAGGGGCATCAAGGTGATGATGTTAACCGGCGATAACGAAGGAACTGCCAAAGAAATCGCTCGCCAAGCGGGAATCACAGAGTTTAAACACAGCGTGAAGCCTGCGGATAAAGCCAATGTCATCGTGACTTTGAAAAGGAAGAAACAGCGCGTGGCCATGGTCGGAGATGGTATTAATGATGCTCCAGCCTTAGCAATGGCAGACGTGAGTTTCTCGATGTCTTCAGGAACTGATATTGCCATTGAGACCGCGGATGTGACATTGATGAAGAATGATCTTCAATCTGTGGCTCATGCTGTTGAATTGTCACATATGACTTTAAAAAAGATTCGTCAGAACTTGTTCTTTGCTTTCATCTATAACGTTTTAGGTATTCCACTTGCTGCGTTAGGAATGCTAAACCCGGTGATTGCGGGAGCGGCCATGGCGATGAGCTCTGTGTCTGTCGTTAGTAATTCATTGTTGCTGAAACGCAAACGAGTGGGAGCAGAGGTGAAAGGTTAGCCTTTTTCTTTTGATTTAATATAAGCTTCGCGCAACCAAAGGCGGATGTGTTTAAGATAGTGGTCCTTCATCCCGAAAAAGACGAAGTGATTCAAAAAGAACTCTCCGCCGTTTTTGTCCTCTTCCGTGAAGTTCACGGTTCCTGTGATTTCAGGCGTCTCGGTTTCTTCGGGGCGCCATAAGATAAACTCTCGGAAAGCGCCTGTGCTCATCGCACGGTAATACTTAAGCACCAGCCCCGCTTCAGAAATCTGCGTGATCTCAACCGGATTAGCGACCTTCAAGACGCTATTGTCCTTAATGCTAGAAACGGTGGAATTTTCGCGATTTAGAAGAGTGGAATGCTGCGAGAGGATTTTTTTAAGAATGTAGCCTTTGTCGAGAGGAATGAAAAAGATTTCTTTGCTCCAAGAAGCAATATTTCTGATCTCGTCCGTCGGGACTTTTTTTCGAGAAAGCAAATATAAATGCGGTGGACCTGACGTGGAAATGGCGTGCTTGGTGGCTCGGTCTTGCAGATACTGGCAGATTTGTCCCCAGCGTTTTTCCTTTTCAATCTCAAAAAGATCATAGCTCGCAAAGACCATATCAAATTGCGGTGGAAGTTCCTGACGGTTGACCGTGTCCTTGTCAGAAAGATCTGAAAGCAGTTGTCCATAGTGAGCGTAATTGTAAATTTCTAGATTGGAGATTTTTTCGCTCAGAAAATTTTTAATTTCCAGGCCTGCGGCGACGTCTTCGTCGATGACCAGAACTCTCATGGTGCTACCTTGAGTGTTCATAAGATTGTGAACTTCGTGAGATTTGTTTTGGAGAATGCTTCGTCGGATCTGGCTTATCTGTTTGTTGTCGGCGCCAAAGAAGTGAAACTCACAAAGATATTCTTTGTCGGCGGAAGCCGAAGCTGCCGGGGCAATTTCTTTGCAAGAGTGACAGTACGCAAAAATACTTCTTTTGTTTTCTGCCTTAAAGACGTCGCTATAGTACTTCGTTATGGCTCCGATTTTGATCTCATGATTGTTGATCGTCGTAAATCCGATTTCGGAGATGCTGTTAAAAGCAACCTCTTTAAGCATTTCAATTGTGGACTGAATTTTCATTGCCGCCACGGTGCCTGTATTCACAGGATGGTGCCCCGTAAGAGCGTACTCAAGATGTTGCTTCAGAATTAATTTATCAAAGGGTTTAAAGATCACATTATTAATGATGCGTTCTTCAGCGAGTGCAATGTCGAAGTCAGGACTATCGAAAGCGGTCAAGATCAGGGCCGTGGGTTCTTGTTCTGAGCACATTTTCTTGCGCACGAAAAAATCGCGGGCTCGTTTGATGAGCCCCATATTCTTTGCACCAAAAAATTCGTATTTTGCGACGACCAATCTTAATTCATGGGTGTCAGACGCGGTGATCTCTTCTGAGTCATCATCTTTATATTTTTGCCCGCCAGGGGCTAAGGATTTTGCACCTTCGTGGACTGCGAATTTAAGCCATTCGTGAAATTGTGCAAGAGTGAGAAAAAAGCGAATATGAAGCTTTGGATCTATACTTTTTAAAGTCTCATACAGATCCTTTTGAATACGTTCATCATCTTCCAGGACGTAAATGAACTTCATATGTGTTCATTATATCTTGAAATGAGATAAAAGAGCGAATTTTTTCTAAGCAGACCTAAAAATAAAATAAACGGCGCCAATAAGGCATAGGCCCGCCCAGAGAAAATCTAGCTTCAATGACTGTTTCATATAGAGAACTGAAAACCCGGCAAAGACCACCATGGTGATCACTTCCTGGATGATTTTAAGCTGAGGAAGCGTGAACTGACCATAGCCCATTCGGTTGGCAGGAACCTGTAAAACGTATTCAAAAAAGGCGATACCCCAGCTTATAAGGATTGCTACCCAAAGAGCTGACTCACGAAGAGACTTTAAATGCCCGTACCAGGCAAAAGTCATAAAAATATTCGAAAGAAACAGCAGGCCGATGGGTGTAAAGGTAGACATTATGTAGACCTCGAATTGTAAGCGTGATTGCAAAGCAGACTTGCAATACGGCGGTATTCACTCAGTAAATCCAAGTGAATAGAGCTGGTGTTGATGGAAGTGTTAATGCCACGGTTGAGACGGCTGATATGATTCTCGCGCAGAGTGATCTCCGTCTTGGCAAGATCACGTTTTAACTGAATGGCTTCTTCGCAAAGTTCTTTGTTTTGATAAGCATTGATAGCCATGGCCGCGACCTTGACGACTTGTTCGTGCATTTTACGAATTTCAGTCCAGCCTTCGCCAGAGAATTCAAGTTTTAGGGCATTCTTTTTAATCGCCAAGGCGAGGATATTGATATCAATAGCGTCGGCTGCTCTTTCTAAGTCACTCAAGAACATGATCATATTCATCACGTTTTGATGAACGACGGTATTTGATTTATTCGCATGATCCAATAAGAACATTTTGGTTTCGCGATAGAGGAAGTCGATTTTGTTGTCGCGGTCTTTGATGGAATCAAAATCTTTTGGATCGTTTGTTTCAAACAGACGGATAGAGTCTTTGATCATTCCCAGAACGATATCCGCTGTACGCATGATTTCGCGATTGGCGTAAGAAATTGCCAAGGCGGAGCTTTGATAGTTATTGAGATTCACAAACTCCGTTCCGAACTCTTCAGAAGCGGCTTTCGGGAACATCTTTTCAATCATCTCGGCCCCTTTGTTAATAAACGGATAGAAAAGCACAGCCGACAGAACGTTAAAGATCAAATGCGCATTGGCGATGGAACGTGACAATGTCGTATCGAAGGTCGTTAAGAAATCAATGAAGAGCTGAGTGAAGGGATAAAAAATCACGACGCTGATAGTTTTGTAAAAGAAATGCGCCCAGGCAACTTGGCGTCCGACGTAGTTACCTCCAGCTGCCGCAATCAAAGCGACTGATGTCGTGCCGATATTAGCTCCATAAACCCACAGCATCGCATCGTAGAAAGTAATCGCTTTCACTGTCGCTAAACTCATTGCAAGACCAATAGTCACGGCACTGCTTTGAACAAAGGCGCAGAAAATAATCGAAATCAAAAGTGAGTAGCCGGGATTTTCACGAACACTTTGGAAAAGATCGGTGAGCATAGGATTTTCAGCAAAGTGATGTGAAGACACCGAGATCAGATTTAAACCTAAAAACAAAAGGCCAAAGCCCATGAAAACCAGAGACAGATTTTTGAAAACAGTTTTCTTGGCTTTAAAGTAAAACGCAAATGCGATAGCGAACACAGGCAAAGCATATTGACCTAAATCCAAAGAGATGAATTGGACTGTCAGTGTTGTACCGATCGCCGTTCCAATGATCACACCCATCACCTGACGGAGATTGATCACACGCGCAGAGCCCAAGCCCACAAGCATTGATGTCACAGCCCCCGAACTTTGCATCAGAGTTGTCAGGACAACGCCTG
This sequence comes from Bdellovibrio sp. BCCA, assembly GCF_037996825.1. Taxonomy (NCBI): domain Bacteria; kingdom Pseudomonadati; phylum Bdellovibrionota; class Bdellovibrionia; order Bdellovibrionales; family Pseudobdellovibrionaceae; genus Bdellovibrio; species Bdellovibrio sp. BCCA. The sequence goes on along the minus strand of NZ_JBBNAC010000001.1, from coordinate 2,087,038 downwards.
TTAAGATCGCAAGAAATTTACTTTGTGAAAGGCGATTTAAAAGAGATGTGATTTTTCCGGCCATCAACTTTTCAAGAGAGGATGAAGCCAATCCCATTCCATACAAAAACAGCGCGACTCCGCTGACAAGAATAATGAAATAGGAATTATGGGTGTCGATCATGATGTTTTATCCGTTCTGCCGCCGAAGAAGTGAACTAAACTCCAAAAGAAGAGGATTGTAGCAATACTACAAGGGATTAGGAAGCCCCAATACTCTGCGTGAAGATAAACGTAGGCCGAAAGAAAGGAGCCCAACATGAAGAAGGTGATGATACCAGCTCTCATCCAGTTTGCGCGAATTTCATTCGTGCGCGGCTGAATTTTATGTGTGCCTGTGAGAATGCGCACAACGCCGATTCCCAAATCAGTGGTGATGCCTGTTAAGTGTGTTGTGCGAATGATCGCTCCGAAAGCGGAGGTCACCGTGCCATTTTGAATTCCACATGCTAAGCACAGGGCCGCCAGCAAGAGATAATCTTTTGCGACAATGGGTGCTCCAAATTCTCCAAAATATCCAAGCTTTCCCGCGATCGTCACGGATAACGTGAGTGATAAAATTAAAAATAGCACCACGGGATAAAGAGGACGTCGGCCCGTCTGAATCCGGCGATCGACTAAGAAGGCCGAGAGCATTGTGCCTCCGATGAAAAATCCCGGCACAGCCATCATTCCCAATGCGGGAGTGATTTTTCCACTCGCAGCCTCTGCGCCGACAAGAGTTCCAAAACCCGTGACGTGAGAGACAAAGCGGTGACAGGAGAGATAACCTCCGGTGTTAATGGCGCCAGCTTGAAAGGCCATGGAAAGCCAGATTGCAACGTTGGATTTACTATAATGCGAAAGTGTCTGCTGATAGGAAAACATACTGATAAATAGAGTAAAACATTCCTTCTAAAAAGACAAAAGACAGCTATATACTTAGGTCTATGCGAAACGAACCTGTCGTGGTTGTTGCGGCCCTCATCAGAAGGTACGCCGACCCAGAAAAAAGAATTTTGATTGTGCGTCGAGGGCCCGGGCAAAGTGGTGCGGGCTTCTGGGAGTTTCCCGGTGGAAAAGTCGAAAAAGGCGAGTCGCCTGAACAAGCTTTGCTTCGTGAGATCGAAGAAGAGCTTTCGGTCTCTATCCGAGTGGGAGATTTTTTAGGTGAAGGAGATTTTGCTTATCCGACAAAGCTCATCCGTTTGAAAGTCTACTGGGCTGAAACGGATGATGGGACGTTAAAGCTCTTAGAGCATGATGCGTTTAAGTGGTGTTTGCCGGAAGAAATTGTGACTGAGGAATTGTCCGAAGCGGATCGGCCGTTTGTGGCGCAAATTCTTCAGTCTAGTAAATAAGAGCGCTCTTCTTTGGTGGGGAGGCGACAAAACTCGCGTTTGCCAAACCAGGCATATCTGTTTTTTGCGACCCAATTATAAATCATATCGCGCATTGGACCTGGAATAATCCAGGCGATCGAAAGGATTTTATAAAGGCCGCCTAATTTTGTGAGGATTTTTAAGATCGCAGCAGACCTGTGATAAATCTTGCCTGCCTCAAAGTAGATCACTGTATCAAGTTTAACACGGTCTTCAGAGGGCAAAAGCTCTTCGGCGGTTGTTCCTTGAAGTGGAGCAAACAGCAAAGTATGACTCTTGTCGCGACTGATAACAGCATCGACAAAACCATTGCAAAGGTGACAGACACCATCAAAAAAGACTACGTTTCTCATTTTTAGGTCCACCTTTTCCATAGCAATTAAAGATTACAGTCTTTATAATAGAGATTCAAGTTGAGGAGTCTTGTTCGCATGGAAGTCTTTCTTTTTCCTCTAGTTAACGTGACTTTGTTCCCACGAACAACAAAGCCTCTCAATATTTTTGAGCCTCGTTATCTTTCCATGATCAAAGAAGCCGTTGAAACTCAGACACCTATCGCGGTGGGTTTCATTGAGGACCCGTCCAAGGTCTCGTCGGTTCGGCCGGGCGAGAAAGTTCCTTTTGTTCGAGAGGTCGCGGGTTACGGTTACGCGCAAATCGTCGAGGAAAGATTGAACGGAACCCTTTTGATCTTTTTGCAGGGGCAAGGCAAGTTACGACTGGGTAAGGTCCTTGACCGTGGAACTCCGTATCTTATTTGCGAGGGTCAGATTATTCCTGAAAAAACCGTTCTTGAGCCAGAGCTTCGCAGCGAGCTTAATTCTTTACATAAGATTTTGACTCGATGGATTCATACGCACATTCCAGATCCTGCGCAAAGAGATCTGTTCATGCGAAATATGGTTCAGCCCGAAGAGATTGTCGGAAGTTTTGCTTCGTATCTGGTGCGTGACTACGATCTGCAGCAGATGGTTTTAGAGTACGACGATATCAATGAAAAAGTTCATTTCCTTCATCGTTTGATGGAATCCAACGAGTTGACTACTTAAGTTCAACTCGCTCACTGCGCGCAAAAAAGACCCACTGAAGTAAAATCACCCAAATCGTGTGCGCCAATGCCAAGTGCACAATCTTCATCCACACGGGCGCATGAAGAATCAAAGTCATGATTCCAAAAATAATCGCTGTGACCAGAGCCAAACTCATTTGATACGAGCGACGCTCTAATAAAAGCGATTCCGCAGTTTGCGCTTTCACCCAGAAGAACAAAGCAAGGCTGCCTCCACCGAGTAAAGCAAAAAGAGGATGAAGACCGCGCAGTCGTACTAAAAAGTGGGACTCGGTTGAAAAGTCAGCAAAAAATCCTTCAAGCAGATTTTCCGTCGGGAAAAGTGAATTTGAAAGCGAAGCCCACGCTCCTGTAATTCCAATGACGACGATAATCCACGGAAGAAGTCTGTAGCGGCGGTCTTCTTTGTTTGGAGGCGGAAGGTCTTTCGTGATTGTGGCCCCTGCAAAAGCGAGAGCCGCAGCGCCCGTAAGCATGAAGGAGTTCACTTGATGAAGGGCCATCACGAACGCTCTGTAAGGAGTGTCGTTTGTAGTAACAAGTTTGAATAGAACAAGCTTCGCCCCAAGAAGAGCTTCAGTGATCATAAAAATCAAAGTCGCTAAAGCGGCCTTTCTTACAAAGTGTCCCTTCGGATAAACTTTGCGAGCCACCCACCAAAAATAAATCACAACAAAACCGTAAATGCCAGACATGAGCCTATGAGCATATTCCACCCACGTCTTGCCTCGTTGCGCTTCAGGAATCAACTGGCCATGACAAAGAGGCCACGTATCTCCACAGCCATCTCCCGAATGGGAAATGCGAACCCAAGCTCCCCACAAAATGACTAGAAGTGTGTAAATAAGAAGGCTAAATGCAAGTTTCTTGTATTGAGGCTTTGTCATAGTGATTAACCAACTATCACAGATTGACTTCGCAGGCTAGAAAAGACTTAAATGAACTATGTCTGAATCTAAAGGTCATCATCATCACCATTCACACTCTCATGGACATCACCATCATCATTCTCATGCTGTCGTGGGTCGCATGAAGCTGGCTTTGGCGTTGAATTTTGGTTTTGCTTGCATCGAGCTTGTGGGCGGAATTCTTACAAACAGCGTGGCGATTTTAAGTGATGCTCTTCATGATTTCGGAGATGCATTGGCGATGGGCCTTGCGATTTTTCTAGAGAAATTTTCTCATAGAAAAAGTGATGGCAGCTTTTCATACGGGTACCGTCGTTTTTCCACTTTAGGCGCTGTGATTACAGGCGTGATTTTGGTTGTGGGTTCCATTTTTATTTTGATGGAAGCTGTACCGCGCTTGATGGCTCCGCAACAACCCCACGCGGATGGAATGATTTTGTTAGCGATTCTTGGTGTGGCTGTGAATGGTTTTGCAGCCTTCCGTGTTTCAAAAGGCGAATCCCTTAATGAGCGAATGCTCATGTGGCACATGCTTGAAGATGTGATTGGATGGGCGTTGGTTTTGGTGGGCGCAATTGCGATGAAGTTCTTCCATATTCCACAGCTTGATGCGGGGATGGCTATTGCTTTGGCCTTGTGGATTATGTTTAATGTTTTTAGAAATCTGCGTGAAGCTTTAAAGGTCTTCTTAATGGCATCTCCCACACAGATTCAAGTCAGTGAAGTGGAAGGTGCGATTCGTAAGCTTGATAACGTCGTCGATGTTCATCACGGTCATTTGTGGTCTTTGGATGGGGAAAGTCACATCTATACAGCTCACGTTGTTTTGGGTTCTTCTGCGACTGTCTCAGATATGGAAACAGTTAAAGTCCAGGTAAAAAATCTTGTTAAAAATTTTGGGATCGTTGAGGCGACAATTGAAACGGAAGTTTCCGGTGCCTCCTGTGTCGATCCTGAACACGAATAGCTTTTTTCAAGTTTATTCTCTTTTTCATCTCACTCTAAGAATTTTATACGTTTCGCTTTGAGAATTATCTCAAAGCGAGGCGCGCTTTCATTTCAATTTATTTAGTTGCTCGCATAAGTATAAGTTTTCGCAAGATTTTGCCGATAACAGAGACAGGAAAAAGTAAGGAAACATTTATGCTTAAGTCGGTACGTAACTCAGCAGGTAATGTTTTGTTGCAAATCTTGGCCGCCACCGCCGTGATGAGTACTTCTTTTTACTTCCTCACGAACTACGTGATTGGACAGAAAGAGCAAGTAGGTACAACGGTCAACCTGGTAAACCTGCGATTTGCTCTTAACAGCGCCATGGACTATGTGATTTTCGGTGTTAGACAGAAATACTGTTTTACGCCGGATTATGCGCTTCTGAACGACACGCCTGATAAGTGCAACCTTGTGCACTCCGGAAACGTTGAGCGTGTCTTGATGTCTGTGGAACAGGAAAACTTTATCAAAGGCTTGATTGCCGCCAATCAAAACGTAGGACCTGTAAACCCCAGTGAAATCCGCCTTTCAAAAATCAGTCGGCTGATTGACGTTACCGTGGCCACGACAGACCATCCTCTGTTTCCAGTATTAAACAGTTTACGTTCAGTAAAGGGGCCTGATGGAAATCCAGTGAAAGTGGGATTCATCTCCGTTGATATCCAACGTGATGACAGTCCTTATCTTCCAAGAGCCGGTCGAGAAGTATATCTACAAATTCATGTGGCTTTGAAAGAATTTAAAGAGTCAGATCCTATAGCATTCGGCCGAACGAAGATGGAAATTAATTCCCAAATTGTTGTCTACCCGCGTGAAGTAGGTTCTTTTGCGTTGTTAGTCCCTGGAGATCTGCATTTGGATTTGCCTTGGGATTACACTTTCGCGCCGAAAACGGGCAGTGTTTCTCTTCATAAATTTGGATCTCGTTCTGATTTGGGATCAAGCCCAGGACTTGTATTTAATAGTCCTGTTTTTGTGAATAAAGACATTTATCTTCCCGAAGATAACGGACCAGCGAATCAGGTAGACGGGAATACACAATATAGTGCAGTGACTTTCGCTGAACGGGTTTATCTCGGCAACGGTTGGGTCAAAAAAGGAAATAACGAAGTTTATTCTCCACGTTCAATGGGCGGTTTGGCCGATCGTTATTGGGCCGATGCCCGAACTTTTGGTGGTTTTTTAAAAGGGATCGAAAATGATGGTGGTCTTGATAAAGGCCTTGAAGTTTTCAAAAACGGTCCTGGTTCAACTAGTACAGGTTCATTAGCAACAAGCATGGAGCTGATGAAGAAATGTATCGACTTTGCGCTAAGTAGAGCCAAAGTTGATACAATAACTCAGAAATCTAAATTAGGTGCGAGAAAGACCAACGAGACAATGTCACAGTATGATTACCGCATCACACTCTCTAACGGGAATGAATTTTCTCGTCAGTGGAACGCTTTACGTATCAATACATCTCAGTGGGGTGATGGAAAAGTCGAAATTGATCAATCCGACATTTATTTCGGCGGCGCCGTGATGGAATTTCGCATCTATGTTGGGGGCCGATACGTAGATTTCCAATTGCCAAGAAATGGTTACGCGAAAGTTATCGTTCCTGTTGGATCACCTGCTTATGAAAATACGTTAGTGAATGCAAAAACGACAGCTGAAGCAAAATACAATACTGCATTGAAAGATCAAAAAGCGCTAGATCAAAAGTTAAGCTACGACCGTAAACTTTTAAATGAAACGAAAAATCAATTAGCTGAAGAAGAAGCAAAACCGAAAAGAACCGTCGCAAGCACAACAGATACTTCCGGAACTCAGACGACACAAACAACTCAGAGTGGAACTACATCAGGGACAACGTCTGGAACAACATCCGGCGGCACTACAACCGGTGGAACTACAACAGCTCAACAACCAGCGGATAATGTGGACTATCAAGATCCTCAACTTATTAGTTCTTTAGAAGCGAAGATTAAAGATCTCAATGCCGAGATCTCTGATTTGGTGAATAACAAAATTCCTGCTCAAGACAGTGTCGTGAACTTGGCCTCAAAAGATGTGGATATGGCGAAAACAAACTACAACGCTTATCTAAATTTAAAGGCCAATCCGCCTGTTATTGAAGTCGATACTTCGCGAGTTAAAACTAAATGGGACTATGCAGACGATAAGTTGGATATTGACTTCACCGTAACGAATGCAAAAAGCTTTTTGGATGCAAATGGTAAATTAGTAGCGCCCGTTGTGGGACTTCAGGCCTATGATGGAACCTTTTATAGAAGTGAACCTCTCTATGGCATACCATCAAATGAAAATTTGAAAGGCTATCTGAATTTTAAATTTAATAACTCGCAGTTATATCTTGATGGTCCTGATTATGCGACTAAAGAGGCAAACTCAACGATCATAACTGCAGATGTGGATGATACGGATTACACGGCGTTGGCAGCGCAGTGTGAGGCGGCCCGTAATGCCGCAACTTCACAATCATTCGGTGGCGCAGGCTGGAATACAGATTTTAGTCCGAGCACACGCATCTCCTGGAATTTTGCCGGAACTCAAAATACCAAAGCAGGGGAGGATCCCGCTTTGAACGAGCTTATTTGGAATAGTACCAATGCAACTCGTGCCAATGCGACATTCCAACTACGATCTATCGTTGGTAAGTGCGTGATTCAAGAGTCGGCAGAGTTTGTTACTGGATTTGTGGCTTGTGATGATTTGGAAATCGAGAAAAGAACAAAACCGTTACGCATCATTGGAACGTTTATCGTCGGCAAATTGAGAATCCATAGTGATGCGATCAAAGCAGGAATTAACTGGAGTTCGATTTATTCTCCTCAAGCCACTGTTGAACTGCGTAATGCGAGAATTCTACAATCCAAGTCGGGCCGTTCATGTGACGATAAGAACGCGGACCCAATCTGGCATCCAATTCCTTCAGCAATTGAAGTTTCGGATCGCATGTCATGCAATGCTATCAGTCTTCGCGGTAAAGCAGATCCCTTTCAATGGACAACTGTTGATCCCGACTGCGGTCTTGTTGCGGGTTCAGGTACAACAAGCTCCTCAAATACGACATGTAAGCGTCGCATGGTTCGATTCTTCGTCGTCGAGCAATCAAGAGAGGGTGGAATATGATCTTAAATAATCGAGGTCAAACAATCGTTGAATCTCTTGTAGGACTTGGTTTGATTGCCATTGTCGGTTCTGCTTTTATCGGAGGAATGGTTTCTTTAAGAAACACATCCCGCAGTACCGTAGTGATGTCTTCTTCCGAAAAACAAATTGCCGATATAGCTGAGAATATCAAATCGGGTGTCGAAAACTACCAAGTAAATTTTAATTATAAAACCGCGGCGGGAGAAATGTTGGCGCCGGACAGTCTGCCCATGGCATGGGATAATGGAAAGGTCGCTCTTCGTGAAGACTGTCCCGATTGTGCTGGAACGTACGGTTATGTCATTCAACCGTATGAATCTTATCGTGGCCTTTATAAAGTAACTTTGCGAATGACACATAAAATGTGGGCCGCAAAAGGCGAGCCGTACAAAGACTATATTTTCGTGGTGAGTGCAAAATGATGTTAAGAACTAACAAAGGTTTTACCGCCGTAGAAGTAGTTGTGGGGATCGGCCTGATGGCCGCTCTCACGATGGTTATTGTAACGACTCAGCTGTTTGTTTCTAAGGATCAAGCTCAGTTAAAAGACAAGCTTGAGGATTCCATTGATACAAACTTAGCGGAAAGGGTTATTTTTTCTGATCTCAATAATTCCGATCCTTCCTATAACAATGTAAATCTCAAAGACGATAAAGGGCTTTCCTTCTTCGATTATTATCCGGATGTCCCCCAAAATGCCCTTAAAGGAAAAATTGAGAGAGATATCGTCTTAACTCCGACAGGAAACCGCACTGATTTTTATATCATGGTTCAGGATGTTAAATCGGGAGCTCTTCTAAATTATGATCCTCCGGCGGCTTATAATATTGGGCCTGTGCCTGCTGACTTTAATCTGTCTGCAACTTTAGAGTTTCAAACAGTCAACCATAATAATTTCGTGAAAAATCAACGGAAGGAATTCTGGGTTGATGGCAAAATTTTGATGCTGGATACGCCGGCTCGCATTCGTCCCATGGACAGTTTAGGTAATGTGGACCTGACTGTGGCTCCCCGCAGCCCTATATTTGTGGGCTCGGTAAAAGGACAAAGAATGGATATGGACATCGCCATTAAAGGTTTTCTAAATATCAAGCATCCAGAAACGGGAAACGAAATTACAACGGCAGATTCATTCTTAAGAACCATTCCTTCAATGGGTGGTGGTATTCCGCTAGTACGCCTTAGACCGGTAAGATTTATTCGATACTATTTGGAAAGGTATGAGGACAGTCGTTATACATCGACGCCTGCTCGTTTGTATAAAACTACTTTCGAAAATGGAACATGGTCTCAGCCTTTCTTGTTAGCGGATAAGGTGAAAGAGTTCATGGTCCGCAGAGACTCTGTGATCAAAAAAATGATTTATTTTAAAGTTAAAAAGATGTCAGACGAAGACAAGGTGAAAACCGCGAGTCTTTAGGAATTTTTTGGGGGAAATATGAAACGTCATGCAAGTTTTATCACGTTCTTGCTAGGTATGACAGTCGGCGTGCTGGCAGGGGCTACTGAAAAAGATATGCCGATGGCAGTGAATACAAACACCTCTGGAGACTCTGTCGCGTCAGCTCCTGCTGCAGGCATGGTATCTCGCTCTGGTAAATCAGCGGTTAACGTCCGAATTAACAATTCGTGCTTTGGAACGAACTTGCGGGGCGTGGGAAATCCACTGTCACCCAGTGCGATCATCACGGCAAATTTGAATCTTGTTATTGGCGGTAAAGAATATCCTATTATGGTGAAATATCCATCTGGACTAGTTACTGCTGAGGGAATGAAGACGAACTCTGTAAAGCCTATGAGCGCAGAAACATTTAGTATTCCAGGTGGAGGATCAGCAGGTATTTACGGAAATACTGTATTGCTGAAGACTCCGATTCCTTCGGGAGTATCCATTGATTCTACCGGAAACATTGTCGTTCAAAGTGTCGGTGATGTTTATTTAAAGAGTTACAGCTTTGAACAAACGGTGGACTGCTCGAATCAATCTGCGGTTTACGGGGCTTACGGCTATTCGTCATACAAACCAACTCATAGTTGTGGTGAATATATGGGTAAAGACGGTCCCATTTCCGCCTCTTTTGGTGGCGTGAATGTCTCTTCAGACCGTACAAATGTAGAGATCAACGTGTCCTTTCCAGGACAAACGGGTTTCTGCGGAGGTTATTGGTCTCCGTTGATGGTCTTCTTTAATAATGAAAGGCCTACTTTCACGAACTCCAGCACTTTCCCTTTGAATCCAACTGGAAAAACAATGTGGCCCGAAGCCAACTCGCCAGGTTGGTTTGTGGCAATTGATCGCAATAAAACCGGAATGATCGAAGAGAAAAACGAACTCTTCGGTGATAATGCCTCTGTTGAAAATGGCTTCGAAGTCCTGAAGCAATTCGATTCCAACAAAGACGGTGTGATCGACAAAAAAGACAAAGACTTCAACAAGCTCGTTCTTTGGAATGATAAAAACGGCGATGGCATTTCGCAAAAAGAAGAAATGGTGAAGCTCTCTAAAAAGGTCGTGAAGATTTCACTCGACTACAAAAAAGGAATTTTAGAACCCATTGGACGTTACGCAGAAGCGCGCGAACGTGCGAAATTCTGGTATAAGGAAAACGGTAAGATGAAAACGGGCGATATTATCGACATCTGGCTTGCGCCAGCGGAAACTCGTTTAAGTCAGAAATAGTTATTTCAAAAGTTCTTGAATCTTCTTTTCTAAAACCTGTGGTTTGTCCTCGCTAAATCCGCGAAACAGAGCCACAGGTTTTAAATTTTTATCAAAGACAAAAAGCGAAGGCAGCGCCTGTACCTTAAAATCTTTAACCATTGATTTAGTCTTATCAAAGTAAATCGTGAAATTTAATGGATGAGACTTTAAAAACGCGTCACGCTCTTTTAAATCATCGTCTTCATTGATCGCGATAACGACCAAGCCTTTATCCTTGTACTTCTTAAAAAGGCGATTGTAGTGCGGTAAAGCCTCTTTACAGGGCTCACACCAAGAAGCCCAAAAATCAATCAGAACGACTTTTCCTTTAAGCTCGTTCAAATTTGAGATTTTACTTCCTTGGATCAGATCCGATGGTAAAGCTTTGAACTCAACGCCGACGGGCGCCTTTTGCGCAAAAACATTCAAGCTCATAAAAACAACTAACGCCAAAAGCAAAGCACGCATCTAAGACACCTTTTCAATATATTTTAGCAAAAGATCACGCCCTCGAATTTTAGCGCGCATCACGGAAAGGAAAATAAAAACACCGCCGGTTTTACGATCCAGGAAAATCATCTCCTTAGGAGGAGTTCTCCAGGAATGTTTTCGCACGATCTGAAAAACCTTTTTAGATAAACGCTGCGGAAGGTCCGTGTTTTTCCAATCGTAAGTGCCATCCTTATCTATTTGCCCTGCCTTGTTGCGAGGATCTTCGTAAGTGATAAACGGCTCAACAGTTTCAAAACAAAATTCTTCAAATACTTTTTTCAAGTCTTCGTCGTCATCACTCTGAACGAAGCCTAACTCCAAGGCGGCTTGAAAGAATGTATTGTGATCGTTAAGAAGAGATCCTTTCACCATACGACGGTAAGGGTGCATAAACTCTTCCGTATACCTTCGAGTCGCGCCGAAATCTAAAAGCACAAGTTGATCGTGGCCCTGGGGATTGATGCGGATCCGGTAGTTCCCACTGTGGGGATCGGTCTGCACAACGCCCCAATCAAAGATTTCTTTAAAGTAGAGGTCTAAAAAATTAAGGGCGATTTTATTACGTCTTTCTTGCGACAGACTTTGAATCAAAGGGTCATCCGCGCGCAAACCGCGCTCAAAGGTCGTGGCAAGAATTCGTGGCCCAGAAAACTCTCGAAGAACTTTAGGAACGACAAAGCGTGTGTCATCCTTAAGGCGTTCATAAAATTCTTCCGTCAATTGTGCTTCCAGTTCGTAATCGGTTTCCTGCGATAACATTTCCCGAACTTCCGCAAACAACGGATCTAAATTGAAATCCCGAGGCAGTAATTTCAGTGTTCCCAATAAGGTGCGGATCGCCCTCAAATCGCTATCAATCGCTTTATCGACATTAGGATACTGAATTTTAAGAACAATACTTTCCCCTGTGGCTTTGATTCGAGCGCGATGGACTTGCCCCATAGAGGCTGAAGCCAAAGCTTCTTTCTCGATATCCAAAAGAGCTAACTTTTTTTCGGAAAGATTTTTCTTTAGTGTCGGTTCAATAGCTTCCCAAGAAAGGGGAGGCGAGTCAGACTGAAGCGATTTTAAAAGCTCGTTGGCTTCAGGAGGTAGGAAATGTTCTCCGTACATGGAAAGCATTTGTCCTGCTTTCATCAAGCTGCCTTTTAATTCTCCGAGTTCTGAACTTATCAGAGAAGCTTGGTTTTGCAGAAGTCGTTTCCAGTTTTCTTCTTTTGCCTCTTTGTTTTTTAAAGCGGAGGTGACGCCATGCTGTGCAATCGAAGCTCCTGCTTGAAAGGTGAGCTTCGCCAAAGACAAACTCCGTGAGAACATCGAGGATTTAATGCGCTCAAGGTTCTTCGTTTGTTTTTTGGCAGACTTTTTTTCGTCCATGGAAACTAAATTTACCTTAACTTTTGGAAATGTTAAACTTTTATTATGGCAAAAATAACGATCTTCTGGTTCCGCCGAGACCTGCGTCTTCATGATAACGCAGGTCTTTTTTATGCTCTTAAAGAAAAAGCTGACGTTCTTCCGCTTTTTATTTTCGATACAGATATTCTAAGCAAGTTAAAAGATCCTGCTGACGCACGGGTTTCCTTTATTCATCAAACAGTTTCCGAAATAAAAGAGTCTCTGCAGAAACAGGGAAGTGATCTTCTTGTGCGATACGGAAAACCACAAGATGTATTTAAGAGTCTTTCTCGCGAAATGGAAATTCACTCTATTTACACAAACCACGATTACGAACCGGCAGCTAGAAGGCGGGATCAGCACATATCTGAGTGGGCCAGTAAATCCGGTATCGAATATAGAACATTTAAAGATCAAACTCTGTTTGAAAAAGATGAAATCCTCACTGCATCGGGAAAACCCTACACTGTTTTTACGCCCTATAAAAATAAAGTTTTGGCGACCTTGGATGATTTCTATTTAGAATCTTACCCGAATGAAAATTACGAAAAAAGCTTCATCAGGCAGCCGAAGCCGGAAAAAATGATCTCCTTGGAGGAGATGGGTTTTAAGAAAACAAAAATAAAGTTTCCAGCTTTAACACTTTCGAGCGAAGTTTTAAAAAATTACGCGCAAAATCGCAATTTTCCGGCTCTGGAAAATGGCACTACTCATTTGGGAATCCATCTGCGTTTCGGCACTTTGAGTATTCGAGAGGCGGCTCGTGCTGCTAGAAAATATTCAGAAACATGGCTCAGCGAGTTGATCTGGCGCGATTTCTTTATGCAAATCTTATGGCACTTTCCAGAAGTAGAAAAACACAGTTTTCGTCCTGAATACGACAAGATTTCCTGGCGAAATTCGTCAAAAGATTTTGCCAAATGGTGCGAAGGGAAGACTGGCTATCCTCTTGTAGATGCCGGGATGAGAGAGCTTAACGCTACTGGATATATGCACAATCGTGTGCGTATGGTGACGGCAAGTTTTTTGTGTAAGCATCTTTTGATTCACTGGTATAAGGGAGAAAGGTATTTTGCAGAAAAGCTTCTGGATTATGACTTGGCTGCGAACAATGGTAACTGGCAGTGGGCGGCGGGATCAGGTTGTGACGCGGCTCCATACTTTCGAATTTTCAATCCACAAGCTCAAGCAGAAAAGTTTGATCCTGACGGAGAGTATATAAAAAAATGGGTGCCAGAGTTTCAAACATCCCGTTATCCTGAACCCATGATTGAACATGCAGAAGCCCGCGGTCGCTGTTTGCAAGCATTCACAAAAGCTTTAAAGAAGTAGGAGACTTTTATGCGAATTCTTATCACCGGAGCCACAGGTTTATTGGGGAGAGAAATCGGAAAAGTTCTAGCGGAAAAAGGTCATCACCTTTTAGTGGTGAGTCGTAATCTCGCAAAGGCGCGCGAAGTGTTGCCGTTTCCCTGTGAAATCATTGTGGGTGATTTGAACGAAGGTCCATTGAAAGACGCTCGTCTTAAAACAGTTGAGGCTGTTATTAATTTAATGGGCGAGACGGTGGTTGAGAGATGGAACGAAGAAAAAAAAGAACGCATTTACAACTCCCGCGTGATTGGCACTAGAAATTTGGTAGCAAGTTTGCCGACAGACATTAAGACATTCGTATCAGGCTCCGCTATCGGCTATTATGGAAACTGTGGCAGTGAATTTTTATATGAAGAGCATAATGCCGGAAAAGATTTTCTCGCAAAGCTTTGTGTGGATTGGGAAGCCGAAGTAGAAAAAGCTCCCGGCAGAAAAGTTTGTATACGCACAGGCCTTGTGTTGTCCCGTTACGGTGGTGCCTTGGATGAAATGCTTTTTCCTTTCAGAGCCGGCGTCGGTGGGGCGTTAGGGGAAGGTCAGCAGTGGATGAGTTGGATCCATATCAAGGATATTGTGGGTCTCTTTGTATTTGCTCTTGAAAATTCAAAAGCACACGGTCCTATCAACGGCTGTGCTCCGCTTCCAGTAACCAATAAAGAGTTTTCGCAAACACTTGCTGAGGCAGTTGGACGAAGTTTGGGACCCAGTGTTCCGCATATGGTTTTAAAATTGATTTACGGCGAAACAGCGGATGTGATCCTTTCGTCTATTCGCGGTTCTGCAGAAAAAGCGGAGGCGTTGGGATACGAGTTCCATTTTCACGAACTCAAGGAAGCTTTAAATGAAATTTGTGCGCCATTTAAAGCCGGAGAAGATGTTTTTCTTGCTGAGCAGTTCCTGCCTGAACCACCCGAAAAAGTTTTTCCGTTTTTTCAGGACGCAAATAATCTTGAAAAAATCACACCACCGACTTTGAATTTTCATATTGAAAAAGTATCAAGTCCCGAAATCACACAAGGGACTTTGATTGACTACCGTTTGAAAATTCACGGCATTCCGGCAAGGTGGAAAACGGAGATTGATGAATGGCAGCCTCCTTATAAATTCGTCGATACGCAGCGCTTTGGTCCCTATCGCTTTTGGCATCATACCCACGAGTTTCGTCCTTTCTGCGGTGGAACTCTCATGGTGGATCGCGTCCGTTACCGACTGCCTCTAGGGTATCTTGGTTGGATTTTAGGAGCTAAATTTGTAAAAAAAGATGTGCAGAATATTTTTTCATTTCGAAGAAATTATATATCAACCATGGGTGGGGCGGAGAGCTGATGACGAACGGCTTACTGTTTGTTGCGAAGCTCGCGTAGATAAGTGAATTGCTGCACGTTTCGGGCTAACAAAAAAGGATTCACCTTTTTTTCAATAAAAAGTTTTAAGGGCACGCTAGGAAGATCAAGACTGCGGCGGTTGGTCAGCTCGTTTTCGTAAAGTGCAAGACCTTCATCATCTCCAGTAATCGGAGAGTCATCCAGATTGCTCAGCATTTTACAAAAATGCAAATTCGTTTCGGTGTATTCGTGAGTGCAATAAACCAATGTTTCTGAAGGCAGGGATTTAATTCTCTGCAAGCTTTGATACATTTGTTCATAAGTCCCCTCAAAAAGACGACCGCAACCAAGACCAAATAAAACATCGCCCGAGAAAAGCCATTTTTTAGTTTGATTCCAGTAAGCAACATGCCCCAGAGTGTGTCCCGGAAGTTCCATCACAGAAAACGAAAAACCGCCGACCGAAATTTCATCTCCTTCTTTGACGAACTGGTCGGCATATGAAATTTGGTTTTTATTTTTCTGTGGAGCAAAAACCGGCGCAGCAAAAGAATTCTTGAGTTCTTTTACACCACCGACATGATCACTGTGATGATGTGTTAGTAAAATTCCTTTTAAGGATAGACCTTCACGTTGCAAGAAGGCCGCAATGGCTTTAGCTTCGCCTGGGTCGACAACCAAGGCTTCCTTTTTGCCTTCGTCCACGAGGACAAAGACATAATTGTCTTCAAAGATAGGAACGAGTTCTACTCGCGAAACAGCTGGAGCCATATTTCTTATTCTCTGATTTCCGAAATTGATTTTCAAGACCTAGGTTCGATTGATTAATAACAATAACTGGCCTTGGTCATAAAGGTCCTTTGTCCTAACATAAGACTTAATATGAAGATCAAAGTGGAACTTGAGGGACGAGATTATATTGAAGTGGAATGCGAAGGAGAAGACCCAAAATCTCCGGGAGCCTT
The DNA here is from genome assembly GCF_037996825.1 of Bdellovibrio sp. BCCA. NCBI lineage: Bacteria > Pseudomonadati > Bdellovibrionota > Bdellovibrionia > Bdellovibrionales > Pseudobdellovibrionaceae > Bdellovibrio > Bdellovibrio sp. BCCA. The sequence continues at coordinate 2,071,254 of NZ_JBBNAC010000001.1, read as the reverse complement.
GAAGAAGGTGTCATTTCTGGGCTGCTCAACGTTTCTCGAAACAATGCAGGATCTGCGAAAAAAGTTTGGTCCGGATCTTAAGAAGTGGTCTTTGCCACAAGGGCACGATCATTCCAGTCTTTTGATTAAAGAAATGATTTTAAAACTGCGCGGCGAATGGGCTTTTCCCTACGACGAAGAAGAGCTTTGTCATTGTCGAACTATTCCAACTCACACAGTGGATCAGGCCATTATCGCCGGAGCCCACACCCCAGAAGTGGTGACTCGACAAACCTCCGCCAGCACGGCCTGCGGGACTTGTCGTCCTAACGTGCAAAAAATTATTAACTACCGGCTTTCTTAGGTTCTTTTCCCGTAAGATCCTCAACAATCTTTTCGGGAAACTCACCATGCTGAAGATAATATTCCAAAAGCGGTCCCAACTTCCGGCGGCAAGAACCCCCACAGGGGCCAACGCCTGCGCTGGTTGTGTCGAAGATTTCATTTAAAGTGTGGGCCCCATTGCGGATCGCTTCCTCAATGGTTTCGCGGCTGATGTTATTGCAGCGACAGATAATTTCGGTTTTCTTCTTTGGGCCCATATCTGAATTGTAATGCCGCGCAATGCAAAAAGGTACGCCGTACTAGCCTAAAGTGCGGCGCGTTACATCTCATTGATAACTGGGGCATAATCCTGTAAAACAGGTGTCCTTCTAACAACGGAGCTGAAATGGCTAATCCTACAACTGATAAACTTCCTATGACAATTCGCGGAAAAGCGATGCTTGAAGCAGAGCTTAAGAAGCTATTGTTAGAAGAAAGACCGTCTGTCATTCGTGCGATCGAAGAAGCACGCGCTCAAGGTGATATTTCTGAAAATGCGGAATATGAATCTGCAAAAGAGCGTCAGGCTATGATTGAGGGAAGAATTGCTGAAATTCAAGGCAAACTTGCCGGCGCTGAGGTTGTCGATACATCAGCGATTAAAGCAGATCGCGTTGTTTTCGGTGCCTATGTGAAAATCGTGGACACAGAATCAGAAGAAGAATTCAACTACCAGATTGTGGGTGTTGATGAATCTGACGTGAAACAAGGGATGATTTCAATCCTTTCTCCTTTAGCTCGTGCCTTGATCGGCAAAAAAGAGGGCGACACAGTTACAGTGCAAAGTCCCAAAGGTGACAAAGAGTTCGAAATCCTTTCTTTCGGATATAAGTAATTTTTCTTTGAAAAGACATTGTCGGTCCATGGTGAGACCTGTGACAATAAACCATGGACTCGCGCAAACGCTCATCATCAGCATCTTCAGATAAACATCTTATTGCAGAACAACCGGGAATGGTGATTCTCCTTTCCGGTCTTATCTTGTCGTTCTTTTTAGGGTACACGGCGAAATCTCTTTTATCTCCTGCGCGAGTTTTTGCTCAGATCGAAAAAGCGGCAAGTCACATTCACAAAGACGTTAAAGTTAATTTTGCTTCCGCGCAGTTTAGTATGAGTGACGGCATTTTGCCTCGCTTTGCTGTGATCATTTCCCAAGTGCGTATGGAATCTTCACAGAAGTGTTGGGCGGCTCCCATCTTGGAAGTGGACGAGTTGCGTTTGCCGATTTCTATCTTAAACGCGCTTCGTGGAGGAACACCTATTCAAAATATCGAAGCGAACAACGTCAAACTTGTTCTGCGTGAAGATTTTAAAAATTGCGATGTTCAAGAAGAAGAAAAAAAAGCGGACAACAAACCGGCTCCCTTGGTAACACTGTCTCCGTCTGAACAATCGCAAAAATATCAAAACGACGTGCGCGGTATTCGTGTGCAGAAGTTAGAAATTTCTTCTGAAAAATATCCCCAATATCACTCTGAACTTTTAAATTTCGTAGCCAAAGTAAAATCTTTTGAACCTAAAGTGATTGAGGTCACGGCCAAAACGCATCTTCTTAAAGATGCTCAAGTTGGAGATTATCTTTCTCACGCTAATCTTTACGTTCAATATAAAGAATCTCCTGAAGCCACAATTCAATCTCACTTTTTCGGAAACTGGCGTGAAGGTCATTACAGTATTATTGCCAACTACACGATAGATGAACAGCTGTTGGCGATCGAAACAGATTTGAAACACATTCCTCTGAGTCAAATCCTCACGATTATGCAAAAGTATGGCTTGGCTTCCAAAGATCTTAACGGCCGCCAAGTATGGATTTCCTCTAAAGCGCGCCTGGTGGCTCCGTTAGACAAAGTGCGCACGTCTCCGATTGAAGTGCGCGATATGCGTCTTGAAGGAGATTTAGGAGAGATGCGTGTGGATCGCATCGATATCTCTTCGGTAGAGCCCCTTCGCTATTCTCCTATTGTTGTCGATGTAAAAAAGCTCGATATCGGGAAATTACTGGTTTTGTTAAATCGTCCGAAGAACACGAGCATGCTAGGCGAACTCGGTGTGTTTACCGGACGAGCCGAAATTGTTTCAGATCAAAAAATGAAAATGACAGGCGAACATTCAGGTTTGCAATTTGTTTTTTCAAACAAAGGCCAGCGTGAAGTGCAAGTCATTGAACACATGGTTGGGGACATTGATCTGCAAGACAATGATTGGAATTTTCACATCAAACGTGTCGAACCCAGAGCAGGAACATTCATCGGTGATGTGAAAATGAAAGCCGATCGGGATTTCCAAGATATCGAAGTGAAAACGCGTGTGGATGAAGTCGTGCTGGACCCGGCGGTGCAAAAGTTGATGACAAACGGCGGGGATATCGGACTTTTGAGTCTTGATGGTGATGTCAAAATTAAAAAAGGTCAGATGTCTTATCTAAAAGGTCTTCTTCGTGTCGATAGTATGAATGTTGAAGGCTTAAGCTTTGAAAAAACAAAAGCGTCCGTCGATTGGGCTCAAGGTGAAGTCGTTCTTAATGCGCAAGTGAAATCCTTGGTCGTGGTTCCAGGATCACCGGGAGCCGATGTTTTAAAACAAGTGACAGAACCTGTTTGGTGGAATGGTGGAAAGTTAACTCTCAACTCTTTGACCGGTCAGTTTCATTTAAAGAAATCTCAAGAACTTTCCTGGAAAAACTTTCAAGGGCAAATTGGAAAAACCGGACGTTTGTTGACGGACGGTTCTTGGGATGAAGACGGAGATCTTAAGGGCAGTGTGCTTGCCAAAGAAGGTAAGAGACATAGAAAGTGGTTTATAGATGGGGACCGTGAAAATCCTCAGTTCCTTGAAGACTCCGCGAAAACAATGAGGAAATAATGCTTTTTCTTTTCGTTGTCTTAATCATGGCTGCGTTTTTAATTTATCGCCATTTTACCTGGAGATCGCTGCCATGGCCGCAAGGTGCTTTAATGCCTCCAAGCTATCAAGGACATCGCGGCTATTGGAAGGGCGGAGCGCAGGAAAACACGATGGCCTCTTTTGAAGCTGCGAAAGCGCGCGGTCTTAAAATGGTGGAGATGGATGTTCGTCTTTCCAAGGATCTAGTGCCTGTGGTTTTCCATGATGCTGATTTAAAGCGTCTTGCCGGAAGAGGGAAGTTCGTCAGCGAATGCACGGCCGCTGAATTGCGAGTGTGGGCCCAAGCGCCCACACTTGAAGAAGTTCTTTTATCTACCGATATTCCAAAATATCTTAACGTTGAATTAAAAACGAATTCAGTCTTTGATGGACGCTTGGAAGAAAAAGTGTCTGCCGTTATCAAAAAGCATGAAGCAGAAAAACGCATTTTGTTTTCAAGCTTTAATCCTCTCTCCTTGTGGAGACTGAGCCGTCATTTACCTCAGGTGCCGCGCGCTCTTTTAGCCACCTTGGAAGAAGAACCTGAAAATAAAATCTATCTGCGCCAGATGTGGTTGGCGCCGTATGTGAAAGTCCATGTTTTGCATTTGGACTATCACTATGTCGATATCAAATCGCTGCAAAAATGGAAAAGCAGAAAAATTCCTGTGTCTTTGTGGACCGTAAACGATGCTGATCTTGCAAAACAATATCTAGAAGCAGGGGCTTTAAGTATTATTTCGGATTCTCTTGGGGAAGTCGCGGATTCATCACACTAAAATAAAGTGGCGGCACGAAGGCAATCAGCGCCATCACAGAATAACCGTAAGGCAATTTCATAGCGTCGTCTTGTTCGTGCAACTCATTGAAAGACAGAGTCGCTTTTAAGTGGTGATGCGAATGATAACCTAAATTGATCAAGGCATAATTTGTAAAAGCCTGATAGCTATCCCACGAATGTTTCGCTTTCACACCTTCATAAAGACCGTCGGAATTCTTCTTGCGCACAAGTCCGTAGTGCTCAATGTAGTCGACGGTTTGTAATAGCAGAATGGCAACAAAGCTTTGGCCCATCCAGAAAAACAAAGCCTGCGTTCCGTAAAGAGCATAGACCGAAAGAGTGATGAAGATCTGCAAAAGCCCCCAGCCGACAACACGATTTTTAAAAACATGCCAAAAACTTTTTTGGCGAAGGCGGCGATGCTCAATAAAAAAACTTTCCCAAAGGCCTTTGAAGTAAGACCGTACAAAATAAAAATATATCCATTCATTCTTGCGGGCCGTTGCCGGGTCTTCTAGAGTGCCGACGTTTTTATGATGTCCAAAAACGTGCTCAACTCCATAGTGCGAAAAGTTCACTAAAGAAAGAAGTCCGAAACCTAATTGCTGCAATTCTTTTTCTTTACGATGAACAAGTTCGTGAGCGGTATTAATTCCCAAAAGTCCCATGATCGTTCCAAAAGAAAGCATAAGACCTACGAGCTCATAAGAAGAAGCTTTCAAAGAACTAAGTATTCCGACAAAACCAAACACACATAAAAATGGCAAAGCAGAAATCAGCAAAACCAACGACCACAAAGAGGTCGGTCTTTGCTCAGGCACTTTTTTATTTTTAAGAAGAAGATTGTCGATCAGAGGATGAAAAACAAAAACACCGGCGGCTCCCAAAAAAGTCCAAGGACCTCCCAAAGCAGCACCGATCACGGCAAGAACCGCGAAAAAGTAGGGCAGTGAATAACGGGAATAAAAAAGAAATGCCTTCATGGTGTTAAGTTAAGTGTAACTCTAATTCCACGAAGGCAGAAAGATCTAATTACGAACGTTGTGTTTCGTTTTGCTTTTGGCTCACAGTTTGTTGCTGTTGTTGCTGATGGCTTACTTGCTGACGGTTGTCTTGAATGTCTTTTGGATCTACGTCGATTTCGTTCAAACCTTGTTTGAAGCCGCGGATGGCTTTACCCAAACCTTGACCCAATTGTGGTAGACGGCTTGGACCAAAAAAGATCAAAGCGATGATAGCAAGAAGTAAAATATGCGTTAGGCTAAACTCACCCATGGGGTTCCTCCCAGATTCTTTAAGTCTACACTTTTTAGACCTGTCTGGGAGGAAAATCAACGAGAAGGCTGGGATTTAATGCAGGTTATTCAGTCGGCATCTCGATAATTTCGACTTGGTCAGCATCGGCCGCCTCTTTTTCGAGTCCCGAGGCTTCCTCAGACCCTACGGCAACGACTTTGGTTCCTTCTGAGACAGTTTGTACTGGAGCGGCCTCTGACGCCATAGGGGATTTTCCTGGAAGCTCTTTCGCAATTCCTTTTACTGGTCGCGGAGCTTGAACCTCTTTAACCGTAGGCGCTATAGCGTGTTTAGAGGCCTTTTTTGCAGCACCTGTGTTCATTTTTTTGAGCTCTTTGTCGTACTTCGCTTTAAGGTCCGAAAGTTCCTTTTGATAGTTTTTTCGGATTTCTTCGACTTGGTTATTACGAGCTTCGGTAATGCAGGAAGAATAAGTCTGCATCGCCATTTCTTTAGCTTGTGCACGGCAAGTCAATTCCGCCGATGTCTGAGTAAAGGCATTCGCAGTAAATAAGATCGTCGCAAAAAATGAAAGTATCGTTTTCATGTGAAACCCCGTTCGACCTCCATATAACAAGATCCGTGCCGTGTTTAATGCGAATCAAGGACCTTTCATTGTTAAGGAACAGGTGTTTTTTACACAGATGGACAGACTTTTGCCGCCGGCGTCCTTACAAATAACATAATGGAGAGAAACCAAAAGCGGAGTAAATTAAGTATCGAAAGAGGCCACAGATGAAAGTTTGGAGTCTTCTTATCGTTACTTTGTTTATCGTGAATCTCGTCAGAGCCCAGGATCTTTTCGTGAAAAAAGAAGCGAAAATGACGATCCCTTGGGCTGTTGCTGACTGGTCGCCTTATTATATTTTGAAAGGTCCACAAAAAGGCGAAGGCCGAATGGACCGCCTTAAAAAAGTCATTGCAGAACGACTTCCTAATTATCAATTCAGCGATGTCTATGCTGATATGCCGCGCGCGGTGGAGCTTTGGAAGTTAAATAAAAATATTTGCTCAGGTTCAGCCTTAATAACTCCAGAGCGAGAAAAATGGGCGTACTTCACAGCCCTTGGTTTTCAGGTGCCACATGAATATGTCTTCGTCACTTCGAAAGCAGATATCTACTCTGAAACTTCCGATCATCCTTCGTTGAAAGATCTATTAGAAAAGAAAAATCTCTCGGCCATTTTTACAGAAAATAGATCTTACGGTCCGGCCATTGACTTAATGTTGAAACAAAAATCAAAAACCAACCCGGGAATTCATCAATTGAGAACCAGCGAAGGCTATATGTCTCTTCTTAAGATGGTGCACAAGGGACGCTATGACTACACGATTGAATACGAACCCGTCGTGCGCGATTTCAATGAAAGCATCTATCCGGAAAAGCCGCTCTTTTATAAACCTTTAAAAGAAGTTTATCCTTCAACCGTTCTTTACTTTGCATGCACGAAAAATGCGTGGGGTAAGAAGGTGATCACACAAGTGGATCAGGCCTTGCAGAAAGCCGCCAATAGCAAAGAATATCAAAATGCGGTGGAGTCGTGGTTGGATGTTGAAACAGTGAAAAGAAACCGCAAGGCTCTGGAGAATTTTTATCATCGCAGAGCCCAAGGACCGTGGAACACGGCGGTTAGCGGCGGATCGCTTTCGGATCAATAGCGTCTTGAAGACCATCGCCCAAATAGTTAAAACTGATTGTCGTCAGCAAAATCAAAACACCAGGAAGAATTGCTAAGAACGGAGCTTGGTAAATCAACTCTTGCGCGTTGTTAAGCATGTTTCCCCAGCTTGGCGTCGGGGGCATGATACCCAGACCCAAGAAACTTAAAGCCGCTTCAAACAGAATAGACTCGCCGACGCCCAAAGTGATTGACACCAACATCGGTGCAATCACGTTTGGAAACATATGGCGAACGATAATAGTACTATCTTTCGCGCCCAGGGTGCGAGCTGCTAAAACGAATTCTCTTTCGCGAATTGAAAGAATACTTCCGCGCACAAGGCGAGCTACGGTCATCCAAGAAAAGATACACAAGATGATGACCATCTTAAAGATACTTTCGTTGGATGTGCTGACAATGGCTTTCAGCCAAGGAATTTTTGTCAAATCAATCGCGGCCATCACAATCAAAACTGGAATGGTTGGCAAGGATATAAGTGCATCGGTCACACGCATAAGAACGGTGTCAATAATTCCACCATAGAATCCTGCAACACTTCCGATCAACAAACCGATCAAAGCAGAGGCAATAGCAACAAGAACACCTACACCCATAGAAACGCGAGTTCCATAAACAAGGCGGATGAAAACGTCACGACCTAGTTCGTCCGTTCCAAACAGATGGAAAGTTTCAAAGTTTTTAAACATGGAGATCACACTGGAAGCTTCAGGAATATTCAAAGCCTGAAGAGCACTGATGGCTTCTTTGATATCACGAGCTGTCAGATCATAAATTGCATCAGCTTCCGCAACAGTCACAAGGCCTTTTTCAACCAGAGCTTTTTGAACTTTGTCTGCGGCTTCAGGATTAGCAACGATGAACTTTTCAACATCCGTTTCACGCACATCCTGGCCGGCTTGTGCCGTCGTCATAGGTGCCAAATAGCGATTTGCTACGTTTTGTGCGTCAGGATCTAGACCTGTGATGCTTTGGATTTGGCCGGCGAAAATAGAAACCAACATAAAGATCGAGATGATCACAGCGCCGACAACGGCTAGTTTGTGCTCAACGAATTGAGTTAAAACCATCTTCCACATGGGTTGTGCTTTTTCAATCTCAGCACGATCCTTTGCAGACAGGGAGGTTGTATCAATTTCTAAATCGTTCATTGTCATTTCATTTGAACTCATACGCACCCTCTATTGATAAGAAATGCGTGGATCAGCAAATCCATACGCGATATCGGCAACAAGATTCATTAAAAGAACCATGCTGACAGAGATAACAAAAGAAATCATCGCGACGTTGTAGTCGTTCCCGATGATAGAGTCATAAACAAGTTTACCGACACCCTGGTAAGCGAATACGGTTTCAGTCAGGATGGCTCCCGAAAAAAGACCCGAGAAGCTTAACGCTAAGATCGTAATAAGTGGAATTAAAGCATTGCGGAAACCGTGTTTCCAAATCACCACGCTGCGAGAAAGGCCTTTGGCGCGCGCCGTGCGAATGAAATCATTGCGCATAGCTTCGAGCATCGCCGAGCGAGTGAAACGAGAAAAACGTCCGATTTGCTGAATAGAAAGACTTAAAACAGGCAAAACCAAATAGATCGAACGATCCATCATGTCAGCCCAGAATCCCATCGGTTCGCCTCCGATAGTTTGTGTTCCTCCCGCAGGAAGAATCGGAATTTTAACGGCGAAGATAATAATCAAAACGATCGCAAGCCAGAAAGAAGGAATCGAAATCCCCGCAAACGAGAACAGGTTCATAAAATAATCCATGCGGCTTCCCGGTTTAAGAGCCGAGATGATTCCGAGTGGAATGGCAAGCAGAATGGAAAGTCCCAAAGAGATAAATGAAAGAAGGAACGTGTTCCACAAACGAGGGCCCATGAGTTCTTGCACGGGCACTCGGTAAGTACGGCTGTAACCAAGATCACCTTGGCCGATCGAAGTGACCCAGTTGAAGTATCTTTTATAGACCGGTTGATCCAGTCCGTACAAAGACTTCAAACGAGCCACGTCTTCTGCTGTGATCTTCGGATTTGAAGCGACCATCATGTCTACAGGGTCACCTGGCATTAAGCTCATCAAATAGAAACACACGTAAGATAGGATCACTATCACAGCGAGTGTTTGCAAAATGCGGCGAGTGATAAATGTAGTCATGAAGGTTCCTCCGGCGGGAGTTTAAACCCGCCATGCAAAAATCGTTAGTTCAAAACCCAGTCTTCTACGTTGTTTGTTTCGTAGAACTGGTGGCCAGACATTTTGTAGTTCTTCAAATTCTTTGGAGTCACAGAAATGTCAGAGCGGTAGTAAAGCGGCAATACAGGAACGTCGTTCGTGTAAGCTTTCAAGATGTCGTGAACCAAGTCCGCGCGTTTTTTCGCGTTGAATTCTAGATCCAAAGCATCCAAGTTTTTATCTACTTGAGCATTGTTCCAACCATGGAAGTTCTGTCCAGACCAACCATTTGAAGAATTTGGAATCGCCTTAGAAGACACTGTTGAGCGTGGGCTGTTTTCAGGAGAAGAAACCCATGCAAACAATGAAAGACCTTCGAACTTACGTTTTGTCATTGTCTCGCCAAAGAAAACGCGGGCAGGTTCGTTCTTCACAAGAACTTCGATACCGGCTTGTTTCCATTGGTTTTGCAAATAAACTTGCACAAGCTCACGAGTTTTGTTGCCCGCTGTTGTTTGGAACGTCAAAGAAAGACGTTTACCATCCTTAGAACGGTAACCATCAGCTCCCATTTTCCAGCCAGCTTCATCCAAAAGTTTGCCCGCTTCACGCTTAGAGTAACGGTACAAAGTCACGATTTTAGGATCTGCTGTGTACCAAGGATCTTTTGGAGATACATTGTGAATTGCGACTTGTTGTTTGCCTTCAAAAAGCGCTTTGACAAGGTCATCACGGTTGATGCTGTAAAGAAGAGCTTTACGAACGCGAACGTCTTTTAAGATCGGGTTGTCCAACTTAAGATCGATGTGTTCATAAGTTACAGACGGAACAAAGTGAACATCGTAAGGAAGATTTTCAGATTTTGTTTTTTTATCGAAAGCCAAAGCCTGGTCGAAATCAAGACCTAGAACAGAAATCATATCGATTGTTCCAGAGCGCAGGTTCGCTTCCAAAGTTCCTGTATTAGGAATCAACTTTACGATGATTTTTTTGATGTTCGGTTGCTTACCGTAGAAGTTTGCATTTGGAGCAAACGCCACGTGAGATCCCAATTTCACTTCAGAGATCACGTAAGGACCGTTGTACAATCCAGGATTGGTTGGATTGCGAACGTAGTTAGAGTTCTTTTCGTAGCCCTCTTTTTGTTTTCCGTATTTATCGAAAACAGGTTTTTCCAAGTGAGTTGGAATAGGGAAGAACTGAGCAAGTTGGTAGAAGTCCCATTTTGCTTTGTCGTATTTGAAAGTACATTTCTTTGGATTTTTCGCGTCGATTTCAATTTTTTCGACTTGAGTCCACTGTTCTTTTTCACCCACGCTCACAGTCGGGCTGATCGCGATATCGTGAGCTGTGATGAAGTCCTGGCAGATAACAGGTTTTCCGTCACCCCATTTTGCGTTCTCAAGAATTTCCCAAGTCGCAACGATCTTCTTTTTGCCGCCATCTTCAACGATTTTAGCCGTGCCCTTGTCCAAAGAAGGAATTTCTTTAGCCAATTGAGCCACCCATTTACCTTCTGGAGTCAGGTTCACAAGTGAACGGCCTACCAGACGATACATGTAAGCCGAAGCTGACATCGTCATGATAAGAGGGTTCATAGTTTCAAATTCTTGAGAGATACCGATTTTAAGTTCGGCATTTGTCGGCGCAGCGATCGCTTGAGTCGCAAAACCCAAACCTGTCACCAACATGAGTCCTTTCGCAAACTTATTCAACATACGTTCTCCTTGTTGAGTAATTAAGTTTCTTTATTCGTTATTTGTAGCTGCTTCAGCCTTCGCGCTTAGCGCTGCGGCACTGCCCGCGTCCGCGGCGAGCCAGCACGCTTTTTTATGCGCGCCAGTTCCGTCCAATGTCGGAGTCTGAGACGCACAGATGTCCATCTTATGCGGGCAGCGCGGATGGAAAGCACAACCCGATGGCGGGTTGATAGGGCTTGGCACTTCGCCACTCAAAGATTTTTTCATCTTTTTCTTACCCTGACCCACACGTGGAATCGCTCCGATGAGTGCCTGCGTATAAGGATGTTGCGGATTTCTGAAAAGCTCATCGCGCTCTGCGATCTCCACGATTTTTCCAAGATACATGACGGCGATACGATCGCACGTGTGTTCAATCACAGAAAGATCATGGGAGATAAAGACATAAGTCAGTTTTAATTTTTCTTGAAGATCTTTAAGAAGATTCAAAATCTGCGCTTGGATGGAAACGTCCAAAGCACTGACGGGCTCGTCACAAATAATCAATTCAGGATTCAGAGCAATCGCGCGCGCAATGCTGATACGCTGGCGTTGACCGCCGGAAAATTCATGCGGGTAGCGATTCACGTGCGCTTTTCTTAAACCCACAAGTTCAATCAATTCCAAAACACGTTGATTGCGTTCAGCAACACTGCCAACGCCGTGAATGTCCATCGGCTGACGAATGATTTGGCCGACAGTCATGCGGGGATCCAAAGACGCATACGGGTCTTGGAAAATCATCTGCATGTTTTTACGCTTCTTGCGAAGAGCTTCACCTTTAAGACTCAAGAAATCTTGGCCGTCAAAGTCGATGGCTCCCGCAGTCGGTTCGTAAAGGCGAATCAGCGTGCGACCCAAGGTGGATTTACCACAACCGGATTCTCCGACGAGGCCCAGAGTTTCTCCTTTGCGCACAACTAAAGAAACGTCATCAACAGCTTTCACGCTGGCCACTTCGCGAAGAAGAAGACCTTTGCGAATGGGGAAGTGCTTTTTTACATTTTTTGCTTCAAGAATGATTTCACTCATTTGATTTTCCCCAGTGCTTAAAGCGGATTGAAGCAAGCCACAGTGTGACCTGGTTTGATTTCATTCAAAGGCGGTTTGTGATGAGTGCAATCCGCTTTCGCGCGAGTGCATCGGTTTACAAACGGACAACCTTTTGGAAGTTCAAAAGGAGCCGGAACACTGCCTTCAATAGTTGTCAGACGTTTTACACGCTCACCAAATTTAGGACGAGAAGAAATCAACGCCGCCGTGTAAGGGTGACGGGGATTTAAGAACAACTCTTGTGTGTCGGCTTGTTCGCAAGTTTGGCCGCCGTACATCACCATCACTTTGTCAGAGATCTCAGAGATAACTCCCAGATCATGCGTGATGAATTGCACTGTCATATTGAATTTTTCTTGAAGGTTTTGGATAAGTTCCAAAATCTGCGCTTGGATTGTGACATCTAAAGCTGTCGTTGGCTCATCCGCGATCAAAAAAGTCGGATCGCAAGAAAGAGCCATCGCGATCATCGCTCTTTGTCTCATACCGCCGGAAAGTTGGTGAGGGTAGGACTCGTAGCGTTCTTCAGGAGAAGGGATGCCCACCAGGCGAAGCATTTCAATAGCGCGTTCGCGAGATTCTTTCGGAGAGCATTTTTTATGCTTCATGATCTGTTCATCCATCTGATAGCCGATGGTCAAAACAGGATTAAGAGCTGTCATAGGCTCTTGGAAGATCATCGCCATTTCACCGCCGCGAACTTCTTCCATGTCATTTTCAGAAATCTTTAAAAGATCGCGACCGTTTAAAAGAACCTGACCGTTGGAGATCTTCCCCGGTTTTTCGATGAGGCGCATCAAGGAATACGACGTCACTGACTTGCCGCATCCAGATTCGCCCACGATTCCTAAAGTCTGACCGCGATCAATTTTATAACTGACATTGTTCACAGCGCGCACAGGGCCCGCATTGGTTTGAAATGTCGTCTCAAGATTTTTTACTTCAAGTACTGGTGTTTGCACTCTACGTCCTTATTAAAGAAAACGTCGCGTTTCAAGTTCTTCTATAATGGAAAGGCTTCCTTTTTTAAAAGCCTTTCCGATAATTCCTGTGAGTTTATCACTTAAACTTTCATGATGTTCGTATTTTACTTTAACTATTTGGTGCTTTTCTGAAAGTCCTAAAAGGTAATCATCGCTCGTGCGGATTTCATCAACCAAACCTTTGCCGAGAGCTTGTTCTCCGTACCAGTATTCGCCCGTCGCCACTTCCGCCAGATTCATATTGGGACGGAATTTATGAACGAAATTCTTAAAGAGAACGTGAGTATCCTCAAGTTGTTCTTTAAATTTTTCTTCGCCTTTAGGTGTGATCTCGCCAAGCAAGCTCACTGTGCGTTTGTATTCGCCAGCTGTGTACTCTTTGTAATCGACGTCGAATTTTTTCAGCGCACGGTGCACGTTCGGAACTTGCGCCACGACACCGATAGATCCCACGATCGCAAAAGGAGCACTGAGAATTTTGTTCGCAGTCACAGACATCAAGTAACCACCGCTGGCAGCGACCTTATCTACGCACACAGTGAGAGGAATGCCTTTTTCACGAACACGCAAAAGTTGTGAGGCTGCAAGGCCATAACCATGAACCATGCCGCCCGGGCTTTCTACACGGACGACAACTTCATCGTGCGGTGTCGCCGTTGTCAGAATAGCCGTGATCTCTTCACGCAGGTTTTCAACAGCAGACGCTTTGATATCGCCCTCGAAATCCACCAGGAAGATTTTCTTTTCGTGATCACGCGACTCTTTGTCTTGAGCTTTGCGTTCTTCTTTTAGTTTTTTCTTAAGATCTTTGCGCTCATTCTTTGTCAAAGTTTGTGATTTAAGAAGATTGCGGAAGCGTTTGTATTTTTTGTGCAAAAGTTCGATTTGAAGTTCACTCTTGTCGCCAGCTCTGGAGGCCAACATTGCAATAGTGATAATCACCGCCAAAATGGCGAAGAGAATTAGAAACGTTTGTGCTGCGAATATCCCGATGCTTTGCAAGGCGTCCATAGTGCTCCTTAAAACAGGGGTTTAAGTTATTCAGGAATTAGCCAAAGGTCGAGCATCTTTTTTGTTTGCTCAAAAAAAAGCGAAAGCATTGGTAGACTGGGGCCAGAATGATTCTTTCACGGTATTTGCAAGCCACTTACGCCGCTCTTTTTTTCACTCTTCTGAGTTCGCCAGCGCATGCGCAGAACTCGGAAATGAACCGTCTTTCTGGTTTTGCTCAGCATCAAAAAAATCAAAATCAGTTTGAAGAAGCCCGCGCCAAAGGGGAGAGAGCCTATCTCGAAGAAGAAGAGCAGTGGGAGAATCAAAAAAATCGCGACTTGGAAGGTTATAAAAAAGATAAGAAGAGAGAATCCATGAGCGAAGAAGGCCCTGAAGCAAAAGCTGACGCGGCCGACAAAAAGAAGTACGAAGAGGCTCAAGAGGCTGAACGCAAAGCGTACGCCGAGAGAAAAAACAAAGACGAAAAGATCAATCGTCTTGCTGAGCACCTGCCAACAGAAGAACAAGAGCTCGGACTTGAAGAGCTAAGACCTCGTTACGAATACCGCAAACGCGCTCTTTTTGGGGCGCAACCCAAATACGGAAAATTGCCGGGAAGCACTGGGTCTTCATCAGGAGGAAGTTCTTTTGGTGGAGGTTCCGGTTCTTCATTCCCGCCGCCACCTACATTTGATGATTTCGGAGACGGTGGCTACGTGCCTGCCCCGAATATGTCCGACGATTTCGGTGATGTTCCACCACCGCCGCCGCCTCCACCACCACCGCCATTTGGAGGCGATGACTTTGGAGGATTCGGGGGAGGAAGTGATTTCCCACCTCCACCACCGCCGCCGCCACCATTCGGAGACGACGGAGGAGACTTCTAAGATTCCTTTAGAAGTTCTTCCGTTGAAAGACCGGCGTATTGTTTGATTCCTCGCATGAGGTACCAGAAGATTCCCAATAAAAACAAAATAGAAGGAACCATGATGATCGCCATTGACCAAGTCGTCATCGTGGCGATTTGGTCGTTAAGCACTAAGGACTGAGCTTCCGGCGAAAGAGTCGTATCAATATTAATAAAGATTCTTCTCGCCAAAACAAAATTGCAAACCGCACTAAACACGAATGAAAGAGACAACCACAATGTAGCTTTTCTCATGTGCTCGTGAAATTCCGCCTGTTTTCCATGTT
The DNA here is from genome assembly GCF_037996825.1 of Bdellovibrio sp. BCCA. Lineage (NCBI taxonomy): Bacteria > Pseudomonadati > Bdellovibrionota > Bdellovibrionia > Bdellovibrionales > Pseudobdellovibrionaceae > Bdellovibrio > Bdellovibrio sp. BCCA. Next base: position 2,056,116 of record NZ_JBBNAC010000001.1, on the reverse strand, counting down.
CCGCCAAGCGTTGCTCTAAAAGATCTACTTTCATTACGGACGGATTTAAAAAGAGCGTCTCAATAAAAGGACGCTTCGTGAAGGCAGAACCAAAAACAAAAAGACCTACAAGAGTCGGGAAAGCCGCTTCTTTGACTGCAAACCAAAAACCGTGCAAGCCGAGAAGAGCCAAGCCTCCAGTTAAAAGCACATTCAGTAGACCCAACGCTGAAAACGCATTGGCTTTTTTTCTTTTCACTAAATCGTAAGCCCCATATCCCAAAGGAAATGCGAGCGCGAGTAGCAACGCCGCCAAAGGGCCGATAAATTTACTTAATTTATTTAAAATTAAAACGGGTAAAACGATATTAAAAATCAGATTTAAGAGACCGTTTTCTTGTTGAGGGGCGTTCTTTTCAGTCATCCTAGCATCCTGGTGAAACTCCTGATAAAATGCAAGCCTGCGCTGTGCGTAGAGAGGTGAAATATGCCCGAGTTGCCAGAGGTAGAGGTCGTCCGTCGCGGCCTTGAAGATATTTTGAAAGATCAGCCGACTCTTAAAAAAGTAGAGTTGAAGCGACCTGATTTGCGCGAACCGATTCCTGCCAAAAAAATCAGCACGCTTGTCGGAGAGAAACTTCTTTCCGTTGAAAGACGGGCAAAGTACCTGCTCTTGTGGACAAAAAAAGGAGCGATGCTCTCTCATCTGGGGATGACAGGGACATGGCGGGTCGCACCTCCCGGTGATGAGCGATTGCATGATCATATCTATCTGCATTTCTCTGGCGGACTTCGTTTGGCGTACCGAGATCCTCGTCGTTTTGGTTATTTTGACTTCGTTCAAAATCCTCTGGAACATCCGAAATTAAAGGCGTTGGGGCCAGAACCCTTAAGTTCTCAATTCACCGGCAAAGAGCTTTGGGAAAGTCTGCGTGGTAAAGAAGTTGCTATAAAAATAGCCATCATGGATCAAAAGATTGTGGTGGGTGTTGGAAATATCTATGCGAGTGAGGCGCTTTTTGCTGCCGGGATAAAGCCGACATTACCTTCATATAAGTTGACGCGGGAACGAGCGGACATCTTGGCAAAAGAGATTAAAAAAATTTTAACTCGATCCATTGAGCATGGGGGTTCGTCGATCAGTGACTTCGCTCAAGCGTCCGGGGAGAGTGGATATTTTCAGACGACTTTTCGGGTTTATGATCGTGCCGGAGAAGAATGTGTGACCTGTGGGCAACAGGTGAAATCGAAAGTTTTAGGCGGACGAAATACCTTCTGGTGTTCGCGTTGCCAAAAATAATTTTAAAAATTCGTTTGTCAAGAGGCCGCAATTTTGTGTAACTTGGTCCTTAGTCGAGTTTTGAAAACAAAAAATGCGTTAAGCATTAATTTATTAAATGAAGGGACAACAACAATGAAAGCTATCGTTATCGCGGCTTTGCTAGCACTTTCTTTCACAACTGGTTTCACTTGCTCTAAAAACCAACCTGCTGAGCAAGCACCTGCTACAACTGAAACTGCACCTGCAACTACTACTGAAGCAGCTCCAGCTGAAGGTACTCCTGCAGCTACTACTGAAGCAGCTCCTGCAACTACAGAAGCAGCTCCTGCAGCACCTGCTGGCGAAACTAAGTAATTAGATCCTGAAAAGGACTAACGAACTTAAGTTCAGTAACGAAAGCCCTCGAAAGAGGGCTTTTGCTTTTTGTGATCAGCTCAGCGAACGTCCTAACGTTCGGCCTCCTACATAAATCTCCACTCGAGCATTAACATAATTTGCCGAATGAAAAGGACTCTTTCTCACGTTTTTTCTTATATATAGACGTGGATCCGAAATTCTTGCACATGCTCACATTAAAGAGTCTAATTATGGGTGTATTTGATAAAGGAGATACATCGTGGATTCTTTCAACTCTTTATATGGATATTTTTTAGAGAGCTGCACATGGGCCTGGGTACTTGGTTCCATCGTCCTCTTGTTGTTTGTCGGTTTCTTCAGCAGTCCGCTGATCGTGTGGACAATTGCTGTAGCAGCGATTCTGTTTGGATTCGCGGCACCGATGTGGTTGTGGATCGTCTTTGCAGTTCTTGCTGTGATCTTCAACATTGCGCCTCTTCGCGCGGCTCTTGTGACTTCGGGTGTATTTGCGATCTTTAAGAAGTTTGAATTCTTGCCGAAAATCTCCGACACAGAAAAAGCGGCATTGGATGCCGGCGTTGTGTGGATTGAAAAAGATCTTTTCTCCGGAAAACCAAACTTTACAAACTTGATGAACGAAGTTTATCCAAATCTGACTCCAGAAGAAAAAGCGTTCATGGATGGCCCGGTGGAAACCCTGTGCTCTATGATCGACCACTGGGATATCTACAAGACAAAAGAAATTCCTGAAGACATCTGGAACTACATCAGAAAAGAAAAATTCTTGGGAATGATTGTTCCTAAGGAATACGGTGGTCTTGGCTTCTCCGCTCTTTGCCACTCTGAAGTGATTATGAAAATCTCTTCTCGCTCTTTGGCGGTGGCGATTCAAGTAATGGTGCCAAACTCTTTGGGTCCTGCCGAGCTTCTGGCTCACTACGGAACTGACGCTCAGAAAAAACATTGGTTGCCACGTCTTGCAGACGGAACTGAAATCCCATGCTTTGGTTTGACAGAGCCAACTGCGGGGTCTGATGCGGGTTCAATCACTTCTTCTGGTGTTCTTTTCAAAGACACAGATGGAAAAATCAAAATCAAATTGAATTGGAACAAACGTTGGATCACATTGGCGGCGATTTCGTCTGTGATCGGTTTGGCCTTCCGTCTTCGCGATCCAGAAAATCTTTTGGGTAAAGGTGAGGATCTTGGAATTACTTGTGCGTTGATCCCTTCAAAAACGCCAGGCGTTGTTTTGGGCCGCCGTCATGATCCACTCAACACTCCTTTCTACAACTGTCCGACACAAGGTAAAGACGTTATCGTCGACGCTGAAGAAGCGATCGTCGGTGGTATCGCTGGTGCTGGTCGCGGTTGGATGATGTTGATGGAGTGTTTGGCAGCAGGTCGCGGTATCTCTTTGCCAGCTCAAGCCACAGGGGGCGCGAAACTCATCACTCGCGTGACTTCAGCTCATGCGGTTGTTCGCCGTCAGTTCGGTGTTTCTATCGGTAAGTTTGAAGGTGTTGAAGAGCCATTGGCTCGCATCGGTGCTTCAACGTACACATTAGAAGCTATGAGAAAATACTGCTTGGGTGCTCTTGATAAGGGGATCAAACCCGGCGTTATCACAGCGATGCAAAAATACTACGCGACAGAGATGGGCCGTAAAGGTATCAATGATGCTATGGACATCATGGGTGGTGCAGGTATCTCTATGGGACCTCGCAACTTGTTGGCCGAAATCTACATTGCAACTCCAATCGGTATTACTGTTGAAGGTGCGAATATCATGACTCGTACTTTGATCATCTTCGGTCAAGGCGCGCTTCGTTCGCATCCGTTTGCATACTCTGAAGTGAAAGCTTATGAAGCCAATGACACGAAAGCCTTCGACAAGGCGTTCTTCGGTCACATTGGTCACATCGTTCGCAATACATGCCGTGCGATCTTACTTTCATGCTCTCGCGGTTACTTGGCAGCCACTCCGGATTGCCATCCGCAAATGAAAATCTACTTCCGTCGTTTGTCTTGGACTTCAGCGACTTTCGCACTTCTTTCTGACGTGGCGATGGGCGTGTTGGGTGGTTCATTGAAAATGAGAGAAAAAATCACAGGTCGTTTTGCTGATATCTTGGCAAATATGTACATTGCGACTTCCATCCTTCGTCGTTTCGAAGCGGAAGGCCGTAAGGAAGAAGATCTTCCATTTGTTCACTACAGCTTGAAAAACTCGATGGCTGAAATCCAAAAAGGTTTCGATGGTATTTTCGACAACTTGAAAATCCCAGGTCTTCGTTGGTTCTTTAAAGGTTGGATCGGTGCTTGGTCTCGTATCAACTCTGTAGGCTCACAAGCGTCTGACGGTTGGTCTCATGCGATTGCTTCAGCAATGATGCAAGAAGGTGGCATCCGTGAACGTTTGAGCGAAGGCATCTACGTTCCTAAAGACCGCAATCAACAATTGGGCCGTCTTGAGCACGCGTTTTCTGTGTCACTCAGAGCAGAAGCGGCTGAAAAGAAAATCAAAAAAGCGATCCGCGACGGCGTTCTTCCTAAAAAGAAAACAAATCTTTTGTTGGATGAGGCTCGCAGCAAAAACATCATCACAGAAGACGAGTTGAAACTCGTTCAAGAAGCCGATGCTGTCCGCTACGACGCGATCCTGGTAGACGACTTCTCCGAAGAGCAATACCACGCCAACAAAGTTCTTTAGAAGGTACGCCGTACCTTTTTGAATTGCACTGCGCAAAGACAGGGCTGGAGAAATCCGGCCCTTTTTTATTGTCATCGCTTTTTGCCCTTTCTTTTAACGTCAAAGGGGAGTAGCTAGTGAGACATAAAAGGGGCCTTTATGAAAAAGCTCGTCCTTTGTTTCCTGTTGCTAGCGTTCTCGTTTCAAGCCGAAGCTTCTTCCGGCGGTCGTTTTAAAAAAGTTCTTATCATTGTCCTGGAAAATACGGATTACGCCGAGGCCTTGAAGCAGCCTTTCTTGCAGAAGTTGACTCGTCAGGGAGCTTTGCTCACACGGATGAACGGAGTCACTCATCCTTCGCAGGGAAACTATATTGCTCTTCTTGGCGGCGATACCATGCAAGTGGCAAACGACGATCCCGTGAATATTAAAGGAACAAACCTTGTCGATCTTCTTGAAGCTCGCGGATATTCTTGGAAGGGTTATATCGAAGATTATCCCGGGAATTGTTTTACGGGGCCAACAAAAGGTCGTTATGCTCGTAAGCACAATCCTTTTATTAGTTTCACTGATATTGCACAGAATCCTTCACGGTGCGCCAATATCGTCGATACGAAGGCCTTCGAAAAAGATGCAGTGGCAGGGACGTTGCCATCATTCGCTCTTTACGCTCCGAACTTAGACGATGATGGCCATGACACGGGAATTGGATTTGCTTCCAACTGGTTGCAGAAAAATTTTGAAAGCAAGTTTTCAGATCCTCAATTTATGAAAGATCTTTTGGTCGTCATTACTTTTGATGAATCCAAAACTCGCAGTGGAAATCTGATCTATACAGCACTCTTAGGTGATTCTGTCATTCCAGGTTCTTCAACAAATCAAACACTCACACACATCGATTTAATGCGCATGATTGAAGACGAATTCCAGTTGGGAACTCTGGGCCGTAAAGACGGTGCAGCTCAAGGTCCCGAAGGAATTTGGAAGTAACATAATCGTTTGAAGGGGAGTTAGCCTTTAACTCCCACGTAAACATCGACAATAGCATTATTCGGATCTTGTGCTTTTTCTCCATAGACTTCAAAGTCCGTTTTGAAAAGACGCTGGCCTTTGAGTTCGGTCCAAATTTGAGCCCAGGTTTCTGGTACGACCACGTAAGGAAGTCCTTTTTTTGTGACGTATTTTTTGTAAGAACCCGCCAGAATTTTTTTCGCAACAAGGCCCGCTGGAATTGAATTGAAATTTGGGACTTTGTAGCCAAGAAAATAATCGTACTTACCTGTTTCATCGCTTTCGTAATTAGAATAAACGGCGAAAATATCATGGCTTTCGGCATGAGGGATTTTTCCCTTAAGATCTTCCTTGAAGATTCTTTCCCACATTTTCGCAATCTGTCCCTGTCCTGTGGCACTTGTCATTTCAGTTTTATTGTCAGTCCTAGTTTCAAAGCCAACAAGATAGAATTCTTTTTCCGTGACGAGCATATAAATTCCTTTAAAAAATAATTCTTAAATCGGGCGACGACGCGATTTTGAAGCCAGGATTTTTTTAATCAATCCGTCATCGTCCTCATCAAACACGTCACCGATAATTTCTTCAAAGATATCTTCCATTGTAATCAGTCCCACGTATTTCGTCTGTTCATAGATCACAGCCATATGGGATTTTTGTTCCTGCATTTTTAGAAGAATTTTAAAAAGCGGTTCAAAAGATTTGAATTTTAAAATCGGGCGAATCAGGCTTTGCCAATCCGTTGTTTCTCTTAAAGCCAAGAATTCTTTGGTGTTGATAATTCCAATGACTTCTTGATCTTCCAAAACGGGCAGGCGAGTGTGGCGGGAATTTAAAACAATCGTTTCGACGTCATCGTGGGTGTCATCTTTACGAATATAAATAACATCTTTCCACGGAAGCATGATTTCGCGGGCCACTTTTTTATCGGCACTCACGAGATTCACGACATACTGTTTTGTCTGTTGCGGCAGGTCCTCAATTGCGATGTCCTGGTGATCGTGTGTGAAGTTTTTCTGTGAACCAAAAGTCACAAGCTTCACCAGGATGTTTGTCGACTTCTCAAGAATCGTCACTGCCGGGGAAAGCATTTTTTCTCCCAGATAAAGACCTTGCGAAGTCCACAGCGCGATCACCAGCGGATTTCTTAATGCCATCGTTTTCGGTAAAAGCTCACCAACAACAACACTTAAATAGGAAATCGGCAAAACAACCGCGGCAATAGAAATGGCTTCTGCTGTTTGTTCCGAAACTTTAAAGAACTCCATAAAGAAAGGACTTAAAGCTTCTTCAGCTCCCGCACCACCGACAGCAGCAGCAATAGCGCCAACCAGAGTGATGCCGATTTGAATCACGGAAAGAGTTCTTTCAGGATTTTCTTTAAGCTTTAAAAGAACGCGCGCATTTCTATTGGTCGGAGCAAGACGTTTGAGTTGCTGTCTGCTGACGGTCACAAAGGCCATCTCAGAACCAGAAAGAAGCATGTTTATAAAAAGGCAAATAAGGACGACGAGAATTTCGGTCATGGTGTCTCCTTAGGCAGGAGACTGCATAAGCGTTTCGGGTAAGGGTCAGGATCCATAGTCCGACTAAGATAACAAAACGAAGTTTAAAAACAAAGGATCACTGCATCTTACTAAGACGCGCAGTGCGTTATTGAAATCTAGGACAACCTCATTGCTTTTTATGGCACCGCTCGGCAAAAGAGGGTTCTCAATAATCCTGCGAGGCTCTATGAAAATCTTCGTTCTGCTTTTGGCTCTGCTTTCTTCCACGACTGTTTTTGCTTCTTGGGAGGAAGATTTTGAACTTATTAAAAACGTTCCTCGCAGTTACGAAGATTCAGGATCGATCTGTGAAGAGGTCGCACGCGTTCAAGTTCAACGTGAATTCCCAGCTCCGCAGTACAATGTCATTGTCGGTATCGCTTACGGAGATGCCTCTCACGTGATTGGTGAACTTGATGTTGTGATCTTTGATGCGAACATTCAAAAAGTCGTGAAAATCGGCGAAGTGAAATGCTGGAAAGACGTAGCAGGCGGTCTTGAAAAAGCGCACGAGCAAAGAGCCAGATTTCTAAAAACAGTCCGCTCTAACAAAGCGACACGTTTCTTTAATACCTCAACAAAAGAAATTTATTCTCCAGAACAATTTCAATTCGTGAATGAGTTTTTCTCTATCGCGCAAAAAGGTTCTGTCGCTCAGGGATTTGATAAAGAGTTGGAGTACACTCTTCTAGAAATGAAAAATCACCGTTATGAAATGATTCGCTGTCAGCATGACGGCAAGTGTGCTCGCCCGTAAGACCCGAAATGGAATCGGGGGCCTCCGGCATCCTATCCGGAAGCCCCTCGCGCGCGTTCCTAAGTTTCCTTAGATCGAACGCAAAATAAAATTAAATGATCGCATCATAGAGCTGAACGCCTGGCGCTTGTTGATAAAGCCCATATAGGTGAAATGACGAACCAGTGGAAGTTCCAATTCTTCTTCCGAGTGACCTGTGTAAATCACAACGGGAATTGCTTTTCGAATTCTGTGAATTTTCTTTTCTGTCAAAAGGCGGTCCATTAACAACAACGTATCGCGACCACCCATCTGTGGCATCTGCCAATCTAAAATCACCAAATCAAACTGCCTGTTGACGAGCAATGGAATGGCGTCTTGACCATCAAAGGCCATTGTTACGTCGCATTTGTAGTGATCAAGGATGTGAGACATAAGCTTAACGGAATCTAAGCTATCATCAATCACCAACACGCGCGGAGTGTGTTGCCTTTCTAGTGCTGTTTCGATCACCATGAGGTATCTCCCTTTTAAAAAACTTACCTCCTTATTTGATCTGAAGTAGATCGGAGAATCTTCTAAAAGAGCGACCATGAAGGGATTTTAATAAAAGGTCTGTTGAGATACAGAAAGGACTCGCGTTTATTACGCGAGTTCCTTCCTAGTTTGTTCTGTAACAACAGTTTCGCGCACAATGACCACTTTGATTTGACCAGGGTAGTTGCACTCTTCTTCGATGCGCGCGGCAATTTTTTTAGACAGATCTAAAGCTTGCGTGTCGTCGACTTTCTTGCCGTTCACAAGAACACGGCACTCGCGTCCGCCACTCAAAACGAAACAGTCCGTCACCCCTTGGAAGCTGCGAGCAATGTCTTGAAGCTCAGAAACTTTTTGATTGTAAGATTCAATCGTCGAACGACGTGCCCCCGGACGAGCCCCTGAAACCGCATCGGCTGCGATCACAAGGAATGCATGATCCGTTGAAGGTTGTTCATCAAAGTGATGGGCTTTTACAGCGTGCACCACGTCAGGCGCTTCGCCGCGGGCCGCGATAAAGTCAGCACCAATCACGGCGTGTCCACCTTCCATCACGTGGTCCATGGATTTACCAATGTCATGGAGCATACCCACGCGACGTGCTTTTTTAATATCCAAACCCAGTTCTGCTGCCATCAATCCCGCAAGCCAACCGACTTCACCGCAGTGGAAGTATTGATTTTGCGTGAAAGAATAACGATAGCGAAGAGATCCCATCATTTGACGGATTTCACCATTCAAACCTTCCAGTTTTAATTCTTTCGCTAAAGCATCACCATCATGTTTGATGTTTTTAAAGAGTTCTTTTTTCTGATTTTCAGCAATTTTCTTGATGAAATCAGGATTGATGTTTTTCTTCTCTTTGAAAATTCTTTCAAGTGTTCTGCGAGTCAGTTCACGACGAACCGGATCGAATCCCGCGACACCCACCATGTCCATACCTTCTTCGACAATGATGTCGCAACCGCAGGCCTCTTGAACGGCCTTAATGTTGTTGCCATTGGCATCGACGAAAAGTTTGCGGATGTGGTTGTCTGGAAAGTTCACGGCACCAATACCGCGTTCAGCACAGTACGGACGGGCAAAGCGATCAATCACGAGACTCAAGATTTTTTTCGCACGCACTTCGGCGTGTTCTTTTAGATCCTCTTCAGATTCTTGAATGAACTTAGCGGCTCTGCGACGAGCATCTTCTTCCATCTGAGTTTTTAATTGAGTTTTAAATTCCTCAGAAGATGTTCCCAAGCGCTCTGTCAGCTTTTGCACGAGATCATTGTTTAAATTTTTCTGTGCCTCTTTCAGTTTGTTCAGTTCCGCTTCTTGGGTGCGCAAAGCTTGTTCTTGCGCTTTGACTTCAGCTTCACGCTCTTGCAGTTTTTTCTTTTCTTCGTGAACGATAGAATCGGCTTTGGATTTTTTTTCGTTGGCGACTTCTTGCAGCTCTTCAATGCGGCCTTCAACCTTAAGCATCTCAGGTTCAACCTTGGTCCACATTTCCATTTCAATTTCTTGAACGCGTTCTTTTTCCTCAAGAGCTTTCAGCTCAGCCGCTTCTTTGGCTTCTCCAACAATGTCTTGAGCTTCATCACGAGCATGGCGCAAGGTGCGCGCATTCAGAAATTTGTGCAAGGCCAAGCCCACGCCACAACCGGCGATCAATCCAACAAAGGCTATAGCAATCATTGCAATCATAGTGTTACTCCTAACCCTTTTAGTTTACTGTTCCTTGCGCTTCAACGCAAATGATCCCCGGTTTTGAGCTTCTCTTTACTTCTGGCGTTATGGATTGTAGCGTAAGGACTGAACTAATTTGAGGAGACTTTTATGGGTCATATGGAATGTCGTACGAAATGGATCGGAGATATGGGATTTGAATCTCATATTCGCACTCATAAATTCACAATGGACGCTAAAACGGAAGTCGGTGGCAAGGACCAAGGGCCAACTCCGAAGGAACTTCTTTTGGCCAGCATCTGCGGCTGCACGGGGATGGACGTGGCTTCTATTTTAAAAAAAATGAGAGTGAACCTTTTATCCTGCGACGTGAATGCACAGGCCAACACCACGCATGGCTATCCTTCCATTTTTGAAGAAGTGAAACTGCAATATCAAATCGAGGGATCAGATATTAAACCAGAGCAAGCAATGAAGGCCGTGACCTTGTCGATGACAAAGTACTGCGGTGTGAGCGCGATGGTTTCAAAGGCTTCGCCGATGACATACGAAGTGATCTTAAACGGAAGTAAAATCGGAGAAGGAAAGGCAGATTTCGAGGGTGCTAAAGGGTGATCTCCGTACAGATTCCGTTTTCAGAATTGGATTTTACCTATGCGCGCTCGCGAGGGCCGGGCGGGCAGAATGTGAATCGAACTAATTCCGCCGCGATTCTGCGTTGGAATTTATGGCAATCGCAATCCATAAACCAGGATCTTAAGGAACGTCTTGCGATCAAGCTTCAAGGAAAGCTCACTGTCGACGGAGATTTGATCATTCGCAGTGAAGTTCACAGGGATCAAGATCAAAACAGATCGGAATGCATTCGCAAGCTTCAAGAGATGCTTAATAAGGCTCTTTTTGTTCCTAAAAAACGGGTGCCGACAAAACCGACAAAAAGTTCGCAACGAAAAAGAGTGGACACAAAAAAGCGCCACTCTGAAATTAAATCTTTAAGACAGAAAATCCGTGATTAAACGACGGGCTCACCGATGTGGGCGGTATCAGCTTCTGTTTTTGTAGTCGCACTTTCGATCGCGTGAATTCGACGAGAAAGATAAATCGCTACGAATGTGAAAACGACCGCGATGTATCCAACGACATTGTAGTTATCAAGGTGACCGTTAGGACCTGTCGTGATGATAAGTCCTGCGATATAACTAGAGACCGCCGCGGCCATCTGTTGCACGCAGCTTACAATACTCATAAAACTTCCGCGATTTTGCGGCAAAGAAGTTCCTGATACCAAAGCGGTAGCAGGAATCATGCGTCCTCCGGAAGACACAAAGAAGAAAGCGCAAATCGCTAAAGTCAACCATAGCGGCGTTTGTCCCATATGTGTGATCACCCAGTAAGGAAGAATCGTAATCAAAGCGCCCCACAGGAAAATCTTGTGTTTACCAAAACGATCGGCAAGACGGCCAATAAAAGGGGAGCTAAAGATCGTGCAAAGTCCACCGGCCATGTACATGAGTGGCAATTGTTGCTCTGTCATTCCCACATTCGCCACAAGGGAAGGGGAAAGAAAGGGAATGATTGCAAAGTGGCCAAACATCACAGCCGCCATAAAGAACAAAGCGCGACGCTGATTTTGATTGTGAATAATACGAGTCAAAACACGGTGAATAGGTTCTTTCTCGCGCTTTTCCAGCAAGTGAACGCGCATTTCAGGAACATATTTCCAAATCACAAAACACAAAAGCAATGAAAGTACGCCTAAGAATGTAAACGGTGCGTGCCATGAAAATTCGTTGGCAAGAAAAAGGCTGAATGGAACTCCAAGGATAGAGGCCATTGAAAAGGAAGTCATAATAACTCCCATAGCGCTTCCACGGCGTTCATAAGAAATCGCATCACTTACAATCGACAACACCAAAGAGCTTAAAACTCCTCCGAAAATTCCCGTCAATCCCCGAGCCGTTAAAAGAAGTTCGTAGTTAGGGGAGAGAGCGCACGCAATAGTGCCGATGGCGAATCCGAAAAAGAAAAAGAGCAGGCTTGTTTTACGATCAAACTTATCGACAAAGAAGGAAGCTAAAAAGCCACTGATCGAAGCGCTGAATGTATACGATGACACAAGGAGTCCGAATTGATGAGGAGTGATCGCAAACATACGCATCAACTGAGGTCCCAGCGGCATCATGATCATAAAATCCACGATAGAGCTGAACTGAATCGTAGCGAGAATTCCAAGGAGAATTTTTTCTTGTTTAGAAAACACGGTGGGGGTCCTTTTTGTTGACGACTTTCAAACTAACCGATAATCCATTTCTATGGCAACAATTTGGAAGTTTACAAAATTTGTTTTGGTTTTGCTCGTCATTGTCGGTCTTTCTTGGGTGATTTTGGCGAACTACAGCGTTATTTTCTCTAAAACCGTTGTGGGTGAAATCACAGGAGTGGAGCGTGTTGAAATCCCTGTGGCATTAATGGCACGTAGCGATGGAGATATCACTTCAAAAGTGTTCTCTTTTGCGATTGGCATTAAAGATCAAAAAACAGGCGAAATCTACACGGCGTCTTCAGAAGATCGTCAGTGGGCCGTAGCACAAAAAGGTCAGTGTGCTGAAGCGGTTTTCCTTCCCTATCCACCTTGGCAGTTCACGAAGAAGGACACTTACTTCGGCGCACGCTTGGTGCGTTTGTTTGAGTGCGCGAAGTAATCGGAATTCCGTGATCAGATGTTAGAGATTCTTCTTCTTTTGACGGCAGTGGGTGCAGGCTTTCTAGGAGCTCTTTTAGGGCTTGGAGGCGGTATCATTGTCGTCCCGGTCTTAACACTTTTTTATCATGTCAATATTCGTTATGCGATTGCCGCTAGTTTAATTTCTATTGTCGCCACATCTTCGGGCGCGGCTGCGAGCTATCTTAAAGACTCTTTAACAAATCTGCGTCTGGCCGTTTTTCTTGAGATCGGTACAGTGACCGGGGCTGTTGTTGGTTTTTTAATCGCTTCATTTATCAAAGCGCAATTTTTGTTTTTACTCTTCGGTGTGTTTTTATTTTTCTCGGCGATCATGATGCTCAGAAAACGCGAAGAACACCTCACGGGAGAGAATCATCCCTGGGCAACGGCTTTGAAGCTCGATGGTTCGTATCCTGAAAGCAACGAGCGTTGGGTGAACTACAAAGTTCAGCAAGTGCCGCTGGGATTGTTTGCGATGTTTGGTGCCGGAGTTCTTTCCGCTCTTCTTGGGATTGGCAGTGGTATTTTCAAAGTTCTTGCGATGGATGGCGCGATGAAACTTCCTATTAAAGTTTCTTCAGCGACTTCCAATTTTATGATCGGTGTGACCGCTTCGGCCAGTGCGGGAGCTTATCTTTTGCGTGGAGACATCCAGCCGCAAATTGCAGCTCCGGTGGCTGTAGGAATTATCATTGGCTCTTTCTTCGGAGCAAAAGCCATGGTGCGAATTCCAGCAAAACGCATTCGTCAGATATTCGTTGTCGTTTTAAGCATCGTCTCCATTCAAATGATTATTAAGGGGCTTCAATGAGTAAAGAAAACTCAGCACCCTTGTCGCTTCATCAACTTGAAATTCGCATCAGTCAATTTTTGCGGGGTGGGGTTCTTTTTGCCGGAGCATTGCTTTTTGTAGGTTGGGTTTGGATGCTTATTAATAGCGGCGACGTTTTAAGCACCTTTAGCGAGTATCATCCACAATCGCTTTCAGAAAGTATTCAATGGGCGCTTATTATGAACGACCGCGCTCTTTTGATGTCTTTCTTTGGATTGGTCGTCCTCGTGACGTTGCCAGTGATACGCGTTTTGATGACAGGAATTCTTTTTATCAGACAAAAAGATTATCGCCTGGCGATCATGGCCTTTGCGGTTTTCTTTGTTCTCATCGCAAGTTTTACTTTGGGAATTGATCTTTAAAAAAGTTTATTGGCCAGATACAGCGGCAATAAAATATAAATCGTGATGTCGCGAACCAGATAATACACAAAAAACACAGCAAAAACCTTCCATCCGTAACGACGGAGAACGCCCTTGATACCGCCTTCGCGAAAAACCTGTTTGGCTTCGCGAATTACTTTCGGTGTCCAGCGTTCTAAGAATTTAGGTTTTGGCGGTGACTGATCCATAAAAACTAATGGCCCCTTACCTAGTGCTACCTCTCCTTTATAAGGGCTTCGGTTAAGGGGTCAAGGAAATGAGGCAGGTCTGTCTGCCTCGGCTTTATTACACTCTATATGTTGCGATTAGTCAAAATGAGAGGTCTTCATCTAAAAGTGCTAGTCCATCTCTGGGCCCGAGTCCTACTATTAAACAATGAACATGAAAAATCTCAAATACACAGCGTTTATAAATCTCTATGGTCTTCTAAAAATTCCTCTCGTTCTTTTTATCAGTCCACGTGTTGTCGAAGCAGGGGAAAAGCGCTTTATTCTGAAGGTGCCGCTTTCTTATCGCACGAAAAATCATCTGAACTCGATGTACTTTGGAGCTTTGGGAATTGGTGCTGAATTGTCGATTGCGGCGGCGGCTGTGATGGCAATTTCAGAAAGTAAGCAAAAAATCGATTTCGTTTTTAAAGATTTTTCAGGTCAGTATTTAAAACGCGGCGATGGTGATGTGCATTTCATCTGCGACGAAGTTGAAGCGGTGAAAGCTTTGATTGATGAAGCGAAAACAAATCCGGCACGTATTGAAAGAAAATTTAAAGGGTACGCGGTTGTTCCAAAAACAAGTGAGACGGAGCCCATAATGACTTATGAGCTCACGCTCTCCGTGCGCAATCGTTCACTCAAGTCCTAAGTGAGAAAGATTCTTCACGCTCTCGTCATATTCGGCGATGAGCTTTTGATAAATCTCACGCACTGTTAGGATTTCTTCCACCAAACCCACGGACTGGCCGGCACTCCAAACCGTTTTCCAAGTGGGTTTGACCGCGGCTTCTTCTAAAGACTTCATGCCCATTAAATGAATCAACGGCGTCATGTATTTTTTCGTGAGCTTGTGATCTTTTAAAATCTTAATTGCCCAAGGCAGATCTGTTCCTAACTTTTGCACGTAAGGAGTGTTGATAACCGCAGCCGGAGTTCCTGACACTCGTGTTGTCATCACAATATCTTCCGGCGTTGATTGCACAATCGCATCTTTGTAAGCCTGATCGACTTGTGCTTCGCGACTCGCGATAAAACGAGTTCCAACGCTCACACCGGAAGCGCCTAAAGCTAAGCACGCAGAGATCATTGAACCGTGCGCGATACCGCCGGCAGCGATAATAGGAATCTGCAGGCGTGTTTTGAGCCAAGGAATTAAAACCAACGGTGAAATAGGACCTGCGTGTCCACCAGCTCCAGTGCCAACGGCAATCACGCCATCAGCGCCCATATCTTGAACTTTCAAAGCATGTTCAAGATTCGTCACATCGCAAATAACTTTTGCGCCATTTTTGTGAGCTTTTTCAATCACTTTCTTAGGGCTTCCCAACGAGGTGATAAAAAGGTCCACGCCGTTATCAAGAGCGATCTTTAAATCTTGCTCTTGGCGCGTATTGCTTTTATTCACGATGATATTCACACCCATAGGTTTTTTCGTGCGCTTTTTAATTTCTTTTAAAGCTTCGGCATATTTTTCGATGGGACGATAATTAAGAGCGGGAAATGTTCCAATCCCGCCGCTTTCGCTGGCTTCGACCACGATGTCCGTGTTGCTCACCAAAAACATGGGTGCCGCGATAATCGGGAAATCCACTTTCATCAAATCTGAGAAGGGCGTATTAATTTTCTTGAGCATGTTTGTAGACCTCGATTTTTTGCGAGTGATAAATTCCCGCGTGTCCTGAAAAAATATAACTCATAACGCACGCTAAGGCTGCGTAAATGGCAGAGCCTGTCCCAAATAATTCCATCGCCATCAAAAGACACGCCAGAGGCGTATTCGCGGCTCCTGCAAAAACAGCGACGAATCCCATTCCCGCTAAAAGACCTGTAGGCAGAGGTAAAATCCACGCCAGAGCATTTCCCAATGTTGCGCCAATAAAAAACAACGGTGTGACTTCGCCGCCTTTGAATCCGGAACTTAAAGTGACGACGGTGAAAATGATTTTAAAAAGAAAATCGTAAGCCGGAACGGGTCCCTGAAAACTTTCGACAATAACGGGAACACCCAATCCCAAATAGCGATCGGATTGCAAAAGCGCAGCTCCTAAAATCACAACCACGCCGCCGATAAAAGCGCGCACCAGCGGAGATGCAAAAGTTTGTTTTAAAAGATGCGTGAGTCGGTGATTGCTCCAAGAAAAAGCATAAGCGCAGAGACCAAAACAGATGCCAGCAACGAGCGACCACAAAACAGTGAGAACTGAAATCTCAGGAACTTGTGCGATAGAATAGGCCGTGTGATGCACGCCCCATTGTAAACACACGCGATCAGCAATAATCGCCGCAATAAAGCAGGGAAGAATGGCTTGATAGCGAAGGCGCCCAATAGCTAACACTTCAAGGCCAAACACAGCGCCCGCCAGCGGAGTGCCGAAGATAGAAGAAAACCCTGCAGAAATACCTGCCATCAAAAGGGTTTTTCTTTTTTCTGCATCAAAACGGAACAGCAATGTTAGCTGATCTGCCAACGTTCCGCCCATTTGCACGGCGGTTCCTTCGCGTCCGGCAGAGCCACCAAAAAGATGAGTGACCAACGTTCCTAATAAAACAAAAGGCGCCATACGCAGAGGAACGACTTTTTTTGGATTGTGAATTTCATCAATGAGAAGATTATTTCCTGCATCCGTATTTTTGCCATAGCGTGAATACAAAAACGCGATCAAGACACCAGCCCATGGAAGTAAATAAAGAAGCCAAGGATTTTCAATTCGTGTGTGCGTGACGAAATCAAGAGCCAGTAAAAAACCAGCGGAGGCGGAACCTGCAAGAAAGCCAACTAAAGCGGCAATAAAAATCCAAAGAAGAACATCGGGAAGAAGGCGCAGAGGAATTTTAAAAAGTTTTGCTGAATTCAAAAAAAAGACCCTCCTCGATAAGAATACGAGGAGGGGCGTTGGAGGCAAGTGAATTCTTACGGATTCAGATAGCGTCTAATAAGAAGGAAAACTTCTTTTTTGATCGCGTCTTCTCTTTCAGGTCCTTGAGGGCCTAGAAGAGCCAGTTGCAAGATATTGTTAAAGCAACTGACGATAAATAGAGCCATCATTTCACGATCGCGTCCTGGGATTGGCGGCATGTGTGCGAGCACCGCTTTTTGATAGTGCTCAAAGAACACGCGTCTTGTGTCCCAGTAGTCGAGCATGCCTTGCACTCCTTGCAGTGCCGTTCTTAGAGGACGGTTGTCATGAAAGCGAGTGAATCCAATATCAATAAAGGCATGAACTTTAGAGTCCAAGTCTGTCGCTTGGAGTTTTGCCAAGTTTTCTTCGATATAGGCCAAGTCCTTCTGCAAAAGATCATCGATCACTGCAGCGACAATAGCTTCTTTGTTTGCGAAGAATTGATAAAGAGATCCGATACTCACGCCGGCCATTTCGGCAATCTTATCTGTCGTAATAGCGTGATACGGCTCTTGCACTAATAAACGTGCGCAGGATTCCACAATGCTTGCCACCGTTTCTTTGGAACGTTTTTGCACCGGGATTTTCAGCATGTAGCGTTTTTCGGGATTTGTGTGAGTTACTGGAGCAGCACCCATAATTTCCTCCTTTCGAGGCTTATAAACTTTGCTCGTGTTCATATTCGGTCTTTAGGGGGCAATATTCAATACTGGTTCCCAAAGTATTAATCTGTAATACCGAAGTCCCTTAGGGGAGTACACTTTTACAGAATCTTAACAATATTTACGAACCATCGTCTTATTTTGGTTCTATGAGGCCAAAAACTAGAAACATTACTCTATAGCAATCAAAAAGCTGTATAAATCAGAAGAAAAACTTGTGTTGAGCTTAAATTTTATACTCTTTCATAAATGATTCTCCACTCACGTCATTGTTTTTTGAATTAGTTTTTAAACTCGGAAGGCCTCATGGTGGGCATTTTCGGGGTATTTTGTGCGAAAAAGTCGATTCACATTGACCTCGTTCGCCGCGGCGCAAACCTCATATTTTTCCGATGACCTCACATTTTAAAATGGACCTAGTAAGCCAAAAAATAAGATAGCAATCATGATCCAGATCATCGACATGATGTTTCTCTTGTCCCAAAATTAAAAGTACAGGAGGCGTCATGTCTGTGCTCGAAGTGGATAAACAGTTCCCCAACCTCGGCTCAAAGTTAGGTCTTTGTGTAAAAGACCTTGATAAGCGTGTGCTCTATCAAAATGAAAATTGTATAAAGACTTGTGGGCTCATGACGGGGCAAGTGTGTGGCAAGACGTGCATGCGTCTTTACCATCAAATTGAAGAGTGTGCCGCTGTCTCTGAAGGCATGAAACTCTTTAAGGCCACAGAGATCGAAGGCCATAAGGTTGATGCCCTGATCGTTAATGACGGTAACAGCATTACAACTATTCTTTATCCATTGGATGAAGACCAGGATAAATTCAAAAAACAAGAAATCTTCTTCCAAGAACGGGGTCTTACAAAAAGCGAAGTTCGCATCATGCAGATGGTGATGCAGGGAATGACCAACGCCGCGATTGCAGAGAAGCTCTTCATTTCCAAAGCAACTTTGAAAACTCATTTGAATAATATTTATAAAAAGCTGCCTGCTTCTATGCGCCCATCTCAGGTGAGGGGCTAGGTTTCTGCGTGGTCTGGTCCTTATCATAAAAGTGACGGGTCAGAACATAGACAGGGCAAGGGGCTTTGCGTACGACGTTGCGGGTATAGCTTCCTAAAAGAGCTGCGCTCATAGGTCCGCTTTGCGCCTCCATGACCACTAAATCCGCCTCGTGATTTGCGATGGAATCAAGTACAAGTTCATCGACGCCTTTAAAGCTGCTATCAATAAAGAATGAAGCCGTGACGCCTTCTTTTTGAGCCCAGTCGACCCATTGTTGCGCACGACGGGATTGGCTTTCAATCTGGCTTTCGACGATCTGATCCAAGGTCATCATCTTGCCTTTGTAGTTGTAAACGCGCGGACTCGTATCTAAATCAAAAAGACTTTCAATAGGACGAGCGATTGCGTGAAGAAGAAGAACTTCGGCTTTAAGCATTTTGGCGAGATTTAGAACATGTCGGAAGTTGTCTTTAGAATGTTCGCCAAACTCAGTGGGAAATAAAATATTTTTCGAGGTTTTTGTTTTGGTAGCGTGATTTCCGACCACGCAAACCGGAATTTCGGATTGCAGCAAAAGACTTTCAGCAAAACTTCCTAAAATAAATCTTTGAAATCCTTCTCGACCGTGACTGCCGACGATAATCAAGTCGGCTTTGCTCTTCACGGCATAATTTGAAAGGGTTTCCGCTGCGCCAGCATGGGATTGAGAGGCGTGCGGAATCACTTTGGCTTCTCGTAAGAACGGCAAGTTGTAATCCGAGAGCACTTCTCTAAAAAGGGATTCCGCCGTTCTTGAGTGGTCCGTAACCCAGGCAGGGACCTCGTAGGTGGGAAGTACGATCTCATTTTCACGTAACAAGTAAAGCGGTTCAATATCGGCGTTCGTCGTCTCGTAGAGATGAGTCACGTAATCCGCCATTTTCTGGTTCAGCTCTTTGTTATCCTCGAATGCATCAATGGCCCAGATAATTCTCATAGAACCTCCCGCAGTCTTAATTTTGCTCTTAAGGAGGTCCGGAAAAAAGACCCTCTTTGAGAGTCTTGTCGTGATACAAGAAAGATTGAAACAAAACTGTTATTTGAAAAGATATTCTTGAGATTCTTTGATGTAGCTTAAACCTCTTAAGTACATTTCTTCGCCATTTTCTGGACAAGGCAGCTGATAGTGGAAGGCCATATCGTTTTTCCAACGGAAGCAGCGCTTATTGTTGAAATCACGAATATTAAAGACTACGGCCCACGGTCCCTCAAACCAGACTGATTGCCCCAAGTGAAAAATGCTAGCGCCTTCAGAGAAATCAGCAGGGTGCAAAAGAGAGCGTCCCAAGAATGTCGGAGCTTCGTTCCCTGTGAGGTCTGCCAGCGTCGCGCCGACATCATTTTGTGTGTAAGCTCCTTCAAGCAGTTTTTCTGTAAAAGGAGATTTGGTTTTTTTATCCGGATTCACCGAGTGATATTTCATTAAAAATGGAATGGAGTAGTGCTCAAAAATTCCATTCGCAGAAAAGCTCGTGTGATCTGAAAGAAGAACTAAAACCCAATCTTTTTTCCACTTGCGTTTTTTAAGCGCTTCATAAAATCCACGCAGCTCTTTATCCGCATGATGAGTCACACTTAAGTGCAAAGATGATTGGTTCTCTTCGCCGAATGCGGGACGAACACCGTGAGGTAAAGCGAGATCGTGAGTTGTGTTGGTGTTGAGACCAATCAACATGGGCTCTTGCATATGGTCCATTCGGTCGATAGCAAACTTATAAAGGTCTTGATCGAACACCCCCCAAGAGTTTTGTTCGATGTTTTTCCAATCTGGAATTTCGCGTTTTCCGTAAGATTCTTGAAAGCCTGTTTTCAAAACCAAAAGACCCACGCCACTGGTGTATTGGTCAGATCCTTGGAAGAACGCAGAGCTGTAACCCTTTTTTGCTAGGAATTGCGGAAAGCATTTAAAATCTTTGTTTTCAATTTCTGAAAACATAATGCTTTTTCCGGGAGGATTGGGGAGACTGCAAAGAGTGGCAAAAAGTCCTTCTGTGGTGCGATGCCCTCCGGCTAGCATTAAATCCACACGCAAAGATTCTTTACGAAGAGAATTAAAGAAAGGCAGAACGTCTTCATCGCCGACTTTTTTATCGACGTAAACTCCGGGCCAGCCTTCTAAAAATACAATCACGATATTGCCATCAAAATCCGCAAACGGTTTTTGAATGCCCCGCAAAGATCTCCAGCGTTCAAAAATTTCCGCGCTCTTAATGTGCGCGGGAATTTCGATTTGTTCTTTGGAAGATTTTTTTCCAGAAAGCACTGCCCAAACAATTCCGTAAGCGCCATTAAGGGCGAGCGTCGCACCTTTGCTGCCTCCGCCAGAGCGATACGCCCACGAAGGATCTTGGGGAATGCCTTCAAAGCCACGGGCAAAAACCACGCTGATAATTAAAACAAAGAGCACAGCAAGGCTGCGCTTAATAATTCCAGTGACGGGTTTATAGCGGGGGGTAAAAAACTTAGAGGCAAATGAAGCTCCCAAGAATGCAAAAAGAGCTTGCAACCAGTATTGTTTTAACAAACCGCTAAGAGAACCCTGAATGGTAAAAAGATTATAGACCTCATAGGAAATATGACGACCGGATTCTTTGGCGTAAATCGCATCGACAGTGATAAAGACCGTGTAACAAAGCAGAAGCAGCCAGTTGATTTTGGAAAACGTTTTTTCTGCGAAACCAAACATCACGGAGCTGCCGTATAGAATCAGATACATGAAGCTAGCAATCGCCAAATCAAAGTGCCAGCCATATAAAAACGGTCCCAGCGTATTATCAAAACTTTCTAGCGCCTGGAAATCCCAAAGATTCAAATAAAGAGCGACGATTCCGCGCATGACCATGCCCAGAATTACAAGACGAAGAATATAGCGAGCGGAAGAGATAAAAAATGACATGGGCGCAGAGTATAAGAGAAAAATAAAAAAGCCCACTAGGAAGTGGGCTTTTTTTAGATTCTTGTTAAGAATTTTTTTTAGTTTGGAACGCCCGCAGGATCCGTACCTGGTCCCGCTTGAGAGTGAGCTCCACTTTGTTGAAGCTTCTCTTCGGCCTTTTCCACTTCAAGGATGTATTTCTTCGTAGCCGCAGGAAGTTCGTGCCACATTTTAATAGAAAGCCACAACCCCAAGAAAGCAAATGGCAACAAGAACAAAGGCCAATAGTGCCAGTCTTTGTGTGAAAGGTAACCGATCGCAATCGATTGAATACCTGAACCTAAGTACACGCAACCATCCACGATACCAGACGCTGTTGCTGTCATCTTCTTACCACCGAAATCGGCGGCCGCTGTTCCCGACATCAAAGAATGAACACCGATCACGGCGAACGTCAGCATCACAGCCGCAGCACCCAAAGCAGTTGGGTTCTTCATCAAAGAGAAGATCATGATGATTAAAAGAACAATCATGAAGGCATTGTTAAGAGCCGCTGGAGGACCACGACGAGATTGGAAGACACGGTCTGAGATAATACCTGCGGCAAATCCACCGAAGATACCCGTTAAGCAAAGCAATAGCCCCCAGTTTTGAATAAAGAACTGAGAACCATCAAAGAAAGAAGGATTCACGTCTTTCATTTCTTTAGCGAAAACGAGATACCATTGCATGATACCGTTACGTAAAACGCCTGAAGTGAAGTCCACAAGGGCGATTGTGATCATCACTGGATTTGTGAAGATCTTTTTAAGCATGAAACCGATAGAGATTTTCAGGTTCTCATCGCTTTCACCGGGAGCAGAAGAAGCATCGGCTGTATCGAAGTCATCAAAGTTCGCTTCTTTTGGAGAGTCCTTCAAAAGAACCATGTCAACCAATGCCCAGCAGATCAAAAGAAATGCAGGAATTGTAAATACCAACCAAGTGGCATTTGTCGTACCTGTGTCGATAGCAAAAATGTGCTGAATGAAGTTTTGGAAAGCTGTTCTTTCGCCTTCAATATGAAGCTGGGAAGCATCAACGATCGCTTGACCCCAGTCGAATGCAAAGTAAACCCCGAAAGAAATCAAAGTCCCGAAGATTGCGCCGAAGACACCGCGCTCACGAACGTGGAACCAGTAGGCTTTGACTTTGATAATGGAAACCGCACCGTAACTTTGGAAGAACATGTTCAGCGCAAACAATACAGAGAACGCCAGAACCATATTCGTTTTTAGGCGTCCCATAAGGTAGAGGTAAGTCACTCCACCCATCAAAAGATTCATTACTGCGGCACCGAGAGCCGCGATAATAATCCCTTTTTTACCACCGATCTTGTCAACGATCGGACCGTTAAGAAGAAAAGAGAAACCGTAAGTGATTGTACCGGCTGCGAAGATCAAACCAAATTGTTCTTTGGTCATCATATCGCCCAAGGCATTTTTGGAGACGTTCAAGTTGTAACGAGCCATGTACAAGAAGGCATACGTCATTCCGAGGGGGAACCAGTTAACGAAGCGACGGAACATGAACTTACGAGAATGACCCAAAGGGTTGTTCTTAAAGTACAGGGTGATCACAGCCGCGAGACATAAGCCTACGAGGAAAAGTGCCATGGAGCCTCCAGTAAAAATTTCCGTGAAAGCTAATAGATAAATGAGAAGTTGGCAATCGAAAGAGCCGGAATCTGCCCGAGAGAAGTTTTAGGATTTTGTTAAGACGCCGCAAACACGCTCCTCAAGTGAATTTCACTCGAAAAACAGCAGTGATACGATGCAAAAAGTTCATAATAAAGAGTCCAAAATGTGTTTAGGTGCGGAAATTTGTGCATAAGAAAAACTTATGGAAAGTCTAAATATTATCTGTTTGTGCTTATAGGTCCAGGGCGATATGTTTTGTTTCAGAAGGAGACATTGAAAAAATCCTTCGACCCTCGGTAGGTCCTTGGACCACCTCTCTGACGCAAGAGAGTGCCCCGGTCCCCAA
Organism: Bdellovibrio sp. BCCA; assembly: GCF_037996825.1. Taxonomy (NCBI): domain Bacteria; kingdom Pseudomonadati; phylum Bdellovibrionota; class Bdellovibrionia; order Bdellovibrionales; family Pseudobdellovibrionaceae; genus Bdellovibrio; species Bdellovibrio sp. BCCA. Next base: position 2,032,644 of record NZ_JBBNAC010000001.1, on the reverse strand, counting down.
ATAAAATGCCGTAATCACGGCTCCTTAAATCCCACCATCAAAGCCCACCTAAAAAGCCGCACCGAGGCTTGCGCGCGCTGACGACGCAATGCTACCTTTGACGCTATGTCATTCAAATATTTTCCTCTCTACGAAAAACAAAAAGATAACACTCAGTATAAAAAAATCTCTTCCGATCACGTGAAAGTTGAAAAGTTCGGCGACAAAGAAGTTTTGGTGGTTGCGCCAGAAGCTTTAGAGTTGATCGCGCAGGAAGCTCTTAGCGATGTGTCACATCTTTTGCGCGCCAGTCACTTGGAAAAACTTGAAAGAATTCTTAAAGATCCTGAAGCGTCTCCGAATGATCGTTTCGTCGCCGTAGATCTTCTTAAAAATGCTGTGATCGCAGCACAAATGGAGTTTCCTTCGTGCCAAGATACCGGAACAGCGATTGTTGTCGGGAAAAAAGGTGAAAGAGTTTTCACAGGTTTTGACGACAAAGAATATCTTTCGAAAGGGATTTACAATACTTATCAAAAACGCAATTTGCGTTTTTCGCAGATGGCGCCGATTTCTTTCTTTGAAGAAAAAAACACAGGCTCTAATCTGCCAGCCCAAATCGATCTCTACTCTGAACAAGGTGATGAATATCATTTCTTGTTCATGGCTAAAGGTGGGGGCAGTGCCAACAAGTCTTATCTCTATCAAAAGACAAAAGCTGTTTTAAATCCGGAGGGATTTGAAAAGTTTGTGCGAGAGACTTTGAATTCTCTCGGAACAGCAGCGTGTCCTCCATACCACTTGGCGTTCTGTGTAGGTGGAACTTCTGCTGAAGAAACTTTGAAAATCGTAAAATACGCGTCCGCTGGTTATCTAGACGGGCTTCCAACTTCAGGCAGCGAAGGCGGCAGAGCTTATCGTGATCTTGAAATGGAAAAACAAATTGAAACCTGGGCTCGTGACACAGGCATTGGCGCGCAATTTGGTGGAAAGTATTTTGTTCATGACGTGCGCGTGATTCGTTTGCCTCGTCACGGTGCGAGCTGTCCGATTGGTGTTGGCGTGAGTTGTTCTGCCGATCGCAATATCAAAGGAAAAATCACTCGTGACGGTATCTTCCTTGAGCAATTGGAACTTCATCCTGAACAGTATCTTCCAAACCATTTGAAAGATGCGAGTGCCGAAGCGATTCAAATTGATTTGAATAAACCAATTCAAGAAACGTTGAAAATCTTGTCGGCGCAAAAAGTCGCAACACGCGTGATGCTAAGTGGCCCGATGATCGTGGCTCGCGATATTGCACACGCAAAACTCAAAGAAAAAGTGGACCGCGGTGAAGGTGTTCCTGAATACTTTAAAAACTACGCTGTTTACTATGCAGGTCCTGCAAAAACTCCAAAGGGTTATGCTTCAGGATCTTTTGGCCCGACGACAAGCGAACGCATGGACCCTTACGTAGGAACATTCCAAAGCTTGGGTGGCTCGATGATTATGCTAGGTAAGGGAAACCGCAGCCCACAAGTCACAGAGGCTTGTAAGCAGTATGGTGGATTCTATTTGGGATCTATCGGTGGACCTGCGGCTCGTTTAGGAAAAGAGTGCATCACAAAAGTGGAAGTTCTCGATTTCCCTGAACTCGGTATGGAGTCGGTGTGGAAAATTGAAGTGAAAGACTTCCCGGCCTTTATCATCGTTGATGACAAAGGAAATGATTTCTTTAAATCCGTCATTCGCAAACTGTAGAAAAAGGTACCAGGTACCTTTTTCCCTTTAGATATCTTTTATAAGAATCGGACTCAAACCGACAAAAAGATTCATGATCACCGGGCCAATTAAGAGGCCCGGGAGTCCCATCATAATGATAGCTCCGACGACACAAGTGAAACCCACCACGGGGTTGATCTTGTTTTCTTTTCCGACCATGAAGGGTTTTAAAATATTGTCGATGGTTCCAGCGATGATCGCAACTATGGTAAGTCCTACGCCAGAGCCCGTTCTTCCACCAATAAATGCTAACACGGCCAAAAGAAAACCCACCGGAGCGGCACCTATCACGGGGATGAAAGACACAAAGAAAGTGACGGTAAGAACCAACCAGAAGTCACCTTCACCGAAGATCAAACTTCCAATGCCGATGATGGACGCTTGAATAAGCCCGATAACCAAAGTTGAAAAGAGTGTGACCGAGCAACTGCTTTTAAAAACTTCCACCAGGTTATCTGTCGCTTCCGAATTGAAAGGACTGTATTTCATAATGAGTTCACGAACGTCCGAGGATTTAACCAGCAACACAATGAGTACAATAGTAAAAACAAAGCTCGCTAAAAAAATTGCCGGAAGCTGTCCTAGAAACTGACTGGAGTAATTAAAAATCATTTCTCCGGTTTTTTGCATCGTGTTTTCCATCATGCCGCGAGCGGGACCGGCGACATCTGTTCCAGTCCAATCAGAGATCTTTTTTAAATATTCAAGTACAAACTCTTTCAAATTGTGGATCTGTGAAACAATACGATCTGTTTCGATACCTTGAGGTTGGCTGATGTGTACGACAATGCGGTAGATAGCAAGCGTAATAGGAATCCAGAAGATCGCAAAGCCAGCCAGGACCGTTAAAGCAATGCTGCTATTGCGGCTCAGTTTTGTTTTGCGGCTGATGGTGTTGATAAAATCATTCAATCCTAAAGCGAAAATGCCGGCCAAAACCAAAGGACCTAAGAAGGGCCAGTTGATAAATAAAAATGCGGCAATGAGAACCACTAGCAGGGCCCAACGAACCAGAGTGCTTTTTGATCTAAGAATATCCATCATAACTGCTACACCTTTTTAATAAATAAATCCTGCGCGCCACGAATGCGTTCCGCATAAACTCCATTTGAAGCTCTTTTGCCCGCGCTGATAATCATCGTGACGGACGCTCCACGCGGAAGCCCTAAAAGTTTTTTTACACGAACTTCATCAAATCCTTCCATAGGGCAGGAATCATATCCCGCCGCGCGGAAGGCGAGCATGAGATTTTCGCAAGCTAGCGCCGTGGTCTTTGTAGCCCATAAAAGATTTCCCCAATGTCCAAAAGGACCCCGAGGAACGACACGGAAAAGACCTAGAATAGAAATCGCCAAGGTCTTAAACGGAGAAAAGAGATTCAAAGGTCCGTTGCCGTAGACAAAAGGCACAAGCTTTTCGTAATACGCTCTGACAGCTTTTGGCGTGTCAGGTCGCTTATCGAAATAGGCGAGATTTACTTTTTGTCCAAGACTCCAGCGGTCGGGACGGGCCACACACGCAATCAGCGTAGGAGCTGTGCGTGCCGCAGGTTGATTGAGGCACAAAGTTTTTAATTTTTTAAGTTTGTCTTCGGACTTCACCCAATAAAACTCCCAAGGTTGTAAATTGGAAGAATTCGGCGCAAGCAAGGCGAGGCTTAGGCACTCTTCAACAACGGCATCGGGAATTTGTTCATCCGTAAAAACGCGAACGGAGCGACGGCTGATCACAACTTTTTTAAACTCTTCCATATTGCAAGGAAGAGCTTCTTCGATATACGCCAACTCAGGAACTTTGCTGAAAATATTTTCTGACATAGATTAGTTTTGAACTTCACACTGCATACGGCAATCCGAATTGCAACTCACCCACGTTCCGTCATGATTCGGTGGTAGATAGCTGGGATTGCAATTGGTAAAATAAGAAGCAGTATAGGTAAGTGCGCGGCCGCGCTGAAAGATTTCACAGTTTCTGCGCGCGTCGTTTTCAGCATCGTATTGAGCGTCACGCTTGGCTTTATCAAGACAGAAAAATCCGCTGTTGGCGTTGCAGTAGGTGCGCTCGCTGCCACGGCCTGTAACATAAACAGTGCGAGTTGCAAAAACACTTTGAGCAAAAAGCAGGGGTAGTACTGTTAAAATAATTTTTTTCATAAAGCCTCCCACTGCTCAATCAACGCACAGTTTACAGGGAGAGGCAATATGTAGCTTTGTCAAAGCAGGGCGTTAAGCTTTAGCCCTGTGTAAGAAATTGGACTCCGAGTTCTTGGCTTTGTTCTCCTTCATTCCACTTGGTCCAGCGAACTTGTCCTTCAATAGAAACATATTCTCCGGCCTTGTTCTGGTAGGTGAGGCTCACAAAATCTTTTTTACTGTAGAAGGGGGCCTTGATTTTTAAACAAGATCCATTCACGGAAATGTTCTCAAAACTTCCACCCATAATAGGTTGAAAACCTTTGTTCTCCATTCCTAGAGGAAGCAATGAAGGACTGAGCATCGCTTTGTTCTCGTGAGGCTCTCTTTTGTCCTCGCGCAGTTGCAGGCTTTTTCCTTCTAAGTAAGCCAGAATGTCATTGGCTAAATTCGCCTCTTCTGTTTTCCAAAGAACGACAAAATCCCGGTGCGTTTTCAGTTTGATTTTCATAGAGCTGGAAAGTTCATTGACCACGAAAAAAGTTTTAACATTGGGAATCGTTTTTTGAAGGTAAGAGTAAATATCAAAGTGACGGATTTCTAAAAATGGCAAAAAGACCACAATGATTTTTTCGTCGTTTGTTCCTTGTAAAGCCGCACGCAGATTGTATGGATTTTCAATCACTGTGCAGTTGAAAGATTTTTCGTTTTTAAGCTGATTGGGAATCTTCTGTGTTCCCGTGATAAAAATTTGAGTCATCCTGAGGTTCCTCCCTTGCGAAGTACTAAAGCAAAGGAAACGCCAAGATAAAACTCTGCAAAAGCGGTGTTTCGCGTGGAAATCCATGAACACCTGTCTAAGAAACCTTAACACTGTTAGATTTGACGTCTCATTTTGAGGAGGGGTGAGTTGGCCCTCGCAAAAGGCCAACTCACATGATGGGAAGGGTAAGTGTTATATATCTATAGCAAATGACAAACCTAAGCTTAAAACTCATATATTGATTCTCGCGATATTTTCGGCGATTTTCAGGGGCAAAAATCCCCAAATGAGAGGTGAAATTCCTAGTTGCGAGGCGGACTTGAAAGGCCTAACAATAAAAACAGAAACAATGGATTGGTAGAAGACAAAGGAAGTTTGTGAAAAGACTAAAGAGAGTTTTTGTATTATCGCATGAGTGGAATGTCTTTTTGGTTCTTCTTATTATTATCTCAGTGAGCGTTTTTAGCTGGTGGACTGTGAAGGTGCACTTAGAAAAAGAATGGAATGCTCGCTTAGAAGCAGAGATTCAGAAAGTGACTTCGACAATCGGTCGAGAGTTTTTTGGTTATGGCCAGGCTCTTACGGATACACGCGCTTATTTTCAGTTAAGCGGTGTGCCCAGTCCTAAAGAGTTTCAGACATATATAGAGTCTTCCGAGTTGCTTCGTCGTTTTCCGGGTCTGCAGGGAATTGCTTTTGCTGAAAAAATCGAAAAAGACGGAACCGCTTCTTTAGAAAAAAGAATGCGCGACAATGGCTATCCAGACTTTAAGTTCTGGCCGGAGGGAGAAAGAGCTCTTCATACTTCTATCGTTCTTATTCAGCCCGAAGACTGGCGAAATAAAAAAGCGTTGGGATTTGATATGTACTCGGACCTGAGTCGGCAATCCGCGATGGATAAGGCAGTTTTAACGAACTCTCTTGCAATCACAGACCCCGTGGTTTTGGTGCAAGATGATTCGGAGTCGAATCAACAGGGTTTCTTGATTTATTTACCCGTAACGAAAACCACGGATGTCACAGGAGAAGCTGAGCCTAAAAGCGCGCTCTTGGGTTTTGTGTATTCTATTGTGCGGATCACAAAATTCTTTAACGGTGCCTTGGGTGTTCCGCAGTTCTACGATGAGAAAGTAAATTATAAAATCTATATTTATGAAAAGAAACTTGGGAGAACGATTCCCATTTATGAGCGTTTTCCCTCTAAAAATTTAGATGAGAAAGAGCCCGTAGATATTTCTGTCGATAAAGAAATTCAGGTCTTCGATAAAACGTGGACTCTGCATTTTGAGCCATTGCCGCATTTCTTCAACTGGTATGAACGCTACGTGCCTTTTCTTTTTGCTTTTGTGACATTGGTCATGCTCTCGGTGATTTTCTTGGCTTTATGGTCTACGCAGCAGTTTTTAAAATTCAGTGAGCGTCATAAAGACTCTTTGGCACAATTATCAAAAAGTAAATCCACGGAGATCGCTCTTTTTAGAAGGCTTAATACTGTGATTGCGGATCTTTCTTCGGCTATCGAGGGAAGTAATCTTTTTGAAAAATTCTGTGGGCATTTGGAAAATGTTTTCCAAATTGAAGACTGTGCGGTTTTCGTACGCGAACACAAGGGACCTTTTGAAAAACGTTTTCAAAAAGTTTTAAGATCCTTTCCAGACATTTTGGATGTGCCGTTGGAATTTGACGAACTTTTAAGAGACGGAGTTCTTTCAACAAAAATTCCCTCTGAGGAACTCACAAGATTGTTGGCGTTGTGTCCTCCGGGAGTGCGTGAAACTTTTGAAAATGAATCCTGTTATTTAATGCGCTCCGTACTTCATGAGTCCGGTAAAAGCACTTCGATTCTGGTTATCATGAAAGGACCAGAAGGTCTGGCTGATTCCAAAGTGATGGAGTATGCTCTGGTCGGGGTATTTGGTCAGTTTGCGATGTCTTATGATAAAGCGATTCTACTTCGCCGTGCAGAGGACGCGAACTTTATGAAAAGTTCTTTCTTGGCAAATATGAGTCATGAAATCAGAACGCCTCTGGGAGTGATCGTTGGTTATTCGGAAATCTTAGCCGACGATGAACTTGAAGGGGATGAGAAAACCCAAATCGTTAAAAGCATCAAACGTAACGGAAAAGAGCTGGCGCGTTTGATTGATGATATCTTGGATATTTCTAAAGTGGAGGCGGGTAAACTTCATTTTGAAATGGCGCAAGTGAATCTAGAAAACCTCATTCATGAAATCAAATCCATTATGGAAGTGCGCGCTTCCGATAAAAAAATTCAGTTCAATATCGCAAAACTCAGCAATGTGCCAGGCTATGTTATTACCGATGACGTGCGCCTTAAGCAGATTCTTGTGAACATTGTCGGAAACGCCATTAAGTTCACAGAAAAAGGCGCAGTTAAACTTTTATATAAGACCTATGTGAATGACGAAAAAGAAGAATTCTTAGAATTCCAAGTGCAAGACAGCGGTATTGGTATCAGCGAAAAGAATCGCGAAAATCTTTTTAAACCATTTTCTCAAGGTGATGTTTCAACGACTCGCAAGTATGGCGGCACCGGTCTTGGTTTAGCTCTTTCTCGGCGTTTGGCAGAGCTTTTAGGAGGGGATTTGTTCCTTCTTGAATCTTCCATTGGAAAAGGCTCCACCTTCTGTTTGCGTATACCACTGCGCGGCCTTGCTAAAGAATATCTGAATATGAAATCCAGCCAAGAGGCGACTGTACTAAAAGTGGTAAACACTTTTGATGAAAAGCCTTCGCACGCTATTGATTGGTCTTCGTTGGATTTAAAAAATCTTCTTAAAGGTGTTCGCGTTTTGTTGGTGGAAGACTCTGAAGACAATCAAGAGATCTTTCAACATTTCCTTATGACGGCCGGAGCTGAAGTTACTGTCGCTGATGATGGAGAAAAAGCTGTGGACGCGGCCTTTAAGAATTCGCCGGATATTATTCTTATGGATATTCAAATTCCTAAGATGGACGGCAAAGAGGCGACCAAGCGCATTCGTCAAAAAGGATTTACGAAGCCCGTGATTGCGCTGACGGCGCACGCTTTGAATGAAGAGATTGAAAGCTGCCTGGCTGCGGGTTGCAATGGACAAATCACGAAGCCTGTTTCTGGGGAACTTCTGGTTCAAGAGATTTATTTTTATTTAAATCATCGAGGGTAAAGGTATGGCTATATTTGATGTGCCTTTAGAATCCCGGATAAAATATTTAAGACGTCGGCAAGAAGAGCTTGCGAAAATAGATTTTGAAAATCCTGACTGGGACTTCGTAAAGAAGGTCGGACATCAGATCAAAGGCAACGCCGTGACTTTCTTGTTTCCCGAATTAACTGAACTAGGAAAGCGTCTTGAGGACGCTTCGATCTCGCAAGATATAAAACAAATCAAAGAAATTTGCGGTGAGCTTGCGCAAAAAGTTTCTGAACTTTTGCGACATCTTGAAAAATAATTTTAAAAAAGGAAGGCCGCCCTTTCCGAAGAATGCACAAGAAGGGGCGGCCGCTTATCCGTTGCAATCGTGGATTTTTGCGACGGACACATATTCTTTTCGGGGAATATCACCCGACGTCATTTAGTAGTTGCAATCCAAAGGCCTGACAAGAATATCGTCGTTTTGCATTAAATTCGATTTAAAAATAAATTTATGTCTTATTGTGGCAAATCGCCACATTTAGGTTGCGGATATCTGCCCCAGTATATAACCATAAAGGAAGACCCGGAGGATGCATGGATAAACAAAAAAAGATCCTTCTCATTGAGGACGACATTGATTTAGCAGAATTAGCGACAGCCTATTTTCGCCAAAAAGATATCCAAATCATTCACAGCGAAGATCCTCGCGAAGCTCTCCATCAGGTCGTGACTAAAGAAATCCAACCTGATGCCATCATTTCAGATTTAAATCTGCCAAGCATGTCAGGTTTAGAATTTATTAAAAGACTTCGTGCTGAAGGGATTCAAATTCCTATTATTTTGATCACGGTTTCAAACGACGTTGAAACTGCGGTGGAAGTTATCGAAGCGGGAGCTTATGACTTCGTCGTAAAACCGTTACATTTTCCTCAGCTTCTTATCTCAGCACAAAGAGCCTTTAAGTTTAATAAACTCAATGCCGAAAATAAGACGTTGCGTGAAACGTTGGACTTAAGCAAAGGCCTGCATCCTGAGGGGATCATCGGAAAAAGTGAAAGCATCCTGCGCATCTTAGATCTTGCAAAACGGGTTGCAAAAAGTTCTTCCACGGTTTCTATCTCTGGAGAAAGCGGAACGGGGAAAGAAGTTTTTGCTAAAGCCATTCACACTTGGAGTCCGCGCGCCAAAAAACCTTTTGTCGCCATCAACTGCTCTGCCATTCCAGAAAATCTTTTAGAGTCTGAACTTTTCGGTCACGCCAAAGGTTCCTTTACGGGGGCCGTTGATAAAAAGGTCGGTCTTTTTGAAGAGGCCGACGGTGGAACTTTATTCCTCGACGAAATTGGGGATTTGAATCTCACTTTGCAGGCAAAACTTCTTCGCGTCTTGCAGGAAAAAGAAATCAAGCGGGTCGGGGAAAATCAAACACGCTCTGTGGATGTGCGGGTGATTGCCGCCACTCACAAAGATCTTCGTCACGAAGTGCAAGAAAAAAGATTCCGCGAAGATTTGTTTTTCCGTCTTAATGTCATTCCGATAAAAATTCCGGCTTTGCGTGAGCGCAGGGAAGACATTATGCCTCTCGCGGAGCATTTTCTAAAAAAATACAATGCATTGAATGGTTCAAATATTGTCGGCTTTAAAAAGAATGCCAAAGAATATCTTCTGACTCGTCCTTGGCGCGGCAATGTGCGTGAACTTGAAAATGCGATTGAACGCGCGGTCGTATTAACTGTCGGAACGGAGATTGATCAAAGTGCTTTCACGCTTTTTGAAGAATCTGTTTTGATGGAAAAAACTTTCGACGAAGACAAAAAAAATGCCTTTGTTTTCCGTTTTGGGGAAGAGGTAGAACCTCTGCATGAACTTGAAAAAAAGTACGTGCAGTTTGTCTATGAACGAAATAACAAAGCTAAAGAACAAACGGCGAAAGCTTTGGGAATTGATCGCAAAACTTTGTATCGAAAACTTCAAGAAATTGAGCCAGGACAAAGTGGGAAATAGCGGGGGAATTTTGCCCCAGTGTTTGTGCTAAATCAAAATTAAACGGGTCTTATGCTGGTGTTAAGGTTGCAGAACTTCTTGTAGGACAACAGGAGGTTCTTATGAAAGCCCTTATGCGCTTTATACTCGGGATGAGTTTTTTAGCTGCAGTCACTTATGAAAAACCCACCACCGTTTCTCCTGCGAGAATGATCAGCGTGGCTCACTCTGAGCCGATGTCTTTGGAACTGCATAAAAAAAGGGGCCATCTCTTGCAAAAGAGATGACCCCTTAGGTTCGCACAACACTTACCCTGCAGGAAGCAGAGGAGTGCCAGGAGGATTGAGTGACAATTTATCCCAGCGAGGAAGATCCACATCCAAAGCAATCTTCAACACTTCATTCACGTCTTCGACGAAGTGGAAGCGGATGTCGTGACGGATTTCCTCAGGAATTTCTCTTAGATCCTTTTCGTTTTTGTTACATAAGATGACTTCGCGAACACCTGCACGGTGAGCGGCGATCACTTTTTCTTTGATACCACCCACAGGCAGAACACTACCTCGCAAAGAAATCTCTCCGGTCATTGCCAACTTCGGATCCACCGGTTTATTCAGTAACAAAGAGGCCATCGAAGTCACCATCGTCACACCTGCAGAAGGTCCATCTTTAGGAATGGCGCCGGCAGGAACGTGCACGTGGATGTCTTTCTTGCTGAAATCCATCAATGGATCCAACATTGGCAAACGTGATTTCAAAAGTGTTAATGCGATTTTCGCTGACTCTTGCATCACATCACCAAGCTGACCTGTTAACAACAACTGTCCTGTGCCGTTCATCTGTGCGGATTCGATAAATAAAATATCTCCTCCGACAGGCGTCCAAGCAAGACCTGTGACCACTCCAGGAGGCAGAAGACTTTCAATCATGTCTGATGAGAATCTTTCAGCTCCTAAAATTTCTTCCAGATCTTTCACGTCCACCGTCAATGTCGTGTTCGCGGACTTCACGGCTTTTAAGCTCATGAATTTACAAATCGTAGCGATCTTTCTTTGCAGATCCCGCACGCCGGCCTCACGTGTGTAGTGAGTGAGAAGTTTCGTCATCGCCTCGTCGGTGATCGTTAAAGAGTTTTCGTCCAAACCGTGCTCTTTTAGCTGTTTCGGCCACAAATATTTTTGCGCGATTTGTTTTTTCTCATCCAAAGTGTAACCACTTAAATCGACGACTTCCATGCGATCTAAAAGAGGCAAGGGGATGCCTTCTAAAGAGTTGGCTGTCGCAATAAAGAACACTTTCGATAAATCAAACGGCGTATCCAAGTAGTGATCTTGGAAAGTGCTGTTTTGTTCCGGGTCGAGAACTTCAAGCATGGCACTGGCAGGGTCTCCGCCAAAACCACGAGTGAGTTTATCGATCTCGTCCAGGATAAAGACCGGATCGTTTTCGCCGGCTTTTTTAATGCCCGCGATAATGCGACCAGGAAGTGCGCCGATGTAAGTTCTGCGATGCCCGCGGATTTCCGCATCATCACGAACGCCACCTAAGCTCACGCGCACATATTTTTTACCCAAGGCTCGCGCAATACTCTTACCCAGAGAAGTTTTTCCCACTCCCGGAGGTCCAATGAAAAGCAAGATTGAACCCTGATGAGTTTTGCGAAGCTTCATCACCGCCAAATGTTGCAAGATACGACCTTTGATTTTTTCTAGACCATAGTGATCCTCATTGAGAACCTTTTCGGCCTCTTCAAGATCGATTTCTTTATGCGGTGAAGATTTGCTCCACGGCAGATCCAACATCAATTCCAAATGCGTGCGGATCATTTGATACTCCGGAGAACTTGAGTTGATGGTCTCCAGACGTTTCAATTGATTCTTCGCAAGCTCCAAAGCTTCTGGCGGCATGCCGGCTTTTTCTATGCGCTCTTTAAATTTCGCATAAAGATCACCGTTTTCACCTTCGCCCAGTTCATCACGAATCACGCGCATTTGTTCACGCAAGATCGCTTCTTTCTGAGTTTGTTGAAAGTTTTCGTTTAACTTATCGCGAATACCTCGTTGAATTTTAAGGCGTTCTTTCAGTTCTTGCATGCGATCAAGAAGTTTCAAGGTGCGATCTTTCAACGAAACGGTTTCCAGAATTTCTTGTTTTTCCGGAATCGCGATATCGGCGTAAGCCGCACACATATTACTGAGTGTCGCAAGATCTTCGATCTCCGCAATCATGTCCTTGATTTGGCGGGGATTTCCCGGAAGCAGTTCTAAAAGTTCGTCGCTAAGAATACGCAAACTTGAAAGCAAAGCTTCTTCTGTTTTTTTGTCCATCACTCCGCGATCTTCGACCGCTTCGCTCTGCACTTCAAAAAAACCTTCCTGATTGCGGCTTTGCACCACGCGAATGCGTTGATGAGCCTTCACAAAAACACTGTAACTTCCGTCTTCATCCATACGGAAGGACTCGATTTTTGCGAGCACGCCCACTGAGTAAAGATCCTCAATCTTTTCAACCGAAGTTTGCGGATTTTTTTGTGTTAATAAAATCACCCAGTGATTATCACGAAGAGCTTTTTGCAGGGCAGAAATACTTTTTTCTCTACCAACTCGCAAAGGCATACTTATGTCTGGGAACAAGACAGAATTCTTCAGAGGAATCACAGGGATAAAACCAGAGACGTAAGACATTTGTTACCTCATTTCTTCCCCTCAAAAGGGGTTAATGTAACAAACATGAGCACGAAATAAATTTCGTCAAGTCAGCGGGACGCCATATTCTTCTGAAATGCGAAATTTGAGGTCCTTATAATTCACAGGCTTCGTAAAATAGCCGTGAGCCCCAAGGCTGAGGGATTTTCGTATACTCAGTTCGTCGTCGTAAGCACTCATCATATAGACATCAATACTAGGATATTTTTGTTTCACTTTTTGCAGTAACTCGTACCCCGAAACTTCCGGCATATTGATGTCTGTTAGTAACATTTCAGATCCAGGGTGTCGGTCCGTGGTCGCTAAATAATTTAAACACTCCTTCGCCGTCGTAAAATAGTGAAGGCGAACGTCGCCGCTTTTTATTGATTTACGAAAGTTAAGTTCACACAGCGTTCCAACACTGCTTTCATCATCCACAACAACCACATCCAGCGGTGCCGAAGCGTTCATAGCTGCGCCTCCTGGGTTCGTTGTTGTCCCGGAAGTTCAATTGTCACTTGGGTGAATTGATTTTCTTCGCTTTCAATGTGAATTTCGCCCCGGTTTTTTTCGACGTTTTGTTTGGCAATCCAAAGTCCCAATCCGGTGCCTTCACCGGCGGGTTTTGTGGTGTAAAATTCATCGCAAACATTGGCGAGGTGTTTTTGCGGAATGCCAGAACCATTGTCGCGAACAATGATTTTAAAAGTGGCGTCTGCAGCAATCAAATCCACTTTGATCGAAGGAGTGAAAGAGTTTTTATTTTTTTTATATTTGTCGCCTAATGCATAAAGAGAATTATCGATGATGTTGATAAGTACGCGCTCAATGCTGGGAGGATCAAAAACATTCGCATAAACATTCGGAGTGATATTTTTTTGCACAACCAAATGAGTTTTTAAATCGACATCAGTGAGAGAACGCACGTAAACGTCCAAACAGTGTTCCAGCATTTCTGAAATATTGATCCACTCTGGCTCCATATCAGTTTCTTGGCGAGCTTGGCGAAGCATATTCGTAATGATGGTATTAGCGCGCTGACTGTGTTGATAAATCATGTCAGTCGCCTTTTTGGTAGACTCCGGATCCAAATCATCTTCTTCAAGAAGCTGGGCTGAATTGATAATAATATTGAGAGGATTTTTAAGTTCGTGCGCTATTCCAAAAGTGATGCGACCAATGGTGGCGAGTTTCTCTTGAGAAATAAGCTGTTTCTGGGTTTGTTGTAAACTTTCAAAAGCCCGTTGCAGCTCCAGAGTTCTCTCTTGCGCAAGTTTTTCAAGATTCTCATTGATTCGGCGTAAAGAATCTTCCACGGCTTGTCGACGATATTCAGTTCCAATGCGAGCGGCAAAAAACTCGACAACAGATGTGTAAAGCTCGCGCTCTTCCATCGGTTTATCATCCATGATGACCAATAAACCGATAAGGCGTCCGTCGGTATGTAGAAACGGAGCACCGATATAGGATTCCACATCAAAATCTTTGAGCATTTGATCTTTGGGAAATGCCAACTGCACGTCACTGGCGTAACAGTTGACGCGAGTTCCGCAGATCACATTCACACAAGGTGTGTCTTCCAGTTCATAGACAACATTGTCGGCAAATCCAGAACCTGCCCAGAGATAATCTGTTTGGATTTTTTGTCGATCCGGCTCTACGGCGTGACCCACTAAGACATATTTAACTTTAAGAATTTGCGCCAGTCGATGAACCAACTCTTTGATGTATTCTTTGCCAGAAAGAAGTTGGTCGACATTATAAATATCTTTTAATAATTCAAGGGCGCGAAGATTGTTTTCCATAGTTTGGCTCCAGCCAACACTATTTTAGCACTCTCGAATCAGAAAGAACTCTGCTTAAGGCTTGTGTGTTAGAATACAGATCAACCTTTAAAGCCATCCACCAGAGCAATATCGCGAGTTAGGCCGCCGAAGGGGCCGCAATAAACAGTCTCTTCAAGCCAAACCATCTCTGTGGGAACTTCGTCCTTGAAAATGATTTTTGTCCAAAAGCGATTGATGTTGTCCCAGTTGTAGCCTCGACCTTTGAGATGATCTTTGGATTCAAATGGAGCAGAACTTGCTACGATTTGAGTCATCGGGCGGCGGGCATTGTTTAAAAGTTCATGAAGATAAGGCTTATTGGAACCAGCTTCGGGAATACTGAGCAAATACAATAAGGCATCAACATCATTGATCGCGCGGTGAGAGTCCGTAAAAAATCCGTGGTAAATATTCAAAAGTTCCAGTTTTGAGCTCGTGAAGCCTTTGGTGCTCCAGTCGATTTGTTTGTGCGAACAAGCCCATACTCTTTCCGTCGAAGTTTTTGATTTGCGATCAATAAACGGGCGGTCAAAGCGGGCGTTGTGAGCAATCACAACACTGCATTCTTCTAGAAGTGCATTCACCGCATTCCAATCAATGTGTTGACCTGCAACCATTTCATCTGTGATGCCCGTTAATTCAGAGATTTCTGCAGAAATAGGACGACCTGGATCTTGGAAGCTTGAATAAGATTTTCCTAAAGCAATCACTTCGCCGCTGTTGCGATTAAAAAGAAACTGACGAATGCCGATTTCAATAATGGCATCTTCTGCTTGATTAAGACCTGTGGTCTCAACATCCAAAACGGCTCCAACACGAACAATATCGGAATTGTTTTTGGCCCACTCAGGAGTGGCATAGGAAGGTGTTTGCACGGGACAGCCTTCAAGGCGGTTGAGAGTCACTGTTTTTCCATCTTGAGATTTGCCAATCCAACGAAATGCCACGTACGAATCCTTATGTTGAAGGTCACTAAAACCTTGGTGGATGATATTATTTTACGAAGAAACAGGGTCAAAAACAAAATAGATTGGCGCATTGCGCGAACATGTCTTTGGTCTTATCTCAGATATGAGCCGGCTCATTTTTTAAATGCTATAATAAGGTTATCTTTTGCACGGGAGGCAGTTATGGCTCGAGTGCTTATCGTCTATGAATCTAAATACGGACAAACTCAAAAAATAGCCCAATATATAGCCAACAAAATCAGAAACACAGGAATTGAAACGGACATTCTAGAAGATCACCAAAAAGAAATCGTGGGCTTGGCCAAATATGACGGAGTGATTGTTGGAGGAGCTGTTTATGCTAGGGGCTTTCCGCACAAGCTTCAGGAGTGGGCTCATCGTCACGCGGATGTTTTAAATGAGACGACTTCCGCCTTTTTCTCTGTCTGTTTGGGAATCTTAGAAAATACACCAAAAGCAAAAAAGGAAGAGAGAGAAATCGTTCAAGGTTTTTTTAAAAAAACAGGATGGTGCCCTCAACAGTGGCGTATCTTTGCCGGTGGATTGAAGTATTCAAAATACAACTGGTTCATAAAAAACATCATGAAACGAATCGCTAAACAGGAAGGCTCTGACACGGACACAGCTCGCGATTACGAATACACAAACTGGCAAGACGTCGACGAATTCGTCAACGACTTCCTGGTAGCTTTAAAAACGGCACCAAGGCACTACGAGATTCCAAATAGAGCCGATACGCCTTCGTTGGGTTTGTGACGTCAGTGATTGCCAGCCAGGACAAAAGACTTTAATCTCTGCGTATGGCAAAAAAGACCCGAAAATCCAGCGCCGACACGGAACTTAAACTTTTTCTCAAAGACTTGAATACAGCCTTTGCGGTTCCGGTTTCAAAAAAGTATCACGACCTGGTTTTGATGGAATATCCGTTAGATCATCAATTACTTTCTCTGAGTCCTATTTATCGTGAAAGTCGCAAACTCTATTTGTCGATTGATGGTACTTTCGCTCCAAAAGTATGTTCAACGATGCGCTCTTTAAGTGCACAGGATTTATTCAAAGATCAAATCGATTACAGTCCGATTCTTTCAGAGACTTTGTGGTTTAAAGATCATTCTCAGGAAGTTGTAAATCCTGTTGCGATGATGACATCACTTTCTTCCTATAACGAGATCTCTTTGTTTCATGAACAAAATCATCGCATTGTGTGGAGACTTCTGCCGCCAGCACCGAAAGAACAACGTGATTTCTGCCGCTATCTGAATTTCGCGGAAAGTCTCGTGGTGACCCTGGATCTTGTCTTGGGTGACGAAGTGGGAAAAAAACTTTCTCCGGTCTTTGAGCGTCTTAAAGCCATTTATCGTCCGGGCGGTGAGGACGTGTGGTTTCAGAAATCCAAGAAAGAATATCGCCGATATATTCACGCTCTTCTTTATTCAACTTATCTTGTTTTAGAATTAGTCCACCACGATGATATTTTAAAAGCCGTGGATTATGTTCTGCCGGGTCAAAAAAAGACCAACAAAGATGCTGTTAAAAGAGCGCTTGAACTGAGCGAACTTTTCACGATCAACACCAACCAACAATGGCAGCAACGATTCTGGAAGCAAGCGCAAGAAAGACTCGCTCATTTGCACAAAGATCATTCTGAAGAAGCGTGGTACTTGCCAGAAGATCCACTGGATTTTGAAGAAGAGTTTGTTATCGCCAATCGTGTTTTTGATTATTTCATCTAGAGGTTGAACCATGCGTATTCGTCAAATGGGTTTTTCGCAGAGATTAAAAGCACACAAAAAAGTTCTGACTCTAGAAACTTTGAAATTTATTGCTGAGTATTTAAAGGATCGCGACGCACGACTTGCAGCTTTACGCTCAGGAGTTCCGGAAAACTATGCCTCACGCCAGGGCGCTTGGCTTAAGAAACATCCGATCGTTTTGGCCGCACTGGAGAATGAACTCGATGAGCGGGAAGAGTTGAAACTCAATCGCGCCATTGAAGAAATCAACCGCCAGATGGAAATTTGCAAAGAGCTTTTGGGCTTGCAAGACTACTAAATCAGATTTTTAGAACAAAATAAGTCCACCTGGCGACGGAAATTATTTGGAGTGTCTCAGTTTAAGACAAAGACACCGTTTCCGTCGCAAATCCCTTTTAAAAAAGAACTCCAAAGCGCCGATAAATGAGTGTCGGGAGTTCTTGCATGATGTCTTCTCTTAAAAGTTTATTTGTCGCTTCTATTTTTGGGTTCGGTCTTTCAGTACAAGCCAATGAAATCATCGGTGGCCAGGCGCCTGAAATCAAAGCGCATCAACTGAACGAATCCTCTCTTGCGGAGTTAAAGAAAAAATGTGATCCGACGGGAATGCTCACAATGCCGACTAAAGCGGTCTGCAATGAAGTCATCGGAAAATCCTTTCTTACGCAAGAAGCTTTCGACTATTGCCAGGGTAAAGGCAATCTAGGCGAATTTGTCGAATGTGTGAAAAACCTAAGCGGCCGCGATTATCCATTTACCTACGTTGAGGCCTGCAAGAAAGTTCATGAAAATAACCTCAGCAGCGTTAAGAAGTGCCTTGATTACCTAGCGCAAGTGGAGTCGAGTTTTGATTCTGAAGGTTTTAAGTTTTGTCTTGAGGCCAATGATGAAAGACTTCACTATGCAAAACCCTGCATCAATGCCATTCGCGATCGCCAAGTGGATGTGCAAAAAATAAAAAGAGCGTGCATCGATGAACGCTCTATGGGTGAAAAATTTGATGACTGTGTTTTTAGACTGACGGACAAAGCTCCCAGTGTGGCTTCCTGTGTAAAGAAAACGCCGACATCACCATCGGCACCCACAAGACCGGGAACTCGCTAACGTCGGGTTTACGAGCCCGACGTTTCTGTTTCTGCCACAGCAGGGAAGTAAGTTCTTTTTGCTTCAATCACATGACCCACAGGAATTCCTGTTCCCAGCTCTTCAGCGCGCAAAACGCTTTCAGGTAGGTTCAAAGATTTACGAAGTTCGTTCATCGTCTCTGGCACAAATGGATTCAGCATAATCATCAAGTTCTTTAAAACGTAGAAGCACGTGTAAAGAGCATCTTTTCTTTCTGCTTCAGGAGCGCGGTCATCGTGAGGCTTATACTGCGTGAAAAGAGAATTGATTTGTCGGGCATAGTTTTCAATTTGACCGAGCAATGTTGAATAGTCGCCCTTTTGCATTGAGCGCAAATACATTTGCACAAGCTTCACTGTTTCAGCTTCTGCTTTGCCAATCAACTTACCTTCAGGAACTTTGCCGTCGTACTTCGAGTGACAAGCCGAGATCGGTTTTTCAAATGCCGCATTCATGGGGCCTGCTAAGAATTTATTTCTCTCGGCGAAGTGCTCAAAATCAAAGTTTGATGCTTTCACTGGCAAGCTTAAAAGCGCCAAGAAATAACGAACTTGATCTGGGGAATATCCCATCTCAATCAGTTGATCACCGGTATAAAAATTCCCCGTGGATTTACTCATCTTTTCGCCGTTCACCATCAAGTGATAGCAGCTTAAGATTTCTGTCATTTGCAAATCGCCTTTTTGTGGCAGTTGCAGCGGGTGATCGGTGTGTCCCAACCACATGGCCCCTTGCATGATCACATAGAAGAACACGTTGTCTTGTCCAAGGAACTGAACAACCGTTGCCTCTGGATCACACCAGAAATCTTTGTATTGTTCTTTCTTGCGACCTGATTGTTCCAAAGCCACTTGCGTGAAAACAATTGGAGCGATCAAAGAATCCGGCCACACGTAAAGTGTTTTGCCTTTCATATCTGGATCAAGCTCTGCTGGAACGGGAATACCCCAAGACACGTCGCGAGTGATCGGACGGTAACCCCATTTATCTGTGACGACTGAAGGAATGCCTTGAGATTCAAGAACAGCTTGAGCCGTTGTCAGCTCCGCCTTGTTTTCAAAAAGGCATTCTACTTTTTTACCAGCCACATAACGCGACTTATGTTTTGGAAGAGTGTCTTTGATCTCTTTGTATTTCGCTTCATGAACGTTTTCAAAACGGCAGCCAATAAGAACAGTGTTCGTCACTTCTTGAATTACCGCTGAACGCCACGCTTTTGTTTTTGTCTCAATCCATGATTTCAATGGATCGGCGACTTTCCACATATCCAGCCACCAGTGAGCTGTGTCGCGAAGCTCAGGAGTCGCGTCACTCAATTGGCTGCGTGGATCTTTCAGTGTGCTTGGATCAAATTGCGTTCCGCATGCATCGCACTCATCAGAGTAAGCTTCGGTGTTGCCGCAATTAGGGCAAGTCCCGCGCACGAAACGATCTTGAAGGAAGCGATTCATCTTCGGGTCGTACCATTGTTTTGTGATACGTTTTTCAAGCATTCCGTTTTTAAAAAGACGGCGCAAGAAATCTTGAGAATATGCTTCATGCAGCGGATATGTTTCTGGGCGAGAAGTGCCCGTGAAAACGTCTGTGCGGATAGAATATTTTTTTAGAGTTTCTTTTTGTTGTTCGTGAATCGTATCAATGAACTCACGAATTGTTTTTCCCGCTTTAACGGCAGCGACCTCACTTGTGGATCCATGATCGTCATTGCCGTTAACGAAAAGGACATTTTCATCACCAATCAACATGCGCATCCAACGAGCGTAAATATCCGCAGGAACGTGTGCTCCGGCAAGATGTCCCAAATGCAAAGGTCCGTTGGCATACGGCATACCCGCAGTGACGACGACTTTCTTTGGTTTTTTAAACATATTCAGAACTGATTTCACATCAGTCGGAGGAGCGAATTTATTTTCTGGTTTTGATCCTGGCTGCATAGTGCCCCCTAAAAGCTCTAATTTAGCTAAAATACATGAGCGTGGCAACGAAGAGAGAACAAAGCCCTGAAAATGGAAAAGGCCCGATGGTTTACCATCGAGCCTTTATTGGTTGCGGGGGCAGGATTTGAACCTACGGCCTTCGGGTTATGAGCCCGACGAGCTACCAGACTGCTCCACCCCGCGACAAGGAGATATAGGTATAGGTTGAAAGCCTCTGGCCGTCAATGCTTCATATTTGTTTTTTAAAGATAATACTGCGTATCAAATCAGTGTCGAATGAAAGAAACACTCCTCTGATTTTTATCTAAAAACCTAGTTCCGTACTAGGGGGATCGATGTTTCTGCTTCAAAATTAATCAAAAGCATCAGTGTAAACGAAGGAGCTCCCTATGAAAGAAAGTGAGAATAGATCCCATGGTTTAACGGCTTTTCTTATTGGTGCGTCTCTGGGTGCTGCAGCTATGTATTTTTTAGATCCGACACGAGGTAATCAACGGCGAGCTGTGGCTCGTGACAAAGCCATCAGTTTCACGAAGCGGGCAGGACGTCGAGGAGAAAAAATAGTGACGGATCTTCGCAATCAGGCGCAAGGAATGAAATCCGAGGTGCAAAGACATTTGCGCAAAGAGGAAGTGTCGGATGAAATTTTGGAACAGCGAGTGCGGTCCATCTTCGGTCGTAAAGTCCGTCACGCCAAGGCGATCAAAGTGAAAGTGGAAGAAGGCACAGTGATTCTTTCAGGACCCATTTTGAATCGTGAAGTCAGAGGACTTATTAACAGCATTGAAAGTGTGCCTGGCGTGAAGTCCGTGCAGGATGAACTTTCAAAGTATGAAAACGCTGGAGATATTTCTAGCTTGCAAGGGAAAGGGGCACGGTATTTTCAATAAGCGAGTGCGGGGAGTCAGTTGCCAAGAATAAAAATCCATGATTCATTGGCCGTCATAGGAGGCGGCTATGAATGGGAAGGGTATTTTCAAAATTCTCTCTCTATCTTTTGCAGTGATGGTAGTGATCTTAGGCGGTCTTTTGTTTTGGGGTCTTTCAAAACTCCCTTCGGCTTTTGATATTAAACAATCTCTGACTCCGCCGGCTCTAAAAAAGTCTTCTGCATCTTCAACGCAAACTTCAGAGTCTTCGCCGAATCCATCGCTAGAGTCGCCAGTGACTCCAACGGACAAAGTAAACCCGGAAGCATCTTCGTCGCCAGCACCAACTGGAAAAGAAAAGCTGGCCTCAGATACCGCTCGAGTTCTTCTTGAAGATTTCGCAGATCCTCGCAAGCCTATGATTGAAAGCTGCCGTAATTTAGCGCAAGCCTCTGAAAGTCATTTCTTGCGGGACCCTGAAAATGCGTCAGCAAAATATTTCTTTGAGTCGCTGGCCCAAGATAAAAAAGATCCGTTGGTAGAAACGGCCGCTCCGATTCTGCGCTATATTTTCCGCGCCCCAGGCATGCAGTCGGTGGTTGAGATGATTATGAAGGCGGAAGAAACAAAAGACGTCGGCATTCTCAAAAAGGCTGAGTTCTACTATGAAATCTATCGTGCTGGAGACTTTTTAAAAGATCACAAAGACGATATGGATGTGATCTTGCAAAAAACCTACAACCTTCATCATTTGGCAAAAGCCGTCGCACAAAAACCAGCTCTTGCAAAAGACGCTGCGACTTTAAGTTTTTGCGAAGATATGGAAAAGAATGTGACTGACGATGGCGTCTATAACGCCGATGACGCTTCAAAAGAAATGCTGAAGTTTTTAGGTGATGCAGGAATTGATCCGAAATCCATCGGCTACGACCCAAATTACCGTTCGAAAGTGAAATTAAATCTTTCAAACTCCCAAGTGACGATCAACGACACTTGGGTTGTGAAACTTTTTGCGAAAGACATCCAAAAAGCGCAGAAAGAGCCGACAGCGAAAAATTAGGTTTTCGCTGTGACAGTTTGCGATTCGCCTTTATCATTCACAGTCACGATCTTCGTTTTAGACACGCGGATCGTGGGAATTTCTTCAGCGCCTTCAGCTTTTAATTTTTCAATTTCAAAAGGCACCACTTGTTTTGGGCCTTTTTTGCCCGGATGAAGTTTGTATTGGTGTGCGCAGTTTTTAGAGCAAGTATCTTTTTTAAACTCAAGCTCAGAGCACTCAACACAGATCAACTCTTCCGAGTCACAACGTTTGCATGAAATCTTAATTTCCGAAGGCTGACCGCAGTGAGGGCAAAGGCCGTACTTTGTGGATGGCTGAAGGTTTTGATCCAAAGCCACACGATGATCGAACACGAAGCATTCTCCCTCGAACTGATCGTTCGGGTATTCCTTCATGTAGTTGATAATACCGCCGTCCAATTGAAAAACATTGTCGTAACCTTGTTTTTGCAATTCCAAAATGCCTTTTTCACAGCGAATGCCGCCTGTGCAGAAGATCAGCATTTTTTTGTCTTTCGAAATACCTTGGCTCTCGATGTACTGAGGAAAGTCCGTGAACTTTTCGATATTGGGATTCAAAGCGCCTTTGAAAGTTCCGATTTTATACTCATACCAGTTGCGAGTATCGATCATCACATAGTCATTTTCTTCTTTCAAAACACGATTCCACTCTGTCGGAGTGAGGTGTTGATTTTTCCCTTCAGGAGGCATCATCTCCGGAATTCCCGTTGTCACGATTTCTTCGCGGATTTTCACTTTAAAACGGCGAAATGGAGCTTTCTCGGATTCAGAATCTTTAAAAAACAAATTTGGAGCTGAGAAGTAGTCACGAATAAACTGTTTCCAAGCATTGAAAGATTCGACAGAAGAAGCCGCGCACGTGGAGTTAAAACCCTCTTCACCCAAGATCACAAGACCTTTGACGTTGAGTTCATCTGCTTTTGTTTCGAGGTCTTTTTGGACTTGTTCTAGATTCGTAAGTTTTTGAAATTTATAGTAAGCCGTAACATAATAGGCCGAAGTCGAAGACATATTGTCACCTCAGTTGTCCATCCAGGGCTCCAAACCCAGGGGAGTTGAAAGTTCGTCTGTGGTTATAAGGTTCTGAAGAAAAGGAATCAAGTATTATCTATGCGGGGCAGCAATACCTTGTAAGCTTTGGATTTCCCAAGTAAAAAGAAGCCTTTAAAGGAACAAAAATGCTCGCCACACCTCAGGTTCAGAAAGAAATCCAACGCCGTCGTACTTTTGCCATCATTTCGCATCCGGATGCGGGTAAGACGACTTTGACCGAAAAATTACTTTATCACGGTGGCGTGATCCACGAAACCGGGGAAGTGAAGGGGAAGCAGGGAAGTAAAGCCGTCACTTCAGACTGGATGGCGATGGAGCGTGAGAAGGGGATCTCGATCACGTCTTCTGTGATGACGTTTGATTTTGAAGGCTTGCGTGTAAACCTTCTCGATACGCCGGGGCATAAAGACTTCTCTGAGGATACGTACCGCGTTTTGATGGCGGTGGATTCTGCCTGCATGTTGATCGACGTTGCGAAAGGTGTCGAGGAGCGTACTAAAAAACTTTATGAAGTCTGCCGTCTGCGCAAAGTTCCTATTTTCACATTCGTAAACAAGCTCGACCGTGAAGGTAAAGACCCTCTCACTTTGATTGATGAAGTTGAAAAAACTCTGAACATGCAATGCTATCCGGTGACCTGGCCGTTAGGTATCGGTCAACGTTTCCGTGGTATCTACAATCGTCTGACAAAAGAGATCTGGATTTACGATCAACGCCGCGAAGAAGTGGAAGACTACAAAATCATCCCCTTTGAAAAAGGCAAAGACGATCAAATTCTTTACCAATACCTCGATAAAGAATCCGCAGATCAAGTGCTTGAAGAGTTAGATCTTATCGAAAGTGCTCTTCCGCCATTTGATGTGAATGAGTTTCTAGATGGCACGATTTCTCCTGTGACATTTGGTTCGGCGAAGCAAAATTTCGGGGTGGATACATTCCTAAAATTTTTCACGCAGTACGCACCAGGACCGCAAGCACGTCATACAAAAGACGATAAAGAAATCGATCCATGCGATGCAAACTTCACAGGCTTTGTATTTAAAATCCAAGCCAATATGGACAAGCGTCACAGAGACCGCATTGCCTTCATTCGTATTTGCTCAGGAAAATTTGAGCGCGGCATGAAAGTAAAACACTCTCGTCACGATAAGGAATTGCGTTTGTCTTACGCGAGTCAATTCGTCGCGGCCGACAAAGAAACTGTCGACGACGCTTACGCTGGCGATATCGTGGGTGTGGGGGATACAGGAAACTTTGCTATTGGCGACTGTGTCTATGCTTCTGGTAAAATTCATTTCGAAGATATTCCAAAATTTGCCCCGGAACTTTTCGGCCGTCTTTCAGTGCGTGATGCATTGAAGCGCCAAAAGATGCAGGAGGCGTTGAATCACTTATCTGAAGAAGGTGCTATTCAATTATTCATCGATCCTATCGTTGGTCCACAAGATCCAATCATTGGTGCGGTCGGGGAACTTCAATTCGAAGTTCTTTTGCGTCGTTTGCAGGATGAATACAACTTGGAAGTGAAACTCAATCGTCTTCCTTACGGCGTGGCTCGTTGGCCAAGAACGGCTGAAGGGAAACCCGTCGCTGAACTCAAAGGTGGCGCGAATATGTTCCGCGATTTGCAAGACAACCCTGTGGTGCTGGTAAATCAAGAATGGGATTTAAACTGGCTTAAACGCGAAAATCCAACAGTGGAGTTTCACACAAGCATCACGCGCGCGAGGTAAGTATGATTCTTCCATTAGAAATCCTCGACCTTAGAAAAAGGTACAAGGATAGCACAGTAGAAGCTGTAAAAGGCGTGACCTTCGATGTGAAAGGCGGGGAGATCTTCGGTCTTTTGGGACCGAATGGAGCAGGGAAGACGACAATTATTTCTGCGATCACAACCTTGGAGAAACCAACATCAGGATCTGTGAAAGTTTTCGGTGTGGACGTTACCAAAGATCCGATGTTCACGAAAAGACAAATCGGCGTTGTTCACCAAGAAGTAATCAATTCTGGCTTTTTTGATGTCGAAGAAATTTTGGAATTTCACTCTGGTTACTACGGCCTTCGCAAGAATACAGAGCGCATTCATTTTCTTTTAAACAAATTGGCTTTGTATGAACACAGAAATAAAAAAGTAAAACAACTCTCAGGCGGGATGAAACGCCGTCTGATGATTGCTAAAGCTTTGGTTCACAATCCCAAACTCTTGCTCCTTGATGAACCAACAGCGGGAGTAGATATTCGCCTCCGTGAAGATCTTTGGAAGTTCGTTCAAGAACTTCGCAATGAAGGCATGTCGATTCTTCTGACAACCCACTATTTGGAAGAAGCTGAGCAGCTTTGTGACCGCGTCGGGATTATCAACCTCGGTGCATTGGTGTGTTTGGGAAATACAAAAGAAATCATTCGTCAGTACACGCATAAAAAAATCCGCATGATTCTGACAGAAAACTTTTCAGTAGCGTCATCGTACTTGGTGGATGTCATAGGGAAAGAGTATCTCTTCGTTGTTCCGCAAAACAAACCTTTGGGCGAAGTCATCAGCGAAGTGGGAATTCCGACAGACCTTATTCGCGACGTACAAATTGAAGAAGGGGATCTTGAAGACGCCTTCTTAAAACTTGTCAGCCAAAAGAAAGAAGTGCAGGCGCCTCTATGACTGGATTTGTAACGATCTTTCACCGAGAAATCGCACGCTTTTTAAAAGTCATCGTGCAAACGGTGATTACTCCATTTGTGTCTTCATTCCTTTATCTTTTGATCTTTGGCGTGTCATTGGGTGAACAGATGGCAGCTCATCAAGGTGTGAGCTATTTGGCGTTCTTGATTCCAGGTCTTATGATGATGGGGCTTATCAATAACTCTTTTCAAAACTCCTCGTCATCCATCGTGTCTTCAAAATTCTCTGGCGACTTGGAAGATCTTCGCGTGGCACCCATAACAGATCGGGAAATCATCTGGGCCATGAGTCTCGGATCCCTAGTTCGCGGCTCTATCGTCGCTTTGATCACTTACATGGTAGGTTCAGCTTTTATGCTTTATCAACAAGGGGAGTGGCTCGCCATCGCGCACCCCATGATCACATTGTTTTTCTTAATTGTTGCGGGATTGATTTTTGGAATGATCGGTATCAGCATTGCTTTTTGGGCAACGACCTTCGATCAGTTATCGGCATTTTCGGCATTCATTTTATTGCCTCTTACTTATTTAGGCGGGGTGTTCTTATCTATAGAACATCTTCATCCATTCTGGCAGATGGTTTCAAAGGCCAATCCATTATTATATCTTATTAACGGTCTTCGTTACGGTATTTTGGGAGTCAGCGACGTCAATGTCTGGACTGCCGCTGTGATTTCATTGATCGGTTTTGTTTTCTTTTATATGGCCGCGCATTGGAGTCTTAAAAAAGGTTCTTTCCAGCGCTGGTAAAATGGTTGTCGCAAAGACGTCAGTCGATCCACGGGAGAAATTATGAAAAGATTTTTGCTAATTTTCCTAAGTGGAATTGTTGTCAGTCTTCCGACATGGTCTCAAAACGAAAAGATAAGGGTGACAGTTCTTTACACCGGAACGGCGTCACCTCTTGAAGGATCGACCATTCAAGGTGGCTCCTGGTTTAAGAAATTTCCCATGGTGCATCCGGCATTTTTGATCGAACATCCCAAAGGAATTTTTTTATTTGATACCGGCTTAGGAAAAACAGCGAAGACTCAGGTACAGGACATGCCTTGGTGGGCGCGGCTTGCGACTCGTTTTGAACAAGAAGAGACGGCTGTTGATCAACTGAAAAAACTGAATATCAAACCAGAGCGCATTATCGTATCGCACGTGCATTATGATCACGTCAGCGGACTTGCGGATATGCCCGAAGTGCCCGTCGAAATACTTCCTCAAGAGTTGGAATTCACAAAAATCAAAGGCGCTTCTCCCGCGGTGTTTCCTTCTCTGTTTTCAGATAAAACTCCGTGGAAAACATATGAACTCGAGAATAAGGAATACGAAGGCTATTCAAAGAGTCGCGATATTTTCGGCGATGGAAGTCTTGTCTTAGTAGGAATGCCGGGACATACGCCAGGTTCGGTGGGACTTTTTATTAATATCGGCAATAAAAAACGCGCGTTTCTTGTCGGAGACACTGTGTGGAACTCAGAAGCTCTCGAAAACGGACTTCCTAAGTTTTGGCTCTCAAGAAAATTTGCAGATACAAACTCAGATGAAGTCTTAGAACGCATCAAAGAACTTCAAGCTCTTCATAAAAAGTATCCAGAGCTTTTAATTGTTCCCAGTCACGATGCTAAAGCCGTCGCAGCTTTCGCGGATTTGATGAAGCTCTAAAAGGTACGGACTTACTTTTGGTTGAGAACCGTGTCTTATGACGCAAACTTCAACCAAAAGTAAGTCCGTACCTGGGGCTTCAAGATGACTAATAAGTAACAGTCGCTGGTTGTTGAACCGCTGTGTTTGTGTTTTGGTTTTGTGTGCCGTCGTTCACAACGCTGAAGTTCAATGATTCGAATTTTTGACGACGATTTCTTTCGTCTTCAAGGCGAGCTGCTTCCAATTTTTCTAGAATTTGATTTTCAGTGCGCACTTCAAGTTGTTTGCGTGCATCTTTCAAACCTTCTAGTGCTGCAGAATTTGAAGTCACAAGTTGAGCTTGTGCAGAAGCTCCTGCCAATACAGATACAAGAATGATTTTTTTCATAGTATTGCCCCTTTTTGCGTCTCTCATATCCATAAAGATGTCCGATTGATCTACTCAATGCGCTGCATCTATAAACTCTACAGGGAGATCATGGATGCAGCGAGTCGCAGGCTTCTTTGTCATTCTGATCCCAATGAGTTAAATAGACTTCCTTGGAGAATTTCACATGTTTGAGAATTTATCTGACAAGATCATGGCGAGTCTTAAAAAGGTCCGTGGGCAAAGCAAAATCACGGAAGCCAACGTTGAAGACGTCATCAAAGAAATCCGCTTAAGTCTTCTTGAAGCCGATGTGAACTTCAAAGTCGTTAAGACATTTATTGATAAAGTAAAAGCCAAGGCTCTTGGCGCTGACGTCCTTCAAAACGTCAACCCAGGCCAGATGTTCGTTAAGATTGTTCACGATGAACTCGTGAACGTCCTTGGTGGCGGAGCCGTTGATATCAACGTGCGCGAAAACCCCAGTGTGCTGTTCTTAGTCGGTCTTCAGGGGGCCGGTAAAACGACTTCGGCAGCGAAGTTGGCTCTTTATATTCGCCAAAAATTAGGAAAAAAGCCGGGACTTGTTCCCGCCGATATCTATCGTCCGGCGGCGATTGATCAGTTGCAAACTCTAGGTCGTCAAAACAACATTCCGACATTCCCAACAGAAGTGGGAATGAAGCCGGAAGAGATCTTAGAAAAATCCAAACAGTGGGCGAAAGACAACATGGTTGATGTTGTGATCGTCGATACTGCGGGCCGCTTGCAAATTGATGAAGAATTGATGGGTGAGTTGGGGCGCCTGAGAGACATCTGGACTCCGCAAGAAATTCTTCTCGTCGCCGATGCGATGCTCGGTCAGCAATCTGTGAATGTCGCAGAGGGCTTCCATAAGCGTCTAACTCTGACAGGTTTAATTCTCACGAAAGTAGATGGGGATGCGCGCGGTGGTGCGGCTTTGTCTATTCGTGAAGTGACAGGAATTCCTATTAAGTTCCTCGGTGTCGGGGAAAAAGTTTCTGCTCTTGAAGTTTTCCATCCTGATCGTTTGGCAGGACGTATCCTTGATATGGGTGACGTTCTTTCTTTGGTGGAAAAAGCTCAAGAAGTGATTGACGAAAAGTCGGCTCGTGATTCTGCGAAAAAGATCATGAAAAACGAGTTCACTTTGGAAGACTTCCTGACTCAGATTCAGCAGCTCAAAAAAATGGGCGGCTTTGAGAGTATCTTGAAATTTTTACCGGGCATGGGAGAGTTGAGCAAACAGCTTAAGAATATGACCCCTCCGGATGCTGAAATGAAAAAGATTGAAGCCATCATCCGTTCTATGACTTATGAAGAACGCCACAATCACAAGGTTCTAAATGCATCGCGTCGTCAGAGAATCGCAAAAGGTAGCGGGACTCAAGTTCAGGACGTGAACAAGCTGGTAAAGCAGTTTGAGGATGCGAAAAAGATGATGGGCGGGCTCATGAAAATGGGAATGGGTCGAGGTGGGATGAAGTTCCCATTTTAAAGCTTGATATTTAATTGTGAACACAGTACACACTTGGTCTTACTGTTTTTGATACATGAGGTTGAATAAATGGCAGTTGTAATTCGTTTGGCTCGTATGGGCGCTAAGCATGATCCTAAATACCGCATCACTGTGGCGGACTCTCGTCGTTACGTTACTGGTAAATTCCTTGATATTCTTGGGACTTACATCCCAACTCCAAAAGGTAACGACAAAAAGGTTGAGCTTGATCTAGCTAAAGTTGAAGAGTGGATCAAAAAAGGTGCTCAGCCTACAGACCGTGTAAAACACGTTATCAAATTGGCTCAAGCTAAATAATAGTGGTTGGCAACGTACCCGAATTCGATAGAATATCGGGTAGGTAAAGTACTATCTGTTGGGGGTAATTATGGATAGCTTGAAAGACCTCGTAGAATTCATGGCAAAGTCCTTAGTGGACAAACCTGAAAAAGTCGAAGTTGATGAAATCCCTGGTCAGCAAACTACACTTCTTGCTTTGAAGGTTGATAAAGAAGACCTCGGTAAAGTGATTGGTAAGCAAGGTAAAACTGCTGCGGCTATGAGAACAATTATCCGTGCAGCTGGTACTAAGCTAAACAAACGTTATCACTTAGATATCGTCGAATAAGCTTAAGCAAATAGATTTAATTCTCTAAGGAAGGGGTTGTCATTGAGGCAACCCCTTTTCTTTTTTCGGCGCAAGTCGAGTGGTAGAGTTAGTTGGAGTATGAAAATGAAATTAGTTGGAAAAGTTCGCGAAGCCCATGGTCTTAAAGGGGATCTTTATGTTGTCATTTTTTCTGGCGACATCACATGGGCAAAGAAAATGAAAAACTTTGGCTTAAAAGCTAAAGGTTCTGAAGAGATCAATAATTTCTCTGTGGAAAGAACGAAACCTTTCAAAAAAGGTTTTATCGTGAAAGCAAAAGAAATTGCGGATCGCACGGCTGCTGAAGGTGTTGAGCACATGGAGTTCTTCGTTGATGATGATCTCTTTGTTTCTAAACCAGGCGAAGGCATTTATCTTTCTGAAATTTTGAACTTCAAATTGAAAAATCCAGAGCAAGTCGTATTAGGTGAAATCGTCGGTTTCTCTTCCAATGGCGTTCAAGATCTTCTGGTTGTCGATATCGCAGGGAAAAAAGCGGAAATTCCATTCGTCGATGCTTTCATCAAGAAAATCGATTTCAAACATCAATCTATCGTGATGGATTTGCCTGAAGGGCTTTTGGATATCGAGAACGCTTAATGCTAACGATTGATGTGATCACTCTTTTTCCTGAGATGATTGAAACGGCCGTGTCTCACGGTGTTTTAGGTCAGGCTTTAAAGAGTGATCTCTTGTCCGTCAAAGCGCACACACCTCGTGAATTCGCCTCTGATCGTCATCGTACCGTGGATGATCGTCCTTTCGGCGGCGGCGACGGCATGATCATGCTGCCAGAGACTCTCGAAAAAACGATTCAAAAAGTGCAACATAAGAATTCCAAAATTGTGTATCTGTCTCCGCAAGGAAAAACTCTGACAGATGAAACCGCTCGCGCCCTTTCTAAAGAAGAACATTTGGTTTTTATCTGTGGCCGCTACGGTGGTATCGATCAAAGAATCATTAATGAATATGTCGATGAAGAGCTTTCTATCGGTGACTATGTGTTGTCGGGTGGGGAGTTGGGGGCACTCGTTGTGATTGATGCTCTGGCGCGTTTTATTCCAGGCGTGTTGGGTCACGACGATTCAGCTCAAAAAGACAGTTTTTCAGAGGGGCTTTTAGAGCATCCTAATTTCACAAGACCGCGTGAGTGTTTAAATCAAGAAGTGCCGGAAATTTTATTGAGCGGAAATCACAAGCTCATTGAAGAGTGGAAGCACAGGGTTTCTGCTCTCGTGACTTTGAAAAAACGCCCGGACTTATTTAAAGAATATATAAAAAAAGAAAACGAAAAGTATTACGCACAGAAGAAGAAAAAGACGGGACCTCCGTTAAAGGAACTCAAAGAATTTTTCTTTCAAATGTCGGCCCAAGAAAAACAAGTTTTGGGTTTAGAAGATGTGCGTGAGGAAGATTTAAATGGCTGAGACTCCCTATGTTCCTCGACTTGCTATAGGACTGGTTCATTATCCCGTGCGCGATCGTTTGCAGAAAACGGTGGCGACGAATATCACGAATTTCGATATCCATGACATCGCACGGGCGGCTCAAGTTTATGGGGTGGAAAAATATTACATCATCCACCCCATGCAAGAGCAGCTCATGTTCGTAGAACGGGTTTTAGACCACTGGAGAACGGGGCAGGGGGCGAAGTTCAATCCGATGAGAAAGACGGCTCTAGGCCCCGTTAAAACAGCCGAGAGCGTTGAAAAAGCTCTCGCCGACTGGAATGTTCCTGACTGTCTGACGATTGCAACCTCGGCGCGGGTCGAGTGGGCGAAGAAAAAATACTCATTTGCTGAGCTGCGCAATCAAATGCATGTAGAAAAGAAACCCGTTTTTATGCTATTTGGTACTGGCTTTGGCATGACAGAGGAACTGATTGGGTCTTGCTCTGGGGTTCTTGAGAGTATTCGAGGAGCTCCCCCCAATGATTACCGCCATCTTTCTGTGAGATCGGCAGTAAGTATCTGTCTTGACCGCGTAATGGGTCCATGGTAGACCCTTATTTTACTTTTTTGAGATAATTGACTGCTACAAGGATTAAGCAATGGCTACTAAAGAAACAAACCTCGTTCGTCGTGTAAGCGTTAAAGCTGCTAACAAAAACATTCAAGCGTTCAGCTCTGGTGATACTGTTAACGTATTCGTTAAAGTAAAAGAGGGTGAGAAAGAGCGTGTTCAGCTTTACAAAGGTATCGTAACTAAGATCCAAGGGTCTGGCGCTCAAAAAACTTTCACAGTTCGCAAGATCTCTGCTGGTGTTGGCGTTGAGAGAACTTTCCCATTCGCAAGCCCTGCTCTTGATAAAGTAGAAGTTGTGAACATCGGTAAAGTACGTCGTTCTAAACTTTACTACCTTCGTGCACTTGAAGGTAAAGCAGCTAAGATCGAATCTGAGCTTGTTTCTTCTGCTGATAAAGCAGAGTAATTTTGTAGCCAAGTTTGTTTTTACATTTAAAAGACCTAGGACATTACGTTCTAGGTCTTTTTCTTTTTGTCCGTCTACCTTTTCTCTTTTTCTTAAAGTTGTTACGCAAATAGTTCTGCAGTGACCAAAGACCAGCTCTATGTCTAATATCTGCGAACTATGGCAGTATCTAAAAAAACAGCATCTAAGAAACCCGCATTTTCGAAATCATCTAAGGCACCAGCTAAGAAAAAATCCGCAAAAAAGGAAGACTATCCTAAAGTGGACTGGCGTGAGTTTTCACCGACACCTGTGATTGGCGTTGATGAAGTAGGGCGTGGATGCCTTGCGGGGCCTGTCTATGCAGCGGCTGTCATTTTTAAATCAGATGCTCTTACTGATGTTGTCACAGATTCTAAATTGATATCCGAAGAACGTCGTGAAGAGTTGGCCGAGCTTATTTTAAAAGAACATCAAGTAGGAATCGGTCATGCAACAGTGGAAGAAATTGATGAACTCAATATTCTTCAAGCGTCGTTGCTAGCGATGAAGCGTGCGATCGAAAGCTTGGGTGTTGCCGGAGGTCACGTGTTGATCGACGGAAATATGAAAATCCCGGGGCTTGAAGGTTTTGAGCAAACGACGATCGTCAAAGGCGACTTGCGAGTGGCTCCGATTTCGGCGGCTTCTATTGTTGCAAAAGTGGCCCGAGACCGTTTGATGAAAGAACTGGGAGCAAAGTTTCCTGTTTATGGATTTGAAACGCACAAAGGTTATTCAACACAAGTCCACATGGACAGCATCGTCGCGCACGGCCCGTGCGAAGTGCACAGAAAATCCTTCGCCGGCGTTAAAGAATACGTCACCGCCTAAAACATACTGGGCCCACGAGCGTGGGCTTGATTCTGAAAAACACGTTCAAAAATTTTACGAGCGCAAAGGTTACGAACTTCTTGGGCAAAGAGTGAAAACGCCCTTTGCCGAAGTGGATCTGATTTTTAAAACTCCCGAAGGTCATGCGCTCATGGTGGAAGTGAAAACAGCCAACATCGCTGATTTTCAACCGCATCGAATTTCACAAAGACAGAAAACCCGTCAACTGCGAGCATTGCAGTTTCTGGCAGAGCGCTTGGATTCCTTGGTGGAAGCTCACTGGGCCTTCGTCACAAAAGAAGGTGTCGTAACAATCATCGAAGACATCAGTGGTTGACGAGAGGGCACCAAAGTAGGGGAGAATAGATTATGAGAAAAATCGCTCTTCTAGTTTGTATCGTCGTTTTTCAAGCCCAAACAGTCTTAGCTCAAGATCTCAAAGAATTCTTAAAAAGCTGCGCCTGGGGAACATTAGCAGGAGCGGGGGCCGGGGTTGTAAGTCTCGCTTTCACTGATAAACCGAGTGATTCCTGGAACAATGTTGCGAAGGGCGCCTCACTGGGGCTTTACGCGGGAATCGCTTACGGCGTTTATAAAATGAATAAAGAGCCGGAGAAATATCAACAACCTGATTTTGCGGTGACGCCTTCCTTTAGCAAAGGCACTGTCGATGGAGTCCAAGTTGTAAGCACTGTTTTTTCGTTTTAAAAATTTAAACAGCTGCTCTTTGTTCTTGAGATAGTCTGACCATCCGTGAGTGGCCTTTCTGAAGCGCATCGTGCGCTTCAGACCGATGTTTAGTAGAATCCGTAAGCGTCCAGCGCTTCTGGTGGCAGTGGTGGTTTTGGTGTTCCGTCGAATGTGAACTCGAAGTTGAGTTTGAATCTTGTGTCACTGCCGACAACTTGTTCGTGAATGAATGTGATCAACATACAATCCCCGGGTGGCTTGTATTGTGCGATGTAGGCCCATGACTTAATTTGTTTTCCGTTTTCTGCTTCGGCCCAGTTGGCATCGTAAACGAACTTACCCATCAAGTTGATGTAACGAGAAATAAATCCGGCAGAGAAAGTATAATCTTCCTGACGAGTGCTGGTATCCACAGGTTGTCCTGGTGTGATCTTGTACTGACGAGTCAGTTGCACTTGGAAGAATTGTCCCTTGTCATTCAATAAACGCACACGCGAAGACGCGTTGGTCACATTTTGATAAGGAAAGTAGTTAAAGATTGAATACGTTTGGAAGTGATCTAAACGCATATCCAAAGTTGCCGTGAGGTCCGACCAATTTTCGGTACTGCGGCCCTCCTGGGAAGCATCGTAGGATTGTGCTAGTTTTAAATAACCGATCTGACGATATTCAGGACGGTCGCCGACCCAGCGTTTTTCTGTGACTTTGTTTAACAAAGACACCGTCACCAGATTGCGATCGTAGACACGGTCGTTATAGTCAAATTGCACTCCGAAATCACTGCCGATATCCAAATCACTGATGCCGTCGCGAGAAGAATAAGGAGCATCCGAAAGATTTCCCGTTCCAAAGAATGGATGATTTTCTTGAGAGAACCAAGGCAGACGACTGTACGTGATCTCGGGCACGATCTCATGCTTGTAGCGAGTGGCCTTGGAGCTGACCGTGTCTCCGTAGATACGGCTGAAATTCATGCGTGTGCTTAGCTCTGTGCGCAGATAACGGCGAACCAAGTAAGGGTTTTCTTCGACGTTAAAATTATAATGAGTTTCGCGGTAGCTGAGCTTTGGTAAAAGATCTAATCCTTCGCCCATTTTGATTGGATAATAAAGTGTCGGACGGAAATCCAAGCGCTGGCCTGTGCGAATCTGATCAATGGAAGGATCGTATGTGCCGTCGTAAATACGTTTACAATTTGGATCGTCTTCCCACTTCGGAGAATGACACGTGTTTTTCGGGAAGCGAACTTTAGCGCCATCAATGATGACCTCTTCCATGTCATCGTAAGCATTTCCCGAGCGGGCGAAGTTTGTGTAAGTCAGATCCAAAGAGTAAATAAAATTGGTATCGCCAATATTTTTTTGTGCTTGGGCAAAACGGAGTTCCGGTAAACGGTGAACGGCATCTTCATTGCCCGCAAGAGGATTTCCGTGAAGCATATTCACGTAGTAGGACGAATCAACGCTGTAGTGTTGGTCTTGATTGTTCTTCGTGTATGAAACACGGTTTTCCATCGCCGAGTCCCCGAAGTTGAGAGTCTCTTCAGGGAAGTCTTTGGGATATTGTAAATCGCTCGCAAGATTTATTTGTGCGCGGTGAACTCCGCCGTCGGGCATTTCGTAATAATGATTGTAGCGCGTAAACCAACGATCAATCGGATCATTTTGCTGGCCTGCGGGACGATAGGTATTTAAGCGTGGATCATCCGCAAAAGCTTTATCGAAAATACTCGCGGCACTTAATGAGCCATTTGAGTTTTCATTTAAGACATAACGATATTCAAAGAGCGCTTTAAGACCCCGCTTGGCGTAGTCTTTGGCTTCAATCGTGGCATCACTGCTTCTTGAAATCGCCCAGAAGTAAGGAATTGAAAAAGCAAAACCCCCCGTTTCGGAGACCTCGAAATTCGGAGTGAGAAGTCCTGATTGGCGGTCACTTTTCAGAGGCACAATCAAGTAGGGAAGCCAGAAGACGGGGACGTGACCGAAACGCAAGACCGCGTTTTTAATGTAAGCATAACCGCCCAGTTCTGCGCGCACCGTGGTTCCTGAAAAACTCCAAGACGCGGGACAGTTGGTACAAGCC
Source organism: Bdellovibrio sp. BCCA (assembly GCF_037996825.1). Lineage (NCBI taxonomy): Bacteria > Pseudomonadati > Bdellovibrionota > Bdellovibrionia > Bdellovibrionales > Pseudobdellovibrionaceae > Bdellovibrio > Bdellovibrio sp. BCCA. Next base: position 1,996,677 of record NZ_JBBNAC010000001.1, on the reverse strand, counting down.
GTGTAGTCTGCGGTATTAACGATGTACTCGGACTCTCCGGTTTTTTGTAAGAGAGTTCCAGCAAACATCACCGAACCTGATTGAACGTAGCCGTTATAAATCACACCGGTGTTGTTTTCGTAATCCAGGAAGACTTGATCACCGACAATGGTGTTCTTTGCATCCATGATCTCGACATTGCCGTAAAGTTCGACTTGGCGAGAGCGGCGATAGACACGAGCTTTGTCGGCTTTAAGATGTTGTCCTTGGAAAACGATTTGAACTTTGCCTTCAAGTTCGGCGGTGTCTTTTTCGTTGTCGCCAAACATGCTTTCGGCGTTGATTAACATGCCATGGATTTTAGCTGTGGGAGCAGCCTCGGCAGCCCACAAAGTCGTGTCCGCAAAAAGGAACACTGCTAGAAATGAAAAGAAGAAAATCCAACGATGCAATACCAGTCCAGTTCTACGGCCCACGCCGCCCGAACTATTGTATGGAGCCCTTGGGCGTTTGTCGAGGTTGAAATCCAAAAATCCCTGGCCTCTTTTTGGACTCAAAACGTCAGAAATCTCCGCCGAAAAGAGGAGTGACAAGTTAATCCAAAGAATGAGGTCTTTCATGGAAATTAAACTCGTGCTCGACGGGGATATCACCGTTGTGTCTTTGAGCGGTCGCATCGAAATTGAAAAAACACAATCTTTCAAAAAAGCGTGTCTGCAGAATTTCTCTCAGAGAAAAGTCGTTTTCTGCATGAAAAATTTGAATTTCGTTGGATCTTCCGGAATTCAGAACTTCTTTGGTGTTCTTAATGAACTTAATTCTTCAAACAAACTCAACGCGAAAATCGCGGGTTTGAACCCGGATTTCCAACGTCTTTTTAGTTTCTCTGAGTGTGCAAATCTTGAAGTGCACGAAAGTATCGAGAACGCCCTGCAAAGCTTCTAAACAGAAGCGTCCTGTTTACGCAACTCGTTGAGTTTTTGGCTCAGCTCAAGGTTCAGACGCTCCAAAGCGGAGACTGCAACTTTGAGCTTTTCGTGTTCTTCGTTCTTGGCATTCCACATATAGCGAAGACTTTCCAATTGCTCCATATATTGGAAACTTTCTTTTTCCAACTTTTGGATTCTTTCCTGATCTTCGACAACGCGGATTTGCAGATCGGCGTGTTCCACGCCCAATTTTTGATTTTGACGAGAAAGTTCGCTGATACGCTCTTGCTGGCGCTCGATTTCTTTTTCAAAGCGCTCTTTCATGTCTTCTTTAGTGCGGCGAAGTGTCACGATTTCATTCTCAAGAGCATCTTGGCGCTCCAAAGCCGAGTGCAACTTCATCGACTTCACTTCCAATTCTTCTTGGATTCCGTGAAGCATCTGAAGTTCGCGATTCATGCCTTGAATTTGTTCTTCATAGAACTGCACCATCTCTTGGGCTTTTTTCTCGGAAGCTTCGACTTGATAGCGGGAGTTCTTCGTCACTTCGATAATTTGATGACGAAGATCGCGAAGCTGTGCTTCTCTTTGCGCAAGAGAGCCCTCAAGCTCCTGTACTTTCAGATCTTGCGTGCGAGAGTATTCTTTTAGTTGAGAGATGTAAGGCTTCACCTGGTTTTTAATGCGATCATGATACTTCACATGGCGTGTGAGTTCCGCGCCCATGTGTTGTACTTTTTCTTGAAGAGCGCGGAGTTTTTCCGTGTGGATTTCTTTTTCTCTTTCAAGCTGATCGATTTTTTGGCGCCACAAATTATCTTTTTCTTTCCAGACAAGAATTTGATCTGTCACGGAAGATTGGGACATGCGGGCTTTGTTGGCTTCTTCAGCTAGTTTTTGATTTTCCGTTTCCAGAATAGAAAGACGGCGCAAAGAAACTTTAAGTCTTGCCATCAAGTCTTCATTCTGTGAAATCAAATTTTCAACGGTGGATGATTTCAAAATCTCTTTAGGGAGATGACTGAAATCGTTTCTGCGGGGAAGCTCATCCGGCAATGGAATTTGTCCCACTGTCGTCTGTGCGGCTTCCGCCGATTCAAAATCGAGATGTCCTAATTTCGCCGTCTGGAAAGATTCGGTTTCCATAGCCCTCCTCCATGAAGTCTAGGTCGCCCAGCCTTGATTTTCTCAATATGAGTCGAGTTTAGTCAAACTAAGGTCGCAAGACTAGACTAAGATCTTGCGAAAAGGACTTCACTTATCAAATAGAATTCCGAAAAGAAAAGGTATGTCAGTACCAGCACTTAAAGAAAACAATGCAGCACCCGACGTAAAAAAGCAGGAAGACTCCGCGTTCTTTGATGTGGGTTTCGACCGAGCCGAGCTGGGAAAACCAGATTCGCTGCGTTTCAATATTCTGACGTGGGTTTTAGATGAGCGCTATGACAAAGCGATCGAAGAACTGAAAGATTTTTTGGAAAAACCCTCGGAGTATCCTAACTTTCAATCCAAGATCACTCGGTATATCCATCATGCTGTGGATTTGATTTATGCGATCAAAGCAAAGCGCAGTTTTCCTGGAATTAATTCTTTAACTCGCGCCAAACAACAAGAGTTGCGTGAGAAATTCAAAGGGCACTTTAAAGAACTTCAATATATCCTTAAAATAGTTGAGAAAATTCACGGTGATCTACGTGTGCAAGACGTGCGATCTACAATCTATGTTGTGCGTGCATTATGGTTTGCTGCTTTAGGGATCGTGATTTTAGCGTTCTGGTTGGATGTTTTTCATGGCCTTGCAAAGACAAGCTACGTTGTCTTTGATGATCTTTTTGGGCAAGTCGCCAACTTCCTTGCTGAAAAAATTGGGTTTTAGCCCGTGAGGGCACAGTGTGAAGCGGCCCGTAGGCCGCGCAACTGGAGTAGGGCCGGACGGCCACCATAGCTGAAGTAGCTCTTTAATATCTAATAAACTACTTTAAACTTCTATAAGCCGCTTCCAAAATCGGAATCAACTGGCCGCCACTTAAAAGTTTTCCATTAACAAAGACAGTCGGAGTGCCTTGAATCTGGGCCGTTTTTCCTTCGTTCGCCATTTTGCGAATCAACTCTTGAGTGCCTGGATCTTTCACGCAGGTTTTTAGTTCTTCTGCTGCAAGCCCCACAGCCTTAGAAACATCTTCAAGATTTTTATCTAAGTTCTGAGTTTGAATAACTTCCATTTGGTTTTCAAAGAAGTAGTCATGAGCGGCCCAGCCTTTTTGGCTCATTTTCTCTGCACACATCACTGCGGAAGCCAGTCCGCAAGAAATACCATCGCCACCACCTGTGATCGCTTCATTGCATGTGCCATCAAGAGGGAAAGGCTTAAAGAGGAATTTTACATCCGGATGGCTTTGCGTGAAAGCGTGGAGTGAAGGAGCCGCATGCTTACAATGTGGGCAGCGGAAGTCTGCAAATTCCACGATTGTCATCACCGGTTCGCCAGATCCTTTTTGCAAAGAAAGCCCTGCAGAAAGATCAAAGTTTTGTTGAGGGGAAGCTTGCCAGTAAGCGATTTTTTCTTTGGCTACTTTTTCGATCTCAGAGAAACCATGGCTTTCAAGGTACATAATATTTGCTAGGAATGCGAATGCCGGGATGGCGATCAAAAAGCCGCCAACCCATCTTTCCGTTACAAAAATATCTTTGATATCATTAATAAGGTTCGAAGCACTGACGTCTTCAGCGCCCAGCCATGTTCCGATAAAACCGATGATTGAAAAAGCGTAAGCACTAAGGCAGAAGATGCAAAGATTTGTCATCGTTGTTGAGATCAAACCCATCACGATAGACGCAAGAACTGTGACTCCTGAAATAAGTAAAGCATATCTTGAAGTTTTCGCACGATCTTGAACCATGTTAAAGCGAGTCACCGCAAGGAAGTAAAGAAGCACGATGTTGGTGACAATACCCCACATCGCCATTGGCACTCCCAGGAAAGCAGAGTACTTGCTGGCTGTCACAGCATCGCAGTTCATCACTTCATTGATGTTGCACACGGAGCCACCTTCAGCGCCGCCAAACTTTAACGCATAATAATGTTGCGTCAGGTAAGTATGAACGCCCACGGCGATCAAAGTAGTGAGCAAGGCCAAAAGAAGAAATTTGTTTTTGCTAGCTGTAGTTTTCATGTCCCCATTGAAACGTAGTTTCGTGTTTGAAATCAATCAAAATTATGTAAAAATCGGTAGACGCTATCAAGGAAGACAGCTTGAACGACTTACAGAAGTGGATACGCATTCGCAAAGATCTTTACCTGCAAATGAGAAAGCAGGTTCGCCATCGACTTGGAGAGGACACTCCCGAGTTGATGCACTATCACAAGGTCTATGATAAGGAATTCTCAAAAAAATGGACCGCTTCAACGAAGGAAGCCTTGTGGGAGCAAATGGCTCAATCCCAAGTCGTCATGGTCGGGGATTTTCACGCACTTCATCAATCGCAAAAAGCCCAAGTTCGAATTTTGCGCCATATTCCAAAGGATCGTAAAATTATTTTGGCCGTTGAGTTTTTTGAGGCGGCAGATCAAGAGAAAATCAATAAATACCTTGCTGGCAAAATTTCTGAGCGGGAATTTCTAAAATCCGTTCAATGGCAAAGCAAATGGGGATTTCCCTGGGAGCATTACCGTCCTTTGTTGCGATGGGCTCAGAAACATAAGATTTCCGTGCAAGGATTAAATAAGAGCTATAAAAAACGCAACGCTGCGACTTTAAAATCCCGTGATGTTTTTGCCGGAAAAAAAATCGCCGAGCTGGTTCGCCAGAATCCAGAGCATCTGATTTTTGTGATTTACGGTGATCTGCATTTGGCTTCTTCGCACATTCCAAAAGAAATTGAAAATATTCTGGGAAGATCTTTTGGAAAGAAAATTCTGCGTATTTTTCAAAACGCCGAACAGATCTATTTCCAGCTTCTCAATCGTGAACTTGAAGCGACCACAGATCTTGTGCGTATTTCCCAGAATACATTTTGCCTGATGAGCGTGCCTCCATGGGTGAAATGGCAGAACTACCTCATGTATCTTGAGCAGGCTTACGATGTGGAGCTTGATGAGGATGACGACGATGAAGATTCTTTTTTGGATTATACAGATCATGTCGGACGTTATGTGAAAATCATCTCTGAGGAGTTGGGGCTGGCCGTTACGAATGCGAACTTGTCGGTTTATACGGCCCGCGATACGTCGTTTTGGAGTCAGGTGCGTGAGCACTATGACGTTAAAAAACTTCGTTGGATCGAATCCTTGATTGCCGAAGAAATGTCTTTTTATTTGCCGGAAATCGGTGCGGCCTATCTCGCTCGGGGAACGGTCAATCACGCGGCCTCTTTAGCGATGCGCTACGTGCATGCACAAAGCAGTGGGACTAAAAGATTTCTAACTGAAATGCCCCAGGATTTTTTCGGATTTATCTGGCTAGAAGGTGTTGCGTATTTTGGTTCAAAAATTATCAATCACAAAAGAAAGGCCGACACTATTGCAGATATTAAAGCCAGTTTGTCTTCGCGGGGACCTTCGGATCTGGGAAAAGAGGCGCTGCAATTGGCTCTCGCGCAAAAAATGCATGAGCTCATGGTGATCACCGGTGTGCCTCAACATCGCTTGCAGGCAAGTCCACGTAAAAAGTGGAGCTATGTCTTGGCCGCAAACCTTCTGGGTGGAATGTTGGGTGAAAGACTTTATGGGGGATATCGCAAAAAAATGATTTCTCCAGCGACGATTATCAATTTTCTAAAAAAGCCGGTAGATGGCAGTGGATTTAACGTGGCATACTATGATCTCTTGGAAGTGATTGAATCGTTGCCCGCGCCATTTCATAGTAAAAGGGAAAAGTTATGAAGAACGTTTCTTGGTACTACAATCTGAATTTAAAACCTCAAGGTCCTCTGAGTTTTGAAGAGATGCGTGCGCGTATTCATCGCGGCGAAGTCGGTCCGCACGATTTGATTTCAAATGATGCCGATGGTTCATGGAGACCTGCTTGTGAATGGGGCGTTTTTGAAGTCACGTTGTTTCCGGCAACTCAAGCTTTCATGCAGGGGCAAGATGTTGTTGAAGATGAAAAAGAATGGGTTCTTTTAGTTCCTGCCGCCGATGGTAAAGGTGTTGTGCAAGAAGGTCCTTTTTCGGTTCGTGAAATTCGCGAGGCTTTGCGAAATCATTCTGTGAATGGTCAGCAGTATATTTGGAAATCGGGTCTCAGCGGTTGGTGTCGTATCCAAGACAGACCCGAATTTGCAGCACTAGTTGAGAGCGTCCTTTAAGTCTTTTCCTGGTTTAAAGCGCGGAACATAGGCGCTGGGAATTTTCACCGTTTCGCCAGTTTTAGGATTACGGCCTTGGCGTGGTTTGCGGGCGCTGCGAGAGAAAGTGCCGAAACCCACAAGCTTCACTTCGTCGCCTTTTTTTAAGGCTTCTTGAATAACTTTAAGTGTGGCATCGAGGATTTGTTCTGATTGGCTTTTGGTAGTCTTTGTTTTTTCGGCAACGAGTTCAACCAACTGAGCTTTGTTCATGGGCACTTGTCCTTAACTCAAAGAATCCTAACCTAGAATTCTGAGCGAAGATGGTCAAGATAAATGCAGGTGCGCAGTCTAGGATGTGATGCAGAAAAGCTTATTAATGTTAAGTATCATGCATCTTTTTAAGGTACGCTTCTTTAATATAGACAAACATCCTGGAGGTTAGCAGTGACAGCTCTTATTGCGTTTCTCATGCCTTTGTTCAGTTTTGCTCAAGACGCAACAACAAGCGCAACACTTTATGATTTGAAATCCAACCAAGCAAAAAAACTTTACACTCTGGATGTGCAATTAAGCGCTCAGGATGACGGTGTTCACAGTAAAGCGACTTATAAAGACATTGATGGCAAAGAAGTCGTTCGCGAGGACGGCGTGATAAAAGGGGCGCAAGTCTTGCGCTATGAAATCAATCAAGGACAGACTCAAGAGAAAGGACGCTTCGTTGTTGAAGGAGATCTGATTCGCTTTGAGTACGAAGGAAAAGGAAAGAAAAAAAATGCCGAAGAAAAAATCAAAGGCCCGATTCTTTCGACAGCGAATTTCAATGCGTTTGTAAAAGAGAACTGGGAAAAACTAAACAGCGGCAAAGGCATAGAAGTTCGTTTCGCCGTTTGGGATCGCCTTGAAACGGTGGGTTTTACTCTGCAAAAAATGGGTGAAGTTGAAAAGGGCAGTGATAAATGGATAGAGCTTCGTATGAAGCCGACAAGTTTTATTATTGCTGCTTTGGTGGACCCTATTTTCTTGTGGTACGCGCAGTCGGATAAAAAGCTGATGTTGATGAAAGGTCGCGTGGCTCCCAAACAATTGAAGGACGGGAAGTGGAAGGATCTCGACGCAGAAGCAGTCTATACCTATGACCAGAAGGCCGTCTCAAAATAAAACAGTCTCAATTTTTATCGGTTTTTGCCGATAAGTGAGACATGAAGAATCAAAACTCTTTATTCGTTGTTTTCTGTTTGTGTCTGACTGTGGGGTTCGTGGCTGCTTATGCGGGCTTTGTTGGACACTTTAATGGTCACGATCAGTACGAACTGCGCTTGGCTCAATTGCAAAAACAAGTGGAAAAAGAGAAGTTTAACAATGCTCTTTTAACTTATCAGTTAAAAGATTTCCAACAGTCTGTCGCCCAAGTTCTTCCTGATGATAAAAAACTTCAAGCAAATTATGAGCTTCGTAATTTTGCGGCGGTTGTAAGGTCGCCAGCCAGTGAAGATGCTATTGATTTGTCTGCGGTTCTTTATGAAAAAGGAAAGAAGTACTTTAACGATAAAGACTATGACAAAGCGATCAAAGAGTTTAACGGTCTTTTAGATAAATTCCCTCTGTCTCAGCACGGTGTTGAGGCGCATTTCTTTATTGCTGAAAGCTATTTCTTAAAGAAAGACTTCCGTAGCAGTCTTACCGAAATCGACAATATGGTGACTCAGTTTCCGCAGCACGATTTGACGGGATTTATTCTTTTAAGAATGGGTCAAATCAGCGAGTTGAATAATCAAACCGAAGAAGCTTCTGAGATCTATAAAACCGTTTCTAAAAATTTCAAAAACGAAGACCTCAAGAAACAAGCTAAAAAACTTGCGCAAAGTGTTGAGTACCGATGAAAAAGTGGGTTCGTTTAACACTCTTTTTATTAGCTTTTCAAATGGAAGTCCGGGTGCGCGCTTCCGGTGAAGTGATGCAGCAGCCATCGGCGTGTCTTAAATCAAAAGAGACTTGTGCGATTCAGGTGACGGGTTCGGGATTTCATCTTCTTCAAGATTCTTTAAAAATTCATGCGAGCGAAGGAGCGACGCTGGTTCGCCTTTCCAATAAACAATGGCGTTTTGTTAAAGGCGCTTTGTGGATGGAAAAGGGAGCGAATGTCGAAGTCGAAACTCTTTATGGCAGCTTGAAAGCCAGTCAAGGTCAGTACTGGGTGATTGAACAGCGTGATCAGGTTTTGATTCGTAATATTGATGCGACTTTAAAGGTGACTTTGCGTGACGGAAAGTCCCTGGAAGTGCCTGAGGGTTTTGAGTTTTGGATTTCCGGAATGAACTCAAAAGGTGTTTCTAGCTACGGTATGATCCAACCTATTGACATGAAAAACCATCTTCCCTTATGGAATTCCCTGTATCGTGGAAGTAAGGAAGACTTCGTGAAAGAGGTCACTCACTTGCGCGACAATTGGGGTGATCTGACTGAGAAAAGCAGTTTGATTTATAAAACTGTGGTTCAACGTGAAATCGCCTCTGAGCTTGTAAAGCAGAAGATCGTCGAGCAAAAGAAGCAACGTCTGGAAGCGGAGCGCCGCCAGGTGAAAGAACTTTACCGTCAAAGAGTCTTTGAGCGCTAGACTTCGGTCTTAATTTTAAATTCCCATGAATGTGAATTGAAGTTTCTTGTCAGGCCTCATGTTAATCTGAGGTCTGGGAGGATAGGATGTCTTCTATTTCATCATCGGATCGCTCGCGTCAGGACGAACAAATTCGCCAAACTCGTGAAGAGTATGAGAATCGCGAAAGCGAAAACGCCAAACGCCGTAACGCGGAAATCAAGCGTCTTGAAAAACGTCATAATGACGAAATCCGTAATATTACTGAAAATTATGAAGATCGCATCGCGGAGTTGAAAGACCGCAATCGCGAAACTATGAATGACAAAGACTTTGAAAACAATCGTAAGATTGAAGAAGTTCGTCAGACTTATCGCGAATCTTTGCGCAATAAAACAGAAGATGCATATAACGCTCGTCAGATTCAAAAAGAAAGCTACGAGGGGGCCCTTCGTAAGCAAAAAGAAGTATCTGAATCGCAACGTGAAAACGTCACCAGCCAGTTGAGCAATGAAATTTCGTCGCGTGATCAGCAGTTCCGCGATATGGCGGAAGAAAACCGTCTTAAATCCCAGGAAGCTATTAAAAATAATGCGCGCAAATTGAATGATGCGCATGAAAAAGAAAAAGATGCGATGTTGAATAGCTATCAGGAAATGTCGCAAACAAAAGACCGCAATGCGCGTGAGATGCGTAAGTCTTACGAATCTCGCTTGAACGCCAGTGAACGTCAGCGCGAAGCAGACAATGCTCGTTGGTCGCAAAAGTATGTCGATACAGTAAATAACAAAAACGAAGAGTTCGGCGATAATATTCGCATGAAGCAGATGATTATGAACGAAGAGCGCGAGGCGATTCGTGGCAAGTATGAAAATGCTTTAGATCAAAAAACGGCGGCTATTGACTCGCAAAATGAAGAGTTCCGCGATTCCGTGAATGATCGAGTGAATTCGCAAATTCGCTCTCGCGACAGTCAGATTCAACGCCTGAGCAGCAAGCTGAATAATGAAATGTCCAAAAATGAACGCCTGCGTGGCATTGAACGTCGCAATCTTACGAACGCTTATGAGAAACGTTTGGGGTTGGTGAATGAACAACGCGAAAATGCCGTGGACCATATGAAGGATCTGAACGACGAACGTATCGGTAAAGTTCTTGATGAAAATAATAAACTATTGCGTAATGCCGATCGTGAAAACAAATCCCAAGTAAACGTTATGAACGCCCGTCATCGTGAAGAGCGTGAGAACATGATCCAACAACATAAGGATCAGGTGACTCAAGTTTCTAACAATGCTGAAGGTCGCGTGCAGAAGATTTTGGATCTAACGAATAAAAACCAAGATCAAATGGGCAAATACTATACGGACTCCTTGGAAACCATGAAGACAAACTACATGGACCGCATGGATGTTTATCGTGATAAAACCGTGGCAGACCAGGTGGCGACCAACAAGGTTATGACTGAACGGTTTAGAAATATGGAAACCAATTTCAACTCCAAGCTTGAACAAACAGTGAAGAACTATGAGGACAAGTTGGCCCAGTTGAAAGAAGGCCAAGATCGCGAGATCAAACGCCTTGAGAATCTGTATTCACAACGTTCTGGTGATCGCGAAAAAGCCGCGAAGATGGAAAAAGAGTCTCTGGCGATGAAGTATGAAGCTAAAATTGCTCAACTCAACGAATCACACCAAGATCAGTTGGATAGAATGAATAGACGCCATCAGGAAGATATGCAAAACTTATCTGTGAAGATGAGTTCATATAGCAGGAAGGCGTAGAGGAATGTTAGCGGATCGTCGTGCAAAAATTGTGGCCACAATCGGGCCTGCGACTCGTGATGAAAAAAATCTAGAAAAAGCAATCAAGGCGGGCATGAACGTGGCTCGCCTTAACTTTTCCCACGGAAGCCATGAAGATCACCTCAAAGTGATTCATAGTCTTCGAAAACTGACTCAGGAGCTTAAAGCTCCGGTGGCAATTCTTCAAGATTTGCAAGGACCTAAAATCCGTGTTGGAAAGTTTGAAAACGGCCTTATCGAAATCAAGCCTGGTGAAAAGGTTGTGATTACGACGGCGGCGGTTTTAGGAAAACCGGGTCTTATTCCTTCTGACTTTAAAGAACTTCCTTTGGCTTGTTCCGTTGGTACCAAAATTCTTCTTGATGACGGGCTTTTGGAGTTGAAAGTACTTCAAGTACGCGGAGAAGAAGTTGATGCTGAAGTGGTTTACGGCGGAATTTTAAAAGACCGCAAGGGTATGAACTTACCGGGCGTCAATCTTCCGGTGGATTGCATGACGCCGAAGGATCTTGAAGATCTTGAATTCGGTCTTAATAACAAAGTAGATTACGTCGCGTTGAGTTTTGTTCGTCACGCTCGTGACATTCGTAAACTTCGCGAATTGATTGAAGCTAAAAAATCTTCAGCAAAAATCGTGGCGAAAATTGAAATGGTGGAAGCTCTAGAAAATCTGGAAGAGATCTGCCGTTTGAGTGACGTAGTGATGGTGGCGCGAGGGGATTTGGCAGTGGAAGTCGGGCAAAGTCGTTTGCCGGGATTCCAAAAACGCATCATTCAAGTTTGTAATCAATTAGGTAAGCCGGTTATCACAGCAACACAGATGCTCGATAGCATGGTTGAAAATCCTCGTCCCACAAGAGCCGAGATCACGGATGTGGCCAATGCTGTTTTGGACGGTTCAGATGCTTTGATGCTTTCGGCAGAATCGGCGAGTGGAAAATATCCATTTAGATGTATCCGCACGATGCATGAAATTATCACGGAAGTCGAAAACAATGAGGAAGAGTATTATAAAATTTCTCTTGAGAATGAATTCCTAAGTGCGCCCGCAGCGATTGCAGCCAGTGCTTCGCTCAGCGCTTTGAAATTAAATGCGACGGCGATTATCTGTCTAACAACGTCAGGTAAAACGGCGAATATCATTTCAAGCTTCCGTCCGCGTGCACGTGTGATCTCAATCACTCAGCATATGGACGTTTTAAATTCGATGGAAATGATGTGGGGGATTCAAACTCACGTTATTAAATCCTATAAAACCATGGAAGATATTCTTACTCAGGTCGATCAGTTGATGGTCACTCACGGATTGGCGAAAACTGGCGACCGCGTGATTTTGACTTTGGGGCAACCCATTGCTCAAGGTGCGAAGACGAATTCAATTTATGTGCATACGGTGAACGGGGAGCAGTACTCGAAACTTCCTGACAGCCAATTGCCGTTAAGATGTCAGACGATTCCAAATGTGGAATAAAAAAAGGGAGCTTAAGCTCCCTTTTTAGTTTTTATTTTCGAAGATTTTATTTCTCTTTCAAAAGAGCTTTTTCAAGTCTTTCAAGGCGCGCTTTCAAAGCCTGATTTTCTTTTTCAAGTTTTTGTACGCGAGCTTCCGTTTCAGTTTGTACGCTGGCCACTTGCCGCGATACTTGTTTTACCTGAGCCTCGCAACGGTTTTGAGCGTCAAGACGTTCTTGATGTTCTTGTTTAAGGGCTTCGACCAATGCGGCAACGATATTGCCGTATTGCACGGCTTTATATCCTGAATTCGAATCGGTGCGCACAAGCTCTGGATAAACTTTCTCCACTTCTTGTGCGATGAAACCCATCGTTTTTTGATCGTTCGCTTTCCAAGTGAAGTTCACTCCGCGAAGCTGTAAAACTTTTTGAAGAGCGTCGGGGAGAGTCACAACATCTTTTTTAAGACGTGCATCCGAAGTATACAAGAATTCTGTGGCTTTGATATTTCCAGCGACTTCCAATTTTTCTGAAGGCGCTGTCACGCCGATCCCCACATTTCCTGAATCCATAATGCGCAGGCGTTCTTGAGCGGCTCCTGCAGAGTCAGCAAGCGTGATTCCAAAAATACCGCCCGAGCCTGTGTTGTTTCTCATTGTCCAAATAGAGTTTTTCCAAGTGCCGGCAGTGTAGAAGTCCATGCTTGTTGTGGCGTAAGCTGCTGTTGAAGGATTTCTAAGAATGAATCCCGTTTCGCTTGCGGCAGATCCCGCCGTGGCAATATCCAATCTAGAAGCGGGGCTCGTCAACCCGATCCCCACGCCTGTTGCGGTGACATTAAGTCCCCCAGTTGCAAGTCCGCCAGGAGCTAGGGAAATAGTCGAAGCATCAATTTGCAAAGCGTTGTAAGCGCTCGTGTTGCGATTGTAGGAAGAAATGCCCGTTGCTCCACCTGGCCAGTCACCCGGCCAGATTTCAAGACCTTCTGCTCCACTTTTTGAAACGACGAATTTTCCGAGGGGATTTGTTGTTCCGATACCGAGATTTCCCGCGGATGTGACGCGTACTTTTTCTGTACCCGCTGTTGCTAAAGACAGGGCATCGGCTGCTGGAGAATAAATTCCTGTGTTAGGATCTCCGACAAATGAAAAGGCTGGAGAGCCTGCGGAACCCAGACTGCTGGAGGCAAAACCTGCGGCTGTCGCCACTCCACCCACGGTCATATTATTTGTGACGGAAAGCCCTGTGCCTGCGCCACCCGCGGTAAGAGTGCCTGTGAAGGTTTTGTTTCCGGCGATAGTTGTTTGATTTGTTGAAGTATCAACATAAGCACCAGGATTGAACGCTGTGCCGCCAATACTGATCGAAGTGGCATTGAAAGAGCCATTCACATCCAATGTGTAACCAGGCGTGGTTGTGCCAATACCTACTTTGCCAGCGGTATCGATGCGAACTCTTTCAGAGCCATTCACAGTGAATGTTGTAGGCTGATTTCCAGAAACCAAATTTAGACCATTTCCTGAATAGACTTTAATATCATTGTTGGCTGGGCTGGAATCGCCAAAGAAACCGTACTCCGTTCCTGCTGAGTCGCGAAGACTTACGCCCGCCGTTGCGGCTACGCCTGTGTCATTGGAATCTTCGATGGTTAAATAAGGAACAGGGTATTTAACTGTAAAGACAGCAGGGAAGGTAGGTGCGGCTCCAGCGTAAATATTGCCATTTGCTTGTACTGTGAACCGATTTGTCGATGCCGTAGAAATGCTCAATTCGTTGGCGGCAGAGCGATATATACCCGTATTAGGACTTGAATTGAAGGCGAGGCTTGGATTTGTAGCTGTACCGTCAGCAAGTTTTAAAGGAGCCGTCATCGGAACCGTACCGTTAGCCATGAAATCACCACCCGCAGGCCAAGCACTGCGACAGTTGGTGCCAATACAAAGTTCTGTGCCCTTCACTCGTCCAGCTACTTCGAGCATTTCCGTCGGATTGTTTGTGCCAATACCTACGTTACCATTGCGATCAATGCGCATTCTCTCAGTTCCAAGAGTCGTGTTTTTAGTCGGCGTTGTATAGAAAATAATATTTTGAGCTGCAGCTTGTGTGGACATATTCGTGCTACCACCGACAAGAACTTCATCGCGGTCCAAATAGGAGTTACCACCAATCAAAGTATAAACTTTATCCGTCGCAGAATCATAAGCTGGAGCCTGCGCCAAAGACTCGTGTTTGTTCACTCCATTGCCGACGTAATCACCGAGTAAAATGGAAGTGTTTGTTGAGTTCGTGATATTCAGAGGAGCTGAAGGTGTCGCTGTTTTAATACCGACGTTTCCCGCATTATAGTAAATATTTGAGCCCGAAGTGACCCACTGGCTGGCAGCTCCCGTCGGAAGAACAGAAGGATTTAATTTTCCACTGCCATCCAGTTGTGGAATCTGATTGGCTCCCGTTCCCGCATCAACAACAAGGTTTCCGGAGTTTGTTGTCAGACCATTACCAATGCTAAGACCAATATTAGTTCCGGTATCAACGAGAGGGGCCGTCACGCCAAGAGTTGTGTAGGCTGCAGCTCCAGTGCGTTTCACAATACCTGTTGAGCTTAAAGACGCGATCTCAGTTGCGGAGACATCTCCGTATTCAAGGCCTGAAGTCGTTGCTGAGTTGGCGCGCAGATATTTGAAATCAGCGCCAACAGGAAGACGAATGTTGTTTGTAGTGTCGCGAGTGACGAGATCACCTTTTGTCGTTAAAGGACTAAGAGCATTAAACGCTGCTTGCGCTGTTGTTTGTCCGGTTCCGCCTTTATTAATAGGAACGGCCGCACTTAAGCTTGCGGGATTTAAATTTGTAACGAGGCTTCCATCCACAGCGGGAATTTGTGAAGAGCCATTCAATTGAAGAATTTGACCGGCATTAGTACCGACGTTGATATTGAGTGTGCCCACGGAAGTGATTGTTCCACCGGGCCCCGCACCCACATTAAGACCTGTGCCCGCCGTGACTGAAGTCACGGAACCCGCACTGGCAGCAACCCAAGAAAGATTGCCGTTTCCGTCGTTGGATAAAACTTTTCCTGCGCTGCTCGCGTTTGTTGGCCAAACAATCGTAAAGTTCGCCGCTGCCGCTGGATCTAAATTAAATTTCACAGTCTTGTTTGAAGCATTGCGAATGTATAAATCCGTCGCATAAGTTTCATTGGAATTAATTTGATTTGCGGAAATATTGCGCGCGGAAAAATCACCGCTGGAGTCGCGCAAAACCAAAGTGTCCGGCGTATTCGCTGATGTCCCCGTTGTTGCTGAATTAGCCACTTTGCCAGCGGTTGTGATGGTTGCAAGTTTCGTGTCGACGATCGCGGCTGTGGCGGAGATATCGGCATTCGCAATTTCGCCATCTTTGATTTTTGCAGACGTTACGGCGTTATCGGCTAGTTTGGATTCGTCGATTTTTCCAGCACCCACAGTTGGATTTGGATAAGTGCCAGTGAGATCTCCACCAGCTGTACCGCTTGCAGGAATTCCAGAGATATCAACTTCGGTTACGGCCGTAATGCGACCCTTGTTGTCGTAAGTGATTTGTGGAACTTTTGTAGCAGTACCTTTCGTTCCGCCAGTTACAACGTCCTTTAAAGCGACAGAGCCCGTGGATGTGATCGTTCCGCCAGTAAAATCGCTAGGGGAGAATGCAACAGAAGTGACTCCGTTTGTCGCAGAGGTCACATACTGAGTTGATGAACCATTAATTAAATTCATCAGTTCGTTAAAGTCGGCTACGGTTAGCGGGGCAACAGCACCATCACTAACACGCAAAAGATTTTGTGAAGTGTATCCAGAGATTTGATAAGACTCGATAGCAAAAGGAACGTAAGAAATATTTTGTGAAGGAATGGTTTCAATCGTCGGACTTGAAAGTGTGAGATCCTCAAAACTCACGACAATTTTACGATCATCATCCGCATTCGGAGAATAAGTTCCACCCGTACAACCCGAAAGCCCCGTAAAGCTTCCACGATTTGTAAATACGGAACTGAGTGAAGAGCCAACATAGTTATGAATCTGTGGCGCTGGGGCAGAGCCGATGTTTAAAGAGAAAACTCCAGAAGAAGAAGAGAGGTTGACGGTTTGTGTTTCTTGATAAAGAAGGCAGTCGTTGTAACTTTTAATTTCGATTGTGAAGCGAACGTTGCTGGAATCCAATGGAGTGCCATCAGGTTTTAAAATTCTTCCCTGGTAGGTAAGGCCGATGCCAGCAAAAGCTATGGAGTGCGAAAGAAAGACAACGGTCGCAATGATCCATTTTTGCAGGAACTTTCCGGTTACGTTCATAAAGTTCTCCGTTTTATAAAGAACTTATCGGTATTTACGGACCTTTTTTTGAATGGATTCGAGCGCTTATGGAGGAAAACTCATTAAATATTTGCTAAGTTTTCACAAGCAACGTCTCAGTTTGAGAAACTCTCGACCTTTTATCTGAGCTTTCGTTTAAGATTATTAACGATAGTCCAGTTGCGAGCCAAGGATTCCACATCCTCTAGAGAGATCATAATGTAGACGCCTTGTTCATCCATGATCTTTTCTGTGAGATATTTTTTCTCAATCAAAGGATTCACATCGTCGGAGCGAATGAGGTTTCCTGTTTCTTTCATGGATTCATTTTGTACATCATTCAAATTCACTTTGCGGAAACCTTTGTTGTTAGGTTCCACTCGGCGCGCGAATAAAAGAATTCCATTAAGAACTTTTACTTCGGCATCGGTCAAAGCCGGCAAGCGGTCTTTTTCTTGTTTAAAGAGCCATTCGTTGTACCAATCAACAAAAGAAAAAAGTTCCTGAGGTTTGGAGTTGATGATTTTCTGAGTTCCGTCACCACGGTCTTCTTGCGCGATATAACCAAGATCCGTCAAAGCATTCACCACGCTTTGCATTTTGTTGGTGGCTTCCTGGAAAATTTGAATCGTGTAGTTGCGAAGAAGAACAGAGGAAAAGCTCACGCCGCCGCCTTCTTCAGGTTTTCCGTATTTATGACCCACAAGATTTAAGATCGAAATATATTTATTCACGATATGAGGCGGGAAGCGCTCTTCATCGGGATTGGCATTTTCAAGAATTTTAATTTTCTTGTTCGCTTCACGCAGATTTTCGTTCAGCGTTTTCATGATCGCGCGCACCCACACAGGCAGTTGATCCATTTGCTTCGTGAGAGATTCATAGGGGAGGGCGATCACTTCAGAGTCTTTTGTCGCTTTGACATTGGCACTGCGGGGCTTGTTGTCGAAAAGAGCCATTTCTCCCACCATCGCGCCTGCATTGATTTCTGCGAGAACGACTTCGGAAGTGCCTTTGGTTTTTGTGACTGCAAAAGTACCGGATTTAATAATGTACATGGCGTCAGGTGCATCGCCATCACGAAAAAGGTAAGTATCTTTTGCTACTTTTTTAGCTTCAGCCACGTGCAGACCTCATCTCTTGATTGAAATTTATTATCTCATCAAAAAAGACGGAGCTGCAATAGGATGGGATTATATCGAGACAACCCCGACCTTGGATCGGGGTTGGATTTTTAGAATTTCATGGGTTTGCAGTCAGGAGCGATTGTCATCTTTCCTTCCGTGGCCGCAAGAACTTTCTCAGGACTCAAATCAGGAGCGTATTCTTTGAGGACAAATCCTTGTGGAGTCACCTCAATCACGCCGAAATCGCTGACGATTTTTTTGATACAGTTCACACCTGTTAAAGGAAGCGTGCACTTCTTGCGAAGTTTGGAGTTTCCTTCTTTATCCGTGTGTTGCATAGCCACGATCACGTTGCGAGCGCCCGCAACCAGATCCATGGCGCCGCCCATACCTTTTACCATTTTGCCTGGAACCATCCAGTTGGCGATGCTGCCAGTTTCATCAACTTCCATCGCACCCAAAACAGTCAAGTCCACGTGACCACCGCGAATCATCGCAAAGCTGTCAGCACTTGAAAAGAAACTAGCCCCTGGAAGAGCGGTCACAGTTTGTTTTCCCGCGTTGATAAGATCGGCGTCGATTTCGGATTCACGAGGGAAAGGGCCCATTCCTAAAAGACCGTTTTCGCTTTGTAACATAACGAATTTGTCTTTCGGGATGTAGTTGGCAACCAATGTAGGAATACCAATTCCCAAATTCACGCAATAGCCATCTTCAACTTCTTGAGCAATACGCTGAGCGATTTGTTCTCTATTTAAAGGCATGGTTAGTCCTTTCTCACGGTCTTTTGCTCAATGCGTTTTTCGTAGTTCGTTCCTTGGAAGATACGTTGTACGTAAACGCCTGGAGTGTGAATTTGATCTGGATCAAGTTCACCAATTTCAACCAATTCTTCGACTTCAACGACAGTGATTTTACCAGCTGTTGCTGCCATCGGGTTAAAGTTGCGCGCCGTTTTTCTGAAAATCAGATTTCCGAACTTGTCGCCTTTCCAAGCTTTCACGAAAGCAAAGTCGCCTTTGATTCCGCGCTCAAGAACATAATCGCGTCCGTCGAATTGTTTGATTTCTTTTCCTTCAGCAACCAGAGTTCCCACTCCTGTTGGAGTATAGAACCCAGCGATTCCCGCGCCACCGGCACGAATACGCTCCGCCAAAGTTCCTTGAGGGCAGAACTCAAGTTCGAGTTCGCCGCTCATGTAGAGTTTTTCAAAAAGAGCATTCTCGCCGACATAAGACGAAATCATTTTTTTGATCTGACGGTTTTGCAAAAGCTGACCCAAACCAAAATCATCCACACCGGCGTTGTTAGAAACGCAAGTGAGATTTTTAACGCCCATGTCGCGCAAGACAGCAATGCAGTTCTCAGGGATTCCGCAAAGGCCGAATCCACCAAGAACCAAAGTCATTCCATCTTTAACGTCAAAGAGCGCACTCTTTGCATCTTTAAAGACTTTTTTGCTCATAAGGCTTAAACCTTCTCGATGATCAAAGCGACAGCTTCACCGCCACCAATACACAAAGTAGCAAGACCATAGCGCTTGCCGTGTGTATGAAGAGCGTGAACAAGAGTTGCCAGGATGCGAGCGCCCGAAGCGCCGATCGGATGACCGATAGCTACCGCACCACCGTGGATGTTCACTTTCGCCGCTGGGATTTCAAGTTCTTTCATCGCCACTTGAGTCACGACTGCAAACGCTTCGTTGATCTCCCAAAGATCGATATCCGCAATTTTAAGACCGGCTTTGTTCAAAGCACCACGGATCGCGCCCACAGGAGCTGTTGTGAAATATTTTGGATCATGCGCGAATGTTCCGTGCGCTACGATTTTTGCCAAAGGTTTGATACCGCGTTTTTTCGCTTCGCTTTCCGCCATCAAAACGTGAGCTGCTGCTCCGTCATTGATTTTAGAAGCGTTCGCCGCCGTGATTGTTCCTGCTTTATCGAAAGCGGGTTTCAAACCAGGGATTTTATCGAAGTTTGTATTGAATGGTTCTTCATCTTTATCAATTGTCACAGCGCCTTTTTTGCCTTCAACGACAACGGCTGCGATTTCATTTTTGAAAAGACCTTTGCTCCAAGCGTCTTGAGCTTTTTTGTAAGAATCAATCGCGAAAGCATCTTGCTCTTCACGAGTGAAACCATGCTCTTTCACACAGATCTCTGCTGCATTTCCCATGTGGAAATTGTTGTACGGATCCCAAAGACCGTCTTTGATCATAGAGTCTGTCATTTGTGTGGGTCCCATACGGTAACCAGAGCGAGAATTTTCAAGCAAGTGCGGAGACAAAGTCATGTTCTCTTGGCCACCGGCTACGGCAATTTTTGTATTACCAAGAGCGATAGAATCAGCCGCCAACATCACAGCTTTAAGGCCAGATCCGCAAACTTTATTGATCGTCATGCACGGAGTTGAATTTTTAAGTCCAGCATACAACGCCGCTTGACGAGCCGGAGCTTGACCAACACCTGCAGTCAAAACTTCACCCATAATGCATTCGTCGATTTCATTTGCGGAAACACCCGCACGAGAAATAGCTTCTTTAATAGCAATTGCACCGAGCTTTGGTGCAGCCAGAGTGGAATAACCACCTTGGAAAGTTGCTACAGGAGTTCTTACGCTGCTCACAATCACGACATTTTCCATTTTTCACCTCTATTAGTTTGTAAATGCCCGGATACTTTTTTATATTTTAACGACAGAGTCAATTTCGTAGGGAGTCAACGCATGTCAGCGATCACTTTCATTCTCGCACATCTTCTATTTCAACCCGTTATGGCAGCCACTTATGAAGTCCCTGTCGCAGAGGGAGATCGTCTGGTCCTCAAAGGATTAGAAGCCCAGGTGCAGGTTGTGGGACAGGTTGGCAATTCTTTGAAAGTATCGGGCGTAGAAGAGTCCGGCACCGAGGGCGTTTTTGTCGTTACAAAAAAAGATAATATCATTGAAGTGAAAATGAATGAATACGCAGGAAAAAGATCCTGGCTGAACATCTTGCCCAAAGCGGCTTCACAAATGAAAAAAATTGAAATTTGGGGACCAGCAATGCCTGCAGATATTCAGTTGCGCGGCGGCTCCGTGGTCGCACAAAAATGGAGCAAAGACTTGAAAGTGAGTGTGACTCAAGGGCGTGTGAGTTCCTTGGGCGGAGCGGGTTCTTTGCAAGTTTACGTGCAAAAAGGCGACGTGAATATTCAAGATCACACCGGCAAAGTGTCAGCAGACTCTTATTCAGGCTCGATGGCTCTTAAAAATATTCAAGGTGATGTGGACGCGAGTCTTTTTGCAGGCTCCCTGAATATCGAAAAGGTGAGAGGATTCCTATCTCTTTCCACTCAGCAATCCAATAGCAAGGTGAATTTGAGCAGCGGTACAATTCAGTTTGAAAATGGCAAAGGCTCTATGAATATTCAGGCGTTTCAAGGACGCATGGAGGGGCAAAATCAAGAGGGTTCTGTGGCTATCACGATGCTTTTGGACTCAGAGGTCGACGTGAAAACGAAATCGGGAAAGGTGAGTGTGCAAACGCCGCCGTCTTCGGGGGCATCCTTGAATTTGCTCACAACCGAAGGGGAGATCCTAGTTCCCTCAGAAATCAAAGTGACTAAATTGAGTGCAGAGAAAAGTGTTCGTGGACGCTTGCGGGGCGACGCACAAAGAGGTAGTATTTTTGTGCGCAGTCAAGACGGCACAATTTCAGTGAAATGAGTTGACGCCCCTCTTTAAATGATTCATTCATGAAATTGAAGTTAAAGAACACCCTAGGTAAAATTATGGCAAAAATCGTTAAAAAGAAGCCTGCGGCTAAAGCCGCAAAACCTGCTAAAAAAGCCCCTGCAAAAGCGGCAAAACCAGCGCCTAAAAAGGCAGCACCGAAAGCTGTTGTAAAGAAAAAGGCTGAAAAAGCTCCCGTTAAGGCAGCTTCCAAAAAGCCTGAAGTAAAGAAAAAGCCCGAAGTGAAAGTCGCTCCCAAAGCAGCGGCTCCTGCTAAAGCTTCTGCGGCAAAACCTGTTAAAGAAGTGAAAGAGGCGAAGGAAGTTAAGGAAAGTAAAAAGGCTTCTCCTCAACCGGCTGTTGCTGAAAAAGCTCCTAAAAAGGAAGCGAAAGCGGCAAAAAAAGGTAAAGGCAAAGGTAAGGAAAAAGAAGAATCCGATTTGGATGACGACTTTATCGCCGATGACGACCTCATGGGTGATGAGATTGGCGAGTACGAAGAGGAATTAAAAGCTGTTGAGGAAGCGGACGAAGAAGTCGAAGTCGACGAAGAGTGGACAGGCGAAGAAAAGCCGAAGACAGATGAAGAAATTATTCTGACTGATGCTGAAGGCCGCCGTTACTGCCGCGCTCGTGATTGCGATCAAATAGCTGCTGTGGATGCGTACTGCCGTTATCATTACCTTCTTTTCTGGAAGAAAATCCAAGTTCGTAAGAAGATCTTGGCTGATGGAAAACTAGAGCGTTACGTGGAAGAATTGACTTCCCGTTACCCAGATAAATTCCTTGAGATGATCCGCAGAGATCTTCGCACGGAAAAAGACTTCTTGGCTGCTATCCAAGAGCTTGAGATCGACGAATCAGCACAGGATAACGAGTTTGAAGAGGATACAAGTGCCTTCATCGAAGAAGTCCGCGGAATGGGCGACAACGGTGGAAGCGGTGTTGAAGACGACGAGTATTAATCTTTAAATATAAGAATGATCTTTCCAAAACCCTCTTAAAATAAACTTAAGAGGGTTTTTTTATGCCTTTGGCGACTTAAACCCCCTGCGTTATTCGTTGGATCGCGTACATTTTTCATTGCAAATGAGAAATCTGATCGGTAGGACTAACCGCAGTTACTCAAGTATAAGTCAGAGATTGGTCTGACGTTTCTACCTGCCACCGTAATGGCAGTCTATTTGGAGGGGAAATGTTTAAGGGCGCTGCTCTTTTCGTAACGGTGTTGTTGTGTTCAACTCTTTCTCACGCTGGTGAGAATTTTCCAAAGGGACCGGATGCAGCTTTGACTCCTGGTGTTCTTTGCTCTCATCCTGATTCTTATAGATATCCTGAAAAAATAAAATACTGCGAACGTGATGTGTCTTCATCAACAAAAGCAGGCATCTTCCAAAAGTACGATCAAATCGGTTACAGAACTCGCTCTATGAAACGCCAAGCTTTCAAGATCGATCACTACATCCCACTTTGCATGGGTGGAGCTAACGACGTGAAAAACTTGTGGCCACAGCACGAGAGCGTGTATCAGATCACAGATCAATTGGAAGCTCTTCTTTGCGAGAAAATGGCAGCAGGCCGTCTTCTTCAAAAAGACGCCATCCAACTCATCATGGAAGCTAAAAATCACCTTGATGAAGTTCCAGAAATCGAAGCTCGCGCAAGAGCTCTTTAATTCTTAAAATTTAAAATCTCTCTTCGAGGGGGTTGGCCCGCAGTCCTTTACAGGTTGCGGGCTTCTTTTTTGCGCTGGGCGCACAGGGCGCAAGCTAAGGTAGCTTGGCGCACAGCTTGAATCTTCATTTTCCATGGAGGTTCTTTATGTCTAAACCCCTTGTAAAATCGTTTTCTGTGTTGATGGCTTTAACACTGACGGTGCCAGTCTACGCGTCGACGGTTCGTCTGCCTCAAAGCGAGACACAAGGAGCCAACCTTCACGGGCTTGAAAACATCGGGATCGATTCTTGGACGAAGCTTTTGATGCATGGAAAATCCAGTGGCTTGAGTGTTCAAGAATTGCGCGAGCCTTTAATGGTGGCTCTTTCTCAAGCAAAAAATGAGCAGCATGTTTTTAAAAGTATCAAAACGGTGGTGGAGTCCGCAAAACTTGTAACGGCGGAAGACTACCGTAACCTCGGTGTTTTGCTTTTGGAATTACGCCAAGAACTTCGTACGCAAAAATCCATGGGGATGAAATCTCGTCAGGATTCATTATTCCTTATGCAGATGCTGGCTGAAGAAAGTCTTTATGCCGGAAGTAAAAAGTTTGCAAATTTCCCTTCTGAAATAAGTCTTGCAGGTAAGGCGACGAGTTCGGCGAAACTTGCTTCTTTAAGGAATTTCCAAGTGCAAACGGGAGACGTGGTTCTTTCTAAGGCGACGGGCTTTGGGTCATCTAGTTTTATTGCCTTAACTATGGATCATCCGCATATCTATTCGCACTCGACGCCGGTTTATATCGACGGCCAAGGCGAGTTGCTGTCACCAGAAGCGGATGTTGAAGACGGAGTGAAGCTTCGTAAGATGGCGAAAGACTATATCGAAGGTTCTAAGACACGTATGTATATTTATCGCTATCAAGGCTCCGATAATTCCGTGCAAGGGAAAGTCGAAGCCGGTGCGGAAAACATGATTAAAGAAATGTACGAGCGGACAGGTGGAGATCCCTTTAACAAAGCGGCTTACAAATATGACTTCTCGATGACTCCGGGAAATGTGAATGAGCGTGGGATGTTCTGCTCTGCCGTTTCTTATGAATTGTATTTGCGTGGCGGTTTTTCCGGGCCACAAAATCCTTACACTCAATCGGTTTGGAGTCCGATTTCAAAAAGTCGCGAAGAACTTTTAAAGGTTCTTAATATGAATACGAATAAGGTGCCGGCTCCAGGAGATCTGGAACTTAATTCTGAATTTAAACTTGTTGGCGCTCGCATTGATGTTTCTAAACTTTCGCAAGACCGTATTGAAATGGCGATCGTGGATGCTTTTTTAAGTGAGGTCGCAAACAATCGAGAAACGTTAAAACGCGTCGCTGAAGTTTTAAATTTAATCTCTTCAAAACCCATCGACAAAGAAGCTCTTAAAAAGATGGCGGCGTCTGGAATTCTTCCGAAAGAATTTGCAGGTAAAGTCGGTATGATTGATCAAATTCCCGATGCGATTAATGTAAAACAAATGGCTTTCTTTGTATTTCTTAATGACGTGATGACACCGAAATTAAGAGCGGCCCTGCAGGTACAAGTTGAAGCTTTGGAAAAGCTGGGAAAGCCCGTAGGCCCTATGCAGCTTCGTAAAATGGCAAAAGCCCAAGGCAAGCTGATGGTGGCTGAACTCTCTAAATTTGAAGAGAAAGTCATGGCCACAACAGGTGTAGGCTCTTGCGGAAAAGTCTTCTAGTGAAGATCGTCTTTCTTTTTTGATTTTTTACCACTGAACATGCGGGGGCCGCGATCTTCGCTGTCGGACTCTTCATCTTCCTCGTCTTCTTCAGAAGAAAAATCTTCATCTTCATCGCGGGGAGGAGAAAGTTCTTCGCTTTGTTCTGCGCGAGAAAGCGCGTCTTCATCGGATTCATCTTCATCGTGATAAAGAGATTCATCATCGACGCCCAAAAGCTTATTGGCTTGAGCTTCTAAAGAAGAATTTTCCGTCGAGAATTGAAGATAAAGTTTTTTGCCTTGGAATGGATATTCTTTCCATGTGTACGGGAAGTCGACTTCGCCGTCGTTTTCAAAGTACTCCATCATCATGCTGGCGGCTGCGTCTACGCAGTTGTGGATTCTTTTAACGGCGTCGGCGTCATCTTGAGAATAATTCATGGAAACTTCGAAGTTGGCTTGCGCAAGACGGCCTTTTTCTAGGTATCCGACGCGAAGCATAATTTCTTCGGTGTAGATACGGCCTTCGATGATAAGTTCACCTTCTTCAAGATATTGCGCGAAATTTTCTTTAAAAACGGCCTGAATCTGATCTGAGTATTCTTTAGGGAATGCAGTCCATTTTTTTGAGCTTTTAAGGCGAGGGTTCATCGGAATGCCTCCATATAGCATAATGCCGTTTTGTTACGGGCTCCTGCCCTCCACCCCCTTCGGGGGCTACGCGAAAAATGCCTTTCTGGCATTTTTTTGACATTTTTCGAAGCCTCCTCTATAACTCACTTTCTTTAATGACACAAGAGGTAAGAGTCCGTGGAAAACACAACGCAAAACCCTGAAAGCCTTAATCAAAATCACGATGTCGGACAAGGCCGTGGTGTGTACATTTCCACGTACGGATGCCAAATGAACGTGAATGACACGGAGAGAATGTATTCTCTTTTGGAGATGCAAAACTTCACTCCCGTGGACAAGCCTGAAGACGCGTCTTTGATCATCATCAACTCTTGCAGTGTGCGCGAAAAACCTGTGCATAAAGTTTATTCCGAGGTCGGCACTTTCAGAAAAATGAAAGAGAAAAATCCGGGACTTAAAATCGGCGTCGGCGGTTGTGTTGGTCAGCAAGAAAAAGAAAACCTGATCAAAAATCAACCGATGATCGATTTCGTTTTCGGAACAGATCAAATCGACAATTTGCCAAACTTGGTGGCGAAATCTTTTGAAGGTGAAAGGCGTTTGATCAACGCGAAATTCGAACACCGTGCGCCTTATCACATCGAAACGATGGTGAGAAATCCAGGTGTGGCGACATTCGTAAACATCACAAAAGGTTGTGATAATTTCTGTACGTTCTGTGTAGTTCCTTACACTCGCGGTCGTGAAAAATCTCGTCCTCTTCAGCACATCCTTACGGACATCCGTCATCTCGTGAAACGCGGAGTGAAGGAAGTCACTTTGTTGGGCCAAAACGTGAATTCCTACAAAGCCGAAGAAGGTTTGGACTTCGCGGATCTTCTTGCGAAAGTTGCAACGGAAACGGATATCGAAAGAATTCGTTATACGACGTCTCATCCAAAAGATTTCAATCAGAAGCTTGCTGACACAATGGCGGCTCACCAGGACAAGGTGATGGAGTACATCCATCTTCCATTCCAAAGCGGAAACTCGCGCATCCTCGATCGCATGAACCGCAATTACACGCGTGAGCACTACTTGGAAAAAATCGCGATGCTTAAGAAGACCATTCCGAATGTGGTTTTCTCAACAGATATCATCGTGGGTTTCCCTGGTGAAACTGAAGAAGAATTTCAAGACACAGTGACGATGGTTGAACAAGTGGGCTTTGAAACGATCTTCGCATTTAAATACTCTCCGCGTCCTTTCACGAAGGCGGCGAAGTTTGAGGAGCAAGTGGATGAAGACGTTAAAACAGATCGTTTGAATCGTCTGTTTGATGCTCACGACAAGATGGCTTTTGAGTTGGTAAAACGCTACGAAGGTCAAACGATGAAAGTCTTGGTTGAGCAAGTAGACCGCGAACACGGCAAGATCCAAGGTCGCAGTACAGGAAACAAACTTGTGCACTTCTTGGGTTCACCTGACTTGATTGGTAAAACAGTGGACGTGAAAATCACAAAAGCGTTCCCGGCGGTATTCAGAGGAGAATTGATTTAAATCATGAAAGATATTTTGGATTTAAATAACCTTAAATCTCAGATCATCTTTGCACAGCAGTCGCAGGAAGAGGAAACTTTTCATCAAAGTGATTTGGTGCAACTTTTCCCTTATGGTTTGTCCGTGACAACAGATGTGTCACGCCCGTTTTTACTTTTAAAAGACGAAGCTCATCAATACACATTGCCTGTGGCGGTGACTCCGATTGATGCTGGTGTCGCGTTGTCGCAATCGAATAAATCGATTTTGCAATCGTCTCCGCATAAGTTCACGTCTCAGTTGATGGAATCCTTAGGCATCGAAATTAAACAAGCGGTCTTTGTTGAAATCCGAGGGTCGCATCAGTATTTGCGTCTTTACATGAGTGGACATCCACAAATGAGTTCCATGAAACTTCGCGCTGATGAAGCGATGTCTTTGTGTCTTTATTTGAATGTGCCTCTTTTTGCGACAAAGAATTTCATCGGTCGCTCGCGCATCATGAGTGCGGAAGTCGAGAGCGGTGCACAAAAACTGCAAAATATAGGTTTGTTAGACAAAGGGTCTGGCTATCTGAATTAGTTTTTGTAAATATGGGGCATGCATCATCTACCTCATTTGATTACGGATCTTGGCTTTATTTTGATGATCGCAGCGCTCTCGACGCTGCTCTTTAAAAAACTCGGACAACCTCAGGTACTTGGTTATTTGATTGCGGGTCTTTTAGTAAGTCCGCACGTTCCGTTTTTTCCTACCGTGACCGACAACGAAAGCATTAAGGTCTGGTCCGAGATCGGCGTGATCTTTTTGTTATTTAGCTTGGGTCTTGAGTTTAGCTTTAAAAAATTATTTAAAGTGGGCGGCTCTGCAGGTTTTACGGCGATTTTCGAAGTCGTCGCGATGATGGGCTTTGGTTTTGTTGTAGGCCGCATGTTTGGTTGGAACAATATCGATAGCTTGTTCTTTGGTGCGATTCTTTCCATGTCGTCCACCACGATTATTGTGCGTGCGTTTCAAGAATTAGGACTGCGCGGGCAAAAGTATGTCGAATTGGTTTTCGGTATCCTTATTGTTGAAGACATTCTTGCGATCCTGCTTTTGGTCTTGTTAACAGCCGTATCGGGAAGTGAAGCTATTTCGGGAGCGGATTTGGCCTTCTCCGCTTTAAGATTATTATTCTATATCGCCTTGTGGTTTGTCGTCGGTATTTTCCTGATCCCGATTTTTCTTCGTAAAATTCGTGATCTTTTAGAAGATGAAACCATGCTTCTGGTCTCCATCGGTTTGTGTTTTATGATGGTGATGATCGCAGCGGGTGTAGGATTTTCCCCAGCGTTGGGCGCGTTCGTAATGGGTTCGCTTCTTGCCGAAACTCCCGAAGGTCATAAGATGGAACATGTCCTTCAACCGGTAAAAAATCTTTTTGCGGCCGTGTTCTTTGTCTCTGTCGGTATGATGATTGACCCGAAAGTTTTGATTGAGCGCTGGGATCTTGTGATTCTGGTGACATTGGTCACGATTGTCGGGAAATTTATTTGCTCCTTCTTGGGCGCTCTTCTTTCGGGACAAACGCGCAAGAAAGCTTTTCAAGCCGGGATGAGTCTTGCGCAAATCGGAGAGTTCTCTTTCATCATCGCCTCTTTGGGGGTGACGTTGAAGGTGACAAGCGATTTCCTTTATCCTTTGGCGATTGCCGTTTCTGCGGTGACGACATTTACGACTCCGTATCTGATTAAAATCTCTGAGCCGCTCTATCGTTGGGTGGACAGCAAGCTTCCTGCAGGCGTGCAAAGATCCTTGGATCGCTATCAAAGTTCTTTCTCTCAAGAAGGAAAAAATGGCGTGGGTTCTTTGATTATGAAAACCTACGGCGTAAAAATTCTTCTCAACACGGTGATCGTGATTGCGATTATCAGTGCTTACAAAACGTTGCTTAATCAAGAAGTGCAAAGTTACTTGCAAGAAAGTCCATGGGCGGGAGCTGTGTCGTTGTTCATCTGTCTTGCGATCTCTGCTCCGTTCTTCTGGGGAATTGTGATGGGAGGCCCATCATTGAAAGCCCAGCGAGAGTTTGAAGAGTTGCAAAAACTCCGTGGCTTGCAATTTGGAATTTTCATCGGGCGTATTGTTTTGGGGTTGGTCTTGTTGGGAGCCATCCTTGCGCAATTCGTGACTTTGAAAATGGCTTCAGGATTGACGGCCGGAGTTTTGGTGGTCTTGATTGTCGTCGGTCCTTTGTGGGTGCGCCGCCTGTATCAGTTTATTGAGAAAAATTTCTTAAAGAACTTAACTGAAAAAGAACGTAAAGAGCTTATCAGTTCTGATGTCGCAAAAAATATTCTTCCGTGGGAAACAAGTCTTGGAAATTATGAAGTCTCCCCGGATTCATCTTTAGTTGGAAAAACTTTGCGCGAGCAATCGTTTAAAGAAACTTACGGCGTGACAGTGGCAGCGGTCTTCCGCGGCTCGCACAGATACTTTGCTCCGGATGGAGAATTTGTCTTGTGGCCGTATGACAAATTGATTTGTTTCGGCAGTGAAGAAGAACTGCAAAAGTTCCACACGGTTCTTGAAGATGAAAAAAATCATCACGCTATCGACCGCGAAGGCCAAGAGGACTATAAGCTGAGTTCCTTTGTAGTGACCGACACGTCATCCTACAAAGAAAAAACCATTCGTGAGAGCGGCATCCGTGAAAAATATCACGGTATGGTGGTCGGTGTAGAGCGCGGTGCTGAAAGAATTCTTGGACCAAGGGCAAGCTTTACGCTGCTTGAAAATGATCTTGTGTGGATTGTCTCTAAAGCCAAGTAACAAGTTTTCTTTCCCTTCAGACACGCTTAAAATAAAAGTTTGAAGGAGCACACTATGTCCCAACTCGGACTCGTTCTTTCAGGCGGTGGTGCGCGGGGAGCTTATCAGGCAGGAGTTCTGGCTGCTCTTTCGCATATCGCAAGCAAACTTAAAATACCAGATCCGTTTAAGATTTATACCGGCGTCAGCGCCGGTGCCATCAATGTGGGTCTTTTAGTTGCTCATCCCGGAAATTTTGTTGAAAGCTCCAAGGAACTCACAGGTCTGTGGAGTCACATCGACAGTGATCAGGTTTTCTATGCAGATCTCATGGCGCTATCTCGTGGAGGCTTGCAATGGATGACGGAAATTTCGTTGGGTGGATTTAGAAAAGATCAGGCCTTAAGATCTTTGCTGAGCACGCATCCATTGCATAGCTTCCTCTCTGAAAAATGTCACTTCCCGGAAATAGAGAAAAAGATCAAACAAGGACATCTAAGATCCGTCGGCATTTCCGCTTTGGATTACGACAGCATTTCCACGGTGACCTTTTTTCAGGGAGCTCCAGATATTGAACCCTGGGAGCGAGGTATGCATCGCAGTGAGCGCGCGGTTTTGGGTGTTGAACACATCATGGCTTCTTCAGCGATTCCGCTTTTATTTCCGCCGATAAAAATCGGCGAACGCTATTTTGGCGATGGGTGCATTCGCAACCAATCTCCCTGTGGACCTGCGATTTACATGGGTGCAGATCATCTTATTGCGATCGGTGTGCGACGAAAACAAGATACGTCGTTCACATATCATCATCGTGAGTCCGGAGAAGTTCCGACGGTGTCGAAAGTAGCCAACGTCTTGATGAACGCCGTGATGATGGATGGGCTTGAATCTGATATTCAAAGGATTGAACAAATCAACCAGAGTTATTCTTTATTAACTCCGCAAGAAAGAAAGCGCGTGGCTTTGCGTGAAGTCAAAAGCCTTTGGATTTCACCTTCCGTAGATTTTTCAGAAATTGCCGCCAAAAAAAGTGGCGAGCTTCCTCGCATGATTCGCTATCTCTTGCGCGGTCCGGGATCTTTAGAGGAATCAAGCGAGATGTTGAGTTACCTGCTGTTTACTCCGACATACTGCAAACAGCTTATTGAAATCGGTTTTGCTGACGGGATGAAAGAACGACCGCAGATCGAACAGATTCTCGCAGAATATGAAGAAAATCATCACGTAAAGCATCATGCACATGCCGCACGAAACAACGTGCGAAGTTTGCGTTAAATCTTGCGTTGCAATACAAAAAGGTACGGCGTACCTTTTGGGAGAAGAGGTTTTTATGAGTGATATCTTTGTTCGTGCCCGTGGTATGTCTCCGGTTGTCGCTGAAAATGTTTTTATTGCGGATAATGCGCGTCTGATCAGTGATGTTGAAATCGGTGAGGGATCTTCGATTTGGTACAACGTGGTCATTCGTGGTGACGTGATGCCGATTCGTATTGGCAAAGAGGTCAATGTTCAGGACGGAAGTGTGATTCACGGCACTTATGGAAAATGGGGAACGACGCTTCATGATCGCGTGACTATTGGACATTTGGTTATGTTGCACGGTTGCGAAATCGGTCGTGGCACTTTGGTCGGCATGGGTTCCATCGTGATGGACGGTGTGAAGGTGGGCGAACATTGTTTAATTGGAGCTGGCACTCTTTTAACTGAGGGAACTCAGATTCCTCCGCGCAGTCTGGTTGTGGGACGTCCTGGCAAAGTGAAAAGATCGCTCACAGACGAGGAAGTCGATCTTCTTGAGAAATCCGCGGATAATTATTTGCTCTACAAAACCTGGTACCAAGACTGAAGTGCTTGAACTCTGAGGCGATTCATCTCAGAATGGGGAAACCCTGCCAGGAGTGAGTTTATGGAACGCCAAGTGCCTTATGCCTTAACTTTTGACGATATTCTTCTTCTTCCACAATATTCTGAAATCACGCCGACTGAAGTCGTGCCCCGATCTTTGTTTGCACGAGGAAAATATCTAAACACGCCGATTATTTCTGCTGCGATGGATACGGTCACAGAAAATCGCATTGCGCGCGTGATGGCGCAAAATGGTGGCTTGGGTATCATTCACAAAAATCTGGATATCGACAAACAAGCTCTTGAAGTTGAAAAAGTAAAAAAATACGAAGCCGGAATGATTTTAGATCCGATCACATTGGGGCCGGATCATTTAGTGCAAGAAGCTGTCGACCTGATGGAGAAATATTCGATCAGTGGTGTGCCGATCACGATTGATGGAATACTGATGGGGATTCTAACCAATCGCGATTTGCGTTTTGAAGAAAACTTCGATCAACCCATTCGCAACTTGATGACAAAAGAAAATCTTGTCACGGCGAAAATGGGAACGACTCTTGAAGAAGCTAAAAAGATTTTGCAAAAACACCGTATCGAAAAATTGCCTGTGGTGGATGCAAAAGGAAAATTAAAAGGTCTCATCACGATCAAAGATATCGAAAAAGCCAAAAACTATCCGCAAGCAACGAAAGATGAGCACGGTCGTCTTTTCGTCGGTGCGGCTGTAGGCGTGGGTGCAGATTCTAAAGAAAGAGCAGAAGCCTTGGTGGCAGCCGGTGTGGATGTTCTTTGTGTGGATACGGCTCACGGTCACTCTAAAAATGTGATTGAGATGGTAAAACATATCGCGCAAAAACATAAAGAGATCATCATCGTTGCCGGTAACGTTGTGACAGCAGATGGTACGAATGCGTTGATCGATGCAGGGGCTGAAGTCGTTAAAGTCGGTGTTGGACCTGGAAGTATCTGTACAACACGCGTGGTGGCCGGTGTCGGTATGCCACAAATTTCTGCCGTGATTGAGTGTGCGAAA
This sequence comes from Bdellovibrio sp. BCCA, assembly GCF_037996825.1. Classification (NCBI taxonomy): domain Bacteria; kingdom Pseudomonadati; phylum Bdellovibrionota; class Bdellovibrionia; order Bdellovibrionales; family Pseudobdellovibrionaceae; genus Bdellovibrio; species Bdellovibrio sp. BCCA. The sequence continues at coordinate 1,964,262 of NZ_JBBNAC010000001.1, read as the reverse complement.
GCCGCCAAAGCGCGCGGGAAAACAATCATCGCCGACGGCGGTATTAAGTATTCCGGTGATATCACAAAAGCTTTAGCCTTGGGTGCAAACTCCGTGATGATCGGAAATCTTTTGGCGGGTGCTGAAGAATCTCCAGGCGAAACGATTCTTTTCCAAGGCCGTACTTATAAAGTTTATCGCGGTATGGGAAGTATCGGTGCCATGTCTCGCGGTTCTAAAGATCGCTATGGTCAAATGGATATCGAAGAAAACGAAAAACTGGTTCCTGAAGGTATCGAAGGAAAAGTGGCTTACAAAGGGGCTGCTTCCGCAGTTATTCATCAACTTGTGGGCGGCGTGAAATCCGGAATGGGTTATCTCGGTGCGCGCAATATCGATGAGCTTCAGACAAAAGCGAAATTCGTGCAAATCACGGCCATGGGTCTTCGTGAATCTCACGTGCATGATGTGAGTATCACGAAAGAAGCTCCTAACTATCGTTTGGAGAGCTAATCCATGCGCGGTTTTATTATTCTCGATTTCGGTTCTCAATTTACACAACTGATTGCCCGCCGTTTGCGTGAACTGGGTTTTTATTCAGAGATTCATTCTTACAAATATGCGACGGAAGAAATTCGTAAAAAAAATCCTTATGGGATTATTTTAAGTGGCGGACCTAATTCCGTTTATGAAGAGGGTTCCCCTCGCAGGGACGTCGCTGAACTTCGTAACATAAGTCCTCTTTTGGGTGTTTGTTATGGAATGCAACTTTTGACTCACCAGTTAGGTGGCAAGGTTTCTCGTGCAGATCATCGTGAGTACGGCCTCAATTATGTAACATGGACTTCCGTCGTAAAGGGTGTTCCTGAAAAGCAAAAAGTTTGGATGAGTCACGGTGACGTGGTTGAAAAAGTTCCTGAAGGTTTTCAAATCATTGCAAACTCTGATGGAAATCATCCGGCAGCGATGAAGGGTCCCAATGTTTTGGCTCTTCAATTTCATCCTGAGGTTGCTCACACAGATCACGGAAATGATTTATTAAAATACTTTGCTCAAGACATGTGTGGAGCCGCTGCAAATTGGGATGCGCCTCATATCAAAGATTTATTGATCAAAGAAGCGCAAGAAAAAGTTGGACCTACAGATCACGTTCTTGTCGGCTTAAGCGGTGGTGTTGATTCCACGGTGGTTGCGACACTTTTGACCAAGGCTTTGGGTGCGGATCGTGTTCATTGCGTTTTTGTTGATAATGGTCTTCTTCGTAAGAACGAATACGAAACTGTTTTAGAAAATTATCGCAAGATTGGTTTGAATGTTCGTGGAGTGGATGCTTCCGAAGAATTTTTATCAGCTCTCGCGGGAAAAACAGATCCTGAAGAAAAAAGAAAAACCATCGGCCGTGTGTTTATTGAAGTTTTTGATAAGAGTTACGATCACAAACTTCCGATCAAGTGGTTAGCTCAAGGGACACTTTATCCAGACGTGATTGAAAGTGTCTCTTCCGTTGGTGGCAGCGTGACGATTAAATCGCATCACAATGTCGGCGGCCTTCCAGAAAAAATGAAGCTGGGGCTTGTAGAGCCTGTGCGTGAACTTTTTAAGGACGAAGTGCGTGCTTTAGGAGCGCAGTTAGGTCTTCCTAAAGAAATGCTCTGGCGTCATCCTTTTCCGGGACCAGGACTTGCGATTCGTGTTCTTGGTGAAGTGACGAAAGAAAAACTGCACATTCTTAAAGAGTGCGATGATGTATTTATTTCTGAACTTCGTCGACGTGGTCTTTATGAACACATCTGGCAAGCATTCTGTGTTTTGCTTCCGGTAAAAACAGTGGGCGTGCAAGGGGACTCAAGAACATACGACCATGTCCTGGCTTTGCGGGCTGTGACTTCCAGTGATGGCATGACGGCGGATTGGTATCCATTTGAATTTCAATTCTTACGAGAAGTTTCAAATTTGATAACTAACAAAGTTAAAGGCGTGAATCGCGTCGTTTACGATGTGACCAGCAAACCCCCTGGAACCATCGAGTGGGAATAAAGTAAAAGCACTCGTTAAGTTTTAATACTCCGTAATGAAGGCGTTGTAACTTCAACACTGCGAAGAAGCTTTGTTAGTTTTCTGCGAATGAAAACAAAAAAGTTTCTTCGCACCTCAAAGGCCCTGACCTTTTTTATTGTTCTTTCTGCGATCGTCGCATTGGCTGCGGCAGGGGAACTTCTTTATGAAAGCTCCGGCATTTCAAGTTTTAAACTTGTAAAAAGCCCTGAGGGAGCACGCACAATGACAACGATGTCGCAAGACTATGATGTGTACCGCAAATACACTCAGCAAGGCGGCGAAGAGTTGTTTTTAGTAAGCAGCGCTAAAACCGTGAATCAGTTTCTAGATGCAGAAGGTATTGCGGGAAATATTTCTTGGAGTATTCGTAAAGGGCCTCGTCTTGAAACTGTTCTTTGGGGAAAGACGGAGCAAGCCACAGAGCTGAATGTCCATGGCAGTCAACCTGTCGTGGTTTCGGGGCTTGGCGGATGCTGTGCTGAAATGACCGGCTATCGCCTTTTTGATATTGAATCAGGACGCCTTTTGATGTCGTTCAATGATTTTTCTTATCACGAAAAAGTGTTTCAACCCTTTTCGCTCGAAGTTCCAAATTCTGATTTAAGAATTCGTTATATCGGTGTGATTTCCCAAGACTCGACACGCGATCGTGATTTCGTGACTCCGGATGCGGGTAAAGAGGCGGCGATTTTAATCAAGTACGCCAACGAAGCTCTCAAACAAAAACTGCAAGTCGATATGGATGTAGCAAGCGGCTATGCGGTGAGCGTTTTGGAAGTAAAACTTGAAAAAGATCCCTCCGTTCCCGGCAGCGGGAAAATCGAGATTCAAGACGATCAGGTTCGTCTTTGGAATATCGATGGGGCGACCTCTCCGTCAGCGATTTCTGGAGTCCTCCTCAAAATCGTTTTGGATGGGGGCAAGGGCACAAAAACTCTCAAAATTCCTGTTAAAAACGATCAGTTTGATCTGAATTCGGCGCAAATTCCTTCTGGAGTTTCGGTGCATCCCATTGTGCAGTTAAGAACTCTCTAACGCGCTGAGTTTTCAGAGGTCGAGAACCCCCTTTTATTGAATAAAAAAGGGGGCTAAGATATGAAATTATCATGTCTTTTGTTCATCTTCACGTTCACTCTGAATATTCCCTTTTGGAAGCCGCTTGCCGGGTCAAAGCTATTGCTAAAAAAGCAGCAGCAATGCAAATGCCTGCGGTGGCTCTCACTGATAACGGCAACATGTTCGGCGCTGTTGAGTTTTACTTTGCTTGTAAAGACAACAACGTCAAACCACTTTTGGGTTTGGACGCCTACATCGCACCGGGTTCGCGTTTAGAGAAAAAACAAGACCGCGATCAAGTAGCGCAAGGTCCTCGTCGTTTGGTGTTCTTAGCTCAAAATATCAAGGGCTATCAAAATCTCTGCAAACTTTCGACGATTGGTTACCAAGAAGGTTTTTACTGGAAGCCGCGTATCGATTACGAAGTGATCAAAGAATACAATTCGGATTTGATCTGCTTAACAGGCGGACTTCGCGGTGAAGTCGCTGATGCTTTCTTGCGCGAGGGACCGGATGCGGCTCTGGCGAAAATCAAACAGCTTAAAGAAATTTTTGATGATCGTCTTTATCTTGAAATGTGTCGCACTGGAGTTCCTGAGTGGGATCAGATCAATCCTTTCTTGCTGGAAGCTTCTAAGATCACAGGTGTCCCTGTGGTTGCGAGCAATGACGTTCACTACATGACTCAAGACGATCAGATCGCTCAAGAAGTTTTGATCTGTATCGGAACGAATAAAACTTTGAGTGATGAGTCGCGCTTCCGTTTGGGGACGGATGAATTTTATTTCAAAAAACCGGAGCAGATGATCGAGACCTTCTCGGACATCCCTGAGGCGATCAGCAACACATTGCAAATCGCTGAGCGCTGTGATGTGAAATTTAAAATCAAAGATGATGCGGGAAAACCGATCTATCACTTGCCGACGTTCCCGACAGGATCTGAAGAGACGTTGAAAGATTTTATCGCGCGTAAATCCAAAGAAGGATTGCTTGTTCGTTTTGAAGAAGCGGAAGCTCGCGGTGAAGCCGTTCCTGATGATAAAAAGCCCGACTACTACAGCCGCCTTGATTATGAGCTGGGTATTATCGATCGCATGGGCTTTAACGGTTACTTCTTGATCGTCCAAGACTTCATCGGTTGGGCCAAGGACAACGACATTCCTGTGGGACCGGGCCGTGGTTCCGGTGCGGGTTCCTTGGTCGCTTATTGTTTAAGAATTACGGATCTAGATCCACTTCCAAATTTTCTTCTGTTCGAGCGTTTCTTAAATCCAGAGCGTATCTCGATGCCGGATTTCGATATCGACTTCTGTCAGGATCGTCGTCAAGAAGTGATTCGTTATGTGACGGAAAAATACGGGCAAGAATCCGTATCGCAAATTATCACTTACGGTAAATTGCAAACACGCGCGGCTCTCAAAGACGTGGGTCGTGTTTTGGGAATGTTGTTCTCAGAAACGGACCAAGTAACAAAATTGATTCCAGATAAACTCGGTGTGACTCTCAAAGAATCTCTTGAGATGGAGCCGCGATTGACGGAACTGATGGAAATGAATCCCACAGTGGCAACACTCATCGACCTTGCGCAGCGGGTTGAAGGAATGGTGCGAAACGCGGGGATCCATGCGGCCGGGGTTATCATCGGTGATGGGCAGCTTGTTAAGCATGCGCCATTGTATAAGGGTGCTGATGGAGAGCAAGTCGTACAGTACGACATGAAGCACGCCGAAAAAATCGGTTTGATTAAGTTCGACTTCTTGGGTTTGAAAACTCTGACTCACATCAACTTGGCTTTGAAGTTGATCAAGAAGAATCGCAATAAAGTTATTACGACAAAACAAATCCCTATGAACGACACGGCGACATTTGAAATGATGTCGCGTGGAGATACGGCGGGGGTGTTCCAGTTCGAAGGTGAGGGCATCACCGATGCCACTCGTAAAATTCGTCCTTCGTCATTTGCCGATATCACAGCGATCACTTCGTTGTATCGTCCGGGTCCGATGGCGAATATTCCTGATTTTACAGACCGTAAACACGGAAAAGCGCCTGTTGAATATCTTTTGGAAGACACTCGTGAAGTCTTGTCAGAGACCTACGGGATCATGGTCTACCAAGAGCAAGTTATGGGTATCGCCTCTAAGATCGCCGGATACTCTCTCGGTGAAGCGGATATGCTTCGTCGTGCGATGGGTAAAAAGATCAAAGAGGAGATGGATAAGCACCGCGAACGCTTCATGAAGGGGGCGGTGGAGCGCGGTCACAACAAAGAGAAATCATCTGATCTTTTCGATTTGATGTATAAGTTTGCGGACTACGGTTTCAATAAATCCCACGCCGCTGCTTACTCTGTTGTTACGTTGCAAACAGCTTGGTTGAAATGTCATTATCCTGCGGAATTCTTCGCAGCACTTCTTTCTACCGAGTTGTCTGATACTGAAAAAATCGTGAAGTACTCGAAGGATGCTGCAAAACGTGGTTTGACGGTGAAATCACCGCACGTGAATTTCTCGGATTATCTTTTCGACGTGCATGACGATGAAATCTACTTTGGTCTTGGCGCCATCAAAGGTGTCGGACAAAACGCCGTGGAGGCGATCATTGAAGCCCGTGAAAGCTTGCCAGAGAAAAAATTCTCTTCTTTGGATGAGTTCTTCAACTCGATTGATCTTCGTCGTGTGAATAAAAAGGTTATCGAATGCTTGATTAAAGCAGGCGCTCTGGATGGCTTCGGTGGTCACCGTGCGCAGTTGATGGCCGGTTATCAAAAATATCTAGATCGCGCGCAAGGTCTTCAAAAAGACAAAGAGTTGGGACAAGCTTCGTTGTTTGACTTAGGTCCTTCAACGGAAACGAAAGTTTCATTGGAAGAAACAAAACCGTGGTCGCGCACAGCTTCGCTTTCTTACGAAAAAGAAGTTTTGGGTTTTTATCTCAGTGACCATCCTTTGAAAGGTTTTGATACCTTGTCAGAGCTTTGGACTTCTTGCAAAGTGGCAGACCTTCCAGCGCAAATGCCAGCTCCAGGGTCTCCTGAAGCGGAAGCGATGAAAGCGGCTAAGAAAGACTGGAAAAATCGTGATGCGGGTAAAAAGCGCGTCGTGGTGGCTGGCCTTATTACTGAGCTTCGTGAGTTGATTACGAAAAAAGGAACGCGCATGGCATTTGGTAAGGTCGAAGACCTTACTGGAAGCTGCGAGCTTGTGATCTTCCCGGATTCTTTTGCACGCTTTGAAATGCAGCTTCGCGATGAAAGGCCGGTCTTGATCGGCGGAAGTCTTGAGGTCGAAGAAGGTAACGCCAAAATCATGGTCGATACCGTGTCTCCGATGGAAGACATTCTTAAGAAAACAAAACGTATGGTTTTGCGTCTAGATAAAATTGATCCTAACGACTATCCAAGATTACAATCTTTAATGAAGGATTATCCAGGCACAACAACTGTCAGCTTGGAAATTGAAGTTCCAGAAGTGAACCGCAAGGTTTTGATGGAAATGACCGATGCGCCGGGAATCAGTGTGAACAATGATTTCTTTGAAGGTGTGCATTCCCTATTTGGCCGTACTGATTTTATTGAGTTGAGGAGTTAGTTGAAAATGAAATTAGCTTTGATGGTTGCAGCAGCAAGTGTATTCTTCTTAGGTGGTCCCGTAAAAGCTCAACAAGCCGAACTTGTGGATAGAACCTTTTCAGGTGTCTCCAAAGAAAAAACTCCGCAAGGGGCTCGTAAAGATATTCAAGATCAGGCTGCCGTAAAGGTTTCTGAAGACATTATTAAAGAACTCATTGGTGAAGAAAGATTTCTCAAGAACAAATCTTTAATCACTTCGAAAGTTATTAAAAACTCGGCACGCTATATTCCGTTTGTGAAACCTTCACCGATCAATCAAGAAGGTGAAGAGTTTAAAATGTCCGTCGCATTGAAAGTGTCTTTAAGAGACCTTAAGCAAATGCTTCAGGAAAATTCTTTGCTCAACGAAAACGACGCCATTCCTGTGGTTTTACCTGTCATCAGCTGGGTGGACCGCGTGCAAGGACGCAGCTATCGTTGGTGGCTTCCTCTGGATAAGAACCAACAAGGCTTCCTCGTCAAAGAAGGTCGTTTGTTGGAAGAGTCTCTTCGCAACTCTTTCCAGAAAAATAATTTCTACGTGATTAAACCCATTGAATCAGGTCTTGGAGCGAATGTTCCGGCTGATTTTCAAAACGAAAAAATCGCGGGCGGTGAAGATGCGCAGTTCTTTGCCCAGTATTTCAATGCTCCGGTGTTGATTGATGGTCAGGTGCTTTTAAATAAAGGCGAACGTGGGAACAACTTCCGCATTGAAATTCGTCTGACAGCTACTCAAGTGAGTAACGGTCGCGCCATTGCCGACGTGTCTCGTCGTTTTGATACAGAGTCTGGTTCTTTAGAAAGTGCCGTTGATAAAAAACTTCGTGAGGTGATTGAAACAACGGCGAATGATTTGGCTTCTCAAGTTTTGGAAGCGTGGCAAAGAGGTTCTTTAGGAACATCGGTGATTCGTTTGACCGTGCGTGGCCGCAATGCACTTCCGATGATGGAAGGCCTTAAAGAAAAGATCCGTTCACAAATCACTCAAGTGAAAAACATTCGTGAGCGTTTGGTCAGTTCTGAGGCCGTCAGTTTTGAAGTGGATACATCCATTCCGGCGCCAGAGCTTTTAACGAAGCTTGAAGCATTGGATATTGAAGGCAAGAAGCTTTCAAAGATCTCTGAACAAAGTGATGAGATCGTTCTTAAGTGGGCACAATAGGAGGTGCGGTCATGAAGGGTTTTGTTTTAGCTCTTTTTCTTTTGTCGTTGGTCTCTTGCACAACTTTTGATCGCAGCCAGCCGACAATGCGTCGTGAAATTAAAGATGTGAGTTACGAGGCCCGTAAGGACGATTCATCTCCGCGCAAACGTTTGATGGTGCTTCCATTTTTGGATTCTTCAGACAAGCGTCCGCAAGAATTTAGAGACAAAGCCCGTTCTGCCTTTATTGCGGATTTAAATCGCACAGGTGAAGTGATAGCTTTGGATAGCAAAGAGCTGAATTTAGATCTTTCTAAGATGATGGAAGCTGGTCAGTACAAACTTCAGGATGTAGCCAAAGCGGCACAAGCCATGGGTGTGAATGCGGTTCTTGAAGGAAAAATTCAGGATATTCGTATTAAACGTAAGGCTGATAATGTCGGTGTTGTTCGTCATCTTACAACGGCGTTTGAAGTCGTGGCTCAAGTTCGCGTTGTAACAGGACGCTCAGGCCGTGAGGTTTTCAATACAGTGAAAACAGTCACGGTTGAAGAACAAGGCGTTCGCGTTGCTGAAAGAGTTGAGACTGATAAGTTCTTGGCTAACAATCCTGAGATGGTTGAGGTTATCGTTAAAGACGCGTTCTTGGATTTCACTCCGCAGGTGCTGGCTTCTTTAGATAAAGTTTCTTGGGAAGGTCGCATTGCTGCGATCAACGGGGATCGTATTTATCTTAATGTCGGCCGCGTCTCTGGTTTACAAGTCGGGGATTTATTAAAAGTCACTGAAGACGGTGATGATGTGTATGATCCCGAAAGTGGAAGTCATATTGGCCGAGTTCCAGGACGATTGAAAGGAACTTTGGAGGTCATCAGCTATTTTGGAAATGACGGCGCCATCGCCGTGATCCACTCTGGTTCGGGCTTCCGTGAAAACGACCGCGTTGAGTTGTACTAAGACATTTGCAATTTATGGGGGACGTCATGGAACGTCCCTGAACATTGTTAATGAATCGTAATATTTCAGAGCGACATTGATAATTGGTCATCCTTCGATAATACTGTTTTGAGTGAAATCTCTAGTCGCTTTCTTCTTCTTATTTTTCTCTTTTGTTTTTTCAAATGCATCCTTTGCCAAAACCTGGAAAGTTCCTGTGCTCTACTGGAGTATGAAGATTGAAGGCCAAGTGGCCATGCGCAAAGGTTTTGAAGAAGAGATTTCGCTATTTAATAAAAAAGGCAAAGACAAGGTTGAACTGATTTCTTATGTTGCAGGCGAAGGGCGAAAAGGAATTCTCAATCAAGTTTCTCAGCTTGATGAAGCGTTAAAAAAATCTCCGCAAGCTTTGGTGATTCAACCCACAGACAACTCGGCTCTTGCCAGAGGTCTGCAAGAAGCCAATGGCGCAGGTGTTCCGGTCTTTGCTTATGATCAGTATATTGTAAATGGTCAGCTGACTTCGTTTGCGACAAGTGACAACTATACCGGTGGAAAAGACAATGGCGAGTATATTGATTCGCTTTACGATAAAGACCATGAAATTCGTATCGTTGTTTTTGAATATCCGAAAGTGTCTTCAACGACAGAGCGGGTGGATGGATTTTTTGATGCTCTTCGCAAGCGCAATCGTAAATTCAAAGTTTTAAAACGTTACGAAGCTGTGGACCCGGAATCCGGCGAAAAGGCCGTTAAAGCTTTTCTTAAAAACTTTCCGGTTAAAGGCAGTGTCGACGTGATCTTCACGGTCAATGATGGAGGCGGGCTTACGATTGTAAAAAGACTGCTTGAGAAAAAGCGAAACGAAATTTTACACGCGACATTTGATGGTGATCCGCAATCAATCGAAAATATTAAAAACAAACGGCTCACTGTGATTGACTCCGCTCAGTTTTGTGCGGAACTTGGCAGGGAAATCGCACGCTCATTGGTCGCATATCTGGGAAAAGAACCTGTTCCAGAAAAGAAGCTCGTTCCCACTTATCCTGTGACAGAGAAAAACATCAATGCATACCCTGGTTGGATGGGGCGCCCGGTGCAGAAAGTGGCAACGACGTCGGCTGTCGGTGCAAATAAAGAATTAAAAAATCTGCGTGAGCCCTCTGATATTAAAGAGCGGGGCTTTTTAAATATTCGTATTGGTGTGGCGCCTCTTTGTCCGTATCTTTGTGAAAAAGGTCCTGGTGTCTGGGGCGGTTATATTTACGATATTCTCACCGCTGTCGCGAAGCTGCACGGTTTTACAGTGGAGTTAGAAAGCATTCCTAATACGAGACTCGTTTCTGCCTTACAGGCGCAAAGGGTGAATTACATCATCGGTCCGCGCTACATGGTTCGCTATCTTCCTGATGTTCGTGTCGTGGGGCCTAATCTTGGAGTTAGTTATACGGGGGCTTTGCTTTCTCCGGGCTTAAGAGAGCCGTTGATTGACAATGAATTTGTGCGCAATAAAAAAGTCGTTTTCGCGGACCTTGGCAGTGAATCGGGAAACAGCTTGAGTATTGATTATTCGGCTAGAGCGATAAAACTCACGGGTTCAGATGTGGCAGACCGTATGACAAAAATGATCAGTGATCGTCGTGTGGATTTGGCGTTGGGGGATTACAACGTTCTTCGTTATTCATTGCTTCGACGTGCTCACGTGCCTTTGCAGCTTTTGCCAACGTCACTCACGGGTTTTAACTCTTTAGTGCTCGTGAGTAATCCCAAAGAGCCCGAATTTGGATTCTTGCCACAACATCTGGATGCGTGGTTTGAAAAAGCCCGTACAAGTAACGAGCTTGATAAAATTCTTTCGCGCTACAATCTTAAAGACTGGAAAGTCTTTAATCGTTAGAGTCTTTAAATCGAGATATTTTTAATTAAAAGCCGTATCATTTTTTTAAAACTTTCCATGTCTCCACGAAGACGCGCCACCTGCAAGCCTCCCTGAATGGAGGTCAGAAAAAGATCTGCCGTCGCTTCAATGCTTAAATCCTTTCTTAAGGTTTTCTCCTGAACACCTTGCTTAAGGGTATCAATCATCCATTGGCGTTGAATATCATGAAATTCAATCAGGCGTTTTTTCATATTGTTTGGAAGAGTGTTAAAGTCAGCACAGAGCACTCCCGCCGGGCAAATCTTTTTATGATCTAAACCCATCTTGCAAAAAACATTCAGCATTTGCTCTAGCTTTTTCTCTGCAGGCAGGGAGGATACCTTTGTCGTCCAACGCTCATAAGCGTCTTCATAGTCTTTGAGTAAAGCTAAACCCATATCTTCTTTTGACGCGAAATAGTAATGAAGACTCGCTTTTTTAATACCGAGCTCATCGGCAATCGTTTGAAAACTAAATCCATTAAATCCAAGTGTTTGCAGATAATGGCGACCAAGGTCAATAGCGCGGGTTTTCGTGTCGTTTTTGGGATCCATGAACAGTCCTTGCTTTAGTTTTCGTACTGTCTTATTATCTACCTATTGGTAGGTAGATTTCAAGAACTTCCTGTAAGTCGATATAAAGGATATGTATATGAGCAATAATAAGACAATGAGACCCGTTGCAATTCTAGGTGGCTCCCGAACTCCTTTTACAAAGTCGTTCACGCATTATTCAAGAACATCGAATAAAGATCTTATGAAGGCGACTTTAAAAGATCTTGTCGCAAAAACGAATCTTCAGGGCGAGCGTCTCGGAGATGTCTCTTTAGGAGCGGTGATGAAAAACGCTTCGGATTGGAATCTCTCTCGCGAATCTTTATTGAGTTCGGGTCTTGATCCACACACGCCTGGTTATGACGTACAAAGAGCTTGTGGGACGGGATTAGAAACGGCCGCACAGATCGCTTTGAAAATTGCTTCTGGCCAAATTGAAAGTGGTATTGCGGGCGGTACGGACACGAACAGTGATATCGCGGGAGTTCTTCCTCATGAATTTTCTTGGATCATGATGGAAGCGCAAAAAGAACCATCGATGCTCGCAAAACTCAAAAAATTTGCAGAGCTTAAGCCAGAATATTTAAAACCTCGTTTCCCGAACGTACAAGAACCTCGCACGGGCCTTTCCATGGGCCAACACTGTGAATTGATGGTGAAGGATTGGAAGATCACTCGTGAAGCGCAAGATGAGTTGGCATACCACAGTCATATGAATGCTGCTCGCGCTTACGAAGCGGGTTTTTATAATGATTTGGTTTTTGAATTTAATGGTCTTAAAAAGGACACATTCGTTCGTGCTGATACAACAATTGAAAAGCTTGCGAAACTAAAACCGGCTTTTGATTTTACCGGAACAGGAACTTTAACTGCGGGAAATAGCACGCCGCTAACAGATGGTGCAGCGGCGGTTCTTCTTGGCAGTGAAGACTTCGCGCAAAAACACAATCTTCCGGTGCTTGCTTATTTGCGTGACGCTGAATATGCGGCTGTGGATTATGTGAATGGCGAAGGGCTTTTGATGGCTCCGGCTACGGCTGTAGGACGTCTATTAAAACGTAACAATTTGACTTTGCAGGACTTTGATTTTTACGAAATCCATGAAGCCTTTGCAGGTCAAGTGCTCTGTACATTGAAGGCGTGGGAATCTGATGAATATTGTCAGAAGAACTTTGGCAGCAAGGCGTTGGGTTCTATTGATAGATCAAAAATGAACGTCAACGGCGGAAGCTTGGCTTTAGGTCATCCATTCGCGGCAACCGGCGGAAGAATTCTTGCGAGTCTTGCAAAAATGCTTTCGCAAAAAGGATCAGGTCGTGGATTGATCTCGATCTGTACTGCGGGCGGCATGGGTGTTGTTGCCATTGTAGAAAGATAGTTTATGGAATCTTCGCTCAAGCAGAAATTATGGTTTCTTTTTATTCGGTATTTCTCGTGGGTGCTTCCTAAGCGAAGTGCCTCTTGGGCGGAGGATCTGTTTCTAACTCCAACAAGGGTTCCACGACCTGAGTCGGAAAGGTCCTGGTTTGAGTCTGCAAAAAAATACACTCTCGCTGGCGGCATTGCGGCGTTTGAATGGGGGCCTTCAACAGGTCCCCTTGTTGTTCTTGTTCATGGTTGGAGCGGCCGAGGTACACAGATGGGAGCTTTTGCAGAACCCTTAGTGGAAAAAGGCTACCGTGTGATCGCTCTCGACGGTCCTGCGCATGGCGGCTCTGAAGGTGAACGCACCAATGTTGGTGATTATGCAAAATTTCTTATTCGCGCTCAAAAAGAGCTGGGACCTTTTAAGGCAGTCATAGCGCATTCATTTGGTGCAGGCTGTTCTGTGCTTGGGGCTTCATGGGGCTTGAAAGTTGAAAAATTAGTTTTGGTCGCGGGGCCTTCTCGTTATGAAGTTGTTGTCGACGATTACTTAAAATTTATTTCCATCAGTCCTTCGGCGCAGAAATATTTCTTAAAAAGTCTCGCGCAAAAAGTAGGACTCACAGCCAAGGAACTCAATGTCGGTAATATCGGGAGTAAATTACAGATCCCAGCTTTGATCGTGCACGACAAAGAAGACAAAGAAGTCGGCTATACCGCGGCCCTCGAAATAAAAGAAGCCTGGCCTCACGCACATCTTCTAACAACCACAAATCTAGGGCATCGTCGGATTTTGAAAGATCCGAAAGTCACTCAACAAGTCGCTGAATTCATTGATCCCTGCTAAGTTCATGATAGGATTTTTATATGAAATCCTATTGGCAGTTTCTAAGTGGTCACAGTGACGATCTTCACCAGATTTCTTTTTCTGGTCCTGAAAAAATTCTTCCTTCGGTTTTTGACGTCTCAGGTTTTGCAAGCGATGTGATCGCAATAGCGAACCTCGCAACTGCTGAATTAAAAGCGGCGCGAATGAATTCCACAAAAATATCCTCTGTCAAAGTGGATCGCGTAGAGGCTTGCGCCGCCTTTCGCTCTGAAGCTCTTTTAAAGGGCCAAGGTTGGGAAATTCCAGCGGCATGGGATCCGATTGCTGGAGACTATATGACGGCCAATGGTTGGATTCGTCTTCACACCAATTATAGTTATCATCTTCAAGCGGTTTTAAACGTTCTTAAAGTTTCTGCCAACCGCGAAGAGGTGTCTTCCAAAGTAGCTTCCTTAAATTCGGAAGAACTTGAAAAATCCGTTGTCGAGGCCGGTGGCTGTGCGGCAGTCCTGCGAGATTATCAAAGTTGGCAAACGCATTTTCATGGCGAATATGCCGTGCAGGAGCTTCCGATATTTTTAGAAAAAATGTCGAGTCACCAGAAGCCGGCTTTCGGTGCGATTTCTTCCTCAGAAAAACCTCTTTCGGGGATTCGCGTACTGGATCTTACGCGTGTGATTGCTGGACCTGAATGCACAAGGTTTCTCAGTTCTCAGGGGGCAGACGTTTTGAGAATTGACCCGCACGGGTTTGCAGAGGTTGCAGCTCTTCTTCCTGAAACCACTGTGGGAAAGCGTTGCGCGTTTTTGGATATTTCAACTTCTGATGGAAAAAAGGTTTTCGAGGCTCTTTTAAGAGAGGCTCATGTGCTGGTCCATGGACTTCGTCCGGGAGCTTTGGATAAACTTGGATTTACCAGAGAACGTGTGTCGCAGATAAATTCTTCTTTGGTGATTGCGACTATGAACGCTTATGGATGGCATGGACCCTGGAAGCATCGTCGTGGCTTCGACAGTCTTGTGCAGATGAGCACGGGAATTGCGGCCGCCGGAGCGCTAGCCAAAAACTCTTCCAAACCATATCCTCTTCCAGCTCAAGCATTAGATCATGGCACAGGGTTTTTGCTTGCAGCGGGTGTCTGTCGCGCTCTTACGGAACTTTATAAAAACCGAACAAATTGCTTTGTGAAGGGTTCTTTAGTGGGGGCTGCTAATATTCTTTTAAAAGGTCCCAGCGGGAATATTCATTCTTCCTTACCGGAGGCATCGTATTTTGAATCCGCGATGATTGATGACATGACTTATTGGGGACCTGTAAGGCGCGTTCGACCTCCGGGAGAAATCGACGGAGAAAAAGGACAATGGATAATTCCTGCAGCTCCACTGGGAACTGCTAAGGCTGAGTTTTAAAATGCCGTTCGTTGGCCGATTCTAATCAGACACCCTGACCCTCTGCATCCATGATTGCCGCACCGAATGATCGGTGTTAGTTTTTTATTTCTTTGTGCGGATATAGCGTAGTTGGTAGCGCGCTTCCTTGACATGGAAGAGGTCACTGGTTCGAGTCCAGTTATTCGCACCATTTTTTTTCTTCATGATACCTCCTCATTAATATACAACTAAATCCAACGAAATAAGAGATGATCTAAAAACTTAGGAGGACGCTATGATCGATTTCTATACAGCCAGCACTCCCAACGGACGCAAAATCGCTTTGATGCTGGAGGAGCTTGAAGTTCCCTACACTGAACACAAGGTGGATCTTTCTAAAAACGAACAAAAATCTCCTGAGTTTTTAGAGATGAATCCCAACGGAAGAATCCCGGTCATTGTGGATCGCCACGGTCCTTACGATCATAAGACGACGGTTTTTGAAAGCGGTGCGATTCTTTATTATCTCGCTGAAAAGTACGGAAGTTTCATTGGTCATAGCCTTGAAGAAAAAGCGCACACTCTGCAATGGGTGATGTTTCAGATGTCGGCAATCGGCCCGATATTTGGGAATTACTATTACGGTGTGAATACTATGAAGCCTACAAATCCAGGATTCATTGAACGCTTCGAAAAAGAGTGCATCCGACTTGTGGGAGTTATGGAGCTTCAGCTTCAAAAAAATGAATATCTTGCCGGAAGCACTTACACGATCGCGGACATCGCGACTTACCCGTGGATCGCGGGATTCACAAAATCAAAACCGGAATGGTTTGAATCTAAACCTTCAGTTCTTCGCTGGGTTCAGAAGGTGAGTGAGCGTCCTGCGGTGAAGAAGGTTCTGCCTTAAGATTTTTAAAATCCCAAAGATTTTGATCCATCATCTGGCTAGGTTTCACGTTGGACATCGCTGTTTGAATAGAAGCGTAAATGTTAGGGATCTCTTTTTCGAGGTCTCGAACAAGTTTCTTCACTCTTTGGCGTTTAAGTCCATCTTGCGATCCGCAAAGATTGCATGGAATCACCGGGAAAGCCCAGATCGTCGCAAGTTCTTCGATTTCTCTCTCTGAAACGTAACACAAAGGACGAACCAAAATATTTCGTTCATCATCGGAGCGAAGTTTCGGTGGCATGCTCGCCGTTGTTCCAACATAGAAAAGATTCAAGAGAGCCGTGTGAACAACGTCATCGCGATGGTGACCTAAAGCTAATTTCGTAAATCCATTGTCGTAAGCGAAATCATACAAAATCGCGCGACGCAGACGGGAGCAAAGCGAACAGTAGGTTCCGCCTTGCACTTTTTCTTTCACAATCGAGTAAGTATCTTTTTCGATAACGTGAAGTTTTACGCCAAGACTTTCAACCCAGGATTTAAATTTTGCAGCATCAAAGCCCGGTTGCTTTTGATCCAAGATCGCAGCTTCAAGATGAAATTTTCTTTCCGAACGGCGCTGAATTTCCGTAAGTAAAGCCAAGAGAATGCTCGAATCCTTTCCGCCAGAAACGCAAACCATGATCTTGTCTCCGTCTTCAATCATATTGAAGTCGTTCAGAGCTTGGACGATCTGTTTACGAATTTTAATAGCTAAAGGATTTTCGAAATCTACTGTCATGTCGGCTCCACAGGAAGAGCCCTTTTATCTGAAATCTCAAAGGTTTGTCGAGCTAATTTAAGGCCCGCAGCACGTAAAGCCTCGACACCACGGACATACACCTTGTCACCGATATTGAATTGCGATCCGTAGTTATCAATAAAATAAATAATTTTCACTTCAATCCAGTGTTCATTGGTATCGCTCACGTAAGCCCAAGGCGCTGGAATGCCGCGAATTTCGCCAATTCCCGCTACGGTGCGCTCCAAAATCTGTTTTGCATGCTCGACATTCTCCCCGTAAGCCAAACGGAAGATCTGACGACGAACAATCGGATTTTCGGGCGGGGAGAAGTTTGAAATCGTCGCATTGGCCATAAAACGATTCGGCAAAGTGATCAACTCATCTGAAAAACCAACCAGAGTTGTGGAGCGCCAAGTGATCTCACGCACCTGACCTGTGGTTTTTTGAATCCCACTCACGATTTCAAGCCAATCACCGATTTCAAAGTTGCGATCAACCTGTAAAGAAATCCCCGCAAAGAGATTTCCCAACGTGTCTTGCAGCGCCAAACCCAGAATCACGGAAGCGGCCGCTGATGTCGCAAGAAGAGGCCCGACTTCCAATCCAAAGACATGAGTGATGCCCCAGAATAAAAGCACAATGGAAAGAATCAAAGAGAAGATGTTCACCAGAAGCAAAGGCACGCCGTGCTTCATTGAGCCCAAGAACAAATACTGCAAAACAATCAAGCGCGAGGTCTTAACGAAAACAACGTTGCCCCAAATGAAAGTCACGAGCGCCACATAAGGTGTGACCTTAGCAAGATTTCCCAATTGCGGTTCGGAAGTTTGTAAGAAGATAAAAACCAGAAATAAAAAGCTCAGAACGACGTAATGACGAAGCAGAGTTCTAAAATGATTGCGCAGACTGCGATGTCTTTCCTCGCTCGCTTCGCGAAGGAAGAACTTATAAAACACCCAAGTGATGGCGATCAAACAGCCCAAAAGTATGAAGGGTTCTAGCTCTAAAAGCCCATAGAGTGCTTGAATTTTGATAAACTTTTCTGCCATGGTATTTGAGTCCTCTTAAAGTCCTATTATAGTGACTATTTTTTAGTCTAGTCGAGTCTAAAATTTGTGAGGAGTGTAATCTGTGTCCTCGAAGCTGCCGATAAAGACAGCATGAAAAAACACAGTTTATACTTCGCTTTAGGGATGATGATGACAGCTTGCGCTCCGCAAGGATACGAAGCTGCAAACAACATTGCTTCACAAACGGTGCAAGACATCGCGTGTAAGGACAAGGAATTGGAAACAAAGCTCTGGGACGGCCTTAAAACCTATCTTTTGGAGCAAAAATCCATTCCCACGGCCGACACCATGAAGCAGGCTATGCATGATCAGGTGGATAAGCTTGCCGAACAAAATCCGCAACTGACTTCCAGTGATGTGAAGCGTCTTTCCGGCGATCTTGACCAATTGGTGGATTCACTTCTATCTGAAGCTCCGCAAGGAGAACGCGTTGAAACACCGGAACAACTTTTGATTCTTTTGTCAGCGATCGACGTTGGAGACCGTACAACGGTTTTCCGTTCCTACATGCAGGATAAAGTGCGCGGTAATTTCAACCAGCTTCAAAAAACAGTTCAGTCATTTGAACTCAATTGCCCAGCCTCTTCTGGTGACGGCAACTCAACGGCAGGTGTGACACCGACAACGCCAACAACAGAGACGGAAACGCCAACCCAGCCAGAACCGAATCGTGATTATGAATATCACAAGCAACAAGCTTTGAATTCAGGAACACCTTTGTCGGTTTTTGGTGGTCGTTGGGCTTTTGCGACGGCTTATCAAAGCTGCCAAAGCATTCAACTTCCATCGATGAATGATCAAACTCCTGAAGTGCAAGGTATTAGCATCGTCGGTAAACATTCCGATGGCGTTGGTAGCAAGCGTATGATCGCAAGCCTTTCCAAGGTGCAAAGCACGCACTACTATATTCGTGACATGAGTTCTTACGGACAAGGCTGCTTCAATGTTCGCAGCAATCCATTGATCTATGATTACGGTGGAAAACCTTACGCTACAACAGCGACGGATTCTCCTATTGATTTATTCAAAGACAATGGAGATGGTACAAGCGTTCTTGGTATCGATTGCTCAGGATATGTCTTCACATCCATGGCGACAGCAGGACTCAGACTCAAAGCCGGCCGCGCTCTAAAAGCTTCGGACTCTTGGGCGTGGGGATCTAGCTCTTACGTAGAGCCTCAAGATAACGGTCTGACGTGTTTAAATAAAATTTCTGTAACACCAGCGACTTCCATGAAAGCGGGAGATATCGTTGCGGTCTACGGACACGTTCTTTTGATCGATAAAGTAGGAACGGATCCATTCGGTATTGCTTCGGCGAAAACAGAAGCGGACTGCAAGAAGATCACTTCAGATAGCTTCAATTTTGTAGTTGCGCAAAGCGCTCCAAGCAAAGGTGGTATTGGTATTAACTACTATGAAGCTCGCAATTATCTGCCAACAAGCAGTAAGATGAAAATGGGTCTTGAGAAGTACGCGTACTATGCATGCATGGCGAAGGTCACTGGAAAGACCTATACGCCAAACGTAGGAACACTCTCTGTTGTGCGCCACAAGGGTACTCCAGAGTGCATGGCTCCTCGAGTGAAAATGGCTCGTGAAAGCTGTATCCAATCATGCTCTTCGTTTGTTCGATAAAAACGGCTGACGAACTTTCAGACACAAGTGACAAACAGGGTCTCTGTGGAAACACAGGGACCTTTTTATTTGTCTTTGGCAGAGAGAAAACATCACGAAAAAATTTAATTTGTAAGTCGGTGCGAAAGTCTTGGGCCTGTGATATAAATTCAATCCATGAAAAACTCTCTACTTACAATTCTAACTATTAGCTTGTTCTCTGCCAACGTATTTGCCGGCTCTAAAGCTGCGGATAAGAACTACCAATTCTGTGATGATATCACAAAGGTGGACAAGCTCTTAGATCGCTCTAGAGAGTCTGTACAAAGAATCAAAGATGAAGGTCTTAAAATCGAGCGCATCGTGGTTTCTAAAGACCGCAAAGAGCTTTATCTGATTTCCGGTGAAACAATGCTCAGAGTTTATCCGGTGGCTTTCGGTTCAAATCCCGTCGGTCACAAACAGTTTGAAGGAGACGGAAAAACTCCTGAAGGTATTTACTATGTCGATTATAAAAATCCACAAAGTGAATACACCAAAGCTCTTCACGTTTCTTATCCTAACAAGAAGGACGTAGAATTCGCCAAAGCCCAAGGCAAGTCTGCGGGCGGCGACATTATGATTCATGGTCTTCCAAGTGATGATAGAAAACGTCAGGTGGTCGGTGCGATTCATCCCATGAACTGGACGCGCGGCTGTGTGGCGGTGACGAACGAACAGATCGCAGATATTTATTCTTTAGTTCAAGAAAACACGCTTGTTGAAATTTGCAAAATGACCACAGACGACAAGAGCGATGATGGCAGAACAACGATCTCCATCCCGGCTAAAAGAAATTAATCGTTCGATAAACCCCTAGCTAAGGTCTAGCTCGCGCAAAATTCATCCTCACTCAAGCCTGTTTCGTTTAGCATCAGGTGTGGAGGTTGAATGACACAGGCGGAGCTGAAAAGACCCACAGGGGTTTTTCTTTTAGCTTTTCTTTTTATTCTCGCCCCTTTGGGAAATTTGCTGATCAGCTTTGCCGGAAGTGGTGTGTCTGGGTGGTATGAACCTTCCGTTCTTTTTGCATTCTTGCAGAGTGTTTCAGCGCTGGATTGGTTGTGGCTGAGTCTTTTGTTCCTGACAGGTTTATTGCTGTTTCGTCCCCATAAAACGTCATGGTCACTGGCGATTGTCTCTTTGAGTCTTGTTCTATTGATCAATGCTTATCGTTTCTTTTCTCATGATCTTTCTCACGAGGGATCCTTCGCCCAATGGCAGCTTGTTTTTTCAAGTCTTGTGACCATTGCGATTTTGATTCTGGCGTTTTATTTCCGTTTTCCTTACTTGGACCGTCGTGCTCGTTGGCTTTTCCCAACAGCACATCGTTATGAGTTCCGTACGCCTGTAAACATCGTCGGTCAGGATATTTTTGAAGGTGTGACGGAATCAATTTCTATCGCGGGCACGCGTGTGCTTTTAAAGCGGGACATGGAAGGCACTTCCAAAGAGCTTAGGTATGTGGACGTGATCTTTCCTAAGATTCGCAATATCAAGGTCAAGGCTAGGGTGGTTGAGTATCGCGATAATGTCTTGCGATTGAAATTTAAAGAGCTGGAGCAAAGAGATCGAAGCTATCTTTTGGACTGGTTTCGATCTCAAATTGAGACATCGAACGAATCTCCGGGATAAGTCCGGGTTCTTGTTAAGTTTTTTAAAAAGTGTACCGAAAAGACTCAAAAGCATGAGGTCGTTATGAAATGGAAGTTGAAACCTTTTTCTTTCTTTAAAAATTTCGCTGCCGGGATTTCCGTCGTTACGATGTGCATTTCTCCGTTGGCAGAAGGCGCAGCAGCAGCTTCGCAAAAGAAATTGATCAATCAATATTTGAAAGAAACAGGTCTCACGACAAAGAAAATGACTGTGGGCGAATACTGGAAAATGGTTCGTCACGTTTATCCAGATAAATTGCAGACACAAATGGATGAATGGGTTCGTTTGAACCGCAATGAACTTATGCCAAACATTGAAGCGACAAGCTTCAAAGATTCTGATGGCAATGAGCAGGTGCGTTTGACTCTCACAAAAGACGGTCAATCAGCGACTTTGACTTACACGGGTGATGAAGACAAGCCGCTTAAAGTTAACGGTGTGTCTTTCACGAAAAAAGAATTGATGAACTACAACAGCTTCAACAACGTGGCTGGAAGATTAGCTAAAGAAGATCCAGCGATCAATAAAGCTTTGAAAACAGGAAAACAAGGCCGCGTGAGCAATAATTCTGTCTTGTCATGGACTGAGTATAAACAACTCAGCCCACGTCAAAGAGCGGAGTACATGGTTCGCATGCGTATGGCGATGGAAGCCGCTGATAAAGTTCTTCAAGTAAGAAACAAATATCGTGCTTCTTATTCTGCAGAAAACAAATACGAGTACGTTCTGCAAGTCTTGTTCGGAGACACAGCTTATGCAGGTGCCTTGACGGGACAAAACTGTATCATCGCAGGTTACATCTCTAAATACGGTAAAGACGACTCTTGCGGCAGTGAGAAAAAAGGGGGCGCTTTGAACGCGGATCTTCGCGGTCAGATGGAAGCCCGCCGTGGTAGCTGCTCAGGTAATCAGGTGGCTTGTAATCCGTTGGTTTACGGTTTCAAAGCGGGCGGCGCTTCTTATTGCGTTGGTCAATCTGAAATGAAATACGCGACGGCAAACTGTAACAAGATGTCTCCGGTGGGAACTCCACAGGATAAAAAACGCATTATTGAATCTTACCTTGAGCACGCGGCAGGAAAAAAAGTTGATTTGAAATTGAATGAAGAAGGCAAAATTCCTGAGTCGCAAAAAGGCGAAATTGATCCATTCTTGACTGAGCTTAGAGACATGCTCAACGATGCCAATGCAAAATGTAATATGGTGCCGCTGAAGGACATCAAAAAGGCTCGTGAAGAACAAGACAGCGCTTGTCGTGAACTTCAAACTCGTATGATTGCTTTGGAAACATTCGCGGTAAATCCGGAGCCGGTAACACCTCCAGGAAAATTGCCAGATCCTCCGACACAAACATGTAATGACCAAACAGGTGGAGCAACTCCAACAGCTGACAGAAAAGGCTGTAAATGTCCTGAAGGTCAAAAAGAAGGCGAAGGCGGCATCTGTATGATCGTTGAGACAGGTGGCAATGGCGACCTTCCTGGCGGTAAAGATGTTAAGAAAGCTGAAGACAGTTGCGGCTTCTGGTGTCGTAACAAAAACTGGATCATCCCAGTAGGCGTGGGTATTGCAGCTCTTGGTTTGTTCTGGTGGTTGTTCAAAGATAAGAACAAAGCCAAAGCGCAAACTCCGACTTATGTTCCACCAGCTCCAGTGCCGGAGCCAACAGCGACGACTTCTCCAACAACACCTGTTGTAGAACCGCCGCCGCCTGCACCATGCCCAGCTCCAAACTCTATGATTAACGGAGTTTGTACGCCGCCAGTGATAGTTCCGCCTCCGACACCAACGACGGAGGGTGGAACGAAAACGGATGAACCAGGAAGAGCCGGCGGAGTTCGCTAGGCTCTCTGAAAAGAGACACGGATGTATATCGATAAACAAAACGATAAAATCACTCCACAGCGGGCTCCTCAAAAAAGAGAAGCCCCTGTGCCGTTAAGGGGCCCGGCGATCCGTCGTCGTCGTCCAGAACCTGCGCCTTCTAAAATCAATAACCTTTTTAGAGATCGCAAAGGTTTGCAGTTTGAAAGGACAGGATTTCACAGCGGGCCTTCTGCGCGTCGCAAAGGTTATAAATTGGCTTTGTGGTCGTGGCTGGCTTCTTTTATTGATGCCTTGATTTTAGTTTCGGCGAGCTGTGTTTTCCTTCTGGCGTTTTCAATGATTGTGAAAACATCATTTGGTGCGCTTTTAGGAGGCTTTAAACACAGTCAGCATCAGTTGATTTTCTTTGCTGAAGTTTTCTTTGTCTGTGGATGGCTTTACATGATCGCCATTCGCAGCTTTATGGGTTCAACCATCGGCGAATGGGCTTGTGATCTGCGCTTGGGGCAACCCCATGAACGCCTGCAATCCGGTTACATTCTTAAAGTGGCTTTGCGTAGCACCTTGATTTTATTAACAGGTGTTATCACTCTGCCAATTCTTTCTTTGGCGTTGGGAAGAGACCTTCCAGGAATTTTCTCAGGTCTACGTCTTTTTTCTTTGAAGTAAAGTTAAAACTTCATAGTGCGCTGTTTGCGGAAACTGATCGACGATGAAACATTCTTCGATTGTGTATCCGCATTTCTGTAAGCGCTCTAAATCCTTCACCATCGATTCGGGAAAGCATGACATATAGATAAAAAACGGCGGACGTTGTTCCACTGATAATTCTTCCAGAGGATTTAAAAATCCCATAAGACCTGAACGGGGAGGATTTGCTAAAACACCGTCAAACTCAGAAAAATCTTTTGTTAGTTTTTTCTGAAAATCTCCCCGATGAATTTCGATTTTCTCGCGCAAAGATTGCAGACTTGGTGGAAGGTTTTCTAAAGTTGTTTGTAAACCTTCGAGTGACAATTCATCAATCTCACACGCTGTCAGATGTTCAGCCGCAGCCAAGGCTGGTAGCGTGAGATTTCCAATGCCAGAACCGAACTCAATGAGGCGCGCTTTTGGAAAAGACTCAATCCATGTGTTGATCACATCACAAATAATCTTATTTGCGCGAAGACTTGGCTGCGTGAAGCTTGCAACCTGACAGTAAAGATCTACAGGGCGATCTTTCATCCATGTCTGAAACCACACGTTTAATTCCGGATCGCGAAGTTTGTACTCTTGTCCATTCCACACGGGAACCTTGCGACGTTGTCCGATTTCAACAAAGGCTTTTTCTTGAAGTTCTCTCAGAATATTTTTCTCGTCGAGCAACGTTTTAATATCGACATTGGCGAAATCAAGCCAGACACCCCTTTGTCCTTCAGGGCCGACTCTCAAACGGATGGAGCCTTTCGTAAAAGGCCATTGGATTTTACGAAACTCTGTGAGCCATTCCTGTAAGGTCGGTGAAAGTTGTGCACAAGTTTCAAGGTCCACGATCTCGCGACGGGCTTTGTGGTAAAGACCGAGGCGGCCGTTTTCGAGGCTGAAATCCAAGCGGTCACGCAAATAAGCGGGCCCTGCAGAGAGCACTTTTAAAGATTTTAAATAGGATAAGTTCTGACCCCTAAATAGTTCTAATAATTGGGTTTTTTTGGCGTCGGTCTGTGCCCCGTAAGACAGTTCCAAGGATTGACATCCCGAGCAAACATCTTTGTAGGGACAAAGTACCTTGGTGTCTCTGTCAAAGTTCTCTTTTTCTAACAAGTTTGGCATTGAATGCTTGCCCCGACCTTTGTGCTGTTATATTCCTTGGAACATATTTTACCAGTTCTTTGGGGGGATGATGAGAGTTTTATTTCTTTCATTCGTGATGATTTCTTTGGGCGCGACATCTTGGGCAGCTAACAACAACCCTTGGATGAGAACTTGCCGTATCGATCAAGGCCAATTCTGGGTTCTTAAAGGTGGTTCTGACGAGCTTTCCATGTGTTTATTCGGGGACGCTGGTATCGGAGCTGAGACTTTTTTCCTTTTTAAAACAAACGCGGGTCCTACAGAGGCCGTTCAAGCTTACAAAAATAGAAACTCTTCTTCGCCTCGCGGTGGAGTTTGTGGTGCTTTTGATGCGGAGCTTGTGACGGGCAAAGACACTCAAGGGCAGACTTTTAATATCTGCCGTTTTGAAGATGGTTCTTTGATTGAAGAAACCACATTGTGGTTGGGACCAGGCTCTGGCGCGAATGAAAATCTGGATCGCGCCCTTTCTAAGACTTACTGAGTTTTCGTTTCATCGTGGGGACGCAAAGAGTAGATACAAGAACTTGCGTCCTTAATCACGCCGTCTTCCAAGTGAAGATCTCTTTGTGTAAATCCTAATGTCACATGCGGATAAAAGGCTTCAGGATTGAAGTCTTCGGTTTTTCCACCTTTGGATGTGTAAAGCAAGTGCACGGCTTTGCGGATTTGGAAAAGACGGTCGGATTCAACAACGGCATAATATGTTGATTCGTCTTTACCGTGATCTTTAATGGAACCTTTTCCCACGCACAAAAGTTTGTAAGGCGCTTTCTGCAAACCCATTTCGCTTGCTAGAGCATTGATCTCTTTCATCGAAACTTTCTTTTGGATTTTCTTATATTCCGGCGGTGTGATGACTGTGATGTGAGCTTCTCCGCGATGTTGCAAAGACACGTGTTGAGTTTTTTCAACCTCCCCACGAAGTTTCTCAAACGCAGGGTAAGGAAGCTCTAAGGAAAGATATGATTTATTATTGTCTTTTTTAGAGTCCACTGAAGCAACACCACGACTGGGTGACGTCTTTAAATCTTTTTCAGAGTAGCTCAGTGAAGACAGTGCGTAGGGAGAAGTGCTTGCACAGGCTGTCAGTGAAAGGGAAATGATAATTCCATGAAACGTGCGCATCATATAGTTTCTTTTCCTTTGCTTGAGTTGACTTAGGAAAGCCCTCCTTTTAGGCTACACGCACTATGAAAAAAGTGAAAGTTCTTCTTACAGTTAGCTGCATTTTCCCTCTTATTTCTTCGTTAACTTCCTGTCAATTTAAGGAAGCCAAGCCCACAAAATCTCCCTCTGAGACTCCGGTTTCCTCTGGTGCTTTCTCGAGCGAAAAGAACGCTCTTGTGGGAGAAGCCCGCCAACTGACTTTCATAGGTCCAAAGTCGGGTGAGGGGTATTTCAGTCCAGACGGTAAGAAGATGATTTTCCAAAGCGAACGCGAACCAGGAAATCCCTTCTATCAGATGTTCGTGATCGATCTAGTGACGGGTGAAAGCACGCGCGTTTCTCCAGGCATAGGAAAAACAACGTGTGGCTGGATTCATCCATCGATGAAGAAGGTTCTTTATTCTTCAACACACTTAGACCCAGAAACAAAAAAGAAAACAGCCGAAGAATACGAAAACCGCAAGAAGGCTGTGAAGGCTCGCTACTCTTGGAGCTTTGATGAGAACTACGATATTTTCTCTTCCGACCTGCATGGTAAAAATATTCAGCGCCTAACCAAAGAAAAAGGTTACGATGCCGAAGGTTCCTACTCTCCCGATGGTCAATGGATTGCCTTTGCTTCAAATCGTGCGGGCTACACAGAAAAATTAGAAGGCGAAGATAAGAAATTCTTTGAACAAGATCCTTCGTACATGATGGATATCTACATCATGAAGGCTGACGGCACTCAAGTAAAACGCCTGACGACTTCAAAAGGTTATGATGGCGGTCCGTTCTTTAGCGCTGACGGCAAGAAAATCACATGGCGTCGTTTCTCACCAAATGGCGCGACGGCAGAAATCTACACGATGAACGTGGATGGCTCAGACCAAAAACAAATCACGCAATTAAAATCCATGTCTTGGGCGCCGTTCTTTCATCCGTCAGGTGATTATATCATCTTTGGGTCCAGTGTTCTTGGTTACTCCAACTTTGAACTTTTCATTGTGGACGCCAAAGGCACAAAGGCGCCAGTACGTGTGACATTTGATGATGGCTTTGATGGTCTTCCGGTATTCACGCCCGATGGCAACAGCCTTTCGTGGACTCACCGAAATGAAAAAGGCGAATCACAAATCATGATCGCAAAGTGGGACGATGTCTTAGCCAGAAAACTTCTAGATCTTCCTGCACAAGATCCGGCTGCGGGTTCTTTATCTCCAGAAATTAAAGTGGATGACGTAAAGAAATGGGTTTACTATTTGGCCTCTTCTGAATTCCAAGGACGTGGCACGGGTTCAGGTGAAGAAAAGATTTATACAGAAAAGCTCGCACAACTCCTTAAATCTTGGGGGCTTGAAGGGGCGGGTCCTAATGGCTCTTTCTTTCAGACCTTCGAATTCACTTCAGGTGTGGAGCTAGGACCTCAGAATTCACTTGAAGTCGTTGGTTCTTATCAAAAGAAATACGAAGTTTCTAAAGACTTCGAGCCGATTTCATTCTCAAAAACGGGTGAGTTTAGAGAGGCTCCAATCGTGTTTGCAGGTTATGGAATCAAAGCTCCGGCAAGCGACAAAGAGACTGAATACAATTCCTACAAAGGTCTTGATGTTAAAGGCAAATGGGTTTTGGTTCTCAATGACCTTCCTGCAGACGTTTCATCTCAACGCCGTCATTATTTAAATTTGTATTCTCGTCTGCAACATAAGGTGACTGTCGCAAGAAATGAAGGCGCGATTGGGATTCTTGTCGCAAATGGAGTTGAAAGCGGTCTGCCAGAGAAATTTGGACAGATTAAGTTTGAAGGTTCACTTTCAGAAAGCACATTGGCAGTAATCCGCCTTTCGACAAATGCAGCCACAGACCTTGTGAAATACGCGGGTCACAATCTAGGGGCTCTACAAAAGAAACTCGACCGCGGAGAAATTCTTGAAGGCATCACAATTCCTTCAGCGTATCTGAAGGCCAAAGTCGATTTGCATTTTAAAAAATCTCAAGGCACGAATGTCTTGGCGAAGCTTGCTGTGAAAGGCGCGACTTCATCTGTGATGATTGGCGCCCATGGCGACCACTTAGGTCACGGACAATTTGGAAGCAGCCTTGCTCGCGGCGCTGAAATGGGTCGCTCGCACTTTGGTGCTGACGACAATGCTTCAGGTGTCTCTGGCGTGATGGAGCTTGCTCACTATTATGCAGATCTACAAAAGAATTCTCCCCACAAATTGCAAAAGGATCTGTACTTCGCTGTGTGGTCTGGTGAAGAGCTTGGCAACCTGGGTTCATCTCATTTCACTAAAAATATGGTGAAACATAATATCTCGTCTTACATCAACATGGACATGATCGGTCGCCTCAACGGCCGAGTCTTCGTTCAAGGATTGGGTTCTGGAGACACATGGTCGCAGTTAGCCGAAGAAGTGGGAATTCGCACAGCAGTTCCGATGATCGTGCAAGAAGATCCTTATTTGCCAACAGACTCTATGTCGTTCTATATGGCGGGCGTTCCTACGGCGAATTTCTTTACGGGCTCTCATGGTGAATATCACACGCCTCGCGATACAGCCGATCTTGTCAACTATGAAGGGGTTGTTAAAGTTCTTAAGGCAGTTCGGGGCTTCACGGATCTTTTAAGCGATTCTAAAGTGCCTATGGTGAAGTACGTGAAAGTCGCTAGCTCACAAAACAAACTCGAAGGCCGCACATTCCGTGTGTACTTGGGAACTATTCCTGATTATTCGCAAGAAGGTGTGAAAGGTGTTCGCGTAACGGGAGCATCAAAAGAAAGTCCGGCTGAAAAAGCCGGCATTAAAGAAAAAGATATTATCGTTGAGTTTGACGGAACTAAGATCGAAAACCTTTACGATTACGTTTACACTCTTCAATCGGTGAAACCTAACAAGGAAACCGTGATGAAGGTGCTTCGTGACGGCAAAGTGATCGATCTTAAGATCACGCCTAAGCTTAAAGAATAACTAGTCACCACGTGAAACAAGGACGCTGCGGATAATATCTACGGCGTTCTTTTGCGCATCTAAAAGCACTGTGAACTGAATGCCTGTTTCTCCCATAGGGCGGTAAGAAATAAACAGTGTGCAGTCCGCTGATTTTTCGTCCTGTTGAACTTGGCATTTTGTATCAACATTTGAAATCGGGCTTTCTAGATTTTCGATATCACGACCTTCTTCAAGGCGTTTTAAAATTTCATCATTGTACGCTTTTATTTTTCCTAAGATGTCTGAAAGTCTTTCGCTGTCGTGAACGTCACCTGACATTCTAATAGAGTCGGCATTGTTCTCTAAAAGAGTGTAAGCCTGCTCTTGAAGTTTTTGATCATTCAAAGAGTCAAAGGCTGAAGCCTGAGCTTGAGCGGCAAATAAAAAAGGAAGAGCCAAAACGATCAAAGATTTACGCATAAAAAACCTCCAAAAATATTAAAATATTAACAAGGCGGGGAGGTGCAGGTTCTATACCCCTCCCAGAGGCTTTATATGCGAAATGAGCTGTTAGAGACTAGACAGCAACGCCCCTTTTGTCACAGGGGTGTTGCTCGTAAAATTTAATGATCTCACCTGTTTAGGGAACAAATTTGATCTGTGGACAGCGCTTTTTTAGAAAAGTCGCTAACTCCTGATCCGTGACAGTCAGACGCACATCTCCTGTTGAAGTAAGTTCGAAGATGTTACCGTTATACACTTTGCATGTCTTGCCATTTTCATCTGTAAAGACGGAGGTCGCCTTCATGTTCTCTGTTGGAGCTCGACCCATCGTGAATCCCGCATCCAAAATTAAACCCTTGTAGTTTTTAATTTCAACGCCCCCGCGATTATTGGGGTTCACACTCGAAGCCACTGTGACTTTCGCATCCGAGATTTCTGCGATCTCTGCTGTTTCATAATCGAAATGATAAACGTGTCCGTCGACCGCCGTAACTTCCAGGCGACGAGTTTCACTATTCCATTTGAACTGTGGGATTACGTTACGGTGTGGGAAAAGAAAGAACTCACGAGCTCCGGTTGTCTCAGAGATGGAGCCGTCACCGTATGAGTTAAACACCATGAAGTTGCCATCTTTTGAAAAAAGATAATCGCGATAAACTAGACCTGACGTTTTAAAACTGTGAACAGATACGAAACATTCTCCATTTCCCGTAGGGCGCATTTGTACTTGAATGCTGCCGCCTCTTTCAACTTTATTCTGGCAAACAGGATCTTGAGCGAATGCTGACGTAATCCCAACAAATGATAGGATAAAAGCGGTTTTCAGTAGTTTCATTTTCACCTCGTTCTTTAAGCTCACCTTACGTGAAATCGGCTGTCAGCCTGTATTGCACGACATCATCAAAATAACCAAATCTGGACTCGCACTTTTTTAACCATTCGTGATTCTATAGTTGTCTACTCAGTGAATGTAGCGAGGCCTCTTCATGTCTTCTTTCGTCGAAGAATTTAAAAAATACCAAAAACAAGAGCGAATCCTGACGGCAGCGATCGTTTTAGTTTCTGTGCTGGCGCCGGTGTCTTTCACGGCTTTGATGAATAACAAGATTCATTGGGTTTTACCCTACGTGGTTGCCGTTGCAATTTTATCTGCGGCTTTGTGGCTTCATTTCGTACGCAATAATGTTTCTGAAAAACTTTTGCGTAAATATGAAACTTTGGATGTCGGATCTGTGTTGGCGAAAAAACTGACGCCAAAAAATCCGCGCCGTTTTGTGATCACTAACAGAGGTTACAATCACTTCTATCTAAAATGTCTTAACACCGGCGAACAAGTGCTGGTGTCTAAAGACAGAGTCCAAGAAGATTTCGATATTGCAAATTGATTTTTCAAAAGCCTCAAGGGACTCTGCTAGCAGAGGAGGAGGCTATGAAGATCTTTTCATGTATTCTGCTCCTTCTGTGCGTTTCAGTGTCTTCCGGAGCAAATGAACCTGACGAAGTATCTCAAGATGAAGTTTCAATAGAGCGGCAAAAATACACTTGCGGGACCGAAAAACTGCAAGGTGTGAAATTTAATTTTTGCTATCGCAATCAAGAAGCCACCAATAACAACGACATTGTCTATTTCTTCCATGGGCTGAATGGTTCGGAAGACACCTGGTTTACACAATGTCTGGGGACTTTGATGATTCAACGGTGGTGGCAGTTTAAAGGCTATAAGCCGCGGATCGTGGGAATTTCTTTTGGACCGTCTTGGCTTTTGGTGAACAACAAACGTTTTCCGATTCTGCCACTTTTCGCAAAAGGCATTATCCCATTAATGGAAAAGAAAATGGGCGGACTGAATGGCGGGCGCCGGCACATCATCGGTCAATCCATGGGTGGATTTAATGGAGCTGAAATCGCTCTGCAATATCCAGAGATGTTTTCTCGCGTGGCTTTGCTTTGTCCTGCGATCACGGCCGTGGGGCCATACTCTTCAAACCAAGAGATAGATAATTATATCTATCGCACGCATGCGATTCCGAAACTTGTGCGCAAAATGCTTTCGATTTCTCGATCCATTTTTCTTAATCAAAAAGATTGGGAGAATCACGACCCCATCCGACTTCTGAAAAACTTTAAAGGAAAAAAGAAGCCTAAATTTTATGTCTCTATTGGGCTTTGGGACAGCTATGGATTTCAAGAAGGCGCTGAAGAGTTCTCAGCCTTGGCCAGTGCCATGGATTTCTTTTCAAGTTGGGTTCCCGTTCCAGGACCGCATTGCAATTTCAACCGCCGAGCCACAGCTAATTTCATCATGGGAGATTAAAGTATGAATGATATGGAAGCCTACAAATATGAAGAACGTAAAGAGAAAGGCTCTGACATAGATCAAGAGGCTTACCGTGAAGAGATTCGTCTATTGGTGGAGCACATCGTTCGCTTGCTTGTCGATCAACCGGAAACTGTGACTGTGACAACCTATGTGGGTCCAAAAACCACGGTTTATCGTGTGAATTGCGCTAAAGAAAACCTTGGGCAAGTCATTGGAACCCAAGGAAAAACAATCATGGGATTGCGGGCCGTTGTGCATGCGATGACAGCCCGCACTGGGATAAGATCGATTGTGGAGATTCCTGTTTAATCAGTAATTTGTCTTATTTCAAATAACAGTGCTAGCGTAAGCTCTCTTAAAAGGGAGAGCTTATGAAACTGATTTTATTTTCATTACTTGTAACGTGTGCTTTCTTAACGGCGTGCTCAGACAGTGGCAGCAAGAGCAAAAACAATCCAGGTCTTTATACTTTCTCAAAAGATTTCCAACCCTCACATAAACCGACCAACGCGGCTCCGATGAGTTACTTGAAAGATGTGATGGTCTCCATCAAAGATTCAAATTTATATATTCCAGGAGATGCCGCTTTCTTTAACGTGATTGCGGAGGGCTCTGACTTAAAACAAATTTGGGATGGAAGTCCAGAGCGCCAAGAGGCGTTTAAAAAACTAAATAGCGAAGGGCTGCGCTTTGTAAATGAAATCAGAACAACGTGCACCATCAACGACGCCCGTAAAACAGAAAGCGGCGACGTCCGTCAGGGTTCTACTAAAACTCAAAGCATCACAATGTCGACAAGTGGAAACACGTGCCCATTTCTTGTTAGTAAAACGGACTCCAATGCTACGACTTATGATTTGATTAAACTAGATCAAACCGCGCAATCTGTTCAGGTTGTGATGAGAATGGAAGGTACAAATTCCGAATCTCGCGAAGTTCGCAGTCAGCGTGTTTCTGATTTATCAGGACTCCGCTCTTTTGCAATCGACCTGCGCTTCAGTGGCAATGCCGATGTGATACAAACGGAGACGACACAAACAATGAAAATGCGCATTGAAGGCAGCGGCTCTTTGATGTTGACTTTATCCAACGGCGACACTGTTCGTGGTCCTCTTTCCATGGAGGCGGTAGGTACTGAGCAAGGCATGGAGTCGAGATTCCTGTTTGAAGGTCAGTCCAATCAAGGGGCGATTCGTGTGGTTGTAATTACAAAAGCCAATCAAGCGCCGGAGATTTATCTGAACGGAGAGAAACTCGACGCAGGTGCTTTCGGTGTAATTCCGTTTTAAAATGGGCTTTTCCCATTTCGTTTTCAATTACACCTCAATTCCTTTTCACTTAAAGCCCTTTTTTGAGGGCGCCTTGTCTTGCTCGCAAAGCCCTTTTAAAAAATAAGGGCTATGCGCAGTGAGTTTGAAGTCTATAACGACAAAAACGATACCTATTATTCCTTCCGACCTTTGTCTTTTGAAAAAGACTTTGCGATTTATTCTAAATGGATGAATCAGCCATATATTGCGCAGTGGTGGGGGCTTAATAAATCTCGCGAGGATTTAGCAAAGAAGCTTCTTTCTGAACTCGAAGATGCTCATCAGGAACTTTACATTGGTATGATCGATGGAAAGCCCGTGAGTTACTGGGAGAAATATTGGCTTAAAGAGGATGTTTTAAGTCAGTACATCAAAACCGAGCCTTACGATCAGGGTTTGCATTTCTTAATTGGCGAAACAGATTATCTGGGGCGCACTCACACGTCGGCTTCGATTGCGGCTTTCACAAAAATGGTTTTTGAAGATCCGCGCACGCAAAATCTGATCGGCGAACCCGACGTTCGTAATGTTAAAGTTCTACGTTATGCCAAAGACAATTGCTTTGAAAAACGCGAAGTTGTCGTGCTTCCTGAAAGAACATCTGTGATCACGGTCTGTCAGCGCGAGAAGTTTTTTGAGAAGTTTTCTAGGCAAATCGGTCAACTGTATAAAACGACCTCTTCCATTTTCCAGCCTCAAGAAATGCATCTAGGAACTGGTCTATAAAATTTTATTGAACTGGTTGTTCTTTTTCTAAAGAGTTTATGTAGACTCAAAGACGAAGGAGCCACCATGTACATTCCGAAATATTCCCAAGTACAAGATCTTAAACTGATTAAGTCTTTCATCGAAGACTACAGCTTTGGCACTTTAATCAATACGTCCTCCGAGGGCGTGACTGCAAACCACTATCCTTTTCTTGTCGATCAAGAAGGGGAGAAGCTGGTGTTCTGGACTCACCTGGCTTTGGGAAATCCTCAGTGGAAACAGCTCTCTCAAAGTTTAAAAGCCACAGTGGTTTTTACGGGGCCTCATGCTTATGTTTCACCGGTTTATTATAAAGATCCATTGAATGTTCCTACTTGGAACTATACGGCCGTTCATGCGTCTTGTGATTGCGAAGTAATTAAAGATGCAACGACAGTCCAAGGGCTGATGAATCGTTTGGTGAATCATTATGAAGCCAAAAATGGCACGAACTGGAATTACGATTTGCCGCAAGATTTTCATGAAGGTCTTTTAAAAGCCATTGTTTGGATCAAATTAAGCGCAACTTCAGTGGACGCTAAATTCAAGCTCAGTCAAAACCGCGATAAGGATGACTATCAGGGTGTCATTGAGGAGTTTTCAAAGCGCACATCAGAAAATGACCGTGAGCTTTTGAAATACATGAAGCTCACAACTCCAGAAAAGTTTAAATAAGCTGTTCACCGTTTGTGAACAAATGGCTATCTCTTGATCCCGCGAGGAAAAGAATAGCGTCCCGCGATTAATTTAAGAAATTCAGAAACTCCTTTGATATACGTTTTGCGAATTTAGCAAAGGAGTTTTTATGAAATCATTCATCGTCTTTATAATGTTACTTACGTCTTTCCAAATTCAAGCGGCACCAGCGAAGTACTGCAAAGCCCGCAAAAAAACAGCGCAGAAAATCGAGCAAATGCGTATTGTCGATTTGCCTTTTAAAACTGTGCAAGGCGAAGTCGTTAAAGCTTTGATTTCGGATAAGTGTATAAGATCTCGTCTGGATGACGAAGAGATTCTGACTCTTTCCGAAATGCTTTTATCGCCTGAATATACAGAAGATTCTGCGAATCAAATCATTGGCGAATTTTTAGCTCAATAATTAATCCGCACACGGTGGTCCAGGTCGTGATTGTGGGGGAGCAGGGGGAAAGATCGTTCTGACGTTTAAAACAGCGTCACAACGGTCGTAGTTTAACGAAGTCACTCCCATGTAAACCAGGTAATGAACCGGCCTGAGAGCACCGTTATTTTCGATCATAAAGACATCGTACTCAAAGGTTCGAGCAATTCCAGGTGTTTTGCTGAGATTTGTGCTAATCAGATTCGCTTCAAGATTAAAAGGCTGATAATCATGCAAAGTCTTTCGCGTGGATTCAACAATCTCTAAAGCTTGTTGTTTGCAGTTGTCTTCTAAAAGGCCTGCGTTTGCTGAGATAGAAAAAGATAAAATACAGACTGAAAGAGCTGCCAAGTTTTTCATAAATCCTCCGCGGGATACGCAGTTAAAATCGAATAAAAAAACCGGTCAACTTCGCCAGAAAAAATACATAAGAGACGGGGAGAGACTCACTATCCCCTTTTTCTTTCAAACTTCTAACGAACGTTGGAAGAGAGATGTGATAGGTTTCTGCGTTTTAAGGAGAATAGAATCTATGAAAGCCCCATATCTTTTCGTTATGCTGAGTTTTATCGTGGTAGCAAGTGTATCGAAAGCCTCTTTCAATCGAGCGGAATCAGTGATTCGCTTATCAAAAGAATACAAATCCCATGAAGAAAGTTACACAAAACACGGTGGCTCATTTGTATGTTCTGATTTTCAAGAATATGGATCCATAGACCTTAAGCCAACATTATCAAACTATAAAATGGTGGCGAAATCGATCGTAGCAATCTGTGTAGCAAATCCAAATGATGGACTGGATCCTATTTCAGAACGTTTGCTTGCAACGGTGATCGTGACAACAGATCCATCGTGGAAAGAAACTTGGAAGTTGAATTCCTTTGATATCGTAACGCCGCCACAACCAGATTAAGTGGCTAAAACAGGTTCAGGGGAAGGTCTACATATTCTTCTGATAAGTTATATTATGTAACGTATAGTATATGTCTTTTCTGGATATATTCGATCTGAGGCTTTAAAAGGCTCCAAATCCATCGATTTAGAGCCTGCATTTTTGATTCAATTCTTAGAATACTTTTGAGCAACTCATCGCTTTTAAATTCACTTCCGTCATTTGTTTCAGGAACTCATGACCTTCGCGATTGTATCTTTCTCTAAGGCCTTCATTATTGGCATCTGCCGCCGTAGACCAGTTCGTGAAATTAATCCCGGTTTTATCAGAGATTTCTTTTACGAAATTAGCAAATGAATATTCATTGGTAAATGATCCTTCTTTGTATTTAACAACTTCATCTGGGAATACCAACAATGGCGCCAAAAGTTCGATTTCATTGCTGTACATAGATGGCACGTTTGGAATCATTCGGCGTGAATCCATTTTAACTACCAAAAGACCACCGTATGGAACCGAAACGTTTTCTCCTTTAACTTGTTTTGTTACGTTTTGACCCATGAATCTGTAAGCGATATTTGGATCGTATGTAAATGAGATAAAGCTCGACGCCACAGGACTTCTTGCATGAGCCGTCATCTGATCTGTGATCTTTGTCGATCTGATATTTTCACCGTGAACTTTAAATCCAATATCTCCATTTTTTTCGCGGTTTGTAGATAGAGATCTCAAACGACGCGTATAACTTCCTTGGTTTTTAGTTAAAACTGTCGACATAAATCCATAAACTTCGCCATTCGCAGTTTGTTTGCGTTGGATTTTATCCGTATCGTATTTCAAACCACGGAATGCGACCGTTGATTTTGAAGCATCTGGATGCTCGATGGCTTCAAGCCAGATTTTCCATGTATTTGCTTCTACGGGCTCCATCACAGACCAAGGTAGATAAGCTTCAAGCATTTGACGAACGCCTTTACGGTCATTCTTTAAGATCAAATCATCAAGCTTGTCTTGCATAGCTTCCATTTTATCAAGCGCACCCGTCTCAGATTTCCATTTATCCAAGGCCTTTTGTTGTTTGCGCGCGTGTTGAGCGGCCGCTTCATCAAGAGCTGCAGATTTAGCTTTTAATTCTTCACGAATATCTTGAACGACATTTGAACTAAGACCCATTTCTTGAAGAATGTTTTGTTTTACAGAAACATTTTCTAAAAGATCCGCCTGCAAAGTATTCCAACGAGCTTTCGCTGTCGGACTGCCTTCGCGAACATTTGTGATAAGTTCCGCAATCGCATGCGGAGATTCCACTTCAGCACGAAGTTTTTCATTCATGGTGCCTTCAAAGATGCTGGATTGAGTGCCCCAATAATTTGAAGTCGAAGTGAGCATTCTTGCCAAAGCCAAATCTTTCACAAGAAGTTTTGGATTCTGAAGAGCCGTTTCATCATAACGAATACGGAAAATCAGACCTTTTTCCGTGTATTCTGGAATGATTTCCGTATGAGTCTCTGTCGCCACAAGGCTTACTTTTTCAGCCACGGCTTTGGACGTCTTACGAAGATCTGTTGAATAAGGCGACGGCTGAGTTTCAGCAACGATTTTTCCAATAACATCTGCTTCGACATTGAACGGTGCTTTTGCAGTACCAGACGCTTGAGTCGCATTGGCTGCCTGCGCCCCCGTCATTCCACTTTTAAGTGGTTGAGATGGAGTCGTCTTAGCATTGTTTAAAATCTGCGTTGCTGCTGACATGATCTTATCAAAAAGACCCGCGTGCGCCGGTACCGCTTGCATTGTTACAGCCAGGACCACCGCCAAACAAGGAAGAGTTCTTTTTACAAAAGGACGGCTTCGCATCTCATACCTCCAGCAAACTCAGTGACTTCGCGGAAACGAACGCCACCATTTTTATCGATTTCTTTAGTTAAACCTAATTTCTTAAGAATTTTATTTTCGTAGTGGTTTGCAAGAACTCGTTTTGAGTTCGAGTTAAAGAACACCGCTTGACGAGTTTTTTCCGCATCGAAAGTCACCATTTCAATGCTGAGTTCTTTACCCATCACAGATTGGATTTTAGAAAGTTCCGCAGCATACACTTTATTAGCATCAGCTGCAGACATGTTTCCTGCCATCACTTGCAACTTCAAAGCTTTCTTAGGATTCCAAGTGCCATTCAAAAGTTCTTCGCCACCAACGATCGCAAAGCTCACTCCAGAAATCTTTTTAGAGATCAATTCCAAAGCACCAGAATATTTCTCAAGCTTATCCATCAAAAGCTGACGATCAAAAGAAGGTTCTGCTTTAATTAAAGCTTCCAACTCAGCATCCGTTTTTAAGCCTTTGCGAAGAGCCAATTGAGTTAATTGCAATTTCGAAGTGACGTCGCGAGATGCTCTTAATGAATCAATTTTATGATACATTGCTTTAACTGCGCCTTCAGCCGAGATCATTTCAACATTTGAAACCGGAGCTTTGATTCCGTTATTCACAAACAAGCTCTCTAAAAGCTTTAGTTGACCGTTCTTGCGTTTTCCAGAGTCCGCCGCAGCCACTGCCAGTGTCTCATGCTCAGAGCCAACAACGTCTGAGACAAGAAGATATGGTTGGAAGCTGACTTTAGGACCGAGGTTTTCTTTTAAGTAACCCGTCTCAAGTTCAACAACGTCGATCTTGTTGCTCCATTTATCAAACCACTTTTTAGTTTCATCAAACGGAGACGTCACTTGCCCCAAAGTCTGACCTGTTTTTACGAAATCCGTACCGTAAGAAGGTTTTTCAAGATCAAACAATTTGCCATCTTGGGTGTAAGTCTTAGAGGGAGCAACCACGTCCCCGACTTTTAGACCTTTTCCGATAATTCCACCAGCAGTTCCGATATAAACCACTTTGTCGTGGCCGGAATTCTTGATAGCGCGAGCGACAGGAACAACTTCATCTCCCCACATATTAGAGATAAATCTCCAGCGCACGATGCGACCGTCTTTTGTTTCTAAAAGAACATCTGAAATGTCATGACTTGGC
The DNA here is from genome assembly GCF_037996825.1 of Bdellovibrio sp. BCCA. Classification (NCBI taxonomy): domain Bacteria; kingdom Pseudomonadati; phylum Bdellovibrionota; class Bdellovibrionia; order Bdellovibrionales; family Pseudobdellovibrionaceae; genus Bdellovibrio; species Bdellovibrio sp. BCCA. Next base: position 1,925,727 of record NZ_JBBNAC010000001.1, on the reverse strand, counting down.
TGTTCTGAAGTTACGATTTCATAACTAGAAGCCATTGGATTTTGCATTTTTTCAAACTCTGTTTTCACAACAGGAGCTTTTGTTGTTACAGAGAAATAAGTTCCTGTCTCAGTCACACGTTGAGAAAGTTTTTGAATTTGTGATTTCTCAGGACCGACAACGGATTTAATATCTGGTTGAACTTGAGCCATCATACCAGCCATTGCAATTACGTTGCCGATCGCAGACTTTTGACCAATCACAACCATGTCTGCTTTTGGAAGAGTTTTAAATAGCTCCACAAGACGTTGTTCTTGCTGTCTGTGAACGGCATTGGCATTTCCATACACACGAACAAAATCACTCTTTAAAGCCACTTTGTTTTCGTATTTCAAAATACGCAATTGAGCGATCAAGTGTTTCACTCGGTCATCGCCAGAAATACGCGTAAACGCATAAGAATATTCTTTTGTGCGAGCATCATAGACCAAATAAATTTTATTGTAGTTCGCAGAACGAGTTTTTACTTCCGCAACGACTTCTCGGTCTTCTTGAGACACTCTTTGACGGAAGTCGCGCTCAGTACCCATGTGGAATTCAATCGCTTTACCAGTGATCGCTGCATCCCAGAAAAGTGCGCGAGTTGTTTTTTCAGAAATATATCGTTCAGCATCTAGCAAAATAGCTTTGCCATCCACATTGGGAATGGATCTTTTGTTGTAAGTCACAGGCTCGTTGTTTAAACCAGAAACAGAAGCTTCACGTTTTAAAGTGATCGGATCAGCCTTAAAGCCTTCCATTAATTTTTTACGGAAGAAGTTATAATTCCACTCGATATCTTTCAAAGTGAGGTTCTTAAATTCGGGGAATTTCTTATGTAACATGCGCAAGATCAATTCATTCCATTTATCTGGATTGTTGAGATCTTGTTGTGTGTATCGTTCTTTTGCGTAGTCTTCAGGTTCAATACGGCGAATGGCTTCAGCAGCCAATTTCTGATCGTGATCCATCAAATAATCCGCTAGACCATCTGAATAGAAATCCAAACGATCGACCGCCAAAAGATAATCCAATTGAGTCAATTGGGCTCTGTGTTCAGCCGTCATTTCAGCGCGAGCCGTGCCGCCCACTGCGCCTGTAGCGATTAAGAATGCCAGTACAAGAGTATAGATCTTACGCATAGAAAACACCTCATAGGTGTCCTATGCAAAGTCTGTGTGTCGGGTTAAGTATTTAAAATGGTTTGCTAATCTCAATCTGAGAAGGGGGCGAAATTCAAGATTTGTCACCCGCCTGTCAAGAGGGGAGACGGGTTTCGGGCTCCTGCCCTCAACCCCTTCGGGGCTTACGCGCAAAAATACCATACTGGTATTTTTGTCTCACAATGAGACCCGACTCCCCGTCTGATTTTTTATTCGAAAGTCCACTCTTTAAAGCCCGCTTTTAAAGCGGCTTCGAGGTCTTTGCGATCGATTTCATAGACGTTGTTATTGCCTGTTGGAGAACCACAAAGCTGGATTCGCATCATTCCATCGTTTTTATTTGCAGAGGAATAAACCTGAATCCCTTTCAGTTGTTTTTGCATTTCTGCAACAGGGATGGCCTTACCTTGACCACATTGAAGAGATCCATCGGGTTTATAAACTTTCACACGATCCGTTGCTGCTGATTTAGTCACAGGAACCTCACTTGTTACGGCTGTTTTTTCCGCCCCTTTTTGCGTCCTGCAATTGCCATGAGTGCAAGCACCCAAAACGAACACAAGAGGTAAAGTCATAAGCAGCTTTTTCATCTCTTACTCCTTAAAATAAGGTGTTTTAATCCAACCCGCGTTGATCGCGAAAAGGTTGGCTTCGCCTGAAATGAAATACACGCGACCAGCTTTTTCATCCACCTGAGGAGCTGAAAGAATGCCCCGACCAGGTTCCATCGCGCCCAGTTCCGCCCCAGAGTTTGGATCTAGGAATTTTAATTTCCCCTGAGACTCCCCAAACACCAGCGAACCTTTGTAAGCTTTTACTTGAGTAGCAATACCTTCTTTAAGTTTATAGCTCCAAACTTTATCGCCATTGGCTTTTTTCAAAGCCCAGACTTCACCATTGGTCGTAGGATAAATGATTTTGTCTCCAATCATAGTGACAGCACTATAACCGCCGCCATCAATACGCCAGATCACTTCGCCTTTATCTAAAGACACGCAATAAAGTTTATCATCATAGCCTGCGATATAAATTTGATTTCCATCAATCACAGGAGTTGCATCGATATCACGGAAACGTTTGTTGCGATTCAGTTGTAATTCCCAAACCACAGCGCCTGTCTTCGCATTCAAAGCCACCAAAGATCCGTCAGAGAATCCGACATACAAAGTGCCGTTATGAAACGCCGCTTGGCTGCCACCGCGAATTGAAAACTGCGATGTGTCCTGACGGGAATACAACCACAATTGACGTCCCGTCGCCGCATCAAGCGCGTAAAACACGTTGTTGCCCGCTAAGAAATAAACCACGCCTTCTTCAAGCAAAGGTGCGGAAAGATTTTCGGCCTTCGTTGGAAAACTCCACTGAATTTGACCGGAGCTGGATTCAACAGAATAAAAATTCCCGTCGCTCGCACCTACGAACAAACGATCACGAATGGATGTAGCACTGGGCTCAACACCATTTGGAATCGCCAAACGCCATTTCTGACGGCCATTTTCTTTTTCGTAAGCGACGATGCCATCAAGACCATTGCCTTGAATGACCAGATCATTCACCAAAAGAGGTGTCATGCGATTGATTTTACGAAAGCCTAGATTGTCTTTAACAGTCGTCTGACGAACCCACGCCGTTTTAACTTCGTATTCTCTTTTGCTGTTATTTTTTGAACTCCATTGCTCAAGAGTGCGATCCACTGTCACACATCCTGCCAAAGCCAGCACCAGAGATCCGAGAAGAATCGACTTCATGAAGTCCCCTGACTAAAGATTCTTTTTCGCTTTTAACAAACGCAAATATTTTTGAGCTTCACGAGAAGCCGCGAAATCTGTTGTGCCTTGATCGTCTTTTTTGCCGATCTCAGTGTAGATTTCTTCTGCTTTTGCCAAGTCATTCATAGATTCAAAGCAAAGACCCATGCGAAGTTTCGCTTCATCATGAGCAAAGGCCAAAGCTTTATTGTTTGTCAAAGTTTGCCATTTTTCAATCGCCGCTTTGCAATCGCTCTTATCTGCCAAAGCATTTCCCATCTGCATAAGAACAAGACCTGTCAGCACGTCTTTCTTATCAAGACCTTTTTCTACTTTCGCCAACGTCGCAAGCGCTTCGTCGTTCTTTTTGTAGTTCATGTAGATTTCGCTCAAATTCAAAGCCGCCATTTGAGCTGCTTTTGTATCTGGAGCTTGATTGATGAAAGCTTCAAAGCCCGTGATTTCCGTACCATAGTCTTTTTGCATGTCACCAGAAGCTTTTTTAGAAGGATCTACGGCTGGAACATTCTTTTTATCTTTAGACTGAGCAGCCATCACTTCAGCGCGAGCCGCTTCTTCAAAACCACGTTTTTTCTCACTATAGGCTTTCTCAAGAAGGAAGTATTTCTCTTGCTGAGAAACTTCTTTTTTCTCAGTCATGTAGTTCATGATCGAAGCACCAGCGCCGATCACGATAAAAACGGCAATGGCTGTGATAACCATTTTGGAATGTCCCGTTGTCCAAACAAAACCTTTTCTAAGGGTTTGTGTCACTTGATCCGGAGATTTCAACTCATCTTTTGTAAACTTAGTGCTCAAGATATTCCTCGCTGTTAATAAATACTTACACGAAGAAAGATTGTTCTTTGGTCGAGGTGGGATGTCAATAGAGTGCTTTATACAGCTGAGACAATGATGCGAGGTGCCTCCGTCCATGAGAAGGCTGTTTCCTGGCCATCGTGGCCAGGAAAGAAGAGTATGGCCCGAGGTTTATAAGTACTTTGCTCTGTCGGCCACGAAGGCCGTCAGAAAGACTGCTCACGGATGGCCACACTAAGTGCCTCCGAGAGCAGCTGAACGAAGACTAACGGTTATGTACTTCTTTAAGCGTCGTAAACGCGCGAGAAGATTTACCTGGGTGACGTTGTTTCAAGCGACCAATTGTGTTGATGCGCTCTTCAGCCAAACGGTCCGCAGCTGTGTGAGTTCCGATATTGTCGCGTTTTGCAACTTCGTAAACTTTCAAGATATTGTCGTAAACGCGTTTTGTTTTCTCAAAGGCGCGCTCTGGAGAGTAACCTTCAAGTTCAACGAATACGTTCATCAAACCACCGGCATTGATCACGTAGTCTGGAGCGTAAAGGATGCCCAATTCTTTCAATTGGTCACCGTGACGTGCTTCAGCAAGGACGTTGTTCGCGCCACCAGCGATCACTTTTGTTTTAAACTTTGTGATTGTTTGATCGTTTACGATCGCACCCAATGCACATGGAGCCAAGATATCGCACTCAGTGAAAAGGATTTCATCAGGTGAAACCGCTTTTGCAGAGTAAGCTTCCGCCACGTTTTTCGTGCGGTTCATATCGATATCAGCCACTGTGATCACAGCACCTTCTTCTTTAAGGTACTTCACAAGGTTAGAACCTACGTTTCCAAGACCTTGAACGGCGATTCTCATGCCTTTCAAAGAATCAGTTCCGAATTTTTCTTTTGCAGAGGCTTTAATCCCCATCAAAACACCATGTGCTGTGTAGGGAGATGGGTCACCAGATCCACCGAAATCCTTAGGGATACCTGTCACCCAAGGAGTTTCCATGTAGATGTGCTCCATATCTTGAACAGAAGTGCCCACGTCTTCAGCCGTGATGTATTTACCATTCAAAGAGTTTACGAATTGACCGAATGCACGGAACAATCCTTCTGATTTTTGAGTTTTTGGATCGCCGATGATAACAGCTTTACCACCACCCAAGTTCAAACCAGAAGCCGCCGCTTTATAAGTCATCCCTTTAGACAAACGAAGAACGTCGACAAGAGCTTCATCTTCATTCTTGTAGTTCCACATACGGGTACCACCCAAAGCAGGTCCCAAAGAAGTGTTATGAATAGCGATGATCGCTTTCAGTCCGACATGAGGGTCGTTACAGAATACAACTTGCTCATGGTCTCCATGCTTAGAAATAAGCTCAAAAGTTCCCAATGTAGGCTCCTTCGTAATTTAAATTGCGAGGAGATCATGGTTCCATTTGAGTAAAAAGACTAGTGATAATGCGGTCCGGCAGGACGCAGTGCTGAAGTGTCGGGACACTTCAGCTGGAGCAGTATTTTTCTTTGCTTTATTTTTCTACATTTTCTCTGGAGCCGGCATTCCTAAAACAGCCAGACCTTGTTTGAGAGTGATACCGACAGCAGAACTCAAAGCCAGACGTGCTTCGCGAATCGCTTCATCTTTTTCTGTTCCAATCGGACACTCATGATAGAAGACGTTAAATTTTTTCGCGAGTTCATACAAATAAGTGCAGATCGCAGCTGGTTTATAATTTTCTGCTGCTTGTGCAACTGAAGAGTTAAATCCAAACAACGCCTGCATCAACTGACGTTCTGAAGCGTGAGTCAGAAGTCCCCAGTTCACATCTTTTTGTGTACGCGGGAACTTTCTGCCAAGACTTGAAATACGCGCGTAAGAGTACTGAACAAAAGGTCCAGACTCCCCATCCAGTTTTAGCCACTCATTCATATCAAAAACGATTTTCTTATTCGTATCGATACGAAGCATGCCGTAAAAGATCGCCCCTTTCGCCACTTGTCCAGCGATGGTGTTGATATCTTCTTTCGTCCATTCATTTTCATAACGACTTAAGTAAGTCGTCTTCACGTGATCCTCCATGCGGTGAACAAGTTCAGTTAAAGGCACGATATTGCCTTTACGAGAACTCATCGCTCCATCGGGAAGTTCCACATAATTATATTGAAGGTGGAAGCAGTTCTTTGCTTGTTCAAAGCCTAAGATTTCAAGAACGCGGAAGACTTGTTTAAAGTGCAAAGCCTGGCGCATATCTACGATGTAAACGCTTTTTTCGATGTGCACGTCTTCAAATTTATGTTTTGCGAGCAACAAATCTTTCGTCGCGTAAAGTCCTGTGCCATCGGATTTTAAAAGCATGCAGAATCCAAGATTTTCAGATTCTAAATTCTTTCCGATAGCGCCTTCAGACATTTCAAGTTTTCCCTGAGCGTAGAGTTCTTTCACCCACGCCGCAGACGGAGAATCCATGTCTGATTCAAAATACCATTCATCAAAAGTCACATCGGCCCATTTATAGACCTTTTTCATCAATTCAATAGACCACTCGCGAGTCTCTTTCCAAAGATCGAAGTAAGGTCCTTTTTTTGATTCCAATTGATGAAGAATGTCTGTCAGTTCCTGGCGATTGATCGCCTCTTGCGGAGTGCCGTTTTGATCTTCCAAAAGCAGATTGGCTTTAGAATACATACGCCCCAGCCACTCCCCTTTTCCTGTCTCAGGAACTGGCTCTTGGTTGTGCTTTTTCATATACCAAAGACATTTCGCCACGTGAGTTCCCATATCACCAGGGAATGTAGAAGCCACAATTTCACGGCCTGCGTATCTTTGCATGCGAACGATCGCATCTCCCAAACAAAGATTTCTCATATGACCCACGTGAAGCTCTTTGTGAGTGTTTGGTTGAGAATACTCAATCATTGTCTTTGGAGATTTTTCGACAAGCTGTTTTTTAAAGAAACCGCCGCTTAATATATCACTTAAAACAAGTTTTCCGTGAAGTTCAGCAGCCACAGTGATGTTCACATACGGACCTGCGGCAACAGCCTTAATATCGGATGTATTTTTAGCAGCAATGCCGTTGGCGATTTCTTTTGCCACGTCGGCTGGCGATTTTTTCAAAGATTTTGAAAGCAAAAAGCAGCCAAAAGCGAGATCACCCAATTCTGATTGCGGAGGCAATACAAGAGCTTTGTAAATTTCGATTTCCAAAGCTTCACGTGATAAAACATGCGGCACAACGTCCGGATAAACAGAAGAAACAACTTCAAAGATGGTTTGCGTGACTAAAAGTCGAATGGTGTCGTGTTTAATCATAGACCTTTCCAAAACCAGAAAACGGCTGCCCAAGAGATACTAATAAGAAGGATGACTATACTCATCTTCTTGTGAAAATTCAGGTCTTTTTTAAGCTTCTTAAGCTCTCCTTCAAGTCCTGCGCGTTCATCCACCAAAATCTGCAATTTCTGAGAGAAATTTCCCATGTTTTCAAGGCGTTCTTGGCGTTCGTTTTCCAACTCCTTCAAAGCCTTTTGATGCAAAACCTGCGGATTTGTACTGATAAAATATTGAGGCGTTAAACCTGGGATTTTCTCCCGCAAAGCCAAATACCATTGAAGAGCCCGCCAAATATGCGGGGGAGCTTCATCGCCCTGCTTCGTCCAACGAGTCCAAGTGGACGGATCGACCAAAAGAAGTTGGGCCATTTTGCGTTGAGAAAGCCCTAAAGACCCCCGAATTTCTTCCAAATTTCCGATCTGATTTTGGATGACTGAAACCTGTGCTTCATAATGCATCCTTAAAGATGTCTTTGAACGAGGCCCTAAATCCCCCTCCAAAAAACCCCCGTCAAACGTGGCTTTTTCAAACCCTTCCTGACCTAGACCCTGAACGTCCATTTCCATTTAAACCCCATCTGGACTATTGTTTTTCACAACATTTATGTTGTTATTCACAATAAATAACGTTGTATAATACAGATATGATTCCAGAAGAGGTTTCCGGGCGTCAAGCTAAGTCATTGAAACTACAAAAGAATTCTTCCAGGTATACCCCAGGCACCCCATTTTCAAATCACACTAAAGCTTATAGTTATAAGCTTTAGTGTTAAGTATATGATTTTACTATGTATTTTATTTAGTGATTTCTGGTGGTTAGATCTTTATGCGCTGCACAATATTATGTCTAGGTGCATCTAAACAAAGTATTTCTATATATCAACACTTTGAATGCGCTGCGTCGCAAGATCCCCTTGTCAAAGGCACCTCGACTTCTGAATGATGGGTTATGGCCACGGCATCTCGGTATCAGCTTAATAAGAACAAATATCTTCTCGCGCCCGAAACGGAACGTTTGCGAAAAATTCTCGGGGATTTTCAAGATAAAGACCCACGCAATTGTTTGATGATTTGGGTGGCTTTGCGGACCGGGGCCCGTGCTCAAGAAGTTCTCAACATTCAACGCAGTGATTTGAACCCTTATGATGAAAGCATTTTTATCCGGGGTTTAAAGGGCTCCAATGATCGCGAGATTCCGGTTCATTCCGACCTTTTTAATCGACTTCATCGCTTCGCTGAACAGCAAGGCGGAACCTCGGTCTTTCCAATCTCTTACAATCGCCTCTATCAGGTCTGGGAAATGTATCGCCCCGTTCCAAAGAAGTTTCACGCTTTAAGACACACTTTCGCTATTGAGCTCTATCAAAAAACGAAGGATTTGCGCCTCGTTCAAGTGGCTTTGGGACACAGAAATATCACGAACACGATGGTCTATGCAGATTACGTCTACTCTCAACAAGAGCTTCGTAAACTCATTCTTTGACCAATAAAAAAGGCCCTCCGGATTCGGAAGGCCTTGGTGATTCAAAATTTAAACTTCTAATTAGTAGTCAGCAGAGTTGATTTCTGAAGCCAGACGCTCGAACTGTTTGCCTTCAGAAGCACGGTGACTGCGTTTTTCTTTTTTGAAAGCCAAAAGATCTTTTTTAGTAGGTGCATTGTAAGTAACACCTGAGTTTTCAACTACAACGATGCGCTCGCGAACTTGAGCGGCAGCAACTGCATCTCTCGCATCATCAAGATTGTGTTTCACCGTAGAGTGAAGTTCATTTTGAGCTTTCACGTTCTCAGAAATAAGAGCGTTAAAGTCAGAGATTTTCGCAAAGCTCATAGCAGGGATCATTGCGATAACTGTTACAAGTAATTGCTTTTTCATAATTCACTCCTTGGTAATGCCTTTACTTAAAGCAAAGGCGGTGCCACGCAGGAGTGCCTCTATTTCTATCTGACGGTGTTGCTTTGATGAAGGGGCTAACATCTGTCTAACAATTGACGTTCTGTTCTTGAATTGAGACACAATTGGCCCTATGTTGAGGATATCTCTAGAGTATTTGCGAAGGTGTCTCAAAATGATAAAGACCTTATTCCCCACTTTTATCTATTATTCTCCCCTGAAATCACGAGGCCTGGCGGAGCTCAATAAAGATTTAAAAATAGAAGCTCTAAAATTCGCAGAGATCGATGAGGAAGGTCAGGTTTGGTCGCGCAAAAACTATAAAGGCGGATACACCTCTTACGGATCAATTTCGTCTTTGCACAAAGTTTCCAGCACCTTTGAAGAGTTAGAAAAAGAAATCGATAAGCACGTTCGTAAATTCGTGAAGCATCTTGAAATGGACATCAATCCCAAAGAACTCAAGATGACCTCTTGCTGGGTGAACGTCATGCCGACGGACGTGATTCACACCATGCACTTGCATCCACTTTCCGTAATCAGCGGAACTTATTATGTTCAAACTCCGAAAAATTGTTCTTCCTTAAAATTTGAAGATCCGCGCATGGATTCCTTCATGGCGTCCCCGCCGCGCAAACACAACGCTAAAGACTATAACCAACGCTATTATTCGTTAGATCCTAAAGAAGGCCACGTGGTGCTCTTTGAGAGTTGGCTTCGTCACGAGGTCCCTAAGAACGATTCCAACAAAGAGCGTATCAGCATCAGCTTTAACTACGATTGGGTGTAATTGATGACAGAAGGACTTGGCATTCACATCAAGGATCTTGCAAAAAACTTCCCAAAGCGTGAAGTGATTAAAGATTTGAATCTTGATATTGAGCCCGGCTCTTTTGTTTCTATTGTCGGTCCTTCAGGTTGCGGTAAATCAACATTGTTAAGACTCATTGCAGGTCTAGAAAATCCGACAAGCGGGGAGGTGAGTCTCTCCCCTACCGCAAAAAGATCTTTTAGTTTTGTCTTTCAAGAGGCCAACCTACTTCCGTGGCGCTCTGTTTTTGAAAATGTCTTTCTACCATTTGAACTGAATTCTTCATTCAAAAATCTTTCTTATGAAGAAAAATCAAACCGTGTGATGGCCGCTCTTAAAAAAGTAAAACTGGAAGAATTCGCAAAACTTTTTCCCCATGAACTTTCTGGCGGTATGAAAATGCGTGTTTCTTTAGCCAGAGCCCTTGTCAGTTCTCCACGACTTTTGTTGATGGACGAACCTTTCGCAGCCCTGGATGAAACGACACGCTTTGAAATGCAAAATCAATTGTTAGAGTTGTGGAAAAACGAAAAGATGACCATCGTGTTTGTCACGCACTCATTGTTTGAATCCACTTACTTATCTGAGCGAATTATTATGTTAAAAGGAGCCGGTGCGAAAATCACTTTAGATCAAACATTGGATCTCCCGAAAAATCGCACAGAAGCTTTAAGAACCTCTGAAGACCTCAACCGTATCGTTAGATATCTTTCTGAAAGGCTGAAAGCATGAGACGTTTTCTTCCAGCCTTTATTAGTTTTGTCATCTTAACGGTGCTCTTAGAGTTCTGCGTGCGCCAGGGCGTGATTAGCGACACTTTGTTTTCTGCTCCTTCCACTGTGATTCAAACACTTCAAGAGTTAAAGGCAGACTTCCTAACAGCGTTTAAAGAAACTCTGATCAACGTGCTATTAGGTCTAGCGATCAGTATCGTAGCTGGAAGTCTCACAGCATTCTTATTTTCTCTTTCCGATCTTTTAAAAAGAGCGATCCTACCCTTTGCAATTTTCTTTCAGACTGTTCCTATTATCGCTATCGCTCCATTGCTTGTGATCTATTTTGGCTTCGGCGCTCCAACAGTGATCGCCTCAAGCTTTATTGTTTCTGTCTTTCCGATCATTGCAAACACGCTGATGGGTCTAGAGAGTGCTAGTGAATCACAAAGAGACCTCTTCCGTATTTATCACGCCAGCCGCATTCAAACTTTAATCAAACTTAAACTTCCCAGCGCTTATTCTTATATTTATTCAGGACTTAAAATTTCTGCAGGTCTTTCCATCATTGGTGCGATCGCAGGAGAATTTGTCGGGGGCGGAGGCTTAGGCGCTATGATTGACTCTGCACGCACGCAGCAAAGAGTGGACATCGTCTTTGGAGCGTTATTATTGTTATCCATTATGGGATTGTTATTTATGGGAGTTCTTGCAGGAGCTCACAAGATCATCACATGGCGACGCCCTTTTGCATCTTCATCTCAGGAATAAAGGATTTAAAATGAAAACATGGATTCTTTCTTTAGTTTTTCTTTTGGCTTCATCTGCTTTTGCGCAAAGCCCGACTCAAGTCACACTGGCTTTAAACTGGAAAGCCGAGCCTGAATTTGGCGGATTCTATGCGGCCGTTCTTCAAGGAATCTATAAAAAACACGGACTTGATGTAAAAATCTTAGAAGGCGGTTCAGGAACTCCGACGGTGCAAATGCTTGCGAATAACAAAGTTGAATTTGCGATCGTAAGTGCTGATGAAATCATTCTTTCTCAAGATAGAAATACGAAGAACAAGGTGAAAGGTCTTTTTGCCGTTTATCAAACAGCTCCCTACATCGTGATGACTCACGCTGAAAAGAACTTCAAATCACTCAAAGATGTTTTTGCCGGTGAAGGCATTCTTTCCATGCAGTCAGGTCTTCCCTATTATCAATTCCTGGTACAAAAGTTTGGGAAACCCAAAGTTAAAGTGGTTCCTTATACTGGCGGGGTAAGTAATTTCCTCAACAACAAAGACTTCTCTCAACAAGGTTTTATCACCACAGAACCCTTGAGTGCAGAAAAAGCCGGCGCGAAAGTGAAGAACTTCTTAATCGCCGACGAAGGCTTTAATCCATATCTTGTTGTGATTGGTGCAACGGAAGAGACTTTGAACAAGAAACCAGAACTGGCAAAAAAACTTGTCGCAGCTTCTCGTGAAGGTTGGGCTGCTTACTTGAAAGACCCCAAAGCTACGAATCAATACATGGCAACCCTGAACAAATCTTTAGACTTAGAGACATTTAATAAAGCAGCAGACGTGCAAAAGCCTTTGATCGAAACAAAAGAAACTTTGGGATCTATGACAGCGACTCGCTGGGAGACTTTGGTTCAGCAAATGAAAGATCTTAAGCTCATCAAGAGCACTCCGAAAGCCCAAGATCTTTTTGTGAATTACTAACGACGGCAGTTATCCAAAAATACGGTTCGTGGTTTCACCATGCTGTCCATGGTTTGAAAATCGCGAGCCGAGCCTTTACCCGTTTTATAATTGATCTGCACAGACTGCTTAGAGAAAACCATTCCCAAGCGTTTCTTTGAAGATTCCAAGTGCAAACCTTCATCATCGTTTTGTTTTACGACTTCATCTTTATCCACATTGATAAAAATCGAAGGAGTGTCTTTATACTGACCTTCAATAATTATGTTTCCACGATCCGTCAGCGAAACCTTGTACGTTTCAACAGAGGCCATAGTTGGCTTTAAAGACCCACGGCAAGTAACAACGACCTCATTTGCAAGCGCCTCTGTTGTGAACAGAATTAAGCTAAAAAAGGCGATTAAATTCATCATAACTTCCTCACACGTCCTGAGATAACACCGCCTTTATTACAAGCCTTGTGCCGACATGAATTTTGCTCAAATGAAATTAAATGAATTTATAAGACTGTTTTAACACGGGGCCATGAAGTTTTCACAGCCCTCGCCAACAAACGACACTTATCTTCTTCCGACCACCTTAAGCACAACTTCGCAGCTGTCTTGGCTTTGATTCAGAATTGTATAAACTCCCGACTTTATAAACATATCACCTGTGTAAAGACGATGGCGGTCCCACGAATTCGTTTCTATATCCAGCTTGTTAAAACAATCGCGCGTCTGAACGTCTACAATAAACCTCTCACCTCGGTTTAGTTGAATATTGTTGATAGTACCTAAACCGAAATACAGCGTTTTCTTACAACCGTTCTTCAGTTCCTCCGATGTACACGCATCAAAAAGATCCTCCGTGTTTACAGATCGTGAGTCCGCCATTGCAGCCGCAGGGCCAAGAACAGCGACTAAAAGAAACAAAGACATGATTTTCTTTTTCATAAAAACTCCTTTGCTTTGCAGATTTATAAAGCAAAGGCAGAACCACTAAAAAGAGTCCTAAAAGCGCCTTATTTTAAAGATGAAAAAAATCCTACCGAGAGTCCGACAGTTGAGACTCCGCCCCTTCGGAAAGCTGCCGAAACTTCGGCAGCCCTAAAAACGTCTCATTTTAACTCGCTTTTCTAAAACCAAACTCGCGGGGAGATTGTTTTTGTTTTGCAGCCCAGTGGTGCTCCACTCTTTCGATGAATGTTAAAATGTTTTCTGCGATCTCTTCAGGTTGCTCAATCACAAGCGCATATCCTGCATGATGAATGGTTTTAAATTCTGCATTCGGAATAGCTTTAACCATACGTCGGTAAGCTTCCAAATTCGTAGGTGAATCTTCATCACCGGCAATCACCAAAACCGCACAGCTGATTTTTGAAAGGTCTTTTGTCACATCACTGCGATGATAGATTTGCGTGGCGGCATCCAGACTTTCTGGTTTTAGTTTTCCCAGATGATTGATCCATTTTTCCCTGCGAGTGACTTGAATTGGATCTTTCGTATTGCGGAACGTAGAACCAAACCACATTTCAGAAAAAGACTTCGCACTCGATTTCATTCCGTTTTTCTTTGCATTCGTGATGAACGTATCCATATCACGAACAGTCTCGTCACTTTCAGACTCTGCCGTGGCGCCCATCAACGTACAACTTTTTAAAAGATCCGAGCGATGAATCGCCAAATGCAAACCTACAAAAGAGCCAAGACAGTTTCCAACAAAATGACAAGGACCTAAATTTAATTTTTCAATTAAAGCGGCGACATCTTTGGCGGAATTTTCAAGGCTGGCACTCGGTGCACCTGCGGATTTTCCTAAACCACGATGATCATAAACAATGACTCTGTAATCATCAGAGAACATACGAATGAGAGGCTCATAAACTGAAGTGTCTGTATAAAGAAGTGGACTGAGTACAATTGCCGGAGCCTCTTTGGGACCGTGCTCTTCATAGTAGTATTCGGTACCGTTAACTTTGAGAGTTGCCATAACTACCCCCTTTTTGCTTCCAGCCCAAGACTACTCCCTCTAGAGGCTGTCACAAGGGAGCCCCGACCAAAACAGACCTTGACCAACCGCCCCATTTAAACTAAAACGATCTCCCCCACATATATCACTCTATTTAAGGTCCTTAGTGGGGTGTTTAGGAGTTTTTTATGAAAATCAATCTAACTGAAATTCCCGAAGAAGGCCGAGCGTATCACTGGAATTCACAGACAGCAGAGCTCAACTCCGTTTTAGCGGATCTGATTGGGAAAACTCCCCACGAAGCTGAGTTTTTTATTAAACCGTTGAATTCCAGAGACTTTGAACTTGTCGGAACAATGAAAACCAAGCTTCCTGAGCAATGCGCTCGTTGTGGGATTGATTTCGCATTCCCTGTGGATACAAAGTTCCATGAATTCCTGATCCCGAAACAAGATCACCCTCGCGGCAGTAAATATTCCAAGGTCAACCATGTGAGTGACCTTCCAGAGAACGGCCCTGACGTCTCTGAATATGAGGGAAATTTGTTTGATATTGGGGAATACCTTCATGAGGTCGTCGCTCTTGCTGCGCCTTTTAATCCAGCAGGCCCTGAAGATGAAAATGGCGACTGCTCAATTTGCAAGATTCCTGTGAAAGGACGCAGCTTTAGCTACGACGAGCAGATGCCTGAGGATAAGCCTCAGAATCCTTTCGCTGTTTTAAAGAATATCAAAATCAACTAACCCCAATTAAAGGGTTGATTTTTATCATTCTTTGGTTAAATTAACGTGCTTCGATTATAAATGACTCAAAAAGAGGTTTGAAATGCCAACTCCTAAGAAGAAAACATCTCGTGCTAAACGTGATATGCGCCGTTCACATGACGGTTTGTCTACTCCAGCAGTATCTGTAGAAAAAAAGACTGGCGAATTGACTCGTCCACACCGTGCACACAAAGGTGCTGACGGTGCTTTGTACTACAAAGGCAAACAAATCAGCGCAGCTAAGTAATCTCTTACAGAACGGTTGACTCCATGGCAGGAATGTTTCGGTCTCGTGTAGCAGGGATAGGCTCGTATCTACCAGAGAAGGTTCTCACGAACCAAGATCTCGAAAAAATGGTAGAGACGAGCGATCAGTGGATTGTTGAAAGAACTGGGATCGAACGCCGCCATATCGCAGCTGAAGGTGAAGCCACATCGGACCTTTGCCTTCAGGCTTCTCGCAGAGCTCTTGAAGACGCAGGATTAAAACCCGAAGACATCGATATGATTGTTGTTGGCACTGTTTCTGGCGACCGCCAGATGCCGTCGACAGCATGTTATCTGCAAAGCAAGCTTGGTTGCCGCAACATCGTTGCGTTTGATTTGAATGCCGCTTGCTCTGGTTTTATCTACGGTGTTTCTATCGCTGATCAATTCATCCGCACAGGAATGTATAAGAATGTTCTTGTTGTCGGCGCTGAAGTTCTTCATCGTTTCGTCAATTACCAAGATCGTGAAACTTGCATTTTGTTCGGTGACGCCGCCGGTGCGTGGGTTTTGTCCCGCGCTCAAGATGGCGACAAAAATGTTGTTGAAAGCACACATCTTCATGCCGATGGAGATCTTGCGGATCTTCTCACTCTGCCAGGTGGCGGAAGTGCGATGCCACAATCTCAATATGTCATCGACAATAAGTTGAATTATGTTTCTATGCGTGGCCGTGAGATTTTCAAAAACGCGGTTCGCACAATGGCTCTTTGTTGCAAAGAAGCCCTTGAACACAATCAAGTCTCACCTGAAAGCGTGGACTGGATTGTTCCTCATCAAGCCAACAAGCGCATTATTGAAGCTGTGGCTGATCAGTTTAAATTTCCAATGGAGCGTGTGATTGTGTACCTTCAGGAAACTGGTAACACATCGGCAGCTTCTATACCTGTGGCCTTCGACTGGGCCGTCAAAAATGGAAAAATCAAAAGAGGACAGACAATTTTGCTCACAGCATTTGGAGCTGGTCTGACTTCTGGCAGTATTCTTTTGAGGTACTAAAGCATGTTTACATTGGCATTCCCCGGACAAGGCAGCCAGCAACCTGGTATGGGCCGTTTTTTATTTGATAACTTCAAAATCGCTCAAGAAATCTTCGAAGAAGGTTCTGAGGCGCTAAAGCAAGACATGAAAAAACTCTGCTTCGAAGGTTCTGAAGCAGATCTTGCTCTGACTGAAAACACTCAACCGGCTCTTCTTCTTGTTTCTACAGCAACACAAAAAGTTTTACGCCACGATTTCGGTGTTAAAGCTGTTGCAGCTGCGGGTCACTCCATTGGTGAATATGCAGCTCTTGTTGCTGCTGACGTGATCCGCTTTGATGAAGCGATGAGAGCGGTTCGCACTCGTGGTCAAGCGATGCAATCAGCTGTTCCTGTCGGACAAGGCGGAATGGTGGCGGTTCTTGGATTAGAGCCCGATCAAGTTGAAACTCTTTGCAATTACGTTGTGAAGAATTCCGGTTTTGGTCCTTTGTCTCCGGCGAATTTTAATTCTCCAGGACAGATTGTTATTTCTGGTTCACAAAAAGCGATCAACTGGTTGAAAGACAATTTCAAACCAGAAGTGATCTTCACGGAAGCTCCAAAACGCGCAAAGCTGATCCCACTCACGGTTTCAGCGCCTTTCCATTGTGAAATGATGAAACCTGCCGAAGACAAAATGCGCATGGTCTTGACCGCGATGGAATTTAAAACAGCAGCCTTCCCGGTCATTCAAAACTTCCACGCAAAAGCGGAAACAGAAGGTTCTGTTTTGCGTGAAAACTTGATCCGTCAGGTTTCGGCTCCGGTTCGTTGGACTCAAAGCATGGAAGTTTTAAAAGCCATGGGTCACGCCAATGTGATCGAATGTGGCGCTGGAAAAGTGCTTCAAGGTCTGCTTAAAAAGATCGACGGTGATTTCTTCAAAGTCATGACTACAACAAGCATGGAAGATATTAAAACTATTGAAGAATTTTTGAAAGCTTCGAGTCATTGAAATTTCTTGAGCTTTGCTCGGAGTTCAGTCAGAGTGTGCTGAAAACAACACAAGGTTGCGCAGAAAAAGGATTTTGCACATGAGCGGAAAATCGCTTCAAGGAAAGAAAATTGTTGTCACTGGCGGAAGCCGCGGTATCGGCGCTGCCATCGTAAAGCTTTTAGCTGAAGAAGGCGCGCAAGTTGCTTTCACTTATTCCTCTCGCGAAGAAGCTGCTCAACAAGTCGCTCACTCTTTAACGGGTGAAGGTCACTTCTACATCAAAATGGATATCGCCAACGAAACTTCTGTAAATGAAGCTGTTGAGCACATCCTTGAAAAATGGCCTGAAGTGGACGGCGTTGTGAACAATGCCGGCATCACAAAAGACCAACTTCTTCTGCGCATGAAAGCGGAAGACTTTGATTCTGTTATCAACACAAACCTTCGCGGAACATTCTTAGTAACAAAAGCTTTCACAAAACCAATGATGAAAGCGCGCAAAGGTTCGATTGTTAATATTACTTCTATCATCGGCGAAACTGGAAACGCAGGACAAGCCAACTACGCAGCTTCGAAAGCAGGAACAATTGCTTTCGCGAAGTCTGTGGCGTTGGAACTGGCTTCTCGCAACGTGCGCGTGAATAACGTTGCTCCAGGTTTTATCGGCACTGAAATGACAGACATTCTTTCAGAAGACGTAAAAGCAAAAATGATGGAACGCATTCCTCTGGCAAAAATCGGCGAAGGCAACGACGTGGCGCAAGCGGTGCGTTTCCTTTTGAGTGATGAATCTAAATACATCACAGGCCACACGCTGGATGTGAATGGCGGAATGCATATGAATTAAAAGTTTTTTGCAGAATAAAGTTCTAATTTCGACTTTACTCGCAATGAGCTTACTAGACTTGAAGATTAAATTAGATGAACGCATATTAGGAGGACAAATGGCAATTCATCCAAAAGTAAAAGACATCATCGTTGAGCAATTAGGCGTAGATCCAGATAAAGTTAAGCCTGAGGCTTCTTTCATCGACGATCTTGGCGCTGACAGCCTTGATATCGTTGAACTTGTGATGGCAATGGAAGAAGAATTCGATCTTGAAATTCCAGACGAAGACGCTGAAAAGCTTAAGACTGTTCAAGACGTAGCTTCTTACCTTGAGAAAAAAGGAAAAGCTTAATTTTTTATGAACTCCCGATTTGAACGTCCATCAAAACCACAAAGAAGAGTTGTCGTCACTGGAGTGGGCGCAGTCACTCCCCTTGGTAACAACATTGAGGACAGCTGGACTGCTGCACTTCGTGGCCAATCTGGTATCGCGAAGATCACAAAATTCGACACAACAGGCTTTGATGTGACTTTTGCCGGTGAAGTGAAGGGCTTTAACCCTGATCTTTACATTGAGAAAAAAGAGCAAAAGAAGATGGATTTGTTTATTCACTACTCTATCGCTGCTTCTAAGATGGCTGTGGAAATGGCCAAACTAGAACTGACAGAGGATGTGAAAAATCAAGCGGGAGTTATTATTGGTGTGGGCATCGGAGGTCTCCAAACCCTCGAAGAAACATCAATCAAAATGAAAGAGAAAGGTCCTGGTCGCATCAGTCCTTTCTTTATTCCTTCTGTCATCACAAACTTGGCAGCGGGACAAGTTTCTATCGAGTTGGGACTTAAAGGTCCTAACTACTCTGTGACCTCAGCGTGTGCTTCGGGTGTGCACTCTATTGGTGATGCCGTTCGCTATATTCGCGAAGGTTTGACGGATGTGATGCTCGCTGGTGGCGCTGAGAGCACGGTGTGCGGACTTGCTGTTGGAGGATTCGCAGCGATGCGAGCCCTTTCTACTCGCAACGACGCTCCCGAAAAAGCCAGCCGTCCTTGGGATAAAGACCGTGATGGTTTTGTTCTTGGTGAAGGTGCTGCGGTTCTTTGCATTGAGTCTCTTGAGCACGCGGAAAAACGCGGCGCTAAAATTCTTTGTGAGATCACAGGCTATGGCGTTTCTTCAGACGCTTACCACATGACGTCCCCAGCTCCAGAAGGAGAAGGTGGATACAGAGCCATGGCTGCGGCTGTGAAAGACTCTGGATTGCAGGCATCTGAAATTCAATACATCAATGCTCACGGCACAAGCACTCCTGTGGGAGACGGCCTTGAGACAGCTGCGATCAAACGTCTTATGGGCGATCACGCGAAGAAAGTATGGGTTTCTAGTACGAAGTCCATGACGGGACACGCGTTGGGTGCCGCTGGTGCAATTGAGTCGGCTTTCTGTGTGATGGCCATTCGCGATCAAAAAGTGCCTCCAACAATCAATTTGGAAAATCCTAGCGAAGACTGTGATTTGGATTACGTTCCTAACAAAGCTCGTGAAGGAAAAATCGACAACGTTCTTAATAACAGTTTTGGATTCGGCGGCACAAACGCCTGCATGATTTTCTCAAAACTGAAATAGGTGAAACATGGTAGTTTACACAGGTTGTGATCACGCTGGGTTGGATTTAAAACTTAAAGTGATGGCAGCCTTCCCGGAACTTTCCTGGAAAGATGTGGGAACCCACAATGGAGACTCTGTAGATTACCCTGACTATGCCGATCAAGTTTGCAAAAACATTGTTCAAGCAGAACTTGAAAATCACAAAAACAAAATCGCAGACTCTTTAGAAGGACCCGCAATGGGAATCCTCATCTGTGGCTCAGGCCAAGGTATGGCTATTCGTGCAAATCGTTATCCACAAGTGCGTGCTGCGCTTTGCTGGAATGAGGATATTGCTCGTCTTTCACGTGAACATAATAATGCGAACATTTTAGTTTTAAGTGCTCGTTTTACTGCGCCCGATTTAGCAATCAAAATGATTAAAGTATTCCTTCAATCCAAATTTGAAGGCGGCCGCCACCAACGTCGTGTTGATAAACTCTCTAGCGACACTGGTTGTTGAGGCTTTTAATTTTCGCCTGTACGAGGGATACTTTAGACAGATTATCTAATGGAGATCCCTATGCATTCAACGTCATTGTCTTTAGCTCAAGTAGATCCTGAAGTTTTATCTGCGATTCAAAAAGAATCTGAGCGCCAACAATTCGGTCTAGAAATGATCGCTTCAGAAAACTACACGTCACGTGCCGTGATGGAAGCGCAAGGCTCTATTCTGACAAACAAGTATGCAGAAGGTTATCCTGGCAAACGCTATTACGGCGGTTGCGTGAATGTCGACACAGTCGAATCTTTAGCTATTGAGCGCGCAAAAAAACTTTTCGGAGTGGGCTTTGCCAACGTTCAACCTCACTCAGGCTCTCAAGCCAACATGGCGGTTTACTTAGCGGCTTGTAAGTCTGGCGACACGATTCTTGGAATGGATCTTTCTCATGGTGGTCACTTGACTCACGGTTCTCCTGTGAATTTCAGTGGTCTTTTGTTTAAAGCCGCTTCTTACAAGTTGGACGCGGAAACAGGACGCATCAATTATGATACAATCCGTGCGACGGCAAAAGAAGTTCAACCGAAATTAATCATCGCTGGTTACAGTGCTTATCCACGCACTTTGGATTTTGCGAAATTTAAAGAAATCGCTGATGAAGTGGGCGCACAGTTGCTAGTGGACATGGCGCACTTTGCAGGTCTTGTAGCGACAGGGCACCACCCGTCTCCAGTTCCTTATGCTGATTATATCACGACAACAACACACAAAACTTTGCGTGGTCCTCGTGGTGGCATGATCCTGACGAACTCTGAAGAAAAAGCGAAGACAATGAATTCGCGCATCTTCCCTGGCATTCAAGGGGGACCACTTGAGCATGTGATCGCGGGTAAAGCTGTGGCCTTCGGTGAAGCATTGAAACCAGAATTTAAAAAATACAGTGAACAAGTGATTCAGAATGCAAAAGTGTTAGCTGATGAAATGCTTTCTTTAGGTTTCAAACTTGTGACTGGTGGAACAGACAATCACTTAATCCTTGTGGATTTAAGCGATCGCGAAATCACAGGCAAGCTTGCGGAAGCTTCTTTGGATGAAGCGGGAATCACTGTGAATAAAAACACAGTGCCAAATGAAAAACGCTCACCGTTTGTCACAAGTGGTGTTCGTATTGGAACCCCGGCTTTGACCACAAGAGGAATGGGCACAACAGAGATGAAGCAAATTGCAAAATGGATCGCGCAAGTTCTCAATAATCCAGAGGATGTTGCGATGAAAGCGAAGATCCATGAAGATGTGAAGCAACTTTGCAAACACTTCCCCATTTATTAATGCTTAATAAGTAATCTCTTCTTGAGATTTTTTAAGAAATACACCGGGCTATTTTCAAAATATTGCTTTGGATCCAAGGACTTATTAAGTATACTCAAAGCATGTCACCAGGATGGAAGCAGCTCGTTAGTTTTGCAGGAAGCATTGTCGTTGTAGGAACATTAGGTTCCTGCACTACTTTTCATACACCTTTGTCTCGCGAATATTTTGCGGCGGGAAATCAGCCACCAAACTCCCCGCGCAACGCCGCCTCAGACCAAAGCCCCTATATTCAGCAACAGTTGACGTTTGACTGGCCGGTGGATCGCGCGCGCATGACTCGTGGATTCTTACCCAATAAAAAGCGTCCTCATTTAGGGATTGATCTAGCAGCTCCTAAAGGCACGCCTATTTTGGCAGCCCAAGGCGGTACTGTGATCTATGCAGGTCGTGAGTTCCGTGGTTACGGAAAAATGGTTCTGGTGGAGTCTGGTGACGGCTGGGCGACTCTCTATGCGCACTTTGATAAGATCTTAGTAGCAGAAGGACAAAAAGTCCGCCAAGGCGAAGTGATCGGCGCCATGGGCCGCACCGGAAGAGCTACCGGCGTTCACCTGCACTTCGAAATCCGCAAAGACCGAGGACCGATTGATCCTCTTCCGCTTTTGCCTCACTCGGCGACTGCGGGTTTATAGAGTTTATCTGTGCTAATGCTTGCAAAGCATTAGCGGTATCAACGAGTTTTCGGAACCTTTAGCACGTGATAAAAAGCACAATAAGGTCAATTATTCCTATACATAAAAAAACTCTAAATCTCATTCGAAGCCTGGATGACGCTACAAGATTTGCGTTAGGCTCACCTACTTTCAATTGAGTATTGGCTTTCCTAGAAAGGCTTCTTACCTCGAGCGCAGCCGGGATAAGAAAAGAAAACGATATAATCGTAATAAAAAGGAGAAAAATGTAAACTACGTTCATTGCAAATTTCTTTCATTAAAATTACGGACCTGCAACGTCGGAGCCAACGGAAATTCTCTCGCATCAACTGTGCGATAAATTTATTCTTCACTCCGACTAAATATTTCTGGATTCAGTCCATCCAAACTACCTTCAATTCCTCTATCAAGTTGAACTTCGATCTCAAGTCCCTGCGACAAGTCTGGCTCTAACTTAATAAAGTATTTATCGCCTTGAAAGAATAAATACCAAGCCTTGGAAGCTGGACCAATAATGGTCATAACAGTTCCTACTGGCACTTCCGTTTGAAATGCTACGAAGGATTTTTCTACGTACTTTTCCGCATGAAGATATGCCTTCGCTGTGTCTTTGCTAAGTGTTTTATTATTATGACTGTTATACACACCCATCAAATAAACTGGTTTAATGATTTTATACTTTTGCCCTGCCTTAAGATCTTCTGCGTAACTCCTACTGAAGAGGAAAAACACAATCATTATGAGGTTTATTTTTTTCATCATTTGCATATAGGCTCCGGTTGGCTAGCTAATCCTTGGGTACGGTTAATTTCCAGACCTATAGAATACACATATGCCGGGATCATTGAAGGAATATTGGCTAGCCAGTCGGGCACTCCTTTTGAGGTCGCCCAATCTACAAACGTGTCATGACTTTGGCCAAATGTATAACCCGCAGGTATATACCTCTCAATGGCTTCGCTTATTATACCCCCTGGCGGCACGATCGTACCGGGCCGCCCAACAGCGCCCGGAGTTTGCCAATCTTGGCGAAACCAATAAAGACCACTTGGGTCGATTAAGTTGATGGGATCATTGACAACGTATCCATAAAGATTCGCATCCCCACCTCTGAAAAGAATCGGATCTTTGTTCGTCCAACGCCCAATAGATGGATCATAATCACGAGCACCAAAACGTACTAATCCTGTATCTCGATCATTTACTCCGCCAGCGAAACCAAAAGGAAGATAAGCGCTATGTTTTCCATCTAATGAAATACCGAACTCGTCATAATTTAATGACTCAACGATTTTTCCTGTTGCCGCTTCGACAATTACTTTCGGTGTTCCGACTTGGTCGGAGATAATACGATACTCTTTGCCCCCAGTTACAACATAATCAGGAGTATTGAATTTTGATCCGTACACGAAACGGCGAATGATTTTGCCAGCTCCATCGGTTTCGGCATCGATTTGATATTGAGATTGAAATATAAATCCCTGAATAAGTTTTCCGTTTATCTTTTTACCAATTCGGCGATTTTGGCCGTCGATAACATATTCAATTAAACGTCCGTCAGGCAGCTTTACGGCGCGAAGATTTCCCACAGAATCATATTCGTACTCAGTGATTCTTGGTTGTTGCGACGGTGAAACGTATTCTTCAACTTT